>CACWMK010000038.1 GCA_902761905.1 uncultured Prevotellaceae bacterium
AGCCCACCTGCGCCGATGGTACTGCAATGCAATGCGGGAGAGTAGGAAGCCGCCGTCTTTTTAAAAGAAGAGCCTCGAGAATACAATATTCTCGGGGCTTTTTCGTTTATATATATGTATGCAATGGACAGATAGAATTCGTCAGACCAAGATTCTCTTGGTGATAGCGGCTGTGATTATAGCTGTTACCTCTCTTTTGGTATCTCATTTTCTGGTCAAGGATCTCTCTATCGAGGAACGTAAGAAGATGGAAGTCTGGGCTCAGGCTCTTCATGCCCTTAATCATGCCGATGAGAATACCGATCTCTCTTTGGTGCTCGATGTGATGCAGGGTAATACAACTATCCCTGTAATTGTAATGAATGATAAGGGTGGAGTAGATGATTATCGTAATATCGATGATACCTTGCATATTCAGCAGATCGCACAACGTATGCTTAGGGCTGGCGATACTATTGTAGTGGGTAGTCAGATAGTTTGCTACGACGAGTCGGTACTCCTGAAACGGCTCTCACAATACCCTTATTGGCAGCTTGGAGTTGTAATGATTTTTGTAGTTGTTGCTATCTTTGCATTGCTGTCATCAAAGAAGGCCGAACAGAATAAGGTCTGGGTGGGATTATCCAAGGAGACAGCCCACCAGCTTGGCACACCTATCTCCAGTCTGATGGCCTGGGTCGAGATTCTTAAGGAGAATCATCCCGACGACGACCTTATTCCCGAGATGGATAAGGACGTAAAACGACTGGAGCGCATAGCCGAACGATTCTCAAAGATAGGTTCGCTGCCCGAACCTAAGGAAGGCTCGATGAACGAGGTGCTCGAACATGTAGTCGACTATATGCGACGTCGTGTGTCCAATAAGGTCGAAATCAATTGCAGTGTTCCTGACCACGATGTCATTGTAAACATGAATGCATCACTTTTTGAGTGGGTTATCGAGAACCTGTGTAAAAACGCTGTCGATGCGATGGAGGGAACAGGTAGGATTGACATGACACTGACCGATGACGACAGTCGTGTGGTTATCGAAGTAAGCGATACCGGCAAGGGTATCAAGAAGAAGGATATCAAGAATGTCTTTACTCCGGGTTTCACCACCAAGCAGCGAGGGTGGGGATTAGGACTCTCGCTCGCCCGTCGTATAGTCGAAGACTATCATAAGGGTAAGATTTTCGTTAAGTCGTCCGAAGTAGGAAAAGGCACTACTTTTCGCGTAGAATTGCACAAATAACCCCTATTTTGTGTAATATAAACGGCTGTAAGTCAACGAATTTGCATTAAAATGATAAAAAATTGAAATAACCGCTCTTTAATTGAAAAAAAGTTTGTAACTTTGCACCCCAAATGGCACATTAGTGCCCTTTAACTAGTGTAATGATGAATAGTCTTGAGTTGTTGAAGATAGATTTGAAGAGTCTGGTAAGCGAGGATACATCCTTGGCTTTCGATCTCGACGATACCTACTTCGCCGCTCTTGACGGTGCCGAAGTGAAAAGGGGTTCTTTGCACGTGTCGGTGTCTATACGCAAGGCAACCGGCTTTTTCGAGCTCAATTTCCACACCGAGGGCACAGTCATTGTACAGTGCGACCGATGTCTCGACGATATGGAGCAGCCGGTAGAAACCGACAACCGCTTGATCGTGAAGCTCGGAAGCGAATACTCAGAGGAAGATGATATCATCGTAGTGCCCGAGGACGAAGGAATACTCGACACATCGTGGATCATCTATGAGTTTGTGGCGTTGGTTATACCCATCAGGCATGTGCATGCACCTGGCAAGTGCAACCCTGCTATGACGAAAGCTCTGGAAGAGCTGTCAGCTGACCGAAGCAGCGATGAGGAGTCCGCCCAGCCCATCGACCCCCGCTGGGAAGCGCTCTTGAAATTGAAAGAGTGAAAAGGTGAAAAAGTAAAAATGTAACAATTAAAAAATTTATAGAATTATGGCACATCCTAAAAGAAGACAGTCAAAGACTCGTACACTCAAGCGTCGTACTCATGACAAGGCAGTAGCTCCCACACTGGCAGTATGTCCAAACTGTGGTGCATATTATGTTTATCACACTGTATGCCCCACTTGCGGTTACTATCGTGGTAAGGTAGCTATCAAGATTGAGGAAGCAGCTGAGTAATGGATAGAATCAATGCGATAATCACTGGTGTAGGCGGTTATGTGCCCGACTATATTCTGAACAACGATGAGTTGTCTCGTATGGTCGACACCAACGATGAGTGGATAATGACGCGCGTTGGTATCAAGGAGCGTCACATTCTTACGGAGGAAGGTCTCGGCACCAGCTACATGGCTCGTAAGGCAGCCAAGCAGCTGATGCAGAAGACCGGAGTCGATCCCGACTCTATCGATGCCGTCATCGTTACCACCTCTACAGCTGATTATAAGTTCCCTTCCACAGCGTCAATCGTGCTGGGCAAACTCGGACTAAAGAATGCATTTGCGTTCGACTTCTGGGGTGCCTGCTGTGGATTCCTCTACACACTCGACGTGGCAGCCACGATGATTCAGAGCGGACGCTACAAGAAGATCATCGTGATCGGTGCCGATAAGATGTCGTCGGTTGTCGACTATAAGGACCGTCAGACCTGTCCTCTCTTCGGAGACGGTGCAGCTGCAGTTCTGCTCGAGGCTACCGAGGAACAGAACATCGGCGTGATGGACTCTTACTTCCGTACTGATGGTAAGGGACTTCCGTTCCTGCATCTCAAGGCTGGAGGTTCAGTCTGCCCACCATCGCACTTTACTGTCGATCATCGTCTGCACTACCTCTATCAGGAGGGTCGCACTGTATTCCGTTATGCAGTGACTAACATGAGCAACGACTGCGCCATCATTGCCGAGCGCAACGGACTGAACAAGGACAACATCCAGTGGGTGGTTCCTCATCAGGCTAACATGCGTATCATCGAGGCTGTGGCTAAGCGTCTTGAGTTGCCTATGGAGCAGGTGATGGTTAACATCGAGCGCTATGGTAACACGAGTGCTGCTACGATACCTCTGGCTATCTGGGATTACGAGAGTAAGTTGAAGAAGGGCGACAACATGATCTTCACCGCCTTTGGTGCAGGATTCGTTCACGGAGCTTCTTATTACAAGTGGGCCTATGATGGCAGTAAGTAATTGACAATGGATAATGGACAATTGAGAATTAATGCATAAAGCAGGATTCGTAAATATTGTTGGAAATCCCAACGTAGGCAAAAGTACGCTCATGAACCAGCTGGTTGGTGAGCGTATTTCAATTGCCACCTTTAAGGCCCAGACCACCCGTCACCGCATTATGGGCATCGTTAATACTCCCGAGATGCAGATAGTATTTTCGGATACCCCGGGTGTGCTCAAGCCCAACTATAAACTCCAGGAGTCTATGCTGGCCTTTTCCGAGTCGGCCCTGCAGGATGCCGACGTGCTTCTCTACGTAACCGATGTGGTAGAGAACCCCGAGAAGAATATGGAGTTCCTGGAGAAAGTGCAGAAGATGGACACCCCCATCATTCTGCTCATCAACAAGATCGACGAGTTGACCGGCGGCAACACACAGCTTGCAGCTATTGTTGAACGCTGGCACTCACTCCTACCTAAGGCCGAGATCCTGCCCATCTCAGCCCGTAACAAGTTTGGCGTTGATATTCTGCTAAAGCGCATACAGGAGTTGCTTCCTGAGAGTCCTGCCTATTTCGACAAGGACCAGCTCACCGACAAACCTGCCCGATTCTTCGTGTCGGAGATTATCCGAGAGAAGATCCTGCTATACTATGATAAGGAGATTCCATATAGTGTAGAAGTGGCTGTAGAGCGATTCAAGGAAGACGACAAGCACATCCACATCAATGCTATCATCTATGTGGAGCGCGACTCTCAGAAGGGTATTATCATAGGCCATCAGGGTGTAGCCCTCAAGAAGGTAAGTACCGAGGCCCGCAAGTCGCTCGAAAAGTTCTTCGACAAGCCTATCTTCCTCGAGATATTCGTAAAGGTAGATAAGGACTGGCGCTCAAACGAACGCGAGCTTAATAATTTTGGATACAATCTAGATTAAACATAAATGGGAAATTTAGTAGCAATCGTAGGACGCCCTAATGTAGGTAAGTCCACACTGTTCAACCGACTGACAAAGACGCGCCACGCGATTGTCAGCAACGAGGCCGGCACCACCCGCGACCGCCAGTATGGCAAGTGCGAATGGAACGGTCGCGAGTTCTCGGTCGTCGACACTGGCGGCTGGGTCGTCAACAGCGACGATGTATTCGAGGAGGAGATTCGCAAGCAGGTGATTATAGCCACCGAGGAGGCCGATCTCGTACTCTTTCTCTGCGATATCAATAACGGCGTTACCGGATGGGATATGGACGTGGCAATGATTCTGCGCCGCGCCAAGCTCCCTGTCATCCTGGTAGCCAACAAGGCCGACGACGGCAAGGACCTCTACGATCAGTACGAGTTCTATAAGCTTGGTCTCGGCGATCCATACCCCATCTCAGCCGCCACCGGTAGCGGCACAGGCGACCTGCTCGACAAGGTGCTCGAGATGTTGCCCGAGAAACCTAAGGACGATCTCGAGGACGGTATCCCCCGTTTCGCAGTCGTAGGCCGTCCTAATGCCGGAAAGTCAAGCATTATCAACGCCTTTATAGGCGAGGAGCGTAACATCGTGACTGACATCGCTGGTACCACCCGCGATTCTATCTACACCCGTTACGATAAGTTCGGATTCGACTTCTATCTGGTCGACACCGCTGGTATCCGTCGTAAGAACAAGGTTACCGAGGATCTGGAGTTCTACTCTGTGATGCGCTCTATCCGTGCCATCGAGAATAGCGATGTCTGCATACTGATGCTCGACGCCACACGTGGTATCGAGGCTCAGGATATGAACATCTTCCAGCTCATTCAGAAGAACAACAAGTCGCTCGTGGTAGTTGTCAACAAGTGGGACCTTGTCGAGGACAAGTCGCAGGCAGTCATCTCTACCTTCGAGAATGCCATCCGCAAGCGTATGGCTCCTTTTGTCGACTTCCCTATTATCTTTGCCTCGGCTCTCACCAAGCAGCGCATCTTCAAGGTGCTCGAGACAGCTAAGCAGGTATACCTTAATCGTAAGGTTAAGATCGGTACCTCAAAGCTCAACGAGGTCATGCTGCCACTTATCGAGGCTTTCCCACCACCATCTATCAAGGGTAAGTACATCAAGATCAAATATGTGGCACAGGTGCCCGACACACAGATTCCTACATTTGTGTTCTACGCCAACCTGCCCCAGTACGTCAAGGAGCCTTACAAGCGATTCCTCGAGAACAAGATTCGCGAGCACTGGACACTCACTGGTAGCCCGATAAACGTATTTATCCGTCAGAAGTAATGCGTAAGTTTGCTTATATAGCAATACTAGTAATCATAGTGTGTGGGGCTGCATGCAGCAGCCCCACACGCGAAGAACTTGCTTCGCTGGCCGCCCGTGGCTATTACCAGCACCTGGTTGATGGCGATTACGACCTTTTTCTTGAGGGCCGTGTGATGGCTGACGACCTGCCCGACGACTACCGCTCACAACTCAACGATGCCTACGCCCAGTTCCTGGCCCAGCAGACCAGTAGCCGCGGTGGTATCCGCGAGGTACGCGTGTCGCGAGCCTTCACTGATAGCACACTCCACTATACCAGCGTACTGCTGATGCTCTGTTACGGCGATTCCACTACCGAGGAAGTAGTAGTGCCGATGGTAGAGCGCGACGGCCGCTGGATGATGAAATAAACAAAAAAATTCTAGAAATGAAAAAGTACCTTTTAGCAATAGCCGCATCCTTCACGATGACTGCTGTTCATGCACAGTGTTGCGATTCTCTCAGCTGCGACGTTAATCCGGCCGATAATTTGGCGCAGAAGAGCCTGAAGAGCCAGAAGAGCGGTGTGTTCCGTAACCTTGACCTTTCGGTAACCGCCGGTACCACTGGTATAGGTATCGATGTAGCCAGCAAACTTGGTGATTACGTTCAGCTTCGTGCCGGTTACGAGTTTACGCCTCACTTCCAGATGAGCGTCTATTTCCCCGTAGAGGTTGGCGGTCAGCCCGCAAAGGCTTACGATGCCAACGGCAATCGTATTGAGTCAACCTTCGACCGCCTTTCTAAGATGTTGAAGGAGATGACAGGCTTCCAGGTTGATGACGAGGTCGAGATGCTTGGCAAGCCAACTCTCAACAATTTTAAGTTCATGGTTGATGTGTTCCCGTTCAAGAAGAATAAGCATTGGCACTTCACTGCCGGTTTCTACTGGGGCCCATCTAAGTTTGCCGAGGCCGAGAACTCTACTAAGGCTATGACTTCTCTGCTGGCTGTAAGCATGTATAATCAGATATACGAGAAGTGTGTTAAAGTCGAGCCTATTATTTATATTGAGGGTGATGGAACTGACGAGAATCCAGGGATTAATTTGCATATCCCCCGACCTTATGCCATGAAGATTATCAACTACGGTCGTATGGGATTCCATGTAGGCGATAAAAAGGACACAGGCGAGCGTTATGATATGGAACCAGATCCTGAGGATAATATGGTAAAGGTTCAGGCCCGTTCTAACAGCTTTAAGCCTTATCTTGGTTTTGGTTATGGTGGCCGACTTATAAAGAACCGTGACGACTGGCATGTATCATTCGATGCTGGTGCAATGTTCTGGGGCGGCACTCCCGACCTGATTACTCATGATGGTACTAACCTGACCAAGGATGTAGAGAACATAAGTGGTAAGGTTGGTGATTGGGTAGATTTCATTGGTGGAGTTAAGGTTTATCCTGTTCTCAGCGTCCGCTTTACAAAGACTATTTTCTAGCCTATTTTTTTCTAGTTAGTTTTCGATTGTAATCTAGTTAGTTTGCAATTGTTTTCTAGTTAGTTTTCAAAATTAGCAAATTAGTAATAAATTAATAGAGGCAGTCCTTGATGGGCTGCCTCTATTGAATAGTTATTTGTAAGTAGTGAGATTACTTCTTTGCGATTGTACGAATCTTCTTGTCCTCTGACATTTCATCGCTGAACTTAGACGGGTCGGCAACGAGAGTTTCGAGTGCAGCTTCGCCCCAGTTGGTTTCTTCATTTGCTTCAATGTTGCAATCAAGAATCTTCTGCCAAGCGTTGTTTGAAGTTGCTTTCACGACACCTGTCTCGCCAATCGAAATCTTACCATACTTCATGATACCCTGATTGTCACCTTCAGACTCTAGAGTTCCGTTTACGATAAGTGCATTATCAAATTCCTCATCAGATATGCCACTCATCCATTCGCCATCTTTCTTATACCAATACTCGTTACCTTTCATAGATGATACGAATACACCCTGTTGAGTTGCCTTAGCTTTTACTGTAACGCCCTCTTCGATTGTTAGTCCATATGGAATTGCTTCTTCGTTTTCATTATCTATATATACTTGATCATAGCCGCCACTAATGTAGATTCCATAATAATAACCAGTTGCAGTCAAAGTTCCATTGCCTTTAAATGTTACATTATTCTGAACGAGTATAGCATAATAGTAGTTGGGAGAATTAATAATATTATTACCTTCTACGTTTACTGTCGTTGGATCATTACCCAAACCATAGAAAACTATTCGGCCATTCTCTATGTTCAAATCTTTAATTGTTATATTCTTGGCTCCATAGAAATATACATTGCAACTAATTGGATCTTCGCCTGATTGTGTAATTGTTGCATCTTCAGCTTCTATATAAACCCAATTGCCGAAGAGCTCTATATGTTTCTTCAAGTCAATAGTCTTGGGCCACATATCAATCCCATAGGTCCAATTAATATTTCCTGGGTTGAAGATATAATTAGTCCATTTTGCGAAAAGGTCAACTCCTTCTTCATCTGTTGTCTTAAAGTAATAGTCACTATTGAATCCTTCTTCTACAGGATATGCAACCCAGAATTTATCATTCGGGTCAACATTCTCAGCAAATGTAATAGTCATTGTATTTCCAGGAATACGGATAGCATCTGATGTAATCGTTATATATTTTTCCTTACCTGTTGCATACTGATTCATATACATACCCATGATAAATGTTTTATTCTGCAACTTTACATGTTGGGTTCCAATCTTGCCTGTACTCGTATTTGTAACGATAATAGGAGCTTGGCCCAATTCCAGAATACCATTCTCGAATATGTTGGCAATAGTTCCATCCTGCTTTTCAGCATACCAAGTTGCTGGATCGTCAATTGTTGCGATAATCAGTGTGTCACCAATTGCCCCCTTTAGGGTACCTGCAAACTTGTAAAAATTAGCAGCGTAATTGTCTTGATCAATCTCCTCATCACATGTGATGGCTCCTAATTGCTCAAATTTCTGGTTGAAAACATATAGCGTTTGAGGTGCCTCAAACTTATAAAGAGTATCGTTTTCCCAATATGTTTGGGCATTATCAAATTTTACACTTACCTCATATGTCCAAGTGGCATTGGGGTTAGATGGATCCTGTTTCCCTGTTGCGGGGTTGTCAATCACGTCATCGCACGAATAGAATGCGAATCCTGTCATCAGTAGTACTGACCACAAAAAAAGTTTTTTAATCATAGTCGTTCGGTTTTTAATTAATACTATAGTTAATAAATCACAGTTTGTTTTATATTTTTGGCAAATATACAAATAAATATTAATTGTTGTTCTTTTTCTGTAGTTAAAAATGTTTAATTAGTTTTTGTGTACGTACATCAAAAAAAGTGCACCCTATAAAGAGTGCACCTTAATTTACTTATTTATTACGACCTTTCTGCCGTCTTGGATATATACTCCAGGTTGCAAGGTCTTAGAATTGTCTACACGGACACCGGATAGGGTGTATGTGGCTTTTGGAGAGGGTCCATTTGTGGATGTCTCAATGCTTTTTATAGCAGTGAATGAACCGCGATCAACAAGCTTGAAATCGCCTGAAAGACCTTTTGGTACGTTCAGCCAGCAAGTGTTCATTGGGATGTCATTGTTTTCTGTCAATGCGCCTGTAGCATCTTCAGTGAAGATCAGGTTCTTGTCTGCGTCCACTCCCAGCACACGCATTTTACTTGCGTTGAACTCTACGTATGCCTCGTGATTGCGGTTCCTGCTTGAGAAGTATGTACCACCTAGCAGGTTGTCTGTTGGAGCTGTAGTTGCCTCGAACACAGGGATAATCTTGTTGTCTGCAGGATTATTGCTGTTGGTCTTGAATATCACTGGGGTAGTAGCGGGTATAACCTCGTCCTCAATCTGCTTGAGCTGGAACTGACCTGTGCCAACACCGTCGACATAGTAGACCGTTACGTTGCTACTGTTAAGCTCGAATGGGAACGAAGCGCAGATGGTACCATACCAACCATCAGCAGCCTCAACAGTAGGCTTCAATCCGATGTAGTTGGCATCTGTTGTAACGGGCAGTAATCTCCAAAACTGATAGGCTCTATCGCCTTTAGTAGTAACACTGCCTCTTACAGCCCTGTCATTGCTATCATAAAGATGCCCAGCTACACCGCCTGACGATACTTCGAACAGATAGTATGAGCCGCTGGCCTGATCGTATATGTCGATGTATTTTCTTCCGCCGGTGATATCATAGATGCTGGTGCCCTGTGCTATCAGGTTATATTTATATCCTCCCATATTCATAATATAGAATATAGAGGCAGGGTTGGATTCCACTTGGTCAAAACCACGCCAAGATCTTAGGTTGCTTACATCGGCTGATGCGGTCGACATATCGACCTCGCCGTTTATCACGTTATCCTTCAGAGTCAGGTAACGCTCTGACGCATTGTTCTGGATACGATAATATCCATCGCCGTTAAGCTGTGCAGCAGCGGCGAGTGGTAAGAATGATGTGAGGAATAAAAGAATCTTTTTCATTTTGGTTATCCCTTCCTTTTAGTTTAAGAAAAAAGCCCAGCCCCATTGTGGGACTGGGCTTGGGTTTTATCTTAATCTGTGAGATTACTCAGCGATTACGATAGATACACGGTTGCTGTCGTTGTCAGCGAATGGCTGAACACGTGCACCCTTGCTGTCGTAGCTGATGCGGCTAGCAGCGATACCAGCCTTCTTGAGAGCCTTAACAACAACGTCAGCACGACCAGCGGCCAGACGATCGTTGATGCGGTCGTTACCTGTACCAGCGTCAGCGTAACCAGTTACGTTAACCTTAGCCTCAGGATTAGCCTTCATGTACTCAACAACGTCGTTAATCTTCTGCTGCTCGCTCTTGCGGATGATAGTCTTACCGATTGTGAAGAAGATATCACGGCGCAGAGGCTCAGCAGCTGTAGCAGCTGTCTCAGCAGCAGCAGGAGCAGGAACTTCTACAATCTTCTCTACGATCTTCTCTACGTAGCGGATCTCTGGCTCTGGAGCAGGGATGAAACGTGTAGAGTAGGTCTTACCGAAGTTGTACTTAACACCAGCGAGTGCGTTGAAGTACCAATCCCAGTTTTTAGCCTTCTTTGAGTTGTACTTATCGTTCAGAGTGTTAGCAGCAACCTCTACGTTGATGCTCCACTTGTCGTTGATCTTGAAGTCACCGTTCAGACCGAACTGGCCGAGCAGGCGAAGCTTAGTACCATCCCAAAGATAAGCGAGTGGCTCTGTGCCCAGAGGCTGAGGCTTACCGTTCTGGTCAACGTAACCGAGATCATTCTTGATCTGAGCGTTAGCTGTAGCAGCCTGGTCGTTCTTCCAAGCGATGTTCAGACCGATACCAGCGAAAGCTGTCAGGTTGAATACACGGTTAGGATTGAAACCTGCAATGAGGTTGCTCAGATTCAGTGTACCGTCGATAGTAGGAGCGATGTAGTTCCACTTCCAACCATACTCCTTGTTAGCCCAAGCATAACCAACACCGTCGTACTTGCTACCGGCCTTGCTCTGCCATGCGTTAACTGCGAGACGAGCACCCCAAAGCTTAGTGAACTGACGGCCAATAGTAGCCTGAACATTGTATGACAACAGGTCACCGAAATCGCGCTCACCCAGAGTGTACTGTACGCCCAGAGGCTGTACCTGTACATACCAGTGTGGCTCGAAGACGTATTCAGTCGTGCCCTTCTGCTCCTGAGCAGATGCAGTAAGACCAGCTACCAGCATCCTTTCTTCATTTTCATATTCTGTTTAAAACGTTTTTAAATCCACTAATGTTAATTACTCGGCAGTTACAGTGAAAGTCTTAACAACCTGATTGCCATAGAAGTCGAGAGCAGCGTAGGTGATAACGTTCTTACCCTGAACCAGTGTGATCTCGTACTTCTTGAAGTTGTCGTCGCCATTGGTAAGAACCTCGCCCTCACCGTTAACAGCGATGTACTTCTTGAATGCAGGAGCAAGCAGCTCGTTTGTTACAGTTGTTGGGAGCAGAGTAACCTTACCAGCCTTCAGAGTAACACCTGAAACGAGGCGGTTTACACCACCATTCTCATTCTCAACCAGCACCATTGGCTCCAGAAGCTTGTAGAGACCGTTAGCAGAGATGCTGCTGATAATGCGGTTGATGTAGCTCTCCAGGAAGTTTGTTACCTTCTTCTCCAGAGTAACAGCGTTGTCAAGAGCGTTGTTAGTCTTGTTCAGGATGTTCTGGATGTCAGAGATAGCACCATTCAGCATATCGAGACTAGCGTTCAGATCGTCAACTACCTTGTCGAAATCGCCCTGGATGTTGCTAAGAGGAACGTTTACCCAACCTTCTGCTGTACCAGTCTTATCTTCAATTGTAACATTTAGACTTGCATATGCTGTTCCGTCTACAATAGTAATCTTCTCAACATTATTAACGATATACTTAGACATATCTGGCTCCTGAGCCTTGATCTTGTTTACGATGTCAAGAGCAATCTTGTCGATCTTTTCGAAGCTGATAGAAGCACTCTCGGGTACTATACCCTGACCCCAGTAGAAATCAACTGGCTTGAAGCTTGTAGCTGCGATAGAATAGTCAGAGATAACTGAACGTGTGCCAACAACGTCATTCCACTGAGCCTTCAGTGCGAGTGCAGGCAGTGCAGGAAGCTTAGTCTGAGCGAGGTCAGCGATCAGAGCTGAAGTCTCCTTCAGAATATCCTTAGTAGCATTCTTAACAGAAGAAGCGCTCTTGTCAACGCTCTTGGCAGCCTTAACCATATCCTTTAGATGCTCAGCAACCTGCTTGAGGTTAATGAGTTCAGCTGGAGCAATCTGACCAAGCTTCTCAGGATTAGCAGTAGCATCAGCCTCCCACAGAGTAACGTCGCCATCAGCACGTGTGCCCCAAGCGAGGTACTTATCAGAAGCCTTAGCCTTACCAAGAGTAATCAGGCTTGTGCCGTTCTTGCTGTCGGTCAGAGACAGAGTAAGGTTGGCAATCTTACTCTCGTCGATGTTAGATGGGTTAACAGTGAAGTAAACCTTACCAGCGCCGCGCTCCTTGTTGTACAGGAGGTCGCCCTGCTCGGCTGTGAATACAGGATCAACACCCTCGATGTCAGGGAAGGTAACATCCTTCTTAGCCTCGCCATAGATAGCGCCGAGGAACTGCATGTTCACGCCAGGGAACAGCTTGCTGTTCTCGAGAATGTTTGTAGATGTAGCGTTAACAATTACGCTAGTAACCATGTTGCTCAGAGCGTCAATGATATCATCAATCTGGTCCTGCAGACTGTCAAGCTGATCATTAACATCGTCAAGAGCGCCGTTGATATCAGTAATCTGATTGTTGATACCATTTTCGCCAGAGATAGCGTCGTTGATAGCAGCCAACTTGCTAGCTACAGAATTTGCGTCCTCTGTATTGTTAAGTGCGGCCCAAATCCTCTGGGTTTCTGCATCAACATAACCCAATGTGGCATACTTCGCAAGTGAGTCCTTAAGCTCTTGCTTTGTAGCATAGTTGTCCTTAATCTCCTGCTTTGTGGCATACTTCGCAAGTGAGTCCTTAAGCTCCTGCTTTGTAGCATAGTTGTCCTCAACATTCTTCTTGAAGTTCCAGAAAGATGCGCTATCAGCCTTGTTAGCCAGCTGAGCCAGAATAGCTCTGTTCAGAGCAGCGTCAGCAGCGAGATAGTCACCATTAAGCTTCTGAAGCTGAGCAGTCAAATCAGTCTTTACATCCTCGTCGTAGTCCTTACAAGAAACGAATGATGTAGTGGTAGCAACGAGAAACGCTACCATCAGAATACCATTGATAATTTTCTTTTTCATTGAACTAAAAATTATAATTAAACAAATAAATAAAATAGATATATCGTAAGTTAATTTATATAAATCGTAGGCAAAAGTAGGAAATTAATCCGAAACTTCCAAGTAATTTTGAGTTTTTTTTTCAAAAATACGCAAATTTCTGCTTAAATACTAACAATATGGTATATTTGTCGTTAAAAGGCATTCAATTTAATTTTAATTAGTAATAATGTGCGCCTGACAGGACTCGAACCTGCACGTCGTAAACACTAGATCCTAAGTCTAGCGCGTCTACCAATTCCGCCACAGGCGCAAATTCGCTCTTTAGAGCAGTTTTAGATTGCGGGTGCAAAGATAATACTTTTTTTTGATATAGCCTACGGATTTTACGAATTTTACTGATTTTTATTGAGATAATTCGTAGAATCTGTAAAATCCGTAGGTAAAAACATTAATTATGATGTAGTAATGTACGGGCGTACTCTATGATTGTATCTCGGCCGCGGGTGAAATCAGCGTCGGTTATTGCCACATTATAGTCGGGGGCAATGCCGAATTCAGTCTGCTGATGGTTGCGGTCGTAGCTGGGACATGCCGAGAAGCGCACGGTCCAACCGATGGGTAGGGTAGCAGTGAAGGGCATTCCGCTGCCACCGCCAGTCTGGTCGCCCACCACAGTTACCTGCGGCATGCACCGCATAAACTTTGTAAACTCGTTGGCTGCCGAGAAAACTTCGCGGTTGGTAAGCAGTACCACAGGTTTCTGCCAGCGCATGTTGCTGCTTGGTTCGATATACTGCGGTTCTTCGGCCGAGAAGTCGTTGTGGCCCTTGCCGGTCTTGTGCTGCATATAGCCCACCAGCGTCTTCTCGTTGCAGAATCGGGCTGCCAGCTTCTCGGCGTAGGTAAGATTGCCGCCGCCGTTGCCTCGGATATCGAGTATCATACCCTGGCAGAACATCAGGTGATATATCACCTCATCGAGATTGCTCTCGCCTACAGCCGAGTTGAAACTGCCGTAATACACATAGCCTATGTTATCATCCAAAATTTTGTACTTCATCCCACCGGCTATGCGGTAGTCGGTGCCCAGGTATCGGCGCTGCAGCGTGTCGCTGAAGTTGCTGGGATAGTCCTCGTGCCACCGCCAATATCGGCCGTAGTCGAACGCTGTAGCCAGGTTTACATGTCCGTCGCGCAGTTCACTAAGCATGTCGGTCAGCACCTCAAAAAGCTGTTCGCGGTTGATATTATCGCTCGCGCGTACCTTATATATATTATAAATAGCGTTCCAGTCTACATCTTTATAGTCGAAGAAGCAGTAGTGCTCATCGATTATCTGCCACAGCGCCTCGAAGTTGCCCTGCGGGGTGTTTTCGTGCTCGACTTCGTCGACACATGAAATTAAGAGTGAAGAATTTAGAATTAAGAGTGTTGTGGCAACTATCAGTTGGCCTGCCCACTGTTTGATTCTGCTTGTTACATATTTCATGACTCTAAATTCTAAATTCTAAATTCTTAATTCTTAATATCTAGACTCCTAACGATTCCGATAAGGAATCGATGGGTATAGGTGTGATACTTGAGATTATTGACTTTGGCCTGCTGGTAGTTGCCCAGATAGGCCATACGCAGAGCCCAGCGGGCGCTATAGTGCCAGTCGATGGCAGCCAACTGACGGAATGTGGGTGCCGAGATGAATGTGGTGGGTACGATGTTGTGGTCGTAGTTGCCTCTGGCAAATATCTCATAGTACGACTGTCCGTAGTTGGGACTGAACATTACTCCGACCAGAGGCAGCATCAGCCCGTAGCTGACTGTGAACCGTTGACGGGCTAATGAAAAGTCGTAAGCCGCCTTGGCGCTGGGCATGATGTTGATGGCAGCGCGGGCCTGGGCAGGATTGTTGCTGCTGGTCATGTTATACACAAATCCCAGATTGGCATTTGCTGCAGCACCCAGTTGCAGGCGCAGATTCTGGGTGGGGCGCATGTTGTAGTATCGACCCCAGTACAGATTGTAGGTGCCTTCCAGATCGTTGGTGTTGCCGCTACGGTCTTTGGTCGACGAGAAATCGAGTTCGTGCTCGATGGTGGTAGTCCATCGGCGCAGACTGTCGGCGGGGGCATAGTCCTTAATATGTAGGTAGGTGAAGCCCGTGCCGCTGAATTTCTCGGGCGTAAGATAGGTGTCGAGGAGCTTGGTAGGACCGGCGCCCACCATATGTGCAGATGTCTGTGCCTGTGCGGTGGCGATGTTCATCGCCGCGCACAGACATATTATCTTACTTAAAGTCCTCATCACCAAATAAGTTTAACTGTCCGGTCAATTCATCTCGTACCTGCTCCTCGCTCTTGCCGGCATCTGGGTCCAGGTCTTCTTCAAGTTGAGAGTTGAGAGTTGAGAGTTGAGAGTTGTCTTCCTGTGTCTCCTCTGGGAATCGTGTGGGCTCCAGCTCTACGATACTCTCCAGCTCATAGGTAGTCAGTCGCTTACCCTTGGCCTTATAACCCTTCACGGCTATAAACTGCTCGGCATCTATCTCCTCGCTACCGCGGAATGCATCGACACCGCCATAGGTTACCTGCAGGCGAGGGTATGGAGTATCTGATAGCAGCAACAGCTGCGATGATGGATTCTCTGAGAGCCAGTTCTGCTTCTTCTTGCTGGCGTCCATCTGGAATCGCTTAAGATAAGGATAACCCTGATTGTCAGCATCGTAGAGCACTGCTGTCCAAACCTTGTCGGCATCATACTTCTCTATGCGCAGTATGTTGGCCTCGTAGTGGTTGTTCAGGTCGAAGTTGCTCAGATAGTAGTCGCCGTTCTTCAGGATTACCAGTATCTGGTCGTCGTCATAGAACTCGCCCAACAGACGCCCGTGGTCGTCGTAGTTCAGACGGTTCACATCTGGGTCGAACCATACCTTGCGTCCGCCCAGTGTAGAGTGTCCGTGACTCTTCAGTCCGATGCGGGTTACGGCGTATTTGGTAAGCAGGTTACCCTTAGAGGCGCGCCCCTTGATCATCACCTCAGAGAAGTCCTTCTCGATGAATATCTTCTTGATCTTCTGCGATGGGTCGAGTGTAACTTTGATAATCTCGGCCTCGCCGTTAGGGTTGGCGGTGAAGTACATCACGCGACTGCCGTCGGTGCCCTGAGTCAGGTCGTACTCTTTGTCGCGGGTCATACTGGTCACGTTGAATCGCTTGATGAAGCAGGCGCCCTTCTTTCCGTCGCGGTAAACGGCGTTGTAGATGGTGCGCGAGTCGTTCTTCTTGAACACGTTAACGTACAGTATGTTCTTGCCCACAAACAGCTTCTCGGCTATGCGCACAATCTTGTATTTACCGTCCTTGTAGAAGATGATGACGTCGTCAAGGTCGGAGCAGTTGCACACAAACTCGTCCTTCTTCAGTCCGGTACCGATGAATCCGTCGGCGCGGTTGATGTACAGCTTCTGGTTAGCCTCGGCTACCTTTGCCGAGTCGATAGTGTCGAAGTTGCGTATCTCTGTGAGGCGTGGGTGGTCCTTGCCGTACTTGTCCTTAAGGAACTGGAACCAGTTGGCTGTCACCTCGGTCAGGTTGGCCAGGTCGCGGTCAATCTCCTCGATCTCAGCCTTCAGGCGGGCCATCAGTTCGTCGGCCTTGTCCTTATTGAACTTCAGGATGCGCTGCATCTTGATTTCGAGTAGTTTCAGTATGTCGTCCTTTGTCACCTCGCGTATCATCTGCGGGTAGAACGGTGTGAGTCGTTCGTCGATATGCTCGCAAACAGCATCCACATTGGGAGCCTGTTCGAATTTCTTGTCCTTATAGATGCGCTCCTCGATGAAGATGCGCTCCAGTGACTGGAAGTGCAGCTGCTCAAGCAGTTCGCCCTTGCGTATCTCGAGTTCCTGACGGATAAGATCCTTAGTGCGGTCCACCGAGTGGCGCAGCACATCGCTCACTGTGAGGAACTGTGGCTTGTTGTCCTCGATAACACAACAGTTAGGCGAGATGCTAACCTCGCAGTCGGTAAAGGCATAGAGTGCGTCGATGGTCTTATCGCTTGATACGCCCGGAGCCAGGTGAACCTGAATCTCAACCTCGGCGGCAGTCAGGTCCTCGACCTTACGGGCCTTGATCTTACCCTTTTCGATGGCTTTAACGATAGAATCCTGCAGAGTCTCTGATGTCTTTGAGAAAGGAATCTCGCGGATTACCAGAGTCTTCTGGTCTATCTTCTCAATCTTGGCGCGCACTTTGATGACACCGCCGCGCTGGCCATCGTTGTATTTCGAAACGTCGATACTTCCGCTAGTGGGGAAGTCGGGATAGAGCTGGAATGGTTGCTCGTGCAGATAGCTGATAGCTGCGTCGCATATCTCGCAGAAGTTGTGAGGCAGTATCTTTGAGCTCAGTCCTACAGCGATACCCTCGGCACCCTGTGCCAGCAGCAACGGGAACTTGACAGGGAGCGTGATCGGCTCCTTGTTTCGTCCGTCGTACGACATCTTCCACTCTGTAGTTTTTGGGTTGAACACCGTATCGAGCGCAAACTTGCTCAGTCGGGCCTCGATATATCGTGGTGCAGCTGCGCTGGAACCGGTAAGTATGTTACCCCAGTTACCCTGTGTGTCGATGAGCAGGTCCTTCTGTCCCAGCTGTACCAGTGCGTCGCCGATTGAAGCATCGCCGTGAGGGTGGAACTGCATGGTATGTCCCACGATGTTGGCCACCTTGTTGTAGCGGCCGTCGTCCATTCGTTTCATCGAGTGGAGTATGCGTCGCTGCACGGGTTTCAGTCCGTCGCCCAGATGGGGCACGGCACGCTCCAGGATTACATAGCTGGCGTAATCCAGGAACCAGTTCTGGTACATGCCGCTAAGATGGTGAACCGCTGCGGCATCAAAGCGGTTGCTTGGTTTATAGTCGGTATGCTGTTCCGACTCTTGTACATCTTTTATTTCGTCATCCATTTTCTTTAACGGGGTTTTCAGTTTGCCTGCAAAGGTATAAAAAAAAGACGAAATAAAAGAATAATTAAGATAATTTAAATAGGGTTGGCAATTGCCAACCCTACTGGAATATTTAAAGATTTGCTAACTCTAATACTTTGTCGACTGCTGCACTCAGTCCGTCGGCGTTTTTACCGCCAGCCTGAGCGAAGTGAGGCTGACCGCCACCACCACCCTGGATGAGCTTAGCGGCCTCGCGAACCATCTGTCCGGCGTTCAGTCCGTGGTCGCTTATCATATCGTCGCTCATCATGATGCTGAGCTGTGGCTTGTTGTTGTCGTGAGTACCCAGTACACACAGCAGCGAACTGTCGACGGCAGCGCGAATCTTGAATGCCAGATCCTTAGCAGCTGCAGGATTCATAGGCAGTACGGCTGTTACAACCTTTACGCCGTTAACCTCGCGAGCCTTCTCAACCAACTGCTTGGCGGCGCGCTCTACAGCCTGAGCCTGGAATGCCTCGATCTCCTTCTTCATAGAGTCGTGCTCCTCGATGTACTTCTTGATTACACCCTGCAGGTCCTTGGCGTTGTTGAAGAACGACTTAACAGCCTTCAGGATATCCTCGGTCTGGTACAGCAGCTCCTCGCACTCCTTACCGGTCTTGGCCTCGATACGGCGGATACCGGCAGCAACACTGCTCTCAGAGATGATCTTGAAGAATCCGATGCGACCTGTGCTCGAAGCGTGGATACCACCACAGAACTCGCAGCTGGGACCGAAGCGGACTACACGAACCTTGTCGCCGTACTTCTCGCCGAACAGGGCGATAGCACCGAGTTTCTTAGCCTCGTCGAATGGTACGTCGCGGTGCTCGTCGATATGGATATCCTGACGGATCATATCGTTGACCATACGTTCAACCTCGCGCAGCTGCTCGTCGGTAACTTTCTCGAAGTGTGAGAAGTCGAAACGCAGTGTGTCTGGGCTTACAAACGAACCCTTCTGCTCTACGTGGTCACCCAGAATCTGCTTCAGAGCATAGTCGAGCAGGTGGGTAGCAGTGTGGTTGGCAGCCGAAGCGTAGCGCTTGTCGGTATCAACACAGGCCATGAACTGGGCTGCGGGATCCTTTGGCAACTGCTTTACGATATGTACGGTCTGTCCGTTCTCACGCTTTGAGTCGATGATGTCGATGGTCTCGGCCTCGTTGCAGATAACACCCTGGTCACCTACCTGTCCACCCATCTCACCATAGAATGGGGTATTATCGAATACGAGCTCGTAGAACTCGTTCTTCTTCTGTGTTACCTTGCGGTAGCGCAGGATATGACACTCATATTCTGTGTAGTCATAACCTACGAACTGCTGCTCGCCCTGAGCCAGCTCTACCCAGTCGCTGTTCTCGACAGCAGCTGCGTTGCGGGCGCGCTCCTTCTGCTTCTGCATCTCAACATTGAACTGATCCTCGTTGACGGTAAAACCGTTCTCGCGGCAGATAAGTTCTGTAAGGTCGAGAGGGAATCCGTAGGTGTCGAACAGACGGAATGCCTGAACACCATCCAGCTCGGTCTTACCCTCAGCCTTAAGCTTGTCCATAGCATCGTTGAGCATACCGATACCCTTTTCGAGAGTGCGCAGGAATGAATCCTCCTCCTCCTTGATAACCTTGGTGATAAGCTGCTGCTGAGCCTTCAGCTCGGGGAATGCATCGCCCATCTCGGCAACGAGTGTTGGAACGAGCTTATGCAGGAAACCATCCTTCTGTCCGAGGAATGTATATGCGTAGCGCACTGCACGGCGCAGGATTCGGCGGATAACATAACCGGCCTTAGCATTCGAAGGCAGCTGACCGTCGGCAATAGAGAATGATACAGCACGCAGATGGTCGGCGCAAACGCGCATAGCTACGTTGATATCATCCTGCTCCTTGCTGATAGGATTCTCAGTCTCCTCCTCGAAGGTATAGTACTTCAGTCCGGTAATCTGCTGCTCGGTCTTGATGATAGGCTGGAACACGTCGGTGTCGTAGTTAGAGTGCTTGCCCTGCATCATGCGGACCAGACGCTCAAATCCCATACCGGTATCGATAACGTTCATCGACAGAGGCTCGAGTGAACCGTCAGCCTTACGGTTGAACTGCATGAACACGATGTTCCAGATCTCGATGACCTGTGGGTCGTCCTGGTTAACTAGCTCGCGACCGGTCTTACCGCTGGCAGCCTTCTGCTCGGGAGTACGAGAGTCTACGTGAATCTCAGAGCAAGGTCCGCATGGACCTGTATCGCCCATCTCCCAGAAGTTGTCGTGCTTATTTCCGTTGATGATGTGATCCTCGGGTACGTGCTTAGCCCAGTACTTGGCAGCCTCGTCGTCGCGGGGGATGTTCTCCTCGGGCGAACCCTCGAATACTGTTACGTAGAGATCCTCAGGATTCAGCTTAAGTACGTCTACCAGATACTCCCAAGCCATATCGATGGCGCCCTCCTTGAAGTAGTCGCCGAAGCTCCAGTTACCGAGCATCTCGAACATGGTGTGGTGATATGTATCGTGGCCAACTTCCTCGAGGTCGTTGTGCTTACCGCTAACACGCAGGCACTTCTGGGTATCCGCTCGACGGCGTGGCTCTGGGTCGCGTGTACCCAGGATGATATCTTTCCATTGGTTCATACCTGCATTCGTAAACATCAGCGTTGGGTCGTCCTTGATAACCATAGGAGCTGATGGTACGATAGCGTGCTGTTTCGACTCGAAGAACTTCTTATATGAGTCGCGAATCTCGTTTGCTGTCATCATCTTACTTGACTATTTATCAATTTTACTATTTGACATTTTACTATTTGGGGTGCAAAGTTACACATTTTTTCGGAAATGCTTTGTGATTTCGTGGAAAAAGATTATCTTTGCGGCAAAATAATTAGAATATGGCACTGAATCTTAAAAGGAATTTGAAGACTTATTACTCCATAAAGGAGGTGTCTGAGATGTTCGACCTGCCCGAGAGCACTTTGCGCTATTGGGAACAGGAATTTACATTCTTGAGACCGAAGACCACAGGAGCGGCTAAGATACGACAGTATCAGGAGAAGGATCTGGAACAGATACGCCTGATACACAATCTGGTGAAGGTGCGCGGATTTAAGATTGCAGCTGCTCGCGAGATTCTGTTGAAAAATCGTAAGGGTGCCGATACTAAGGCTAATGTGCTGGAAGAGTTGATTGACATGCGGACAGAACTGCTAGCACTGAAAGCTCAGTTAGAATTGCTTTAAAATAATAATCCCCGCCAACCGGCGGGGATTAATATTTATTTCTTGTGTCCTCCAAACTCGTGTTTGTGCTGCTCCTTGAAGGCAGCGCCTTCCTTCAGCATCTCCTGTACGGCGCGCTCCAACTGACGGTCGCGACCGGTGAGGTAATCCTCGGGAGAGTTGTAAACTACGATATCGGGATTAAGCTGGGTGTTCTCGCCGTAGTCGCCACGAACATCTACACGACCTACCTGTGGGATACCGAATACGATATCGTTGACAAGTGTCTCCCACCATACGCTGGTAGAAGTACCGGCTACAGGAGCACCGATAAGCTTACCTATCTTCATGTCCTGATACTGACGGGGGAATCCACAGGCATTGCTGTAGTCGTCCTCGCAGAGTACCACGCACGATGGCTTGATCCACTGTGCTGATGGCTCAACACCGAGATACTTGCCGTGAGCGATGAAGTGTGAGTGCTGCTTGCCGTTGAGCAGGTGGCACAGGTCGTCGTGCAGATAGCCGCCACCGTTGTGGCGCTCGTCTACGATGACTGCATCGCGCTCGCGGTTGTCCTCGTTCAGAATCTCCTCATAGAGTTTGCGGAACTTCTCGCCGTTCATCGATGAGATGTGTACGTAGGCAATCTTTCCACCCGAGAGACTGTCGACCATGCGGCGGTTGCGCTCAACCCAACGGTCGTACAACAGGTTGTTGTAGGCTGTGAGTGAGATAGGACGAACATTGATGTTCTTTCCGTTGATGGTGAGACGTGTCAACTTGTCTGTCTTACCTGCAAGCAGAGGATAGAAATCCTGGCCTTTCTTGATAGGAGTACCATCGATAGCCTCGATGATGTCGCCAGTCTTTACGCCTGTGTTGCGAACAGCCAAAGGACTACCCTTAACCACTTCGGCAATCTTCAGTCCGTCGCCCTTGTAGCTCTCGTCATAGAACAGACCGAGCGATGCTGTGCGGTATCTTACAGGATCGTAATAGCGGGCACCTGTGTGCGAAGCATTGAGCTCGCCCAGCATCTCGGCCAGCATGTCACGGAAGTCGTACTCGTTGTTGATATATGGCAGGAACTTCTCATACACTTTCTTGTAGCCGGCCCAGTCAACTCCGTGCAGGTCGGCACGGTAGAACTTATCATCCACCTGGCGCCAGATGTGCTCGAACAGGTGCTTGCGCTCGGCATAAGGACGATAGTTGAACTGAGCCTCGAAGTCTACGTTGGTACGCTTGCCCTTGGCTATCTCAATCTTCTTGATGCCTCCCTTGCTCAGCACAAAGAGGTTCTTGAACTTCTTGTCGGGCTGCAGGTCGCCGCGGCCCACTTCCTTCTGCAGCAGTTCGTTCTTGTCCTCCAGCAGGTCGTACTTATACAGGTCGTAGCTATCTTCGAAAGCTGCTTCGTAAATCAGAGTGTCACCCTTTGGCGTGAGGAATCCGTCGCCCAGACGGGTAGAGTTGGCAGTAAGACGAACCACGCGGTTGCGGCAGTTCTCGAGGTCGAACTTCAATGGTTCGACAGTTGCTGGATTCTTGTCAGCAGACTTCTTATCGGCTGTCTTCTTGTCGCCGTCGGCTTCAGTCTTCTTTGCAGGCTTGTGAGCCTCGTCATACAGAGCCTTCTCTTCCTTGTTCATCATAAAGCGCTCGTAGGCATCGATGTCGAAGAACATGATGAAGAAATCGCTGTGATATCCGTGTCCACCGTGATTCTTATAACCGCGACGGTTACTCTTGAACAGCATTGCCTTACCGCCTAGAGCCCAATGAGGCTTGAAGTCGACATAGGCACTGTTGGTGAGGTTGTAAGGCTTCTGTTTGCCTGATGCATCGATCAGTGCGATGTCATCGTGGTGATAACCTCCGTCGCCGTAGTATGAAGCCAGCAGCCAACGGCTGTCGGGACTCCACTCAAAGTCGATGTCGCCATCAGAATATGAGAAGAGGTTCTTACCGTCCATCACAGTACGAACCTGCTTAGAAGCAAGGTTGATGATACGGATGGCGCCGCGATCCTCGAAGAAAGCAATCTCCTTGCCATCAGGACTGAATCGGGGATAGAGCGAGGTGTGGTTCTGCTTGGTGAGCTGCTCCTCTACGATGTCGGTAGCATAAGCAAACTGCTTCTCGTCCTTGTTCTTGATGCTGGCACGATAGATGTTCCAACAACCGCCGCGCTCAGATGCGTAAGCGATACTGCGACCATCAGGCGAGAAGCTGAGGTTGCGCTCCATCTCAGGAGTATCAGTGATACGGATGGTAGTCTTGTAGTCGACTGAAGTAACGTATACCTCGCCGTGAACGATGAATGCAACCTCCTTGCCGCTAGGCGAAGTACAGATTTCAGTGGCGTTCTTAGTGAGCACATCCGGTATGAGTTCGCGATCGCTGCGGTCGCTCACTATGCTGATGTTAACACGCTGAGGCTTGCCACCCTGACGGACGGTGTAGATCTCGCCGTCGTATCCGTAGCACAGAGTACCGTCGGCAGCTGCTGTGAGGAATCGCACAGGATTGGTCTTGTGCTGAGTTATCTGTACATTCTGAGCACCATCCAGACTGCGGAACCATACGTTGAAGTTGCCGTCGCGCTCGCTCAGGTAATAGTAACCCTTGCCGTCGGCAGTCCATACAGGAGTACGGTCCTCGCCCTCAAAGTCGGTGAGTTTGGTGTACTTGCCCTTTGACAGCATCCAGATGTCGCGACATACGGGCGACTTGTGGTGCTTGCGATACATATCCTCGCTGCCCTTGATGTCGTGATACAGGATGTCGCCAGTCTTGCGGTTGATGTTGATATCAGCCATAGGAAGGGCGTTGTACATACGTATGCGTCCGCCATTTACGCTTGCCTCATAAATCTGGGGAAACTTTGATAATCCAGGTATAATCGACTGACGGCTTGGCATATCGGCCATGCTGAACAGCACGTGGTCGTTGTCTGTGAACGTCAGTATTGTCTTGAAATGGCTGCTAGTGGTAATCTGCTTGGGCTCGCCGCCATCCTTTGATACTATCCAGATGTTGGTGCAGTCCTCGCGGTCGGAAGCAAATGCTATCTTGCTGCCGTCGGGACTCCACACTGGGTTGGAATCGTACGCAGGATTAGTGGTAAGCTGTTTTGCTGCGCCACCAGTCACGGGCACAGTAAACAGGTCGCCCTTGTAAGAAAACACGATTGTCTTACCATCAGGCGAGATAGCGCAGTAGCGCATCCACAGCGGACGCTCCTGAGCCGAAACAGATGCCGACAGCAGACAGGAGAAAACTAGTAATAGTAATTTCTTCATATATTTATATACCTTATTATATTATATTGTGGGCTCCCAACCATCGTTTCTGTTAAAAACAGTTTTGAGAGTAATCTTTGAAGCCTCAGCTTTTGTGAGTTGGCGACTCCAACTTACGCGCTGTTTGGGCTGATAGCCTGCGCCGCGATTGTTATATTCCAGGTAGCGGGCAGTCTGCTCGCGATGCTTTTCCCAGTGGTGCCATCCTTCGGGACGGATATGTGCGCCCAGTTCGCAGTTCATAAACAGTGTATAGCCGTAGTCGCGCCAAGGGCGGCCCAGATAAACCTTAGTAGCATCTCCGCTGGCGATAAGTCGGCAGTTGTTGAACACATATCCGAACGCCTGGTCCTGAGGTGTTGAGGCTGCGGTAACGTACGAGTTGATAAGACTCTCGATAGTGCAACCCTCGAACCATGCTGTCGACGGACCGAAGATAAAATCGGTAGTGCCGCAGATGTAACAGTCCTTAAAGTAGAGTCGGGTACCGGCCACACCAGTATATACGGTGTCCTGATGGCCGATGAAACGACAACCCACAAACACCAGTCGGTCGCCCTCTGTATGCAGTGCTACAGCCTGTCCCAGTCGGGCAGAGTTGTTCTCGATGGTGATGTTCTTTAGTGTGATGTCATTGCCCTCAATCTTCAGAGTATAGGTACGGAATGTACCCATCCCCTTAGGACGATCAGCGGTTTTGATATTTGCATGATCATCGTAGGTGATGATGGTCTTCTCGGCATCCTCGCCGCAAATCTCGATGTTCTGTACCCACGAAGGGATAATCAGTTTCTCCTTATATGTCCCGTTCTTTACGAATATCACTTTATGGTAATCCATAAACGCCCGGCACACCTCGATTGCCTCGTCGACAGTGCGGAATTCGCCCGTACCGTCGCGAGCTACAACAATCGTATCAGGATTGTCGTATTTGCTTGCGGCCCAGCCATTTTGTGTTGCGGCCATAATGGCCAGTAATAGCAGTAGTTTCTTCATCAATTATATGTAGTGTTACATTATTTCGCTTATCTCCTTCAGGTCCTGTATATTCTTCAGGTTCTCCATGATGGCGCGCACGTTTTCACGGTCGTGTACACGCATCTCGATTGTTCCCTCGAATATGCCTTCCTCGCAGGTGATGAGAATCTTGTGGATGTTGACGCTCATCTGCGACGAGATGACCTGAGTGATGTCATTAAGCATTCCCATACGGTCGATACCGCTGATACGGATGGTTGCATCGAAGTACAGCTTCTTGTGCATATCCCACTTGATATCGAGTATGCGGTTACCGTAGCTGGTCTTAAGCTTGGCTGCAACCGGACAGGCACGCTTATGTATCTCAATCTGATTCTTGTTGTTGATATAGCCCAATGCATCGTCGCCCGGGATGGGGTGACAGCAGCCCATGAACTTATATTGCTTGAAGTTCTCCTCGCTGATGTAAACGGGTTTCTTGCGGTTGAACTTGTCGGGCACCACAAACAGCTCCTGCTTGTGCGACTCCTCCTTTTTCTTCTTGCCGCCGACGAATGGCACGAACTTACGCCAGCCAGAACTGCTGTCTTCCTCCTTGTTCTTGCCGTTCAGCTCGTCGATATCCTTCTCGCCCAGCAGTACTATCTTCTCGCCCAGAGCCTGGAAGAACTCGGTGCGCTTAGTATACTCGTGATACTCGGCCAGTTTGTCAGCGAGTGCTGTTGTAGGCTCGAAATTGTTTTTCTTCAGGAATGCATTAAGAATCTCCTCACCCTCGCGCTGTGTCTCGCGGTTGTCGCGGCGCAATATGGCCTGAATCTTAGCCTTTGCCTTTGCGGTAGATACAAAGTTGATCCAACCCGCATTGACGTGCTGCGACTTAGATGTGAGAATCTCCACCTGGTCGCCACTCTGCAGTTTGTAGCTCAGTGGAACCAGCTTATGGTTTACCTTAGCTCCGATACAGTGACTGCCCAAGAAAGTGTGGATGGAGAATGCAAAGTCGAGTGCCGTACAGCCAGCTGGCAGAGTGCGTATCTCGCCTTTAGGCGTAAACACGAATATCTCGCTGGCAAACAGGTTGAGCTTGATGGTATCCAGAAAGTCCATAGCATCGGGCTGTGGGTCGTCCAGAATCTCCTTGATGGTGCGCAACCACTCGTTGAGCTCGTTCTCGTCCTCGGTATATTCCTCCTCTACGCCGTCCTTATATTTCCAGTGGGCTGCAAATCCCTGCTCGGCTATCTCGTCCATACGGTCCGAACGTATCTGTACCTCAATCCACTGACCGGTCTTCGACATCAGTGTGACGTGCAGTGCCTGATAGCCGTTGGCCTTAGGCTGCGACAGCCAGTCGCGCAGACGGTCGGGGTGCGACTTGTATATCTTTGAGATAGCGACGTAAATCTTGAAGCACTCGTTGACCTCGTCGTCGCGGTTGTTGGGCGTAAAGATGATACGAACGGCCAGGATATCGTAGATCTCCTCGAACGACACGTGCTTGTTCTGCATCTTGTTCCATATAGAATAAGGTGTCTTTACGCGCTCCTTAATCTCGTATTTTATGCCCATGCTGTTGAGAGCGGCCTCGATGGGCGAAGTGAACTGCGAGAACAACTCATCGCGGTCCTCACGGGTCAGCTTAAGTTTCGATTCTATGTTGTTGTACTCGTCGGGGTGCTCAAACTTAAAGCTCAGGTTCTCCAGCTCTGTCTTTATCTTGTTCAGTCCCAGGCGGTTGGCTAGCGGTGCATATATATATAATGTCTCGCCAGCAATCTTGTACTGCTTGTTGGCCGGCTGACTCTCGAGCGTACGCATGTTGTGTAGTCGGTCGCAGATCTTGATGATGATCACGCGGATATCATCGCTCATGGTGAGAAGCAACTTCTTGAAGTTCTCAGCCTGTGCCGATGCCTGTTCGCCGAAGATACCGCCGCTGATCTTTGTCAGACCGTCAACAATCTGGGCTATCTTGGCACCGAAGATGTTCTCGATGTCCTCCACGGTATAGTCGGTATCCTCTACCACATCGTGTAACAGTGCGGCACAGATACTGGTAGAACCTAGTCCCACCTCCGAACATGCTATCTGGGCCACAGCGATGGGGTGCATGATATATGGCTCGCCCGAAAGACGGCGAACACCCTTGTGGGCCTGACGTGCAAAGTTGAAGGCCTTTGTGATTAGTTCTACTTTCTTGCGATGACGCGATGAGATGTAGTCGTTCAATAGTTCCTCGAACGCCTCGTTGATCATCTGATCATCTCTTTCCTCTTGGGTTAATTGCTTCTCTTCTTCCATCTTTAAAAATTATTTTCTACGACGCTTACTGCTTTTCTTGGTGCTTCTCTTTGCAGTGCTGCGTTTCTTAGCGGCGCTGGTACGACCTCTGCGGGCATTGCGCGACTTGCGTGCTGTGGTGCGTCCGCGACGTACGCTCTTCTTACTACGGAATGTAGGCTGATCATCGTTCACATCGACTACAGCGCGCTTGGTAAGCAGCTCGGTAGCACGATAGCTGTAGATGCTGTCCTGCATATCGATGAATCGGCCGGTATCAGCCATCGGCAGACGGATGGCGTATTTCTTGGTAGTTCCAGGAACGATGTCACGACGATACTGCGGATTGAGCGAGCGCAACATCTCGATGTCGAGGTCGAGCACTGCCGAAATCTGCTCCAGATGCATATCGCGGTCAACTACGATAGTGTCGGTCTGCAGCGGCAGACGGGTACTCATCGGACAGATGTTATGTTCGCAGTAATAAGTCATTGCGTAGTTGGCAGCGATGAATGCTGGCACATATCCGCGAGTCTCGGCAGGCAGATATGGATACAACTGCCAGTAGTCTTTGAGTCCGCCCGAACGGTGGATGGCCTTGTTGATATTGCCAGGACCGCAGTTGTAAGCTGCAATCACCAGATTCCAGTCGCCGAAGATACGGTACAGGTCGCGGAGATAGCGTGCTGCTGCATACGAGGCACGAACAGGGTCGCGGCGCTCGTCGACCAGCGAGTTTACCTCAAGTCCATACTGCTTACCGGTGCCCAGCATGAACTGCCACAAACCGGTAGCACCAACGCGTGATACTGCCTTAGGGTTAAGAGCACTCTCGATGACGGGCAGATATTTGAGTTCGAGTGGAACCTGATAAGCCTCGAGAGCCTCCTCGAAGATGGGCACATAGAAGTTGGCTGCACCCAGCATGAAACTGACAGAGTGGCGCAGACGTCCCATGTATCGGTCGATAAATCGCTGTACGATTTCGTTGTATCCCATCTCCATGATGGTAGGCATACGGCGAAGTCGTTCGATATACTCCTCAGGAGTAAATGTCGGGTTCTCGTCCTTCATATTACAATCGCCGGTGCTCAGGTATGTCTTTGACATATAGAGCCCCATCAGGCTGTCGAGGTCGAATGTCATAGCCTCGGGGAACTCGATCAGCTCCTCGTTGCCCTGCTTGTCACGTACTGAGATCTCGTCCTCTATTGGTACAAACAGAGAGTCGACCTCTTCCTCCTCATCGTCATCATAATCAGGATCGTCTAGCACAGTCTGTGCGGCAAGTGGACTACTGAACAACAGCATCCACACAAAACTAAAAATTTTTATGTTATTCTTCTTAATCATATTCTAAAAGTTTAAACTGCACTGCACTCCGAGCGACGCCGAGTTGAGCGGATTGTTGGATGTGTGGTCGTTGAGAATCGTAGGTTCTATCTTCAGACTCAGGTCCTTGGATATATCAAACACCGACAACTCTGCGTCCACGTATGCGTCGACAACCGAAAGTGCGTATACGCCTACCAGCACAAAGAAACTCATATCGCGCCAGCGGCGATAGCGGTCCTTACGTTTCTTGAACAGAGTCACAAAACGCTCTTTGTTACTGTCGTTAATAGTATTACCAAGATGCAGGAACTGGTTGTAACTCTGTGTGCCAGGATCATTATCCATCAGGTCGAGGTATGCCTGCGAATAGTCCTTGTACATAGTGTTGTTCCAGTTCATGGCGTACAGACATCCCAGGAATCCTCCGTAAACCAGAGGCAGTTTCCAGTATTTGCGGTTATATATCTGTCCGCCGCCCGGAATCACCAGCGCCAGCCACAGGGCACGCTTGGGATCGGGGCGCCACAGATTCATGTCCTTCGCAGGAATCTTAGGAATCCGTGTGGAGTCGATCAATATCGACATCTCGTTATTTACGACCTGTGTCAGCGAGTCGTTCTCCAGGGGCTCCTGTGCCCATGCGGCACCATTGCCCACCATCAGAAGCAAGCCCGTTATCCACAGTTTACTTATTCTTCTCATTTCTGACTTTTCTTCACTTTGTCGAATACCTGCATTACAAACTCCAGTTCGTCCTCGTTGCTGAAGTTGATGCTGATCTTACCCTTTACCTCGGGTGAGCAGGTCATTGTTACCTTTGTCTTGAACAGTTCCGACAGACGGTCTCTCAGTATGCTGTACTCCAGTGGTAACTGGTTGGGCGAAATCAGTTTTCTTACCTCCTGCAGAGACTCGCCCTTCTTTACACGCTGCACCATTTCCTCGACCTTACGTACTGAGTAGCCGTTGCGATGCACGTCCTTAAACACCTTGAGCTGCTGCGAAGGACTGTCGAGCGACAGCAGTGCACGGGCGTGGCCCATATCGATGTCGCGGTTCTTCAGTGCCATCTGTATCTGTGCGGGCAACTTGAGCAGTCGCATATAGTTGGTTATCGATGCACGGCTCTTGCCCAGTCGCTCCGACATTCTCTCCTGAGTCATACCGGTAGTCTCGGCCAGTCGCTGATAGGCGAGTGCAATCTCGATAGCGTTCAGGTCTTCACGCTGTATGTTCTCGGCCAGGGCCATCTCCATCACGTGCTCATCGCCTGTGGCCATGATATATGCAGGCAGTTCCTTGATGCCGGCCATGTTGGATGCTCTCCAACGGCGCTCACCGGCGATGATCTGATAACGCTCGTTGCCCTCGATCTTTCTTACGGTGATAGGCACGATCACGCCAATCTCGCGAATGCTTACGGCCAACTCCTTCATCGCACTCTCGTCGAACTCACGACGAGGCTGGTCAGGATTAGGTTCTATCTGGTCTATCGGTAGCATCAGCAGGTTGGCTGTACCTTTTGTTCTGATGTCGTTGGTGTTGATGAGTGCATCCAGTCCGAGGCCTCTGCCCGTACCGATGTTGTCAAGTCCTCTTCCCAGGACATTCTTATCGTATTTCTTCTTGACGGCCATAATTATATCTTGTTCTTGTATATGATTTCCTGTGCCAGAGCCAAGTGGTTCTTTGCTCCTGTAGATTCTGCATCATACAGGATGGCGGGCAGTCCGTGACTTGGAGCCTCTGACAGTTTTACGTTTCGCTGTATTACGGTCTTGAACACCAGTTCCTGGAAGTGGCGCTTTACCTCGTCGTATATCTGGTTGGCCAGGCGCAGACGACTGTCATACATCGTCAGCAGGAATCCCTCGATCTCGAGGGCTGGGTTCAACTTGCTCTTGATAATCTTGATAGTGTTCAGCAGTTTGCTGATACCCTCCAGTGCAAAGTACTCACACTGCACAGGGATGATTACAGAGTCGGCTGCAGTAAGAGCGTTAACGGTGATGAGCCCCAGCGATGGCGAGCAGTCGATAAGAATGAAGTCGTACTCGTTGCGGATAGGCTCTAGCATATTCTTAAGCACTCTCTCTCGCTCGCCCAGATTCAGCATCTCTATCTCGGCACCTACCAAGTCGATATGGCTGGGCACAATGTCCAGACCCTCGATGTCGGTAGTGTACACAGCCTCATGTACATCGGCCTGATTGATGATACATTCGTATAGCGAACAGTCTACCTCCTTGATATCAACGCCCAAACCGCTCGATGCGTTTGCCTGAGGGTCGGCGTCGACTACGAGGACAGTCTTCTCCAGCGTAGCCAGCGAAGCTGCCAGGTTGATGGTTGTAGTGGTCTTACCCACACCGCCTTTTTGGTTTGCTAATGCAATAATCTTACCCATTTTATTCGATTCTATCTTGATAAAAATAAGAAATTTGGCCACAAAGTTACACATTTCTGCCGAGAAACCGCTCTATTTAAACCTTTTTTCGTACTTTTGCACGCAAATCTTTGATATTTTATGGAAATTAAACGACCTTTACTGCTCATTTCCAATGATGACGGCTATCAGGCCAAGGGCATGAACTGTCTGGTAGATATGCTGAAGGATATGGCCGACATCATAGTGTGTGCTCCCGACGATGCACGCAGCGGATTCTCGTGTGCCTTCTCGGCCGGAACCCCTATGCGACTGACTCTGCAGCACAAAGAGGATGGGGTAGAGATATGGAGTTGCAACGGCACTCCGGTTGATTGTGTAAAAATGGCGCTGGCCAATATCTGCCAGCGTCGTCCTGATATGGTGATTGGCGGAATCAATCACGGCGACAATGCATCGGTTAATACTCACTACAGCGGCACTATGGGTGTGACTATGGAGGGTTGTCTCAAGTATATCCCCTCGCTGGCCTTCTCGCTGTGCGATATGGATCCCGATGCTGATTTTGAACCGATGAGGCGCTATGTGAGAGAGATGACCAGCCGTGTGCTGGCCGAGGGATTGCCTAAAGGAGTGTGTCTTAATATCAACTTCCCAAAAGGTGGTGATTATGCCGGTGTGAAGGTCTGCCGAATGGCGTATGGCACATGGTACAACGAGACCGAGAAACATCATCACTCCCGTGGATACGACTACTGGTGGATGATAGGTCACTATCGCAACGATGAACCCGAAGCCGATGATACCGACAAGTGGGCTCTGGAAAACGGTTACGTAGCCATCACTCCTACCACTATCGATGTAACAGCCTACGAGGCTATGGACCAGATTAAGAGCTGGAATCTATGAAGTATTACCTGATAGTTGGCGAAGCCTCTGGCGATCTTCATGCATCGCACCTGATGCAGTCGTTGAAAGAAATTGACGCTGAAGCGGATTTTCGATTCTTTGGCGGCGATATGATGACGGCTGTCGGCGGGACCCGTGTGCGCCATTACAAGGAGTTGGCCTATATGGGCTTTATTCCTGTGCTGTTGCACTTGCGCACTATACTCCGCAATATGAAGATGTGCAAGCAGGATATCGTAGAGTGGAATCCCGACTGTGTGATATTGGTAGACTATCCCGGCTTTAATCTTAAGATTGCAGAGTATGTAAAAACTCATACAAACATTCCTGTATATTATTACATCTCTCCAAAGATATGGGCATGGAAGGAATATCGCATCAAAAACATCAAGCGCGATGTGGATGATCTATATTCCATCCTCCCGTTCGAGGTGGATTTCTTCGAGAAGAAGCATCAGTATCCAATGCACTATGTGGGTAACCCTACTGCTGATGAGGTAAGAGAGTTCCTACAGTCGACGCCGGCGGCAGAGAAGGAGCAGGTTATCGCCCTGTTGGCCGGTTCGCGTAAACAGGAGATTAAGGATAATCTACCTGCTATGCTCGAGGCTGTAAAGCCTTATGAAAAAGATTACCAGATAGTAGTGGCTGGTGCTCCCGGCATCGAGCCCGATTACTATAAGCAGTTTATGCAGGGCGCAAAGGTGGATATCGTGTTTGGACAGACCTATGCACTGCTTGCAAAGTCGCATGCAGCCTTGGTTACCAGCGGTACTGCTACACTCGAGACCTGCTTGTTTGGCGTACCTCAGGTGGTATGCTACAAAATCCCGATGCCCTGTATTCTGGGCTTCCTGCGTCGCCACTTCCTTAAGGTAAAATATGTTTCGCTTGTTAACCTAGTGGCAGGGCGCGAAGTAGTAAAAGAGTTGCTTGAGGATTTCTCAGTGACAAACATCCGCAGCGAAATGGAAAAGATCCTTGCTGGCGATGCTCGCGAACGTATGCTCGAAGGATATAAAGAAGTATCGCGCGCGTTGGGCGACAAGAAAGCCCCCGATAATGCAGCGAGACTGATGGTTGATAGATTCTTGGCGGAGCCAAGCGGCAAAGCCGAGCGAAACATTAAACATTAAAGATTAAACATTAAAGATTAAACATTAAATTATAAACATTATATTCTAGTATGAAAAAGATTTTTTGTTTGGCCCTGATGGCTGTAGCAGCTATGGGCGTTAGTGCACAGAACATTCAGGTGCATTATGATTTTGGTCGTAACATCTATCCCGATCAGGAGGATGGTCGTCAGAAAGTTACTGTTACTCTCGAGCAGTTCAAGGCCGACCAGTGGGGTTCTTGGTACTACTTCGTTGATGTAGACATGACAAACAAGTTTACTGAGGGTGCCTATACCGAGATCTCTCGTGAGTTTAACATCGGTAAGAAGGGTTTTGCTGCCCACGTAGAGTACGACGGTGGACTGAACAAATCCGGCTCATTCCAGCAGGCTGCTCTTCTTGGTGGTGCCTACAATGGTCACAATGCTGACTTCTCAAAGACCTGGAGTGTTCAACTGATGTATAAGCGCTTCTTCAAGAGCTACGAATACTCATCGGCCTACAACTCAGTACAGCTTACTGGTGTTTGGGGACTGAACTTCGCCAACAAGAAGTGCACCTTCTCGGGCTTCGTAGATTTCTGGCGCGGCGAGAATGCTAATGGTAACGGTCAGCTGGTTATCCTGTCTGAGCCGCAGTTCTGGTACAACATCACCGATCACTTCAGCGTAGGTAGCGAGGTTGAGATAAGCAACAACTTCATCTACAACACTTACGATGATAAGAGCTTCTTTGTAAATCCCACACTTGCTGTTAAGTGGAACTTCTAATAAACAAATAATCCCCGCCCAACCCGGCGGGGATTATTGTGTCTACTTCACAACCACTTTCTTTCTGTTGTGTATATATAAGCCCTTCTGCGTAGGCTTGTCTATCTGTCGTCCATCGATAGTGAACCATCTGTCATCCACGGTGTTCACCACCTTCACTCCCTGTATACCTTCAATCTCAATTTCGTCGCCCTGTTCCTTAGATGGTGGGATAATACCGCCCGAAGCCTGCGCCGGCGTATTGGATGCTTTAACCTTGTTAGGAGATACTGTCACTGAGTAGATGGTTCCATGAGCATGAGAACGCTTTCCTACTCGGGTGTCGAGCCCTTTGCGTGCTGCAGCTCTGGCAGACATAGGTGCCTCAACCATATAAAGATAACAGTATGTAGGCTCTTCCACTTTATATGGAACTTTTGCCTCTACACGACCTTCATCACCAGTACTTAGTGTGGCGGGGGCTCCAGTTCCGATTCTAAGGTGGAACTCATAGCCAGTGTCAACTATCTGGTCAATCATTATAACTCCCTCGCCTGCTGGTATCATGAATGTGATACCATCGTAATCTTCCGCATACTGTCCTCCACCAGGCGTCAGTTCGTTGTTTTCTACATTGTTTGCAACGTTTCCTGCTGCTTCATCGGTCATTGTGGTTGCGATAAAAATACCCGTCTCACCATTCTCGTCCGTGTCAATACCATCACCTTCATCTGGGTTTTCACTGTTGGGCTGGAAAGTGAAAATAAGTTTTCCGTTAGAGTGATTCGTCAAATCGGTACCTTCGTAGTCGTCTTCGTTTACGGTATTTGTTTCGCCGTTAATAAGTGGTACGATGTACATGCCAATCGAAACGCTATCGGCAACTGTTGTCGACAATACTTCACCATCAGCGTTTCTTATTTCCTTCATCATCTGTCCCTTATCGTAAACGATGGTATGTTGTGGTGAGATTGGTGAGATTGGTGAGAGGTTGTATTCGTAGCTTACGTCTGAGAATCCTTGTATTGCGCTCACACCATTATCATTCTCGATGATGAGTTCTCCTGGGTAGTTTCCATTACATGTAAATGTCAGTGTTCCTATATTGTCAGGGTTGCTGTAATAGATACTCTTCACCATACAGGTATCCATGATGTAAACCTTCAACTCTGGAAGTTTACTCTCGATTACGGCGGTGCCTCTCTGATCCCTGTTGATGATCAGAGTGTTGTTCTTCGCATTGTAGAGATATAGTGGCTGCTTAGAGTCCTCGGCTTGGTTAAATACGTCCTCAGCATTGTCCTCAGTCACTTGTGTTCCTCCAATCCACAGATCATATGTCTTAGCTTTAGGTTTCTTTACCGTCAGCACATAGCTGGCCGTAGCAGCCTTGTAATTGACGTTGCCGGCAAAGCTTACTGTAATTGTAGTCTCACCTACGCCTGCGATTGTGATAACACCGTTAGCGACGGTAGCAACCTGTGTATTAGATGAAGTAGTAGCCACAACTTCCAGTCCCTCAGGACTAGTAGTTGGAGTAGGTGCAGTGAATGTTTCGTCGAGAGCGACAGAGTAACGCTCCTTATCGAATGTTATCGAAGGAGTAGCCTTTGTAATCTCAACCTTAGCACTATCTGCGATGGTGGTGTAATTCGTTTGCTCTACCTGGTAGTGTATCCAATATGTACCAGCATCGGTATAAGTAGGCGACTTATCGAGATTGTATTTGCCTTTATTAATACCATACTTTATTATAGCGCCCTTTGGAGCCTCAACTGTTATTCCGTGTGCCTTACCGTCGTATACAACAGTATATCCGTTAGCAGTAACACCTGTGATGGTTCCTGCAGCAACATTGAGAGTGTATGTCGCAGTAGCGGCATTGTAGTTGTTGTTGCCAGCGAAGCTTACCGTGATTGTAGTCTCGCCTACGCCTTCTATTTTTATTACACCGTCAGTGACGGTAGCTACCTGCGTGTTCGATGAACTGATAGTCTTAATAGTCAGTCCCTCTGGAGTAGTAGTTGGAGTAGGTGCAGTGAATGCCTTGCCGAAAGTCGCTGAGTAACTATCCTTATCGAATGTGATAGATGCCTCAGCCTTCGCAATCTCAACAGAAGCACTACCGGTAACGGTCTGGTAGTTTGTACGTGTTACCTGATAGTATACTATGTAGTTACCTGCATCGGAGTATTCAGGTGACGTCTCAAGATTGTAATTACCCTCTGTAGTGCTATACTTGATGACAGCATCCTGTGGAGCAGCAACTGTTATACCATGAGCTAGACCGTCGTATATTCCAGTGTATCCGGTAGCTATGACTTCAGTAGTCGTTCCTGCTGCAACGTTAAGTGTATAAGTGGCAGTAGCAGCATTGTAGTTGTTATTACCAGCAAAGCTGACAGTAATTGTAGTTTCACCAACGCCAATAATACTGATAACTCCGTTAGCTACGGTGGCTACCTGCGTATTCGATGAACCTGTAGCAGTAACGGTCAGTCCCTCAGGACTAGTGCTAGCAACAGGTGCAGTGAAAGTTTCTCCGTAAGTAGCAGAGTAAATCTCCTTGTCGAATGTAATCGTAGGATCAGCCTTTGCGATTTCAATAGTAGCACTACCAGTAACGTCCTGGTAGTTGGTGCGAGTTACCTGATAGTAAACCGTGTAGTTGCCTGCATCAGTATATTCCGGTGATGCGTCGAGATTGTAAGTTCCCTCTGTGGTGCCGTACTTGATGGTAGCCCCCTCAGGAGCAGTAACATTTATACCGTGTGCCTGGCCATCGTATGTACCAGTATAACCAGTAGCTGTGATGCCAGTTGTAGTACCAGCGGCAACGTTAAGTATATAAGTGGCAGTAGCGGCATTGTAGTTGTTGTTGCCAGCGAAGCTTACTGTGATTGTAGTCTCACCAACGCCAGCAATTGTAATAACTCCGTTAGCGACAGTAGCAACCTGCATATTTGATGAACCTGTAGCAACGACAGTCAGGCCCTCAGGACTAGTGCTAGCAACAGGTGCATTGAATGTTTCACCAAATGTTGCAGAATAATTCTCCTTATCGAATGTGATAGAAGGATCAGCCTTAGCAATCTCAACTGTAGCACTACCAGTAACGTCCTGGTAGTTGGTGCGAGTTACCTGATAGTAAACCGTGTAGTTACCTGCATCGGTGTATTCAGGTGATGTCTCAAGATTATAAGTACCCTCTGTGGTACCATATTTGATGATTGCATCCTGTGGCGCAGAAACTGTAATACCGTGTGCATTACCATCGTATGTACCAGTATAACCTGTAGCTGTGATACCAGTTGTAGTACCTGCAGCAACGTTAAGTGTATAAGTGGCAGTAGCGGCATTGTAGTTGTTGTTGCCAGCGAAGCTGACAGTGATAGTCGTCTCACCAACGCCAATGATACTGATTGCTCCGTCGGAGACAGTAGCAACCTGTGTATTAGATGAACCTGTAGCAACGACAGTCAGTCCCTCAGGACTAGTGCTAGCAACAGGCGCAGTGAATGTTTCACCAAATATAGCAGAATAGCTCTGCTTGTCGAATGTGATGGATGGATCTGCCTTTGCGATCTCAATAGTAGCACTACCAACAACGTCCTGGTAGTTTGTACGAGTAACCTGATAGTAAACCGTGTAGTTTCCAGCATCAGTATATTCTGGTGAAGTATCAAGATCGTAAGTACCTTCTTTGGTGCCGTACTTGATGGTAGCCCCCTCAGGAGCAGTAACATTTATACCATGTGCCTGGCCGTCGTATGTACCAGTATAACCTGTAGCCGTAACACCTGTTGTCGTACCAGCAGCAACATTGAGAGTATAAGTGGCTGTGGCTGCATTGTAGTTGTTATTACCAGCGAAGCTGACAGTGATAGTCGTTTCACCTACGCCAATGATGCTGATTGCACCGTTAGCGACAGTTGCAACCTGCGTATTAGATGAACTTGTAGTAGTAACAGTCAGTCCCTCCGGACTAGTAGTTGGAGTAGGTGCAGTGAATGCTTCGCCGTAAGTGGCAGAATAACTCTGCTTATCGAATGTGATAGAAGGATCTGCCTTTGCGATCTCAATAGTTGCGCTACCAGTAACGTCCTGGTAGTTTGTGCGAGTTACCTGATAGTAAACCGTGTAGTTACCTGCATCGGTATATTCAGGAGATGCGTCGAGATTATAAGTTCCCTCTGTGGTGCTGTATTTGATGACAGCATCCTCAGGAGCAGAAATGGTAATACCATGTGCCTGGTTATCGTATGTACCAGTATAACCTGTAGCCGTAATACCCGTTGTAGTACCAGCAGCAACGTTAAGTGTATAAGTGGCAGTAGCAGCATTGTAGTTGTTATTACCAGCAAAGCTGACAGTGATAGTCGTCTCACCAACGCCTGTAATAGTGATAACTCCGTTAGCTACGGTGGCTACCTGCGTATTCGATGAACCTGTAGCAACGACTGTCAGTCCCTCTGGACTAGTGCTTGCAACTGGTGCAGTGAATGTTTCACCAAATGTAGCAGAATAACTCTCCTTATCGAATGTGATAGAAGGATCAGCCTTTGCGATTTCAACAGTAGCGCTACCAGTAACGTCCTGGTAGTTTGCGCGAGTTACCTGATAGTAAACCGTATAGTTACCTGCATCGGTATATTCCGGTGATGTCTCAAGATTATAAGTGCCCTCTGTGGTGCTGTATTTGATGACAGCATCCTGTGGAGCAGCAACTGTTATACCATGAGCCTGTCCATCGTATGTTCCTGTATAACCTGTAGCAGTGATCCCCGTTGTAGTACCTGCAGCAACATTGAGAGTGTATGTCGCAGTAGCGGCATTGTAGTTGTTATTGCCAGCAAAGCTGACAGTGATAGTCGTCTCACCAACGCCAATAATACTGATAGCACCGTTAGCTACGGTGGCTACCTGCGTATTCGATGAACCTGTAGCAACGACAGTCAGTCCCTCCGGACTTGTAGTCGGTGTAGGTGCAGTGAATGTCTCACCAAATGTAGCTGAGTAACTCTGCTTATCGAATGTAATCGTAGGAGTAGCCTTCGCGATCTCAACAGTAGCACTACCAGTAACTGCCTGGTAATTAGTGCGAGTTACCTGATAGTAAACCGTGTAGCTTCCAGCATCGGTATATTCTGGTGAAGTCTCAAGATTGTAAGTACCCTCTGTAGTACCATATTTAATTATAGCCCCTTCTGGAGCAGTAACCGTAATGCCGTATGCATTACCGTCGTATGTACCAGTATAACCTGTAGCTGTAATACCCGTTGTAGTACCAGCAGCAACGTTAATTATATATGTGGCTGTAGCAGCATTGTAGTTGTTATTGCCAGCGAAGCTTACTGTGATAGTAGTCTCACCAACGCCTGCAATAGTGATAACTCCGTTAGCAACAGTAGCAACCTGTGTATTAGATGAACCTGTAGCAACGACAGTCAGTCCCTCAGGACTAGTGCTTGCAACTGGTGCAGTGAATGTTTCACCAAATGTTGCAGAATAACTTTCCTTATCGAATGTGATAGAAGGATCTGCCTTTGCGATCTCAATAGTTGCACTACCAGTAACGTCCTGGTAGTTTGTACGAGTTACCTGATAGTAAACCGTGTAGTTACCAGCATCGGTATATTCTGGTGATGTTTCAAGATTGTAAGTTCCCTCTGTGGTACCATATTTGATGATTGCATCCTGTGGCGCAACAACTGTTATACCATGAGCATTACCATCGTATGTTCCTGTATAACCTGTAGCAGTGATACCTGTTGTAGTACCTGCAGCAACGTTAAGTGTATAAGTGGCTGTAGCTTCATTGTAGTTGTTATTGCCAGCGAAGCTTACTGTGATAGTCGTCTCACCTACAGTATTAGATGAACCTGTAGCAACGACTGTCAGTCCCTCAGGACTAGTGTTAGCAACAGGCGCAGTGAATGCCTCGCCAAATGTTGCTGAGTAGCTCTCCTTCTCGAATGTGATAGATGGATTAGCCTTAGCAATTTCAACTATAGCGCTACCAGTAACGTCTTGGTAATTAGTGCGAGTTACCTGATAGTAAACCGTGTAGTTACCTGCATCGGTGTATTCAGGTGATGTCTCAAGATTATAATTACCCTCTGTGGTGCCGTACTTGATGACAGCCTCCTCAGGAGCAGTAACCGTAATACCGTGAGCCTGGCCGTCGTATGTTCCAGTATAACCTGTAGCCGTAACCCCCGTTGTAGTACCAGCAGCAACGTTAAGTGTATAAGTGGCTGTAGTGGCATTGTAGTTGTTATTGCCTGCGAAGCTGACAGTGATAGTCGTCTCACCAACGCCTGCAATAGTGATAACTCCGTTAGCGACATTGGCTACTTGTGTATTAGATGACCCTGTAGCTGTAACAGTCAGTCCCTCAGGATTAGTACTTGCAACAGGTGCAGTGAAAGCTTCTCCGTATGTTGCAGAATAACTCTGCTTATCGAATGTGATGGATGGTGTAGCCTTCGCGATCTCAACAGTAGCACTACCGGTGACGGCCTGGTAGTTTGTGCGAGTAACCATATTCAGGAGATGTCTCAAGATTATAAGTGCCCTCAGTTGTTCCGTACTTTATGGTAGCATCCTCAGGAGCAGAAACTGTAATACTATGAGCCTGACCATCGTATGTACCAGTATAACCCGTAGCCGTAATCCCCGTTGTAGTACCTGCAGCAACATTAAGTGTATAAGTGGCTGTGGCTGCATTGTAGTTGTTGTTGCCAGCGAAGCTGACAGTGATAGTCGTCTCACCAACGCCTGCAATAGTGATAACTCCGTTAGCGACGGTAGCTACCTGCGTGTTAGATGAACCTGTAGCAACGACAGTCAGTCCCTCAGGACTAGTGCTTGCAACTGGTGCAGTGAATGT
>CACWMK010000039.1 GCA_902761905.1 uncultured Prevotellaceae bacterium
AGCCTCAGACTGGACAGAACACCAGCAATGGCGCCAGCAATGGCAGTGGAAACGGCTCTGGCACCAGCAATGGCGGTGGTAACACAAATGCCGGCGGCGATGACGGCGATGGTGTGACCTATGATTAATGTTTAATCTCTAAAAAAGAAAGGAGGAGAAAATGAAAAATTGGCGAACGATCGCAAAGATCGTAGTGGCAGTGCTCAGCGCCTTGTTAGGCGCGGTAGGAGCAACTGCCTGTGGCGCACAAATCATCTAGCACGTCTGAAATACAAGACTGCTAGCACTATTGACAACAGTAGCAGCGCAGCACAGATGCCGCTCAGCACCCAGACGGTGTGCTGGGTGGCTATTTGCTTGGTATACCCGTTGGCTAGAGCCTGCAGATCGTTCAGGTTATGTGTAAGGCGTACTACCTCGTCGCTACCCAGTTGCAGTGCCAAGGCATTGTCGTGGGTTACGAGAGCTGAGGTGAGCATGGTCTCCTTGGGAAAATGCTCGCCGTCAAGGATGGCTACGGCGAGTTTTATCAGTTGGTCGCCACGTGTAGGATAGATATACGATGCATCAAGCATACCATCTCTAACCTTTTGGATACCACCATCAGGTCCGGGCAATGCGTCGATACCACAGAGCAACGGCATGCGGGCGCCACGCTCCTCGTAGGCTTTACGGGCACCAAGAGCAGAACGGTCGTTATGGCCGAATACTGCATCGATGCTGTTCAGATCGCCTTCCCAGTTCTTTACACCCTCATAAGCAGCTTGTTCGGTCCAGTCGCCCTGTATCTCGGCTGCAACCTTGATGTCGGGATAGGATGCAATGGCCACATGGAATCCGTTGTAGCGCTCCTCGGAAGGTTTTGAACCTTGGGGGCCTTGGATCTCTATGATAGACCCCTTGCCGCCCAGTCGCGAAGCTATGTATTCACCCATCATGTGTCCCATCTCGTAGTTGTCGGCACTCACAAAAGCGGTGTACTTACGCGATTCGGTCTTACGCTCGAACACGATGACGGGTATGCCCTTGTCATATGCGCGATCGATGGCAGGCGATGACGTCGAAAACTGGTTGGGGGTGACAATCAGCAGATCGATGCCGCTGGCCACCAGACTGTCTATCTGTTTGCTCTGAACCTCGGAATCGGAGTTGGCATCTGCAAATCGCAGCTCTATACCCTCGTGGAAATTGGCCTCTGTCTTCATCTCGGCATTCTGCCAATCGTGCCAGATATCCACAGTACACTGCGATACACCTATTATATATTTGGGCGCTTCTTGCGTGCAACCCGTAAGCAGGATTGCAGTCAGCATCAGTAGGTAGATAGATTGTTTTTTCATTATCGTTCTAAGTTTTTATGGGGGCAAATATATAAATTATTTTCTAAAGATACAACTGTTTTGATGTTTTTTTGTAAAAAGTTGCGAGTTTCGGAACTAATTCGTATCTTTGCACGCAAAAAGCGTGCGAGAACGGGCTGCGCCTCAGCAATTCAAGTGAACTTGATTGCATTCTTTGCAAGCAAAGCGACCAAAGGTCGAGCGCGGCTTGCACCGTCCTTGCAGCCGAAAATCTAAAGCATCATGAACAGAATCATTATGAAAAGGGTATTATTCATTGCGTGTCTCATAGCAGTTGGCATGACTTTGCACGCACAGACTAAAGCTGATCAGATTAAACACATCCGAGCAGTGTACGCACAGGCCAAACAGAAGGTTGACAAAATGGGGCAGGACGGTAAGGCTGCGCACACTGTGCACATACGCCAGAAGGAAATGGGCGCACTTGGTGATGAATATACTCCTGAGACGGATACCGATACACAGTTCTACTTCGACCGTGTTGGTGGCAATAACGATCAGGGCATGGTTGGCAAAGCGGTGTGCTACTTCGTATCGGTAAACTGGATGGCTGATGGACACACCAACTATCGCGAGTATCTGTTCGATCCCGTGAAGGGACATCTGCTGTTCGCGTTTATGAAGGCTGAGACGCATGCTGGATTCAAGGTAGAGACACGCTACTACTACGATGCACAGGGCAATTGCATAGAGCAGAAACACAAGGTGCAGGACCAGGAGGCTACACCTGATAGTCACTCGTGGAACGACTGGAAGAGCGAACTGGAGAGCGGTCGCAAGAATGCCAGGATGTTCGATCTGATGCTTAACACAGAGCTCCCATATCCCGAACTTGCTAGTGCGCACTATCCATCTAATACTCCAAAGGCTAAACTGCTGAAGGACATACGTGCTGCCTATGCAAAGGCCAAGCAGAAGATAGCCCAGAACGACAAGGACGGTGGACTTAAGAACGATATCGAGATAACCATCCACGACCAGAAGCTTGAGGATTACCCACCTGTAACAACCCGATGGAAGTGCTATTACGAGCAGATACAGCAGCCCAGTCCATATCAGCGCTACTACTTCATCAGCGAGAAGACTGAGTCGATGTATGGCGAGACTTACGAGGAGTATCTGCTAGACCCCAAGCCCGGTAGCGAGAATGTGATATTTATCTATAATCAGGGATATGCTGAGGGCGAGGAGATGGAGATGCGCTACTATTACGACGAAAACGGACACTGCTTCGAGTCGAAGGTGTCCGATATAGTAGAATCCGAACCCGTGCCTGCTCGCAACAAGGCCGGATATATCTTCTCTATCTTTGATGAGTTGATGCAGTAGTGCTTAAGCGTCGGCAAAGACTTTGCCGTCGTCGAGTGTGATCTGCAACTTGGTGTACTCGCAGTGGAAATCGTTTTTAAGGCGATCCAGATAGCGGGCACACTCCCATTTGCACATGGGCAGGTCGTGCAGCAGGTAATTGCCGCAAGCCTCAGGACGTGTAGCTGGCACTTCGTTCTGGGTGAGAATCCACTCCAGGCATTCGATGGTGAGTTGGCGCATGTCCTCAACGGTATAATTGCCAGTCATGATGATATACATGCCCGTGAGGCAACCCATCGGACCTACATATACCACATCCTCCTTAGCACGCGAGTTGCGGAACCATGTAGCCATCAGATGCTCGATGCTATGAATGGCTGCAGGAGCAACGGCTGGCTCCTTGTTGGGCTCGGTAATGCGCAGATCGAAAGTTGTAAAACCCTTATCCACACGTGAAACGTAGATGCCCGGCTTAAGCTGCGTATGATCAATAGTAAAACTCTGTATAACTTCCATTTTTACATTTTCTAATTTTTACATTTTCACATTTTCAAAGGCTTTCGATGAAAGTCTTGGTGGTTTGGAATGATTTCTCGGCAACGGTGTCCCAGAAATTGTGGTACTGCGATGCATCGGTATCGCGTAGAGGGATGTCGCTGATAAGGCGGAACGAGATGAATGGCACCTTATAGATGTGGCACACCTGGGCGATGGCACAACTCTCCATGTCGACAGCCTTAGCCTCAGGGAAGTGGGCTACGATCTCGCGCATCTTTTCCTTTGAGTCAACGAACCAGTCGCCAGTAACTATCAGTCCTGGTTTTGCACCAGTAAGCTTAGCCTTCTCAAGCAGATAAGGATCAGCTTGATAGCGGGCGGGCAAGCCCTGCACCTGACCGTATACGGTAGTATCGTCGATGGCTGAGCCGCAGTATACATCGTGGTAGGTAAGCTCTGAACTAACCACCACATCCTGCAGGTTTACATCGTCGCCATTACCACCTGCACAACCACTTGATATGATTACATCAGGCTTATACTGACGAATCATCTCTACAGCCTGTATGGCGGCATTAACTGTGGCGATACCGCTCTTCTGCAGAATCACTTTGTCTTCGGGGAATAATGGACGCAGCTGCTTCAGCTCCTTGTCCATCGCTACAATCATTCCGATCTTCATATATTAAACATTAAACATTAAACATTAAACATTAAACATTAAACATTCTTGGCAGAGCCAAGCGGCCGCTCGATCTCTGATCGCTTGCTACCGCAGGGACGCAAGAAAGCCGAGCGAAACATTAAACATTATTGTCATTTCGACTAAGCGAAGCGCATGGAGCGCTCGGCTCTGCCGCTTGGCTTGTCCAAGAAATCTCATGAGATCTCTCGACTACGCTCGAGATGACATAACGACTACGCTCGACATGACATGGAGGAGCGCTGGCGCACTGCCTCGTACATCAGGATGGCGGCGCTGACGCTGACGTTGAGCGAGTCTAGGCGGCCAAGCATGGGGATGCGGATGTGGGCATCGGCAGCCTCACGCCACTGATTGGTCAGTCCTGTACTCTCGGTACCCATCACGATGGCTGTGCCCTGAGTCATGTCGTAGTCGTAATACTCGTAAGAGTCCTGCAACTGGGCAGTGAGTATCTTGATTCCATGCTGCTTAAGGAAGGCTATGCACTCCTGCGATGTACACACAGCTGTGGGCACGCAAAACACGCCACCTATGCTGGCACGGATTACGTTGGGATTGTACATATCGGTAAGAGGGTCGCACACTATCAGCGCATCAATGCCTGCGGCCTCGGCCGAGCGAAGGATGGCCCCAAGGTTTCCAGGCTTCTCTACACTCTCAAGAACAACCACAAGAGGGTTGTTCTTAATTGACAATTGACAATTGATAATTGACAATGTATGCTCTCGGCATCGCACCACGGCGATGTGGCCCTCGGTGCTGCCTCGATAGGCCATTTTTTCATAAACCTGTGGTGTTACGTTTACGTCGCGGATGTACTCCTCTACCACCTCATAGCCGCAGGCCTTACAGTGCTCTATCTCGCGCTGACCCTCGACCACAAACAGCCCCTCCTCGCGACGGAGCGATGACTTCTGCTGGAGGGCTACAACATGTTTGATTCTGGCGTTTTGTACGCTTGTAATTATCGTTTCTTCCATATTTTGGTGCAAAGATACCATTTTTTTCCTACGGATTATACGGATTATACAGATTTTTTTTAATTTTGCAGGCAAATTTATAAACTTGCAAGTTATGACATTAATAAAAAAGTGGCTGCCTGATGTGTTGGCAGTGTTGTTGTTTGCCGTTCTGGCCTTCGCTTATTTCTTCCCTGCTGATATCGAGGGACGTATACTTTACCGTCACGATGCATCGGCAGGACGAGGCGCAGGACAGGAGTGCGCACAGTATATCGAGAAGACAGGCGAGCGTAGCCGTTGGACTAACTCGCTGTTTGGCGGAATGCCTACATACCAGTTGGCACCTGCATATAAGTCGACTGACAAGTTGACCACTATGACCAAGATATACCATCTGTTCTTGCCTGAGAATGTGTGGTATGTGTTTGTATATCTGTTGGGATTCTACATCCTGCTGCGTGCATTCGACTTCCGTCAGCATCTGGCTGCACTGGGTTCGATAATATGGGCATTCAGCACCTACTTCCTGATCATCATCGCTGCAGGACACATCTGGAAGGTGTGGGCGCTGGCATATCTGCCACCAATGATAGCCGGACTGGTGCTGGCCTACAGGGGTAAATACCTGTGGGGATTTGTGCTCACTGCCATCTTTACAGCATTCGAGATTAATGCCAACCACGTACAGATGACCTACTACTATCTGTTCATCATCCTGGCGATGGTGATAGCATGGCTGGTAGAGGCTATACGCAAGAAGGAGTTGGCTAGGTTTGGTAAGGCAACCGTAGTATGCATGGCAGGTGCAGCCATAGGTGTGTGCATCAACCTGAGTAACCTATATCACACATGGCAGTATAGCCAAGAGTCGATGCGTGGTAAGAGCGAACTAGTAAAGAAAAACTCTGGCAATCAGACCAACAGCGGTCTGGAGCGCGACTACATCACACAGTGGAGCTATGGCATCGACGAGACATGGACACTGCTGGTGCCAAACACCAAGGGTGGAGCATCGGTACCCATGAGCGAGAGTAAGATTGCGATGGAGAAGGCCGACCCTAACTATGAGTCTATATATCAGCAGATAGGACAGTACTGGGGCGAGCAGCCTGGCACTAGCGGACCAGTATATGTGGGTGCGTTTGTGATGATGCTCTTCATACTGGGACTATTTATCGTGAAGGGTCCGATGAAGTGGGCACTGCTGGCAGCTACCATTTTGTCGATACTGCTGTCGTGGGGACGTAACTTTATGGGATTCACCGACTTCTTCCTCGACTATGTGCCTATGTACTCTAAGTTCCGTACAGTGGCCTCTATACTGGTAATCGCTGAGTTCACCATCCCGTTGCTGGCTATGCTGGCGCTGAAGAAGATATTCGACGAGCCTGAGATACTTAAGACTAAGGCTAAGTTCTTCTATATCTCGTTCGGACTGACTGCAGGTATCTGTGCACTGTTTGCACTGATGCCATCGATGTTCTTCGACAGCTTTATCTCGTCGAGCGAGATGCGTGCGCTGGCTCAACTGCCTCAGGAGCATGTAGGTCCGTTGACCAGCAATCTGACAGAGATGCGTAAGGCAGTGTTTACAGCCGACTGCTGGCGCTCGTTCTGGATCATCGTGGTGGGTGCAGCCATGCTGTTGGCCTATAAGTATCGCAAGCTTAAGGCCGAATACGCTATAGCAGGTATTCTGGTGCTCTGCCTGATAGACCTGTGGCAGGTAAACAAGCGCTATCTTAACGATGAGATGTTTGTGCCACAGAGCGAGCGTGAGGCTCCACAGCAGATGAGTCAGACAGACGAACTGATACTGCGCGACAAGACACTCGACTATCGTGTGCTGAACCTGGCATCTAACACATTCAACGAGAACGAGACATCTTATTATCATAAGAGTATCGGTGGTTATCACGCTGCTAAGTTGCGTCGTTATCAGGAGATGATAGAGCAGTATATCAGTCCCGAGATGCATAAGCTGATGGGGGCTGTGGCTGAGGCTGGTGGCGATATGACTCAGGTGAACGGCGACAGCATCTGTCCCGTACTGAACATGCTGAACACACGCTACTTTATCTTCCCACTGCAGGGCGGACAGACTGTGCCCCTGCAGAACCCATACGCACTGGGTAACGCATGGTTTGTGGACAAGGTGAGCTACGCTAAGAATGCCAATGAAGAGATACTGCAGGTGGGCAAGATAGATCTGCGACACGAGGCTGTGGCCGACGAGAAGTTTAAGGCTCAGCTTGGCGACGGTGTGGCACAGGACACTGCCAGCGTGGTGACGATAAAGAACTACGAGCCCAACCAGTTGACTTACGAGGTTAACTCGGGCAAGGGTGGAATAGTGGTATTCTCGGAGGTTTACTACCCAGGTTGGACAGCCACTATCGATGGCGAGCCAGCAGAACTGGGACGTGTAGACTACATCCTACGTGCACTCAACGTGAAGCCTGGTAAGCACGAGGTAGTGCTCAGCTTCTTCCCCAAGTCGGTGGATGTTACAGAGTCTATCGCATATACAGCTTACGCCATTCTGTTACTCGTGCTAATCGGCATGGGTGTTATGTATTGGCGCAAAAAGAAAGCTAATGTTTAATGTTTAATGTTTAACGTTTAATGAAAAAACTGCTCTCATTGCCACCTAACTTGGTGGACAGTTTCCATGATGTGACAGGACTGAGCAGAGAGGAATACTTCTGCACCAACGATCCTGTGGGACACAAACTTGGTAGTGGTGGTGGGACCACATGGCTGCTTCAGGCCTGTATGACCACCGAGGATGGCGAATCGCTCTCAGAGTGGTTGCCACGCGAAAAGCGCATACTGCTGCACGCTGGCGGACAGAGCCGCCGACTGCCATCATACGCCCCATCGGGCAAGATACTCACTCCAGTACCCGTGTTCCGTTGGGAGCGCGGACAGAAACTGTCGCAGGACCTGTTGAGTCTGCAACTGCCTCTGTACGAACAGATGATGCAGATGGCGCCAGAGAACATACACACCATGGTGGTGAGTGGCGACGTGCTGGTGCGCACATCGCAACCACTACAGCCTATACCTGAGGCTGATGTGGTGTGCTACGGACTATGGCTCGACGCTTCGATAGCCAAGAATCACGGTGTGTTTGTGAGCAGTCGCAAGTCGCCATCAGTGCTTAAGCAGATGCTGCAGAAACCAAGTATCGAGACGCTGAACGAAATACAGAAGGATCATTACTATCTGACTGATATAGGCATCTGGATGCTGAGCGACAAAGCTGTAGAGATTCTCGCCAAAAAGTCAATGGCAGGCGAAAATTGTCAATTATCAACTGTCAATTGTCAATTGAAGGAGTACGACATGTACTCTGAGTTTGGTTGCGCATTGGGCACAAACCCGTCTAAGCCCGATAAGGACCTGCTAGACCTTAAGGTGGCCATCGTACCACTGCAGGGTGGTGAGTTCTATCACTTCGGCACGTCGCGCGAGATGATATCATCTACACTGCGCATACAGAATCTGGTGAACGATCAGCGCGAGATAATGCATCACGACCGCAAGCCGCACCCAAGCATTTTTGTGCAGAATGCGCTGTGCAAGTTTAAGTTTACCGAGGACAATGAGAATATCTGGATAGAGAATAGCTACGTGGGCGAGGGATGGACCCTGACCCGCGATAACATAATTACGGGAGTGCCCGAGAACAACTGGAAGCTGCATCTGGCTCCAGGCGAGTGTCTCGACGTGGTACCTATCGGGGATGAGGAATACGCTATCCGACGCTATCATATCGATGATAAGTTTGCTGGCGCAGAGCAACAGAAACAGCAGTTCCCTGTAATAGGTAATATTGCGGGACTGGCTGATTTGGTAGATATCGACGGACTCAGCTTCCTGACCACTCGACTTATTTCGGCCGAGGAGATTAGTACTGAGGCAAACTTGCATCGATTGTTTGATCAGCGCAAGGCACTGCGCAAGCAGAACTGGAGTGCGCTGGCCAGCAACTGGACTCACAGCGTGTTCTATCAGCTGGACCTGGCTAATGCCAAGCAGGAGTTCGATGAGATGAATATCCCTATGCCTGCACCATTGGATGATGATGCTCCGCTGATGACACGCATACACGATGCGATGTTCCGTGGTGAGAGCGACAAGGCTTTCGGACTGCTGCGCGAGGGACTGCTGGATATCGACGAGAAACGCGTGATACCACAGCTGTCAGTAGCCGAGGACCAAATAGTATGGGGACGTTCGCCTGTGCGTATCGACATTGCAGGTGGATGGACTGACACACCACCATATTGTCTGATGGAGGGCGGAAACGTGATCAATCTGGCTATCGAACTGAACGGACAGCCACCATTGCAGGCATATATACGTCCGTCGCGTGAACTTAGAATAGTGCTGCGTAGCATCGACCTGGGAGCGATGGAGGTGGTTGCGACAAGCGAACAGCTTAAGGACTTTATGCACGTAGGTTCGCCATTCTCAATACCTAAGGCTGCACTTGTGCTGGCAGGCTTTGGCAATCGACTGCTGATGGACGAGCTGGATGCATTCGGTTCTGGTATCGAGATAACGCTGCTAAGTGCAATTCCTGCTGGTAGCGGACTGGGCACAAGCAGCATACTGGCCGCAACAGTGCTTGGTTCGCTGAATGACTTCTGCGGACTGGGCTGGGACAAGAACGAGATAGGACACCGCACACTGATGCTGGAACAGATGCTGACCACAGGTGGTGGATGGCAGGACCAGTTTGGTGGTGTGCTAGGTGGCGTAAAGCTGTTGCAGACGGGTAGGGGATTCTGTCAGAATCCACAGGTACGCTGGTTGCCTACCGACCTATGGACACAGCCTGAATATCGTCCTTGCCACCTATTATATTATACGGGCATCACGCGTACGGCCAAGAGCATACTGGCCGAGATAGTTCGCAGAATGTTCTTGAATCATGGTGGTGAGCTGCGATTGCTGCGCCAGATGAAGGAGCATACACTCGACATGTACGAGGCCATCCAGCAGAACGACTTTGTGCGTATGGGACAGATGGTACGCAAGACTTGGACACAGAATCAGCTGCTCGATTCGGGCACCAATCCAGAGGATGTGGCTAAGCTGACCAGTATGATAGATGATCTCTGCCTGGGCTATAAACTGCCAGGAGCAGGTGGTGGTGGCTATCTGTATATGATAGCTAAGGATCCTGAGGCTGCAGCACGTATCAAGCAGATATTGACAGAGAACAGCATACGAAAGAACGCAAGATTTGTTGATATGGACCTCTCTACAAAGGGCTTGCAGATTAGTAGAAGCTGATGTACATTAAACATTAAACATTAAACATTAAACATTGGATGGAGTTCAGAACGGTTGTTGATGTTGATGATCCTGGTTTTAGGATTGGGGCTTGCGAGGAGATGCTCTTTGTGGGGTCGTGTTTCGCTGATAAGATAGGCGCACGATTCACTGACGAGAAGTTCCGCACCATAGTCAATCCCTATGGCGTGATGTACAATCCCGCATCAATCCTGCATACCATACAACGTATTGACAAGCCCGTGTCGACAGCTTTTTTGACGTTGGGCACAAATCATGTGTATATCCTTAAGGAAACCAACGAGATAGTGGACAACTGTGAGAAACGACCACAATCGCTCTTCATCGAAAAGGAACTATCTGTAGACGAGTGTGCTGACTATCTGCTGCAATCCATCGACCTGCTTCGCCAGCTTAATCCTGATATCCGTATCGTCATCACCGTTAGCCCTATCCGCTATCGCAAATACGGCTATCACGGCTCGCAACTCTCAAAAGCCACACTGCTCCTTGCAGTGCAAAAGGTAATCGATAATTGTCAATTATCAACTGTCAATTATCAACTTAATTACTTCCCTGCCTACGAGATTATCAACGACGAGTTGCGCGATTACCGATTCTATGCCGAGGATATGCTCCACCCCTCAGCACAGGCAGTGGAATACATTTGGCAGAGATTCTCTGAGGTGTATCTTAGCGATGCGGCAAAGACATTCATCAAGGAATGGCAACCCATCAAAGCTGCACTCAATCACAAGCCTTTTAACCCAGAATCGCAAGAATATCGTATATTCATGGATAAAACTATGTTAAAAGTTGCCGAGTTGCAAAAAAAATACCCTAACTTTGCACTCTAAAAAAAGAAATTATGAAATATAGCATTGAAAAAGTTACCACGCTTATAGGTGCGCGAAGATATGGAAACAGCGAGGGACAGGTTAGTTGGCTGCTTACCGATAGCCGTAGTCTCTGTTTCCCAGAAGAAACCCTGTTTTTTGCCCTGAAAACTCAACGTAACGATGGTCACCGCTACATTCAGGACTTGTACAATCGAGGTGTACGCCAGTTTGTAGTAGAACAGGTGCCCGAGCATTACGAGACACTATATCCCGAAGCTAATTTTTTGCGTGTACCACATACGCTTGCAGCATTGCAGCGACTGGCTGAGCGCCATCGCGACGAGTTCGACCTGCCTATCGTAGGTATCACGGGTTCAAACGGTAAGACGATGGTCAAGGAGTGGCTGTATCAGCTGTTGCTGCCATCACAGCGCATCGTCCGTTCGCCACGAAGTTATAATTCGCAGATAGGTGTGCCCCTCTCGGTATGGTTGCTCAACGAGCAGACTGAGGTGGGAATCTTCGAGGCTGGCATATCGCAGCCAGGTGAGATGATGGCTCTGCGCGATATCATCCAACCTACTATCGGAGTGCTCACCACACTGGGTGCTGCACATCAGGAGAACTTCCGTTCGATGGAGGAGAAGTGCATGGAGAAACTCGAGCTGATGCACGACACCGAGGCTATGGTGTATTGTTCTGACAATGATATAGTGAGTCGTTGCATCCGTCGTATGAACTATAAGGGCGAGAAGATATCGTGGAGCACATGCGACGAGCAGGCTTCGCTCTTCGTTAAGAGCACCAAACCCTCAAAGACAAGCCTCTCTACCACCATTACCTATATATGGAAAGAAGAGGAGAATACATTCGAGATTCCATTCATCGATGAGGCTTCGATAGAGAACTCTGTCACCTGTGCTGCAGTAGCGCTGAAGCTGGGACTGACCCCAGGCGAACTGGCTGACCGCATGCCCAAACTGGAGCCTGTAGCTATGCGACTCGAAGTGAAGGAAGGACAGCGTGGTTGCATACTGATAAACGACTCGTATAATTCGGATATTAACTCGCTCGACATAGCGCTCGACTTTATGAGTCGTCGCGAGGGCAAGAACCGTACGCTCATCCTCAGCGACATATTCCAGACAGGAGTATCTGCCAGCGAACTCTACGCACAGGTGAGCGATCTGGCCACAAAGCGCGGCATAACCAAGTTTATTGGTATTGGTCCTGAGTTGACAGCACAGGCCGACAAGATACAGATAGCCGACAAGCAGTTCTTTGCCGATGCGAATCACTTCCTGGGCAGCGAGGCTTTTGCTGCACTGCGTGATGAACTGATATTGCTTAAGGGCGCACGCCCATTCGGGTTCGATCTGATTACAGAACAGTTGGAGCAGAAGGTGCATGAGACCATACTTGAGGTGAACCTGAACGCTGTGGTAGAGAACCTGAACTACTATCGCTCGTTTATGAAACCCGAAACTAAGATGGTGTGCATGATCAAGGCCGATGCCTATGGCGCAGGAGCTGTCGAGATCGCTAAGACGCTGCAGGATCATCGTGTAGACTATCTGGCTGTGGCTGTGGCCGATGAGGGCGTGACACTGCGTAAGGCTGGCATCACTGCCAACATCATGATAATGAACCCAGAGATGACAGCGTTCAAGACCATGTTCGACTATGATCTTGAGCCCGAGGTATACAGTTTCCGCCTGCTCGATGCGCTCATCAAGGCAGCACGCAAGGAGGGTATCACTGGTTGGCCAGTACACATCAAACTCGATACTGGTATGCATCGCTTGGGCTTCGACCCTGAGCAGGATATGGACGAACTTATCGATCGCCTTACACATCAGCAGGCTGTCATCCCACGTTCAGTATTCAGTCATTTCGTAGGCTCTGATAGCGACGACTTCGATAACTTCTCAACCCTGCAGTTCAAGCGTTTCGAGATAGGTAGCAAGAAACTCCAGGACGCATTCTCGCATAAGATTCTGCGCCACATGGATAACTCTGCTGGTATTGAGCACTTCCCCGATCGCCAGATGGATATGTGCCGATTGGGCCTGGGGCTGTATGGTGTAGATCCTCGCGACAACCGCATATTGCACACTGTTAGTACGCTTAAGACTACCATTCTGCAGATGCGTCAGGTGCCTAAGACTGATACCGTGGGCTACAGTCGCAAGGGCAAACTTACACGCGACTCTGTCATCGCAGCCATACCTATCGGATATGCCGATGGACTGAACCGTCATCTGGGCAATCGCAACTGCTATTGTCTGGTAAACGGTCAGAAGGCTGAGTACGTGGGTAATATCTGTATGGATGTGGCGCTGATAGATGTTACTGACATACCATGCGTAGAGGGCGACCAGGTAGAGATATTCGGCGAGAACCTGCCAGTGACGGTACTGAGCGATGTGCTGCAGACCATACCTTACGAGGTGCTGACGGGCATCAGCAATCGAGTGAAACGAGTCTATTTCCAAGACTAAATAGATAGGAGAATCGCACAGATTCTCCTTTTTTAGTGCTATTTCGTAAGAAAACTGCCGAAATTTTTGGCAAATCGAAAGAAAAGTAGTACTTTTGCCGACGCAAGGAACTAAATTATCATAGCAAAAATGACAAAATGAAACGTAAAACTTGCAAACAACTGAAAATGCTGGCTGTTGCGATGGCTATGGGTGTATGCTCTGTAGCACACGCACAGCAGAAGAGCAACGACATCGACTGGACCAAGGATTTTACCAGTCGTATCACTCTGAACGGTTACGCTCAGGGGGGATGGAGTTATCAGGACCCCAATGGCAAACCTCAGAATGCTTACAATCTAAAACGTACCCTTTTGTGGGCTAAGGCCCGTATTACCGACAGATGGTCGTTTATGTTTATGCACGACTTCTCGAGTGTGGTTCAGGAGTATTATACCGACTACCGCTTGAGCAAGGGCAACGAGATGACCGTACGTCTGGGACAGTTCAAACACTCGTACACGATGGAGAACCCTATGTCGCCCACTCAGTTGGAGTTGGTCGATGTGTATTCGCAGGCCGTGCTCTTTCTGGCAGGCGAGGGTCCTGACCCGCTGAATGGCGTGAACTATGGTCGCGACATGGGTCTTGAGGTGTATGGCGATCTGGCCAAGGGAGTGCTGCACTACGAGTTAGCACTGATGAGTGGTCAGGGTGTCAATCGTAAGGACCTGAATAATCAGAAGGACTTTATCGCAAGGCTCGAGTTTCGTCCTGTCGACGGATTCCGCGTGGTAGCATCAGGCTATCTGGGCACAGGATGTGCCGTTGGCACAGCTGCATGGAACCCTGAAATCAGCGTTGGCGACAACTATAAGCGCAATCGCTATAGCGTGGGTGCCGAGTATAAGACTCAGCCCTACACAGGCAGCAAATACAAGGAGGCTCGCCCTGCATCAGTACGTGCAGAGTGGTTGGGCGGACAGGATGGTGAGGTAGGAAGCCGAGGTGGCTATGTTACCACATGTATCCCAGTGGTCGATGCACTCGATATCGTGGCTAGCGGCGAGACCTTCGACCGCAATACCAAGGTCGACGGATGGGATCAGACCAACCTCACTATTGGATTGCAGTACTGGTTCTACAAGAAGTGCCGTATGCAGTTGCAGTACACACGTTGCATGTGTGGCGATATGCTGGGCAAGGATTATAATTGGGTTCAGGCCCAGATGCAGGTGGCATTTTAGACATTAAACATTCTTGGCTGAGCCAAGCGGCAAAGCCGAGCGAAACATTAAATATTAAAGATTATACATTAAAATGATTATCAAGGTAGTATTTACGATAATATTCCTGGCAGTGATGATTGGGGTGGGACTCTACACCCGCAAGCAGGCCAGTAGTGTTGAGGGTTTCGTGTTGGGTGGTCGTGCTGTTGGTCCTTGGCTCACAGCGTTCGCCTTCGGAACCAGTTATTTCTCGGCAGTAGTGTTTGTGGGCTACGCAGGTCAGTTCGGATGGAAGTACGGACTGTCTTCAGCCTGGATCGGTATTGGTAACGCCATCATTGGTTCGCTCCTGGCGTGGATTATCCTTGGTCGTCGCACCAAGTTGATGACCCAGCACATCGAGAGTCGCACCATGCCCGACTTCTTCGGAACTAGATTTAATGACCAGGGTCTGCGTGTAGCAGCATCTATCATTGCATTTGTTTTCCTTATCCCATATACCGCTGGTGTGTATAGCGGAATTTCACGACTGTTCGAGATGGGATTCAGCATTCCTTACGAGTATTGTGTCGTCATCATGTCGATACTCACAGCTGTCTATGTCATCCTGGGTGGCTACAAGGCTACAGCCATGAACGACTTTATCCAGGGCATCATCATGCTGTTTGGTATCGTGGCTGTCATCGTAGCAGTGCTCAACGTGCAGGGCGGACTTACTGCTGCTGTAGACAAGTTGGCTGCCATCCCGTCGGATGCCGATCCTATGGTTAATGGTGGTTTCGCATCTTGGTTCGGTCCCGATCCTTGGGGCCTGCTGGGTGTGGTCATCCTTACATCGCTTGGCACTATGGGACTTCCACAGATGGTGGGCAAGTTCTACTCGATTACTGACGAGAGTGCCATCAAGCGTGGTACCGTCATCTCTACCGTGTTTGCCTTTATCGTGGCTGGTGGATGCTACTTCCTGGGTGGTTTCGGTCGCCTGTTTGGCACACCTCCTATGCTGCCTAATGGCAAGTTGGCATTCGACTCTATCGTGCCATCTATGCTGGTTACACTGCCCGATATCCTTATCGCGCTGGTAGTGCTGCTGGTGCTCTCTGCATCTATGTCAACACTCGCATCGCTGGTGCTCACGTCTAGTTCTACTATGACACTCGACCTTATCTATCGCGACAAGAAGTCGCTGCCTGGCGAGGTAGAGGACGGCGAGATCAATGATATCGTATCCGAGAAGGTAGAGCGTCGTAAGGTGGTCGTTATGCGTGTTCTCATCATGTTCTTCATTGCCATCTCGCTGCTCATCGCACTCAATCCTCCTACGTTCATCGCCCAGCTTATGGGTATCTCGTGGGGCGCTCTGGCTGGTGCTTTCCTGGCTCCATTCATGCTGGGTCTGTATCAGCGCAACATCACCACCAAGAGTGTGTGGGCTTGTTTCACATGGGGCGTGGGACTTACCGTCATCAACATGCTGGCAGGCAACCCCATCAATCCTATCAACTGTGGCGCTATCGCCATGGTGGGTGGATTCCCTGTGGTTTGGATCGTAAGTCTGTTCACCAAGAAGATGTCGAAAGCCCGTGTCGACGCCATCTTTGAGTGCTACAATAAGTAAATAAACAATTAATTAAATAATTAGGTTCGTATATGAAAAAGTCAGTTTTAACCCTTACTTTACTTTTACTAGCTGTTACTTTGATGGCCGCATGTGCGGGAAAAGCAAAGCCCGCTCAGGCCACCGAAGACACACAGGCTGTCGAGGCTGGTGTGGATGAGGCTCAGGCTGAGGGCCTGGCACCCGATTTCGAGTTGCCCAACCTTCAGGGCTCTACCACCAAACTGTCTAGCCTGCGTGGAAAATATGTAGTTCTTGACTTCTGGGGCTCATGGTGCATCTGGTGCATACGTGGCATTCCCAGCATGAAGGATGCTTACACCAAGTACAAGGACAAAATGGAGATATTGGGTGTGGACTGTCGCGACACTGAGGACAAGTGGAAGGCAGCAGTCGGTGAGCATCAGTTGCCTTGGTTGCAGGTTCGCTGTCCCGACGAGAAGTTGCAGACCATCGCCGATCAGTATGGCATCGAGGGATTCCCCACCAAGGTGGTAATCGATCCTCAGGGCAAGATTATCAACACCGTAGTAGGCGAGGATCCTGCGTTCTACACGTATCTTGATAGTTTATTTAAATAATATTTTGCCTACGGATAATTTGTTTTTTTTGCCTACGGATTGTACGGATTATACGAATTTATTTTTTTTACGGAATAAATAATCTGTAAAATCCGTATAATCCGTAGGTCAAAACAATTAATCAATAAGCATGGTCGTCACCTTGGAGCTCCTCCTTGGTGATTTTCTTTTTGTCGATAGCGCGCCAGGCGTAGATGATGTAGGCCAGTACAAATGGTACAAGTAGCGATACATAGAACATGGTGCGCAGTGTGAACTCACTCGAACATGAGTTGGCCATAGTGAGCGAACTCTGCAAGTCGGCAGTAGATGGGTAGTAGGCTGTGTTGTTCCAAGCGCAGCTCAGAAGCAGCGCCAGCACAGTCAGTACTGTACCTATGCCTGCAGGCCATATACCGCAAACGTACTTCTTTGAAAAAATGGTCTTGCCGATGCCAAACAGCACCAGTACCACCCCTATCAGTAATACTACGAGCAGGTACCACATCTGCATGAAGTTGTGCAGATACTTGTATGGCTCCATGTAGATCACACCCTCAGCATTGTATGCATATCCGTCCTTGAGCAGCACGTGCACCAGATAAGCCACAAACAGCACCAGGAAGGGCACTGCAGCACCAATCAGTCGCACACTGCCACGCGAACGTATATCCTCATCGTCCACATTATTCATAACGTAGAGTATACCCAGCACACGTGCCAGGAACACTACTGCAAAGCCCAGTACCAGTACCCATGGGTTCAGTAGTGCATCCAGTCCGTGACTGGCGTTTGCCCAGCGCGAAATCACTGGGGTTATAGCTCCTGCGTCTACCAGGTTTGCCTTGTCTACTATGAAGTTAGAACCCTCGAAGAATGTAGCCACAGCACCACCCAGCAGTAGTGGCCCGATAATACCGTTAAGTGTCAGGAAAAATTGGAAGGTCTTCGGGCCTAGGAAATTTCCGATCTTGTTTTGGAACTCATAGCTCACAGCCTGTAGCACAAACGTAAACAGTATTATCATCCACAGCCAGTAGGCACCACCAAACGAGGTGGAGTAGAACAGCGGGTAGGATGCAAAGAATGCGCCACCGAATGTTACCAGTGTGGTAAACGTAAACTCCCACTTGCGTCCTGTCGAGTTGTACACCAGTCGTCGTCCCTCCTCAGTCACACCTAGCGAACGTGCCACCGAGTTGGCTCCCTGAACGAACAATAGAAATACCAGCAGCGCTCCAAGTAGCGATACTATAAAGCACCAATAATGTTGCAAAAATGTGTATGTCATACTTCAGGTCCTTTCTTTATTTGTTTGAGCAGAATGTTAATCTCTACAGCCAGCATAGTGCTGAAGAGTATGAGGAAGAGGAAGAACGTGATCATCACGCTCGACGACTGCAGATCGCTCACCGATGCCCATGTGGGCAGCATGTCCTGGATGGTCCAGGGCTGTCGTCCGAACTCAGCTACCAGCCATCCACACTCCGATCCGATGTAGGCCAGTGGTATCAGTGCGATGGCCACCCAATAGTGCCAAGCGGGCAGGGCAGTGATGTCACGCTTGCCAAACAGTGCCTTTGGCCACTTATATGTCACAGCCAGTATTACGGCAAAGAACAGTATGAACAGACAGCCCACACCCACCATTATGCGAAATGCCCAGAAGTTTACTGCTACTGGTGGTATCACGTCAGTCTTATCCTTCAGGTATCCATAGCCAAAGTACTGCATGTTAGAATTGATAATTGACAATTGATAATTGACAATTGATTCATCGGCACCTTCGGCCTTGGCTTTGCGATAGGCTGCAAGGGCCTCGATGGCCTTCTTGCCTCGAGCCATCTTCTCTTCTACCGAAGGTTCAGTTTTGCCGTCGGGAGTGGTGTATCCGTTCACCAGGTCGTTGATGCCTGGCACATATCCCTTAGGATCGTTGGTAGCCATGATACTCAGTCCGTAGGGCACCTCTATGCCCTCAATCAGCTTCAGACCCTGTTCTGTTCCACCGTCATACAGAGCCTCCATCGCAGCCAGTTTCATAGGCTGAACCTCGGCCACGTCCATGCCCGACTTATGCCCTGTGCCAGCTGCCAGCAGTGCAGCTACCAGTCCTACGCCAGCACCTATCTTTATGCTCTCGATGGCCAGCTTGGTGTGGCGTTTCTTCATCAGATACCAGCAGCTCACACCTATGCAGAATATCGCTCCGATTATCCACGACGATGTAACCGTGTGGCAGAACTTGGATACTGCAAATGGCGACAGAGCCACCTCGGCAAACGATACCATCTCATTGCGCATGGTGTCGGGGTTGAACTCGCATCCCACTGGGCACTGCATCCATGCGTTGGCCACCAGTATCCACCATGCCGATATCGTTGCTCCCAGTCCTGTGAGCCACGTTGATGCAAGGTGGAATCCGGCCGAAACCTTCTTCCATCCGAAGAACATCACAGCCACAAATGTGCTCTCCATAAAGAAGGCCACGATACCCTCGACAGCCAGTGGCGCTCCGAAAATGTCGCCCACAAACCACGAGTAGTTGCTCCAGTTGGTACCAAACTCAAACTCAAGTATGATACCCGTAGCCACACCCATGGCAAAGTTCACTCCGAACAGCTTCTGCCAGAATTTGGCAGTCTCTTTCCAGAACTCGTCTTTAGTACGATAGTACTTGGTCTCTGCTATGCCCATTATCACCGCTAGTCCTAGCGTCAGGGGCACAAAGAGCCAGTGATAGATTGCCGTCAGAGCAAATTGCGCTCTCGACCAGTCGATCGTTCCGGCATCGATGTTTAGAATTAGGTTTTGTAGCATAGATATAAAAATGTTTAATGTTTAATCTTTAATGTTTAATCTTTAATGTTTAATGTTAAATGTTTAATGTTCAACCTCCTCCAGCAGTTGCTTGGCCACATACGATGGCTCATCGCCATCGGCATGTTGCTTCAGGAAGTTTGGGAAGAAAAACAACTTGAGTACCACGAAGATAATGAACAATTTTATCAGTATGATGACCCACAGCGTCTTGCCTAGTGTCATCGAGCGAAAACCATCATAATACAGATGGAATACCTTAGATAGAAAGTTTTCCTTCGCCATACAGATTGTTCTAAATTTCTGTGGCAAATATACATTTTTTATTTATAAGTTCCAAATATTTGTGTCATAAACTGTAAAAATTGGTCGAAAAGTCGCAAAATTTCTTTATTTTAATGTTGCTTAAATGTTTTGTGCCGCATTTTCTTTTGTTATTTCGTAGAAATAATCTAAATTTGCAGCCGAAAAATTATTTATTGCAATATGAACAAGAAGATTTTAATACCTCTGATAGTAGTAATTTTGGCACTTGTTGGCGCAGCAGCCTGGCTTTTTCTTAATCTGCAGGAGCAGAAACAGGTGGTACAGGATATGGAGGAGCTTGCCGAACTCGACAAGCAGGAGATGGAAAACGAATACGAGCGCTTCACTATGCAGTACAGCGAGATGAAGACTCAGATCAACAACGACTCTATCATCGCCCAGCTCACAGCTGAGCAGATGAGAACACAGAAATTGCTCGAGGAGCTTAAGCAGGTAAAGGCCAACGATGCTCGCGAGATAACACGACTGAAGAAGGAGTTGGCTACCGTACGTGCCGTGTTGCGCGACTATGTGTATCAGATTGACTCGCTGAACCGTCTGAATCAGAACCTGATGGCCGAGAACAGTCGTGTAAATGCCGAACTCAACGAGCGTAATGCTCAGGTGGCCGGACTGAACAGCGAGAAAGCTTCGCTGTCGGAGAAGGTGGCTATCGCAGCCCAGCTCGATGCTACTGGCATCAGCATGCAGATGCTCAACAAGCGTGGCAAGCCTGCCAAGAAACTTAAGGACCTTGCGCAGTTCCGAGTAAGTTTCAACATCGCTAAGAATGTCACAGCCTCTAATGGCAATCGCACCGTTTACGTGCGCATACAGAATCCTGGTGGCAACACCCTGAGCGGTGGCGGATCGTTTGCTTACGAGAACCGCAATATCGAGTGCTCGGCTAAGAAGGTAATCGAATACACTGGCGAAGAAACACCAGTTACCGTATTCTGGAACATGTCGCAGATGCTCGAGGCTGGCGACTACCGAGTAAGCATCTTTGTGGATGGAAATATGATTGGAACGAAAACATTTTCATTTAAATAATCGAGTATGAAGAAAATTTTTGGAATTATGCTGCTTAGTGCAGCCATCATGCCAGCTCAGGCTCAGCGTGTGCTCAGTCTGGACAGCTGCCGACAGATGGCTCTGCGCAACAACAAGCAGCTTGGTGTTTCCAAACTTAAGGAGGATGTGGCCGAGAATGTCCGCAAGTCGGCCCGCACCAAGTATCTGCCCCACGTGAGTGCTGTAGGTACGTATCAGTTCACCAGCAAGCCTATCAGTCTGCTCAACGACGACCAGAAGGCTGCACTCCCGCAGATGGGAACAGCTGTTGGCGCCAAGATGCAGCAGGGTTTTCAGCAGACATTGTCGCAGCTGCCCCCGCTCACACTTCAGACGTTGGAAGTGATGGGACTTTCGGGCGCAACCATCAATCAGATGGCTGCTCAGGGCTTTGGTGATATCGCCAACGCACTGAATGGAATGGGCCAGAAGGTAGTCGATGCGCTCGACACCGATACCCGCAACATGTTTGCTGGTGCCATCATGGTGTCGCAGCCAGTGTTTATGGGTGGCGCTATCATCGCTGCCAACAAGATGGCCGATATCAATACCCAGATGGCACATAACACCACCGATGTTCGTCGTCAGGCCACACTCTATCAGATAGACCAGGCCTATTGGCAGGTGGTTTCGCTCCACCACAAGAAGAAGCTGGCCGAGAGCTATCTCGAGCTGGTTAAGAAGTTTGATAGCGATGTGCACAAGATGATCGACGAAGGCGTGGCTACACGTAGCGACGGTCTGAGTGTAGACGTAAAGGTGAACGAGGCCGAGATGACACTCACCAAGGTCAACGACGGACTGGTACTGTCGCGCATGCTGCTCAACCAGTTGTGCGGACTGCCACTCAATGAGCCCGTGACACTTACCGACGAGCTGAGCGAGAATATCGCAGTGGTAGAACTTGCACCACAACTCGATGTAGATAAGGCCGTAGCCTATCGCCCAGAGCTCAGACTGCTGCAGAATGTAGTCGACCTGAGCAAGCAGAGCACCAACGTGCTCAAGGCTGGCAATCTGCCACAGGTACTGCTCACAGGCGGCTATGCTGTCAGCAATCCCAACCTGTATAATGGTTTCCAGCGCAAGTTCTCAGGCGTGTGGAACGTAGGCGTGATGGTTCGAGTGCCCATCTGGAACTGGGGCGACGTAATGTATAAGGTACGCGCGTCGAAGGGAGCTACTGCCATTGCCAACCTCGAACTGGCCGAGGCTCGCGAGATGATTGAGCTACAGGTTAATCAGGTTACATTCAAGGTGGATGAGGCCAACAAGAAACTCACCATGGCCCAGAAGAATATCCAGCATGCCGACGAGAATCTTCGCACAGCCAATCTTGGATTCCAGGAGGGTGTGATATCACCTACCGTAGTGATGGAGGCCCAGACAGCCTGGATGAAGGCTCAGTCGCAGAAGATTGATGCTGAGATCGAGGTTAAACTCTCGCAGGTTGACCTGCAGAAGGCCCTCGGAACACTTGAGTAGCATTGAACATTAAAGATTAAACATTAAACATTAAAAATTTAAGATTAAACATTATATTATGTCAAATCAGTCAAAACAACAGCATAACAACATCCTGCTTGCCATCATTGGTTTTGCAGGTGTAGTTATCATCGTGGCACTTATCGGATTCTTCGCACTGGGGCGCGACCCAGAGATTATCCAGGGACAGGTAGAGGTTACCGAGTATCGCGTATCGAGCAAGGTGCCAGGTCGTATTCTTGAGTTGCGTGTAAAGGAGGGCGACTACGTCAAGGTGGGCGATACCCTCGCTATACTCGACGCACCTGAGGTTCGTGCTAAAATGGAGCAGGCTCAGAGTGCCGAGAGTGCTGCTGCAGCCCTCGAGCTCAAAGCTCAGAACGGTGCTCGTAAGGAGCAGATTCAGGGAGCTTTCTCAGTGCTCCAGCAGGCCAAGGCTGGACTCGAGATTGCCGAGAAGTCGTATAATCGTGTTCAGCGCCTGTATGATGAGGGCGTGATGAGTGCACAGAAGCGCGATGAGGCTTATGCCAGCTACAAGGCTATGGAGGCTCAGTGTAAGGCTGCCCAGAGTCAGTATGATATGGCTAAGAATGGTGCTCGTATGGAGGACAAACTTGCGGCTTCGGCTCAGGTAGGTCGCGCCCGTGGTGCTGTTCAGGAGGTCAACTCTTACATCCACGAGACAGTACAGATTGCCCAGATGGAAGGCGAGGTAAGCGATGTCTATCCTAAGGTAGGCGAGTTGGTAGGTACAGGTTCGCCCATCATGTCGATCGCTGTAATGCAGGATATGTGGGGCACATTCAATGTACGCGAGGACCAGTTGAACGGCATGCAGGTAGGCACCGAGTTTGATGCCTATGTGCCAGCCTTCGACAAGACTATCAAGATGAAGACTTATTACCTAAAGGATCAGGGCTCGTATGCAGTATGGAAGGCCACCAAGGCCAACGGTCAGTACGACCTTAAGACCTTCGAGGTAAAGGCTCGCCCCGTTGAGAAACTCGAGGGTCTGCGTCCTGGCATGTCGCTGATCATTAAAGATTAAAGATTAAATTTTGATGAAATGTTTTAATCAGATATGGCAGATAGCCCTGCGCGAGGTTAAGATAATGATTCATAACCCCATCTACTGTTTCTGTACAGTGGGCTTCCCTCTGTTGGTGATGATATTCTTTACATCGCTGATGGACGATGGCCTGCCTCAGAATATGCCTGTGGGTGTGGTCGATCTCGACAATACCTCTACCTCTCGCTCGCTCATCCGCCGTCTGGATGGTTTCCAGAGCTCTAAGGTGGTGGCCCACTATCCCAGTGTGGCCGCAGCACGCAGGGCTGTGCAGGAAGACCAGATTTATGCTTTTCTATATATCCCCAAGGGCACTACCGATGACCTGCTGGCCAGTCGCCAGCCCAAGATATCGTATTATTACAACTTGGCGTCGATTATGTCGGGCTCGCTGCTCATGAAGGATCTCAAGACCATATCCACCCTTGGCTCAGCAGCCGTAGGTCAGGCCACCATGCGTGCCAAGGGCTATACCCAGCAGCAGATAATGGCCTTTTTGCAGCCCATTGCCATTGACCTGCATCAGGTAGGCAACCCGTGGACAAATTATAATGTCTACCTGTCGCCCGTGTTTGTGCCAGGTGTGATGATGCTGTTCATATTCCTGCTTACGGCCTACTCGCTAGGTATGGAGCTAAAGGTAGATAAGGGCAAGAAGTGGCTTGGTATGGCCGATAACCATATAGTATATGCCATTATTGGTAAATTTCTGCCTCAAACGGTCATCTGGCTGGCTCTGATATTCGCCTACGAGTTTTATGTGTTCAGCATCCTGGCCTTCCCCCATCATGGTGGTGTAGGCATGCTGGTGCTTCTGGCTCTGCTCGAAGTGTTTGCAGCCCAGGGCTTCGGCATCTTTGCTTTCGGCCTCATGCCATCGCTTCGCATGTCGATGAGTATCTGTTCGCTGTGGGCAGTGCTCTCATTCTCGATGGCAGGCTCTGCATTCCCAGTAATGGGTATGGATGGCGCACTGCAGTCGCTGTCGTGGCTGTTTCCCCTGCGCCATTACTACATGGTCTATCAGATATGTGTGTTTAATGGATTCCCCTTGCTCGAGGCGTGGTTCCACTTTGTAGCCATGATTGGTTTCATGCTGCTGCCTTGGTTCGTCATCAGCAAGATTAAAAACGCAATGCTTACTTATGTCTATATTCCATAGATTTCTCACTGGTCTTCATGATGCTGCCTATATATGGCGCGAGGAGATGAAGCAAGTGTTTAAAGACGAGGGCGTACTCATCTTCTTCATCATCGTGCCCATCATCTATCCGTTGCTCTATTCGTGGATTTACAACAACGAGGTGGTGCGCGAGGTGCCTGTGGTGGTAGTGGATGATTCGCATAGCGGTCTGTCGCGCGAGCTGGTACGCAAGCTCGATGCCTCGGCCGATGTCAAGATATTGTGCCATGCAGCCGATATGGACGAGGCTAAGTCGCTAGTGTCGCGCCAGTTGGCCAAAGGTATCTATTATATCCCCAGCGATTTTGCCACCCGTCTTAATCGCATGGAGCAGGCCACGCTGGGCGTGTATTGCGATATGTCGCTCATGCTGTCGTATAAGGCCATCTATCAGACAGCCATCAACGTAACCCAGTATATGGGTGCAGAGATTCAGAAGAAGCTGTCGGGCAAGTACACCGTGCGCGAGGAGCAGATACAGACACGCCCGCTCGATTTTCAGGATGTGCCCATGTTCAACCCCCAGGGAGGCTATGGCACATTTGTCATCCCCGCAGTGCTGATGCTCATCTTCCAGCAGACGCTGGTGCTTGGCATCGGACTAGGTGCAGGCACAGCGCGCGAGAACAGTCCTTATGGCGACCTGGTGCCCATCCATCCAGCCTATAGCGGCATCTATCGCATAGTGTGCGGCAAGGCCCTGTGCTATATTATGATTTATATGGTGATGGGTGCTTACCTCACGATGGTGGTGCCACGCATATTCTCGTTTGTGGCTATGGTCAAGGCTTGGGATTTGTTCTGCCTCATGCTGCCATACCTGTTGGCCTGCGTGTTCTTCGGCATGACCGTATCGTGCCTGGTTCGCTATCGCGAGAATGTCATGCTGCTCATGGTGTTTATCTCGCTGCCGTTGCTGTTCCTCACAGGTGTGTCGTGGCCACAGAGCGCCATTCCTGGCGTATGGCAGGGCGTGTCGTGGCTGTTCCCCAGCACCTTTGGTGCCCGCGCCTTTGTTCGTATGAACACTATGGGCGCCACGCTTAGCGATGTGGTGCCCGAGGTGCGCTATCTGTGGATTCAGGCAGCAGCCTATTTCGGTATGGCATGCCTGGTGTATGGTCATCAGCTGCGCGAGTCGCGCAAGCATGCTGGATAAGGCCTCAAACCGTATTACCAACCCAGCGGTAGCACGATATTCTCTACATCGTGAGCCTTTTCGAACAGTGGTGAGATTTCTTCGTTGGTAAATCCTGCGATGCCACATCCAATACGTGTTACCAAGAACGTCAGGTCAGGTCGCGACTTAGCGAACTCGATGAACTCATCTACGTAGGGCTTAATAGTCTCTACGCCTCCTTGCATGGTGGGTATGCCGTAGCTCTGTCCTTGCAGTCCTACGCCCTGTCCCCATATTGCACCAAACTTGCGATATGCTATCAAAGCCGCACCACCTCCATGCGCTCCAGCCAGATTGCTACCAAACACAAACACCTCGTTCTTTTCCAGGTGCGTAATCCTCTCAGGAGTAACTCTTGCCATACCTATTATATATATTATATTAATACATCGCTGCAAAGATAGCACAAATCTAGCATAATACAAAGCAATTGTCAGATTTTTCTTAATTATGGTATTTTAACATCCCAGACTGCAAAATATCTAGGCACCCCGTGTATATATGGTTAAAAGGTAATCAAAATCAAACAAAACCAATGAACAAAAAATCTATCATCACCCTGATCTTAGCCGTTGTCGCTACTATTTCGGCACGGGCCATCAACGAGTATCACTTCAATAGCGGCACAGCTGTGTTAAAAGGACGCATACTGAACAAACCTGCCGACGAGTGGAACATCATCTCGGTGATTATACAAAACGCATTTACTGATGAGGATGCACAGGTTCTTACGATTCCTGTTGCAGCCGATGGCTCGTTTGAAAGGAGCATTCCTCTGCCATACTCTCAAAGCATCAAGGTGGAAGACGTAGACTTTATGTTCCTGGCTGTGGGCGACACCCTAGAATTGACTAAGGATGCAAAGCTGGTGGATGAAAAAGGCGTTACCTTCGTTGGAAATACCATGAGTGCAAATATCAATCGACTCTGGCCGAAAGTAAGGAAGCATTACTTTGGCGAAGATAAGCTATTAATCAAAGGGCTTACAAAAGATATAATCCCTGCTTGGAAGAAACAGATGGTAAAACTGATGGATAGAGTGATTGCCGACATCGAAGGCGACCGTCTGCCACTACCTGCTGGTACAAGCGCATTCGAGAAAGAGGTGCTTGGTGCCAGTCTGCTTAGCGAGCCCCTCATGGCTATCATGGAGAACTATCGTTACAACATGACTACAGGAGGCTTGTATAGTATTAAAAAAGATGAGTTGGGCGCATATAATGATTTTCTGACCAGTCGCCAGAAATGGCTTTTGGATAATCCTGCTATGCTGTTTGTTATCCCGTCGCCAGGAACCTTTATCAGCTATGTAGGAGCCTACGTCATGTTCGACGTCGCTTTCACGCGCAAAGAGGATGGTGAGAGCAGGGCTGACCACTACCGCAGAGCTACGCACATCGCCCAGGAGCGCTATGGATTGATAGATACCGATTTCATGCAGCAGATAGCACTCTGCTGTCACGTATTCCGCGAAAACCTTTTGGACAAAGGCTCCGATCCTGACGTCTTGGCCGAATACTTCACTGCCATCATTCCTCTCATCAGCAGTCCCATCGTGGCCCAACATGCCCTCGACCGCTATCGCCAGTATGTAAAGCAGCGCGAGCTGAAGGTTGTTGAGCTGGAGCCTATGACGAAGGGCGACTCTATCTTCCAGCGCATCATCAAGCCCTATAAGGGTAACGCACTCTATGTTCACTTCTGGGGGATGTACTGTGGTCCTTGCCGGGCAGAAATGCTGGCAGAGCGTGAGAAGGTGGAACTATTTAAAGACAAACCTGTCCGATTCATCTATATCTGCGATGAGAAAGAGAGCCCTAGCGAGCCTACAGAAAAATGGCTAGCTGACAACAATATCAAGGGCGAGCACATCTATGTATCGCACGAGGAGTGGAAGTTCCTTGCTGAGAAGTTCAATATCTATGCCCCTCCCTTCAGCACAGGTGTCGACAAAGACGGCAACATCGTAACCATTAACGAAGTAAACAATTATGCATACGATATGCTGAAATAAGCAGTGATTCGTAGACTAAAATACCCCGTCTGCTGAATTTTTTTTCGCGAAACAAATAGATTGTTTACTTTTGCAGCATAATTAAACAAATAAAAAACTATGCAAAAGTAAACTTTCTATGTGATGGAGAAAATCAGTGATATTTTGATGGCTATATTTGCTAACGTGGTTTATATCATCAGTATGCTGTTTCTGCTCAGCATGCTATGTATAGCAGTGATCTGTGTCCTTACTCAAAATAATAAATCTACAGAATTAAAAGCTTGATGTAGTATATAGTTCATAAGGTTTTGAATTCGTTTTCAGGAAAAAAGCCCCGACTTGCATCGAAGCATGCCGGGGCTTTATCATATTCTTTCTACGCGCCTACGCACGATGTGGTACCAAGTGCCGTCAGTATCGCCGATGCAATCGATGCGATAAGCTGAACTACAAACTTAATGGTCTCTTTCTTGCTCATAATGGTTAATTAGGTTATTAAGGTTAATTACTCTTCCCCCTCCGTTGTCATCTCGAGCCCCCTCCTCCTTGTCATCTCGACTAAGCGTAGCGCATGGAGAGATCTTTACGGCATCCGAGGAGATCTCTCGACTACGCTCGAGATGACAGGACGATGGGGGCCGTGGTTTAATCGTAGGTTACGTCGTCATCATCGCCGCCACCTCCACCGGAATTTCCACCTCCTGAGGTATTCCCGCCTCCTGATGTTGTTCTGCTTAAGCAGATAAAAAATCTTTGCCATAATCTGTAAAATGTTTTAGATGGTTAATATTCGCTCGGCTTTGCCGCTTGGCTCTGCCAAATCTCCGACAGGCGCCTATGTCATTGATTCTTGATTACAAGTGCAAAGGTACGTATATAATATGTAATACTGAAATATTTTATCCGTTTATTTCGTTAAATGGTGTTAATGAATTGGTGCTGCCACTTCATGCCCCACGAAGCGTAATTTCGTGCCCTCAAAAGTTACGGATATCGCCCCGATAAGTGCCACCTCGTATTCATCAGGGTAGCAACATCGCA
>CACWMK010000040.1 GCA_902761905.1 uncultured Prevotellaceae bacterium
GGTGATGTGTGGTACACCCAACAAGTGTCGAGCATTCTTTGCCGATGCCGAGAGTGGTCTGGTGAGCCGAGTAACACCTGTGCTTTTGCCTGATATGGTAGGTGCAAAGATGCCAAAGTTTAAGGTGTGGACAAAGGAAGAGGAAGAAAAAGTGAAGCGCCAGTGCCTCTGCTTGATGGACGAGGAGGGCGAGGTGAATCTGCCTCTTATCAATCAGGCCATCGAAGAGTGGGATGAAGGTAAGCGTCAGGAGTATCTGCAGACACTTCGATATTCTGTCGATGTGCTTCGTCGTCGAGCTGCGCTCAATGGTTTTCGTGCCGGCATCATCGCCTATCTTCTCGAAGGTCGGCAGGAAACAGAGCGAGCCATCAAGTTTGCCGTGTGGTATGCCGAGCGTTGTTTTCATTATCAGTTGCTGATTTATGGCAACAAGATTGATGCTCTGCGTGATGGAGCAATCAGTGCTCAGGCCTCAAAGGGAAACATCCGCTATCTGGATGCTCTGCCCAAAGAATTCTCCAAGGAAGATCTGGTAAATCTGCGTCTGGCAAACGGCGAATCGGCAGTAGTAAAGACCATCATCTGCCGTTGGGTGAAGGAAGAGAAAATCGTAAAGATTGACACCAACCTCTGGCAGAAATGCTAGAGGTATGGTGATTCTGAATAGAAAAATGCCCCGCATCGACATCGATGCGAGGCATTTTCTTATGTAATTTTTCTTTATTCCTTTATCGCCTTTGCTATTATTTCGGCCATCTTCTTGGCACCTTTGCCGTCGGGGTGGATACCATCCTCTACCACCTTATCGCCATCGTTCTGCATCAGTGTGTGCAGGTCGATTATCTGCAGACCATACTGACGGGCAACTTCCTGCTGGATGGGGATAATCTCATCGGTGATTACCTTATCATTGATGTTCCAAGTGGGCTTGAAAGCTGGAATTGGAGTACAAAGCAGAATCTTTGGACCTGCGGGCTGAGCTGCGGCCTTTGTCTTCTTGCCCTTCTTCTTGGCGGGTTGTGCCAGGTCGGGACGCAGGGTGAGAATCATCTGCTGAAGGTCCTGCTTGAACTCAGCGCCATACTGCCAGTTCTCAGGCTTCGAGTCGTTGGTACCAAGTTTGATTACTACCACATCGGGCTTAAATGCCAGCGCGTCGCGCCAGGCCATCTCGTTCATATATGGGAAGTCGCCCTTATTAAGCAATGTGCGCGAGGAGACACCGAAATTCTTAACCCAATAGCCATCGCCCAGCATCCCCTGAAGCTGTGCAGGATAGCCAAACTTGGTGCGCATATCTATTCCAAAGCCATCGGTAATACTATTTCCGATACAAGCCACACGGATAGCGTCCTGCTTAGGAGCAGGGATAGACTTGAGCCAGCTGCCAAGGTCTTGCAACATCTGGTCGCGATACTTGAACCAAGTGCCAAATCCAAAACCATGATCACCCGAGGGGTAGATAAACAGGCTGCACTCGTTGCCAGCATTACGCATAGCCGAGTAATACTGCACCCCATTGGTAACTACCGGCACCAGTCTATCATCATTGGCACTGATTATGCAAGCAGGAGGCGTGAGGTGACTGCGAACTGCATTCTGTGTAGAGTACTGTCCCACAAGTTTTGAATCCTTATACCCCTCTTTGCCCAGGAAATTGATGCACGACCACTTGTGCGATACGCGCTCGTCCATAGATATCACCGGATAGAAAAGTATTGAGAAGTTAGGACGCACCTCGTATGGTGACATAGTAGAGATGACCGATGACAGGTGTCCACCGGCCGAGAATCCCATGATACCTACATCGTTAGGATTGATATTCCATACCTTAGCCGAATCGCGCACAGTGCGGAATCCCTGCTCTACATCGCCGATGGGAATAGTACGATCACCAAAAGGCAATCGGTAATTTACCACGAAATAGGCAATACCTTGTTTATTAAGCCACTCGGAAGCCAAATAACCTTCGTGCGTATTCGAAAGCATCGAATAGCCACCTCCTGGCACACCTACAATTGCTCTGCCTGAGGGTTTCTCTGGCAGGAAACAAACCATCTGAGCCTTTCCGTCATCGGTTAGGTTCAGCGTAAACTTTCTTGCGGTCTGTGCATGCATGGTTATTGCAAGCATCATCAACCCTGAAATGAATAGTTTTCTGTTCATAGTTCTATTTTCATTATTGTTATTAGGACATATACATACTTTAATGATTAATTTGCGTGCAAAAATACAAAATTCATTCCAAGATAGCAAATAAATAGCGAAACTTTGTGTAATTTTGCCGTCGAAATAGCAAAAATAACTAATAAGCATATGATATCATTTGAATGTGATTACAACAATGGGGCACATCCCAAGGTATTAGACAACCTCATCAAATACAACGATGCGAAACCTACACCATACGGTTTTGATGAGTTTAGCGAGCGCGCAAAAGAGCGCATCCGCGTAGCCTGCGGACTGCCTGATGCCCAGATTTTCTTTCTGACTGGCGGTACCCAGACCAATGCCACCACCATCGACTCGATGCTATATCAGTACGAGGGTGTGATTTGTGTTGGCAGCGGTCATATCAACGTACACGAGGCCGGTGCCGTGGAGTTTACCGAGCACAAAATCATCACCATCGCCGACAACAACGGCAAGATGGAGGCCAAAACACTCGACAAGTATCTCGACGACTATATGCACGATGGCAACAAGGACCACGCAGTACACCCTGGACTGGTTTACATCACATTCCCCACCGAGTTCGGAACCCTTTATACAGCCAAGGAGCTCGACGACATCTACCAGGTATGTCAGCACTATGAAATACCACTTTATATAGATGGTGCCCGTTTAGGTTATGGCCTGATGGCCGAAGAGAACGATATCACCCTGCCCTATCTGGCCCGCCACTGCGATGTGTTCTACATCGGCGGAACCAAGATTGGCGCACTGTGCGGCGAGGCAGTAGTGTTTACTCACCAAAATGCTCACAAGCATTTCTTCTCTATCCAGAAACAGCATGGTGCAGTAATCGCCAAAGGAGCTCTTATCGGACTGCAGTTCGATGCTCTGTTCACCGACGACCTCTACTTCAAGCTCTCTGAACATGCCATCAAGATGGCTATGCGCATGAAGCAGATATTCATCAAGAAAGGCTTCGAGTTCTATGTCGACTCACCCACCAACCAGCAGTTTGTAATTATGGACAACACACTGGTTGAGGCACTGAGTCAGAAGATGAAGTTCACTCATTTCGGTCAGACCGATAAGTATCATACTATCTGCCGCTTTGTAACTAGCTGGGCCACAACCAGCGAGGAGCTCGATGAACTTGAACAGATTCTTGGCTGACAAGACTATGATATTACCAACCAATAAAACAATAACAATGAAAAGAAATCTCTTCGCAGCGCTTACAGCAGTCATGCTCGCACTGCCTGCCAACTGTTTGGCAACAAAACTCTTAGGAGTAAAAGTTATCGACAAGGACTATCTAATGGTCCATTTCCGCGATGGCGAAGTACACTATCGCGACAACGGCACTGGTCCCAGTGCTTATCTAGGGCATTCATTCTCTGAAGGCGACGACACGCTGGTGGTATTCGGCGAGAAACTCAAGGCCGAAGTAGCCCAGAAGGTCGGACTGTGGACTATCACATCGGCCGACGACAAAGCATTCGGCAAGGCTCAGCCCCTGGCCGTTTGGCGCAAGTCAAAGCCAATGAACTTCGACAACACACTTACTGCCGAACTAGACCATTGGCTGTTTCTGCAACTACCCAAATCGATGAAACAGGGTTGCACATATCGGGTAGCTATCCCTGCTGGTATAGGCACCGATACTAAAGAGACATCGATCCGTTTCGACATCTGGAACTGTATGTCGGAGGCTGTTCATGTAAATATCATCGGTTACTCACCACTCGAGGCCAAGCACGCTGCCGACCTGTATCAGTGGTTGGGCGATGGCGGACAGCGCGACTATAAATCACTCGAAGGCAAAGGCGTGTGGCTCTACAACGTCAACACCAAGAAGAAACAGAAGGTGGGCACCGTAAAGTTCTGGCAGCCAGCTTCAGCATCGGCCAACGAAGCAGGTGGCAAAAGCCTCATCGGTACCGATGTATGGAACATCGACTTCAAGTCTACCAAGCCAGGTTGCTATCGTCTGGTAGTAGAGGATGTAGGCTGCAGCATGGACTTCGAGATCAGAAACGACATCTACTACGAGCCATTTCGCTATTCTGTTCGCGGCTACTACTACATGCGCCTTGGCGAGCCCATCGACCCAGCCCATGTTACCCCCATACCACGTCAGCCTCAGTTCATTCCCGAGACCGATCCTAAGGGCTTCACTGTATATAAAACCGACTTCCATCCTTGGAGCCCAGGTTGGCGCGAACTGCACACCGACGTATGGGACGAGCCCCACTTCAAGCAGCTCAAGCAGTCTATCTTCTGGCAGCACCGTCTGCCTGGCAACCCTGTAAACCTGGATGTAAAGGGCGGACACTCTGATGCATTCGACTGGGACCGCCATCTGGCTCACGTCAGCAACATCTACGACATGCTGTTGCCATACATCCTTTCGGGCGGCAAGCTCAACGAAGACCAGTTGGGTATCCGCGAGAGCGGAAACGGCATACCCGACCTCCTAGACGAGGCCCGCAACGAGGTTGACTTCTTCCTATCCATCCGCGATGGCGAGGCTTACTCGCAGGGTGTTACCAATCCTTGCAACGACTGGAGTGTCATGTTCCAGGCAGGCTGCACCACCATGGCAGCATGGGCCAACGCAGCCAACTGTGCCATTATGGCCGAGGCATTCCGCCTGAACCATAACGACTCTCTGCGCCAGTACTATACCGACGAGGCTATCAAGGCCTTCCGCTTTGCTTCGCGTCAGGACAATCAGCAGCTCGACGATCTGCAGGACGTAGGTTCTATGCAAATGCGTGGCCGCGACTTCCGTCAGATGGCGGCCGCATTCCTCTACAACCTCACAGGCGACGAGCAGTGGGAGCGACTGATGGTCGACGAGAGTATGATTAAGGACGCCAAGTCGCAACTGTTCAGCAAGGGCCGTCACGGGTTCTTCGGCGTAGGTGTGATGCACGAGGAAGGCAAGAATCTGGTTCCATTCTGCCAGTATTGGGCTGCAGCCGCTTACCTCACTTGTCCGCAGCCTCGCCACTACGGCGAGTTCTATCAGAACCTGAAGGCTTGTGTAAACGCTCAGGCTAAGGATTACAACTATGGTCATGTAGCCAATCGTCCCAGCCGTCGTGCTGCTAACGATAGCCGTTGGCAGACATCACAGAATGTACAACTGGTAATGCTGGCCCACTATATCGCCGACAAGGCCACCCGCAAACAGCTTGAGAACATCATGTATACCGAGGCAGGTTGGGCACTGGGCCGCAACCCAGGCAACATCGTTGAGATGACAGGACTGGGCGAGCGCCACATCACCGACGTATACTCTACCGGCCGCAACGATGGCGATCCAGGCACACATCCTGGTCAGACACCATTCAACGGCACCGAGACATGGTCGCCCGGCCACAATGGTGGCGATGCCCGCGAGATACTAAAGTACTGCTATCCCGACTGGAACAATGGAGGCTGGCCCCGTCAGGAGTCGTACTTCAACCAGCGCTACTTCTGGGTAAACGGCGAGTTCACCCCACGCGAAACCATGCGTGGCAAGATGGCTCTTCTGGCTTACCTTTATGCCATCAGATAATCCTACCATTCTGACGCTTAAATAAATAATCCCCGCTTTTGGCGGGGATTATCAGTATTAATACATGATAGCAGTCCAACCTCCGCCACTACTCAGACGAATGGCAAAGCGGTCGGAGCTTATTTTCTGATATATTCCGAAGGTAGACATCCATACTCATCCTTAAAGTATTTAGAGAACTGCTTAGGTGAGAACCCGACAGTATAGGCCACCTCAGATATGTTGGTACGTCCTTGATCCAGCAAGGCTTTGCCTCGTTTGATACGGATAGTACGAATGAACTCGATAGGCGATTTGCCTGTAATGGCCATCAGCTTCTTGTAAAGATGACCACGAGACAAACCAACAGCTGCACCAAACTCCTCAACCGAGAACTCCGAATTGTTCATCTGCTCTTCAACAGCCTTGATTGCTTTCTCAATCAGCTCCTCATCAAGCGAGCTGACAGTTATCTCACTGGGGGCTATCTCCGGCTTTTCGCTGAAAGCACGATGACTGTTGGCAGTCCACTCCAGAATTTTTTGAATACGCAGTTTCAATATACTGAGATTGAAAGGTTTGGTGATATAATCATCAGCACCATCCTTCAAACCTGTGATAATATTATCCTCGGTGGACTTAGCCGTGAGCAGGATAACCGGAATATGCGAGAAACTGATGTCGGTCTTGATTCTATTACAGAGTTCAAGACCATTCATCTCAGGCATCATAATATCGCTGATAACGATGTTGACATGACTGACAGCCAGTACTTCAAGTGCATCTTTGCCATTGGCTGCCGTCAGAACATGATACTGATCGTTAAGACATCGCTCCAAGAACATGCAGAAATCATGGTTATCCTCAACAATTAGAATGGTGGTCTTGTCTTCTGGTTTTACAATCTCGCCTTTGACATCTGATGCACCAGTTGGCACAATAGAGTTGCTTTCTGCATGAGTATTTCCTACTGGTATCGTTATGGTAAATACCGTTCCTTGCGGATGATTATCCGCTACAGCAATCTCGCCTTGATGCATGGCAACATACTCTTTTACGATATGCAGTCCGATACCACTACCGATATACTCTGTGTCGTTTGACTCTTGATAAAAACGATCGAAAATACGATGTTTATTCTCATCTTTAATACCGATGCCCGTATCAGCTATCTGCAGTACCATGTTCTGCCCCTCCCGACCTACAGTCACAGAAATACTGCCTCTTACAGAGTTGTATTTGAAAGCATTCGAAAGCATATTCATCACCACCCTGCGCATCTTACTTTGGTCGAAATCCATCTCGATGCTGGGTGAATTGATTTTCAGATTCATCACCACCCCCCGACTCTCTGCGTAATACTTGAAACTTTCGACAATCTTACGCAGGAACTCGATGAAGTCACCATGCGACAGATGCAGTTTCTCATTACCTGCATCAAGCTTTCGCATATCAAGCAGTTGTGTTACCTCGTCCATCAACATGCGCGCATTGCGCCACACCAAATCCAACTCTACCCTTATAGATTTCTCCAGCTGGCCTGCCAGTAGTTTCTCCAGGGGGGTGATGATAAGCGACAACGGCGTCTTCAAGTCATGACTGATATTGGTAAAGAACCTCATCTTGTTGGCCTCCATCAGGTATTGCTGCTCCAGCTCCATTTCCAACTTCTGCTGTGCGAGCATCCTCTGATGCTTCTTTTGTAGCTGACGAAGATATAGATACACACCGATGATTATCAGCAGTAGGTAGCAGATATAAGCAGACATAGAGCGCCAGAAAGGCGGTTTTACATGAATGCATAGCACCGATGGCTCGCTGGTCCACCCGCCCAGATCGGTAGCCTTCACTTCGAGCGTATAGGTTCCTGGAGCCAACGCATTAAAGTTGATACGATTGCCTGGCAGAGCTATCCAACGGTCGTTCACCTCTCGCAGACGGTACAGATAGTGTATCTTGTGCTTCTTGTTATAGTTCATGGCCGACACATCAATAGAGATATTATTCTGATCGTAGCTAAGCGTTATGCTATTTGACAATTGTAGGTTACGATTCAAAATGCCACTCTTATCACCAACCTCTATCGGCTGATTTCCAACAATAAGCGCTGTAAACATGATATGCGTAAGAGGATAGTCGGTAGGCAACAAATTATTCTTGATTCTTATAAGACCATTATTGCTTCCAATCAGGCACACACCTGTTGATGTCAGGCACACAGCATCGTTGTTGAACGCCGCTTTTTCCAACCCATCTTCCTCGAAAAAGGGTATACACACAAAGGAATAGCCCCCATCATCAGATTTAGTGGTTTTGACAAATGTTAAGCCATTATCAGTACTAACCCACATATTCAGCTCCCTATCACCTAGAACAGCCCTGACAAAGTTATTCGACAGGCCATCCTCCTCAGTAAGTGAGAACAGTGTATCGCGAGCTTCATCATATATTTTCAGACCAGTACGGGTGCCGATCCATACCAATCCCCTTTCATCCTTGTCGAGCGAAGTAATAAAATCATCTGTCAGCTTCTGCGTGCTGCTGTTCTGCTCACGAAAAGCCTTTGCTTTGATATCGAAGACATAAAAGCCTGTACTTGTGCCTACATACAGGTTGTTATGATTGTCACAGTGCAGACTGGTAATACTGCTTGTACGCAGCACAGAGTTATCCATGGTGTAATGTGCCGTAGTACCATCTGAACACAAACAAACGATGCCGTTATTGATAGTACCCAACCATAGATTCCCATATTCATCCTCGGCCATACAGCGCATGAATGTTGCTGCAGCACCTGCAGTCTGATATTTCACGAATTGCCGTCCATCGAAATACAAGATACCATCTCCATAGGTACCGATCCACAGGCGACCTGCATGATCGGTCAACGAACATGTCACCAAATTAGAAGCAAGATTACCCTTCGCTTTATTATAGTAGGTGAGGCTGCCCGTCATTGTCATCATGGCTATTCCTTCGCCATCGAATCCTATCCAAAGGTTTCCTTTCGGATCTTCAGCAATACAGCTAATGTCTTCGTTACCTTGAAGTCTTGTAAGTTCGAAGGAATGTGGAGTCAAATCGGCATAGGCAGCCCCCCACTTACTTGTTCCAATCCAAATCACATCTTGCAGGTCTTTGAAAAAGCAAGAGATATGATTACTAGGTAACGAGAACTGCGAGTTGTTGCTCCTTGCCAATTTGGTAAGCTGCATACTGTTAGTGTCAAGTAAATATATGCCTTCGTTCTCTGTTCCTATCCACATATTACCAATACCATCGTCGAGCATCGAAACCAGGATGGTATGCTGAAATGTTCCTAATATAGGATGATTATCCCATTGCCGGGTTGATGTGTCGTAACGGTTCAACCCATCGTTAGGCGAATGGGCAGAGAAGAACCACAACCAGCCTTGCGAATCGAGGTATAGCTGATGCCAGCTAGTAGACAAAAAGTTGAAATGCCCTTCATATTTCATAATGCCATTGGCAATATCTACCCGATAGAAGTCGCCATTCTGAGTAAGCACATAAGCTCTATCCCTCCTGACCGTCAAGTCAACAATATCGCCAGCAGAAACATGGGCAATGGTTGAGAGTTTCTTCTGTTCAAAGTTGTAGCGAAACAACATCTTATCGGTATTAACCCATAGATTCTTGTCCTCGTCAGTGAAAATTCGTTTATAGCTACCTGTGATTCCAAAATTATTGAGCAGCTGTTGGGCTTCGTCGGTAATTCTGTCAAGTGCTCGATTATAAATATAAGTATGCTCTATCGTCTGAATCCAAAGTGTCCCATCGCCGTCCTCCATAATACGCATGATGTCGTCATTATAATTACCCAACTGAGTAATCGTATATTTTTTAAACTGATAGCCATCGTAACGATTGAGTCCATTGCTGGTAGCCAACCACATAAATCCATACTGGTCGCGCAGGATGTCTTTCACATAATTATCCGACAAGCCAGTCCTTACATCCAGAGTCCTAAAGATAGGATACTCTGTAGCCATAGCCATTTGCAAGGTCATACAAAAAAGTATAGAACATAACAGTTTCTTCATTATCGCATAGATTATTGATTTCGGCACAAATTTACAAAAATAAGTTTGGTTATCATATGAATCTTTGTATTTTTTTCATTCTATCTGCTCTTTTTCCACTTCTTCCTTCCGTTTTGTATCTTTCTGATGCCCAAATGTTTCAATGGTACATCTAGGCACATCTATAATTCATCCAAATAGCATCTTTTTATGAATAAAATACTACCTTTGCAACCAAAAATTATAGTTAAATAGTAAGGACGTTAGTATATGAGTTAATTGGAAAATGTTAAATCTAGAAACGTTATGAAGAGAAATCAAAAGAAAATGAGTAAAAAACGCCCTACGCTCTGTAGAGGCATCTTTATGGCAATGGCACTGTGCTGTAGCTCGTTATCGGTATCTGCGCAAAAATGGGAGCATTTAGCCGACACCCCACAAATGGGCTGGAGCACATGGAACAAGTTTCAGGGCGACATCTCTGAGGAAATCATCAAAGGCATAGCCGATGCCATGGTGGAAACAGGACTGCGTGATGCCGGTTATACCTATATTAATATAGATGATTGCTGGCATGGGGAGCGTGACGCAGAAGGCTTTATACATGAAGACCCTAAGAAATTTCCCAACGGGATGAAATCGGTAGCCGATTATCTGCATAGCAAAGGGTTAAAACTTGGTATCTACAGTGATGCCGGTTCTGCCACATGTGCAGGCATGCCAGGTTCTTTGGGGCATGAGTATCAGGATGCTATCCAATATGCCCGCTGGGGAGTTGACTATTTGAAGTACGATTGGTGTAATACCACCAATGTAAACCCACAAGGTGCTTATCAGCTCATGAGTGATGCCTTGCGTTCGGCAGGACGCCCTATCTTCTTTAGCATGTGCGAATGGGGCAGCAGCAAACCTTGGAAATGGGCACGCGAGGTTGGGCACTCTTGGCGCACCACCCCCGACATTTGGTGCAACTTCGACTCGCTGCGCGTATTTCCTGCCGGTTACAGTCAGTTTGGTGTGATGCAGTGCATACAGTATAACGACACACTACGCCGCTATGCAGGACGCGGATATTGGAACGACCCCGATATGTTAGAAGTAGGGAATGGCATGACAGAGAATGAAGACCGTGCCCACTTCACTATGTGGTGCATGATGGCAAGCCCACTCATTCTTGGTAACGACCTCAGAAACATGAGCGAAGCCACACGCAACATCATCATGAATAAGGAAATGATTGCCGTCAATCAAGATTCACTTGGCATTCAAGGGCTCCATTATACCGATAAAGACGGATTGCAATTCTGGTTCAAGCCTCTTGCCAGAGGTAACTGGGCATTTACCATTCTCAATCCAACACGACAAGATAAATCTTTCGCCATCAACTGGCAAGACTTCAACCTGACCGATAGCGAGGTGAGTGGTCGAGCCACCCTGTTCAATACACAAGTTTATAAGGTATACAATCTTTGGACTCACAAACTGGAGGGGAAGACCTCAACAAAGAATAAGGTTGAACGCAAGCTGACTATTAAGAGTCGCGATGTAGTATCCTATCTACTTAGTATCACCAAGTAATAAATAATGATTTTGTATTCTTTAGCTTCCCGAATGTATCACGACACATTCGGGAAGTTTTATGATTTATAAGGGCACCAAAGAGTTAACTAAAGCATATAATTTTGCAACCAGAATTTCTACTGATATTATTATACTCTAATTTTAATATTAATTTAACATGAACTCTAAATCAAAATTCTGCCAATGGTGTATCATTAGCCTGATGCTGCTATTACCATCTTTCGTCAACGCTCAGACGAAGGTGGTAAGAGGTAGTGTTGCAGATGCATCAACGGGAGAGGCACTGATAGGTGCCTCGGTGTTAGTGAAAGGAGCATCCACGGGAACAGTGACCGACATTAACGGTAACTTTTCTCTGGAGCTGTCGGGACACAAGATGCTGACAGTGTCGTATGTGGGTTACCAAACCAAAGAGGTAACGGTGACATCAACGACCAATCTCAGAATCGAATTGGACCCCGATTCAAAGACAGTCGACGAGGTGGTGGTTATCGCCTATGGTCAACAAAAGAAAGTAACTGTTACAGGTTCTATCTCAAACGTCAGCGGTAAGGAGCTGCTCAAATCGCCTGTAGCATCGTTGGGAAATGCACTGGCAGGAAAGCTACCAGGTGTTAGTACGGTACAATACTCTGGTGCACCAGGTGCAGATGACCCCAACATCTTCATTCGTGGTCAGGCATCGCTGAACGGGTCAAATCCGCTTGTGTTGGTTGATGGCGTAGAGCGTAGCTTCACTCAGATTGATCCAAACGAAGTTGCTGATATTACGGTGCTGAAAGATGCGTCAGCCACTGCTGTTTATGGTGTACGTGGAGCCAATGGCGTCATCCTTGTCACTACAAAGCGCGGTGAGGAGGGTAAAACTCACATCTCAGCCTCAACTTCATGGGGCTTACAAGCTGTGACCAAGTTTATCGAGTTTGCCGACTCATATACCTATGCCAAGACCTTTAATCAGGCACGTATCACCGATGGTAACAACCCACGTTTCCCGGATGAGACACTTGAGCATTTTAAGAACCACGACCAACCTCTGATTTATCCTGATGTAAACTGGATAGACTATATGATGAAAGATGTGGCCCTACAGAGTCAGCACAATATCAGCGTGTCGGGGGGTAATAAAGTTGCCCGCTACTTCGTATCGCTGGGTATGCTCGACCAGGACGGTCTGTTCAAGACCCTTGGCTCTGATCCAAAGTCAAACTTCTCATACCAGCGCTACAACTTCCGTGCCAACCTCGACCTAAACTTAGGCAAATGGCATCAACTGTCGGTCAATATTGGCGGACGTGTAGAGAACAAGCGCTCTATCGGTGGGGGGGAGATGAATCTATTTAGTAATCTGATGGATTCACAACCCTTCTCAGGCCCAGGCATCGTAGACGGCAAATGGATAAAGACCAACCCACAGTATATTGCTACAGAAGATGCTGTAAGTACACGTGATGGTCTTGACACCTTTTACGGACAGGGCTACCAGCAACAAACAACTAATGTGCTGACAGCCGACCTGATTTACAAGCTCGACCTTGGCTTCATCACCAAAGGTCTCGACTTGCGACTGAAAGGTTCCTACAACTCAACCTACTATCATTCTAAGGACCGCACGGCAGGACAGCCAGCACAATACACTCCGATTATACAGGAAGACGGCACGATAGCCTTACAGCGTAAGGGCGACTACTGGAATCTGGGCTACAACGAATCAAGCTGGCCCGACCGCAACTGGTATGCAGAGGCCAGTCTGAACTATGCTCGCAGTTTCGGTGGACATAACGTTTCTGCCCTACTGCTTTACAATCAGTCAAAAACATACTATCCCTGGGACAGTCAGAACAGCGCATATATCTCCATTCCTAAGGGATATGTTGGACTCGTGGCCCGAGCCACCTATGATTATAACCATCGTTATATGCTCGACCTGAACATGGGTTACAACGGATCGGAGAACTTTGCCAAAGGAAAACGTTACGGTTTATTCCCTTCTGCTTCTATCGGTTGGTCTCCATCCGAAGAGAAATTCTGGAAGCCCCTGTTGCCTGCCATTTCTTACCTTAAACTGCGTTTCTCTATAGGAACAGTGGGAAACGACAACTGTCAAGGTTACCGCTTCTTATACTTACCAGCAGCCTGGCAGATAACAGAGGGATTCTACAATCATCCCGACAGCTTCGGAGGCTATAACTTCGGAACTACCAACACCACATTCTTGAATGTAGCCCGCGAGTATTCATCAGCATCACCCGATGTAACCTGGGAAACTGCCGTAAAACAGAATTATGGTATCGACATGCGACTTTGGAAGGATCGTATCAGCGTTAGTTTCGACTATTTCCACGAAAACCGTAAGGATATTCTTATCAACAACGAGTCGATGATTAAGGCTCCAACAGCCCTGCGCCCATCGTATATTAACTATGGCCGCGTAAAGAATCACGGCTATGAGCTAACCTTTAAGTATGCCGACAAGATTGGTGATATCTTCCGTTTTGAGATAGCGCCATCAATTGCTTATTCAAAGAACAAAATTGTGGAGCAGGCAGAAATCAAACGTGCCGACAAGTTGGTGAAAGCCAACAGCTATATGGGCAAGCAACTTGGATTGACAGAAGATGCTGTCGTATCGCCAGACTGGACATACTATACAGGGCACTCAATCGGTGAGCGCAAGGGTTATAAGTTCTTTGAGTTTTACGAGCAGGGTAAAACAGAGGAGCGCTATATGGCCACCTATGGACAGCAGCTCCCCACTCAGTTGGTAAGCGATTTGAAAAACGGTGATGCTGTATATATCGACCTCGATGGCGACGGTCGTGTGACGGAAGAATACGACCAGATGTTCCTGGGCAAGACCGATCGTCCTGACTATACCTTCTCGCTAAACCTTTATCTGGAGTATAAGAATTTCGATTTGACCATGCTTTGGGCAGGTGCCACTAATGTGGCTCGAAGCCTCGATGGTGTGTATCGCCATGCATTCGGACAGCAGTATCATTCTTCTTTGCTACAGTGGGTAGTAGATAATATCTGGACTGAGGATAATCCAAATGCGCAGTTGCCTCGTCTTACGTTCACAAACGAAAAACAATATCAGGCACACTCTGACATATGGGACTATGATGCCAAATACCTGAGACTGAAGAATATGGAAATTGGCTATAACATACGTCGTCCCAAGTGGTTCCGTCAGCTTGAGAGCATGCGTATCTATCTGAATGGTTCAAATCTGCTTACTTTTACACCATTGGAGGCAAACGATCCTGAGAACATGGGTGGCGGATACATGCAGTACATCAAGTATCCAGTAACGAGAATCTTTAACTTAGGCGTTAAACTAAATTTCTAAAATAATGAAGAAAATATATTCAATCTTACTATGTGCCATACTTGCCAGCTGTCAGCTGTTAACACTATCGTGTGTTGACGACGTAAAGTTCGGTGACAACTTCCTAGACAAGGCAAAAGGTGAGGATGTTAATGAGGATCTGATATTCTCGAAAAAAGTATATACCGAATACTTGCTTTGGCAGTGCTATGAAGGTCTCTACTGTCCGTTCAAGAGCTGCTACAGTCTGAATGCAGGCGTCATGGAGGCACTATCGGATATCATGCACTCAGAACTTGGTTGGGATGATATTGGCCGTATGTTCTATACTGGCAACCTGACAGCAGCCAATGCAAACCCTGGTTGGTGCCAAAGCCGCTTCGCTTTCATATCACAAGGCGGCATTCAGAATATGAGCAACACCTCGAAACGCAGTATCTGGAACTGTGTACGCGACTGCGAGTTGTTGATAGACAATGTGGACCGCGTGCCCGACATGACCGATGCCGAGAAAGCGCGTTTCAAGGCTGAGGCACGCATCATCCTGGCATCGAAATATCTGGATGGTATACGCCACTTTGGTGGACTACCCATCGTTGACCATGCCTTCAAGGGGGATGACGAATTAGAGGAAGGACGAGCCACTATAGAACAGACCGTGGCCTTTGCCGTAGGTCAGCTCGACGAAGCCATTGCAGAACCTAATTTGCCTTGGAATCTGCCCGACAATGAGATTGCTACGTGGGAAGGCCGCGTCACTAAGGCATCGGCTATTGCCCTAAAAGCGAAGTTGCTCGACTACGCTGCAAGTCCTATTTTCAACAGCGACAAACCTTACTGTAGTGAAGATCCTCAAGATGCTGTTGAAGCACGTCAGGTGTGGTATGGTAACTACGACGTAAAACGTTGGCAAGCAGTCGTAGATGCCTGCGAGCAGTTCTTCACCATGAACAGCCAAAACGGTAATTACTATCAACTCATACAACCCACATCGGCCAACGAAGAAGGCTACCGTTTGGCATTCCGAAAGGCTTACCGCAGCCGCAACAACCGTGAGACACTTCTGGCTGTACACGATCGTGTTTATATGTTGGAGTGGGATCAGTGTCCGGCTAACGTATGGCATTCTGGTGCTGTTGCTGCTACTCTCGACTGGATGGAGATGTTTCCATGGGCTGACGGTAAGAACTTCGACGGTCAGAAATACTACAACCAAAAGCCGGCACAGAAGGATATCTTCGCAAATCGCGACCCACGTCTTTATGAGTCGATGCTGGTACAGAAGCAGGATTACAAGTGGCAGATTTACGGCCAGGGCAATCCTGTACAGCTATGGGAAGGTGGTGAATTTGCCATCAGTGGTGGAACATGGGCCGCAGGAACTTGTCGTCCACACGGATTCCCTACATACAAATATGTACTCGACTTAGGTTCTGACGACCAGGGTGGACAAGGTATAATTGATGACGAGCCCGTACAATACGCTTATATTCGTTTAGCCGAGCTCTATCTCATCTACGCAGAGGCATTAGCTGAGACAGGCCAGCAAGCCAAGGCCCTCGAACAAGTTAATATCGTGAGAGCACGTGTTGGTCTGCCCAAAATAGAAACCGCCAATCCAGGCTTGTCACTTACAGCAAATAAGGACAACCTGATAAAGGAGATTATGCGCGAGCGAGCCTGTGAATTAGGATTCGAATTTGAGAACCGTTTCCACGACATGAACCGTCGTTTAATGTTCGATGACTTTAAGAAACCGCTTCGTGGCATGCGCATCTACTGGATTGATGCCAATGGAGAACGTGTAGAGCGCAAATGGAACCCTGACACCGAGGCCTTTCCTACCCGATTTGAATATGAGGCTTACGAGATCAGCGAGAAGACCGGTAACCCACGTTTCGTATGGAAGCACCCAGAAAACTGGTCTAACAAGTGGATTCTGGCACCGCTGCCACCAGATGAGATTAATAAGAATTACGGATTGACACAGAATCCAGGATGGAACTAAAAAACAGAACAAACAACTTATAAGAATCAATATGAATAACAAGATATTGCTCAAGACAATGATAGTGACGGCAGGACTGCTGACCGTCACGACGGGAACCAGAGCCCAAAGCACACTGGTAAACTATGAGAGCGGTACAGTAGATTTAGGCATGGGCATTACCCAAAGCCAAAAACTGTCAACAGCTGCCACCCAAACCATTTCGGGCGAAGAGCTGCAGAAGACTGCTGCCATCACACTGAAAGATGCGCTCTATGGCCGTCTGTTAGGTCTTACAGCCCTCAAGAATGGTAAATTTGAAGGCGATAACGACTTTGGTGCACGTATGAATGTGCGTGGAGCGCAAACCACCAGTGAGAACAAGCTACTCATACTGGTAGACGGTATAGAGCGTTCCATAGACTACCTGACCCTTGACGAAATAGAGTCGGTAACCGTACTCCGCGATGGTGCCGCCACTGCGCTCTATGGTTACGAAGGTGTCAATGGGGCTATACTTGTAAAGACCAAGCGCGGTTTGGCTCAACAACTGTCTGTCAACGTTGGCTATGACCATAAGTTCACTTTCAGCCCTCAAGTAGCAAAGTTTGTAGATGCCACCACCTATGCAAAAGCCATGAATCAGGCGCGACAGAATGATGGTCTGACACCCATGTACAATCAGAGCGAACTTGAAGCATTTGCTGATGGCAGTACGCCCTACTACTACCCTAACGTAGACTGGCAAAAAGAGGCTTTGAAGAATATGGGCTCTGAAAATCAGATTAATCTTTCTCTTAAAGGTGGTAATGAACGCCTGCAGTTCTTTACGCTACTCGATTACACTGACAGTCGCGGACTGCTGAAAGGCACCAATCAGGGTGACTATAATTCACAATTAAAGTTCTCGAAAGCCAATGTCAGAACCAACATCGATGCGATGCTTACCAAGACCACCAAAATGCAGGTTAATCTGCTTGGTTCCTTCATTGAGACCAATCGTCCGGCAGGTATAACAGCCGACGGTGTTTTCGACATGTTTTATCGTGTACCATCATCGGCCTTTCCCGTAACCAACGACCCCGAAGGAGAGCTGGCTGGTATTTGGGGTGGTAACACCACCTATGGAAGCAACAATGTGATAGCACAGATTCAGGCTTCTGGATTCCAAAAGAGCCACGCCCGTTTGTTCCAAGGCGACCTGACACTGGAGCAGGATCTCTCGAACTTGCTGAGAGGTTTTTCACTGAAAGCGCGTTTCGGTTACAACAACTATTCCGAGATTTATGAAGGAAATACGATGGGATTTATGTATGGCTATGAACGCTACACATTCGATGCCAGTGGCAACCGTATTGGACTGACCTCTTATTCTGCAGGAGATAAGACCGATAATCTGTCATTCAACTACTGGCAGAACCACCATTCACGTTCTTCCTATCTCTCTGTGGCAGCCCACTATCAGACACAGTTCACCAACCAGGACCACTTCAATGCATCGCTGATATGGAACCAGAAGAACATCACATCGGATGGTAAATATCAGACATTCAACCGTATGAACTGGTTACTGAACCTGCATTACGACTTAAAAGAAAGATATGTGGCCGACTTGGTACTGGGCTTCAACGGTTCCAATCGTTCATACCCTGAAAAGTGGGCTTTCTCACCCGCACTCTCATTGGGTTATATCTATGCCAATCATGACGAGGGACTGCTTAACTTTGGAAAGTTGCGCCTTTCGGGTGCCATACAGCATCTCGACTATGTGCCCATCAATGGCATCTGGCTGGAGAACTATGACGGTGGTGGTGGCGACTATTACTTCGGGGCTGGTCGTGGTTCACAAACCTGGGGAACCTTCATATCGTATCAACCAACGCGCCACTTCAACCTTGAGACAGCTTATAAGCTGAACCTTGGCACCGATCTGCGCCTTGCCAAGAGCATTGATGTAACACTGGATGCCTACTACCAGCTGCGTGACAAGATTCTGATGTCGGCCAATGGATTGAACTCTACTGTGATGGGTATTCCTTCGGGCTATGTCAACTGGGGCCGTGTGGCCAGCTATGGCGTAGAGTTAGGCATAAACTGGGTAAAACAGTTAAAACATGATATAGCCTTCAACATTGGCGGACACTTTACTTGGGGCCGTAACAGCATCAGTCGCACCATCGAGAACGTGGCTTATGACTATCTTTCGGCTGTCGACGGACGCGTTAATCAGGCTTGGGGACTGGAGGCCATCGGTTTCTTCAGCGACGAAGCCGACATTGCGAACTCACCCGTTCAGGAGTTCGACACCTGCCAGCCCGGCGACCTCAAATACAAAGACCAGAATAACGATGGAGTCATCAACGAGAACGATGTCGTGAAGATGGGATATGACACCACATCGCCAGAACTGAATTACGCGTTGAATATTGGTTTCAAATACAAGCATTTTGGTTTCAACGCCTTACTACAGGGAGCAGCTATGTTCACTCAGTACTTGGGTACTACAGGCGTTTGGACACCCATGATTGACGGTGCCAACCTGTCGCAGGAATACTACGACAACTGCTGGGATGTGAGCAGTACACCCATCTATCCACGACTCACGTCGCAGACAAACAATAACAACTACCGCGCCAACAGTGTATGGTGGAAAAACGTGAACTTCCTGAAGCTCCGCAACATTGAGTTATATTACCAACTTCCAGAAAGGCTCATATCACATATTAATATGCGTGAGTGCAAGGTGTTTGTGAAGGGCGACAACCTTCTAACCTTTACAAATGTGAAGGGACTTGATCCAGAAAACATCGGAACAGGCTATCCCACGCTGAAGGGCATTAATGTTGGTGTATCATTAACATTCTAAACATCAGAACAGATATGAAAATTAAGAATATCATTATATCAGCACTGGCAACAGCATCGCTAACCAGTTGCGTCGACCTCGATTACAGCGAGGTAACCACGAACAACGAGGAATGGGTATACCAGAGTCCTAATTATGGCATACAACGATTGGTAACAAGTCTTTATGCACGTATTCCCAATGGCATTGACAAGAATTTCGAAGGTGGTAGCGGTGCAACATTCGCAGCTGCCTGCGACGAGGCCGACTGTGCCTTATCCAATTCAAATGTTCGCAAGTTCTACAATGGCGGCTGGAGCCCCATCAATCCGTTCTCATATACATGGGAGAATAGCTACAAGGCCATTGCCGAAGCAAATAACTTCCTGGAAAAGCTTGATAAGATTGACCTTTCGGCTTACGAATACAATAACGATTTCCAGGCCATGAAGAACAAGTTTGAGCTGTTTGAATACGAAGCCCGGTTTCTGCGTGCCTGGTTCTATTTCGAACTGGTTCGTACCTACGGCGACGTACCATTCACTTTGAAATCGCTCACCAATGATGAGGCCAATCAGCTAAAGCGTACACCAGCCATCGAGATTATGGACTGGATTGTAGCCGAAATGGATCGTATTGCAGAATTTCTGCCGATTACTTACGTCACAGAGCTGAACACCGATATAGGGCGTGCTACCAAACCTATGTGTCTGGCTCTTAAAGCCCGCACCCTGCTATACAAAGCATCGCCACTATTCAATACAAACAACAACAAGCAGTGGTGGCTCGATGCAGCCCGCGCCAATCACGATCTACTGGTTAGAGCTGATGGCTGGGGTATCAAGTTAGGACGATATGCTGATATATGGGGCCCCGACAATGGCGACGGCACTGAGGTGATCTTTGCAGAGAAGCAAGGTGCTCTCAGCAGTTGGGAGAAATACAACTATCCCGTAGGTGTAGAGAACGGGCAGTCGGGCATGTGCCCCACACAGACATTGGTTGATGCCTATGAATATCAGGATAGTCGTGAAACCTTTGGCAGCCGCCATGCAGGCCAGACTATCAATTTAAACACCGTCAACCCTTATGAGGGTCTGGATCCACGTTTTGCTATGACCATTGTGAAAAATGGCGATATCTGGCCCAACTACAATGTCAATCCTATCGAGATCTTTGAGGGTGGTCTGAATGCTTCACCTCTAACCAACGCCACACAGACGGGTTATTATCTGAAAAAATACTGCGACCCCAACGTGAACATATCTACCAACGACGCTACCGAGACACAGCATGCCTGGATTCTGATGCGACTTGGCGAGTTCTATCTGAACTATGCAGAGGCCATGTTCAACTATTATGGCGATGCCAATGTCAAGGGCGAATTCACTATGAGTGCCAACGATGCAGTGAACAAGATTCTTGACCGCGAAGATGTGCAGATGCCACATTGGACCGATAATACTGACTGGAAAACCCGCTATGAGCGCGAACGAATGGTCGAACTTGCCTTCGAAGACCATCGCTTTTGGGACATCCGCCGCTGGAAACAAGGCGACAGTCAGAAACAGATCAGTGTGATACGTCTGAACAAAGACATCAATGGTGATGTGATCATGACCCGTTCGACATTGAACCGAGGATGGAACGATAAGTTCTACTTCTTCCCCATCCCTTTCACAGAACTGAATAAGAATGAGAATCTGGCCCAAAACCCAGGATGGAGTAATCAATAAATATTAAACACGGAATAACATGAATAAAATAATAAATGCAGTCTGGGCAATCATGCTGACAATGGCAATAGTACTGACATCGTGCTCAGACGAAGACAACGAGAGTGCAGCAGACCTGTCGGTAGCAGCATTTTATCCCACCATCGTTATGAGTGGAACCGAAGTGGAGATAACAGGTAATGGGCTATCACATACTACCGGCGTACTGTTCCCTGGAGGCTTTTCGGCTCAAACGGTAAAAGTCATAGACGATAACAGGATTATAGCAACGGCACCTGCCAACATTGCTGAGGCAGAAGACGTTCTGACCATTGTAACAGATGGGGATATGGTGAAGAGTCGGCAAACCATCCGTAAGGCTCACCCCGCCTTAAGATATTTCAACCCTACCGACGTTGTCAAGACCTACGAAGACTTACAGATTGAGGGAAATGACTTTCTGCTGGTTAAGTCTGTTGAGATTGGCGAAGGCGAGAATGCAGTAAAAATAGCCGCATTGGACTTTAAGCGCAAGTCGAATACCAACATCACACTTACACTTCCAGGCGAGACACCCGTTGGCGACAATATAGCTATAAAGAGCTACTTTGAGAATGGTGATGTGCAGACACTTGGTAGCCTGAGTATAGAGAAAGGTGTACAGCCAGGCGGAAAATGGGTAGAAAAGGAAATCGACCTTTATAACGGCGGCGACGTAGAAATGGGCGGATGGAGCGGTTATATCAATACCATCTATGCCGACGCCTTTGCCGAAGCAAAGATAGGCGATATCATCAGAGTGTATATCAAGGATCAGACCGAAGGTTGGCAGCAAGGTTCATTCAAGCACGGCTCTACCTGGGGTGGCCTTACCGATGAACTTGGTGTCATTAACCTGACAAGCGAAGATTTTGAACGTGGCTATTACGAGATGACCATCGACGAGGTGACACTGCCACTACTGCAGGAGGCAGGACTGATAATAAGTGGTTGCAACTACACTGCCACCAAGGTGGTACTGATTACAGCAGTGTGGGTAACCGAAGGCAACACACCACAGGAAATCGACCTTTATAATGGCGATGAGGTTGTGATGGGTGGATGGAGTGGTTATATCAACACCATCTATGCCGACGCCTTTGCCGAAGCGAAGATAGGCGATGTCATCAGAGTGTATATCAAGGATCAGACCGAAGGTTGGCAGCAAGGCTCATTCAAGCATGGCTCTACCTGGGGCGGCCTTACCGATGAACTTGGTGTCATTAACCTAACAAGCGAAGATTTTGAACGTGGCTATTACGAGATGACCATCGACGAGGTGACACTACCTCTACTGCAAGAGGCTGGCCTGATAATCAGTGGTTGCAACTATACAGCCACTAAGGTGGTACTCATATCATTTTGATAATATTGTTTTTAGGTTCATACATGTGTAATTGGTTTATTAGTTAGTATTTCGTGGAAGAGGGTGCGCCCTGTGTTGGTAGCACCCTCTTTAAAAAAAATACGTACGAATATGCCACTTATTCATTTTTTTATATTAACTTTGTAGCAAAATAAATTCAACAATATGAAAAGAGCATTCGTAGCTACCTTATTCCTATCGCTGTTTACCTGTGGTTTTGCACAGATTGCACCTAAACCAATAGATAAAAAGGCGACAAAAGAAGCCTTACAGCTTTACGACTACTTGCGTAAAGACGTATGGGGTAAGAAAGTCATTTCTGGATGCCAAGCCCGATGGGATTACAATACAACCGACGCTCAGGAAATTTACAATACTGCAGGAAAATATCCTGCACTTAACATCTTTGACTTCCAGCACTTCCGTATGGACCATATCGACTATATGGCCGATACAGCCTTGCAATGGCATAAGTCGGGCGGTCTAGTAGGGTTTATCTGGCATTGGAGTGTGCCTGTAGACCCTGGTTTTGACTTACAGCAAGGTTACTCTTTCTATCTGCCATCGGCCGCAGGACCACAAAAGAAAGGCACTACATTCTCACCCCGAAGAGCACTACAAAAAGGCACTCCCGAGAATAAGCAGATACACCGTGACTTAGAAGCCATTACCAAGCTATTACTGCATTACCAAAGTCAGGGTATTCCCATCATCTGGCGCCCTCTACACGAGGCTGCAGGCAACAGTAACCGTGGCGGTACCGCCTGGTTCTGGTGGGGCAATGATGGTGCCGAAGCTTTCAAACAGCTCTACCTGTATATGCAGAAGTACCTCATGGATCATGGTGTACACAATCTCATTTATGTATGGACATCGGAACTCGACGATGACAATTGGTACCCTGGTGATGCGTATGTAGATATTGTGGCGCGTGACCAATATCGTGCAAACTCGAATCACGGTGCATACAAGGAGCAATTTGATATACTGAAGAAAAAATATCCCAACAAAATGCTTGCACTGGCCGAGTGCGACTGCATGCCAGGAGCCAAGGAGATGGTGGCAGAAGAGGCAATGTGGCTCTATGTTGCTCCGTGGACTGTACCTTTTGTATTTGGAAGTAATAACACCCCTGAGTTTTGGAAGTCTTTCCTTTATTCAGATACTATTCTTACAAAGGATGAGATACAAATCAATTAATAAAAACGATGAATATGAAAATTAAATTCCTATTTGCTTTCGTGCTTGTTATGGCAGGCATATCGTGTTCAAAGACTGATGATAAGGTGGAAAAAGAACCTGAAAATCCAGTAGTTCCAGTAACACCCGTAGAACCAGAAACTCCCCAAAAGCCAGAAGAGGATCCTTCAGAAGCCACCAATGAGCGTTCGCCAGAAGCTGTGAAACTGCTTGACTACCTCAAGAGTATTTATGGCAAAAAGACACTCTCGGGTGCTTGCACCAACGTGAACTGGAATACCAATGAGGCACAATGGGTTTACAAGCATACAGGAAAATGGCCTGCCATCAACTGTTTCGACTTTATACATCTGCCATTCTCTCAGCCTGGCGGATGGATTGATTATTCTAATATGAAAGTTGTTGAAGACTGGCACAATGCCGGTGGAATAGTAGCCATAATGTGGCATTGGAATGTGCCTGCCAATAACGGCAGCGACTGGTCGTTCTACTATGGTCATGAAGCCGACAAGACAACATTCGACGTTCGGAAAATATTCGACGAGAACTCTTCGGAATATGGACGTATGATTAAGGATATAGACCTGGTAGGATCATATCTCAAAACGCTGAAGGACAAAGGTATTCCAGTCATTTGGCGCCCATTGCACGAAGCAGGCGGCCGCTGGTTCTGGTGGGGTATGGATGCTGCTGCATGCCAACAGCTCTGGAAGGTGATGTATAAGCGCTTTGCCGAAGCTGGTATTAACAATCTAATCTGGGCATTCACACCTGCAGCAGCCTGGCAGGAGCCCTATAGCAAAGGGTTCGACTGGTATCCCGGCGATGAGTACGTGGATATTGTAGGTATGGACGTGTACAACCAGTCAAGTGCAAGCGATTGCTATACGCTCGACTTCAAGTTCCTGCAGACTCAGAAACCCGAGAAGCTGGCTGCCCTTACCGAATGTGGCAATGTGGCAACCATATCGAGCCAATGGAACGCCGGTGCTAAGTGGCTTTTCTTCATGCCTTGGTACGACTATGGTCGTACGTCCGACCCGCAGTCAGCAGCCTTCAACGAACAGTCGCATAGCAATGCATCCATCAGTTGGTGGAAAGATGCATTCAATAGCGATTACGTGTTATCAAGAGATGATGTAAAATACTAAAATAAAGCTAAGAAAAAAATGAAGAATCTTAAGAGATTAGCCCTTGCATGCAGCATGCTGGTGATGCTGACGCTGGGCATCACGGCTCAGACAAGTGTACGTGAGACCATCCGACTGGATCAGGGATGGAAATTTGCCTTCGGAAATGCCGCCGACCCGAAAAAGGATTTCGGATGTGGTACCGAACGAGGGGCCTTACGCCATGAAGTTCAATGATGCAGACTGGCAAGAGGTAAGCATTCCCCACGACTGGGCTACTACTCTACCCTATGCCCCTGAAGCCAGTCACTCGCATGGCTATAAGACCGTGGGGTATAAATATCCCGAGACCAGTGTTGGCTGGTATCGTAAGGTTATCAACATCCCTGCCAATGATGAGGGCAAGCATATCTCCCTGAGGTTCGATGGCATCTTCCGCAATGCACGTGTGTGGTTCAACGGCTTTTATATGGGCACAGAGCCCAGCGGCTATGCCACCCAGATATACGATGTAACTGAGTATGTAAACTACGGCGGGCAGAACCTGATTTGTGTGCGTGCCGATGCTACCCTCGAAGAGGGTTGGTTCTACGAGGGTGCAGGTATCTATCGCGATGCCTGGCTTACCAAGACTTCCGCCGTCAGCGTGGCACCCTTCGGCACATTTGTATATGCCGACATAAAACAGCCCTACACATCGGCCACCATTCACATCAATACCGAGATAAGCAATCACTCGCTGAAAGCAACAACCTGCGAGGTAGAGCAGCGACTCTTGGATGCTGAGGGACATGAGGTAGGCAAGACCACCATAGCCACCATCACTTTAAGACCAAAAGAAACCAGCGACTGCAAACAGACTCTATCGCTGCAGGCGCCACATCTGTGGAGTACCACCGATCCGTATCTATACAAGGTAGAAACAACCGTTAAGGTGGATGGCCATGTGGCTGATGTGTATGAGACAACCACCGGTATCCGAGATATTGCTTTCGATGCCGACAGAGGTTTCCTGCTAAACGGCCAACCCCTGAAACTGAAGGGTGTAAACATGCATCAGGATCATGCCGGCGTAGGAGCAGCCATTCCCGATGCCCTACAGGCATGGCGCATTAAGCAACTCAAGCAGTTTGGCTGCAATGCCTACCGTGCATCGCATAACCCCATGACGCCTGCTCTACTCGACATCTGCGATCGCGAGGGCATACTCGTCATCGAAGAGAACCGCCTGACCGGTATCAACACCGAGCATCAGCGCCTCTTGGCAAACATGATTAAGCGCGACCGTAATCACCCCAGCATCATTCTTTGGAGTGATGGCAACGAAGAATGGGGGATAGAGAACACCATCCAAGGCACACGTATAGCAGCTGCCATGCGTGAATACACCCGTCTTCTCGACCCCACGCGCCCATCTACCATCGCCAATGCCGGCGGTACAGAGATGATAAAGGGACTCGACGTGGTAGGATTCAACTACATTGTGCAGAATGATGTAGACAACCGCAAGAAAGCTAACCCTTCGTGGAAGATTGTGGGAACAGAAGAGACCACCGGCTGCGGCACACGCGGCGTTTATTTCAACTCGCCTCAGCAGACTGGACGCATGGTAAGCATGAACCGCGACACTACCCACCACCACATAGAGAATGTGATTGAACGTGGCTGGAAGTTCTATGCCGAACGACCTTGGGCAGCAGGACTGTTCTACTGGACCGGTTTCGACTATCGCGGTGAACCCAACCCGCTCAGTTATCCCGCTACCGACTCTGAGTTTGGCATACTCGACTACTGCGGATTCTGGAAAGACGAGGCGTGGTATCTTAAATCGTGGTGGACCGATGAGCCCACGCTCCACATCTTCCCCCACTGGAACCTGAAGGGTCATGAAGGCGAAGAGATAGAGCTGTGGGCCTATAGTAACTGCGACGAGGTGGAACTGACTGTGAACGGCAAGAAGCTGGGCCGCCAGCCCATGCCTAAGAATGGTCACCTGAAGTGGAAGGCCGTTTATCAGCCAGGCAAGGTGGTAGCAACAGGCTATAAAAACGGTAAGCGCATCCTTACCGAGACCATTGAGACCACTAAGCCATCCTACAAGATTGTAATGAAATCCGACCGCACCGCCATTACTGCAGATGGTCGCGACGTGGCCATTGTAACTGTAGAACTTCAGGATCAAAAGGGGCGCATCGTTCCTGATGCCTGCCAGATGCTCACTATGCACCTAGACGGTGACGCCCATATACTTGGTGCAGGCAATGGCGACCCTTCGTATAACGGCGAAGATCACCCCAAGAGTAAGTACTGCCGAGAGTTCAGCCTACCTGCCTTTAACGGTCTGGCGCAGTTCATCATCCAGAGTGGTCACGCTCCATCGACCATCACACTCAGCTGCACCTCAGAAAAACTAAAAACGGGGAACCTCCGTATTGATACCTTTTAAGAAAAATCCACCAATCTACCACCAATCTTCCGAAATACCTGTGTTTATACGGGCTGGCGAGGTGGTGGTAGATAGGTGGTAGATGGTGGATCTGCATGGAGCCAAGATATACCATCTAACATTAATAGGTTAATAAGATATACTCGAAAGTGCGTTTTCTTTGGGAGAAAACGGCGTTTTCTCAAGGAGAAAATAGTATTTTCAGGCTGAGAAAACAATATTTTCTGCCGCAGAAAACGCTAGTTTCTGCCGTAGAAAACGATTAACAGTAAAAACATTAAGCAACCAGCCTCAGCCTTCGGACGCATGCTTTCAGATATCTACCATCTACCACCTATCTACCACCACCTCGCAAGCCCGTATAAACACAGGTGCTTTGAAGAGTTGGTGGTAGATTGGTAGATAAAAAGCAAAAACAAAAACACCACGGTGAGATCTAGTGAGATACTCATCGGTGGCGGATATCTAGAATTTGACATTTAGTAATAGTACTTACACAATGTGTGTTTTATTTACATTTATTAGCAAAAACAGCAAATTATCAAGGTGTTTTTGATACACCTTTACCCTATTTTTGGCATTTTTTACGTATTTTAAATGTTAAAAATGAGGTTAGAGCAAAAAAGTATCAGCATTTATCAAACAAAAGTATTATATTTTATTAAGAAATGCTTACCTTTGCAGCGGATTCAGTAAGTCTGGATTCGCTGCTGTAACTAATTAATAAACTTAAAATTACAAAATATGACCACAAACAGTTCAGCTTAAAATAATATCACACGCGTACCTTATATATATAGGGAGCGCGATTTTGAGGGTTATGCTCTCATAACCAAACCAATGAATATATAAACCAATTAACAATATTAACACTAAGTATGAATCGAAATTTTAGAAAGACAGCGCTTCTGGTGAGTGCCATGGCCTTGATAGGACTTGGATACTCAACGAACGCCAACGCCGCCGAAGCTCCGCAGGAGGTTCAGCAGGCTGCGAAGAAGATTACAGGTACTGTAGTCGACGCTTCAGGCCCCGTCATCGGAGCCAGTGTAGTGGTGAAGGGCACGTCAAACGGTGTAGCAACCGATTTCGACGGAAACTTTACTCTGAACGCCAACCCAGGTCAGACCCTGGTGATTTCTTACATCGGTTACCTTAACAAGGAGGTAAAGATTACTGCTAACCAGTCTAACTACAAGATTACTCTCGAAGAAGACAAACAGCTGCTCGACGAAGTAGTTGTAGTTGGTTATGGTACAATGAAGAAGAGCGACCTGTCGGGTGCTTCGGCTACACTGGGCGAAGAACAGCTGAAGGATGCACATATTACAAACCTTGACCAGGCTTTCCAGGGCCGTGTAACTGGTGTGTCTGCAGTACAGACCTCAGGAGCCCCTGGTTCAAGTTCATCTATCCGCGTGCGTGGTCAGGCTACTATCAATGCTGGCGCTGAGCCTCTGTACGTAATTGATGGTGTGATTGTGCAGGCAACAGGACAGTCGGGTGCCGACTTCGGTCTGGGCGACAAACTGGGAAATGGTCAGGTTTCAACGATTTCCCCTATTGCAACTATCAACCCTGCCGATATCGTATCTATGGAAATCCTTAAGGATGCCTCTGCTACAGCTATCTATGGTGCCCAGGGTGCTAATGGTGTAGTACTTATTACTACTAAGCGTGGTAAGGCAGGCGAGGCAAAGTTTACTTATGATGGTATGGTTAACTGGTCACGCCAGAGCAAACGTATCGACATGCTTAACCTGCGCCAGTTTGCCGAGTTCTACAACGACCTTGTAAATCAGGGCGAGCTGTCAAATCCTGATCCTGCATATTCTGATCCCAGCGTACTGGGTAAGGGTACTAACTGGCAGGATGCTGTCTTCCGTACTGCTTTCCAGCATCAGCACCAGATTGGTATGCAGGGTGGTAGCGATAAGGTAAGATACTATGTCAGCGGCGGTCTCATGAATCAGCAGGGTACGCTTATCGGTAGTGACTTCAAGCGCTATTCTATGCGTGCCAATATCGATGCCGATCTTAAGTCTTGGTTGAAGATGGGCCTCAATGTTTCTTTCAGCGAGACAAAGGAAGATCTGCTGAAGGCCGACCAGGATGAAGGTATCATCAACTACTCACTGACCACTCCTCCTGATATCCAGATCTACAATATCGACGGTGGCTATTCATCTGTAAGCAAGGAAGGATTTACAAATCCTAACCCTATTGCTATGGCTCTGATGAACGACATCAACCTGAGACGTCAGAAGCTCAATGGTAACCTGTACTTCGATATCACTCCAATTAAGAATCTTACCTGGCATACAGAGCTTGGTTGGGACCTCGGATGGAATCATGCTGAGACATTTAATCCAACAGTTGACCTCGGTACCTACCATCTGAGCAAGAATGAAGGTCGTGAGCAGAAGAATGAGAACAAATACTGGACATTCAAGAACTATGTTACATATAATGGAAATATCGGCAAGCACAGCTTCACAGCCATGGCAGGACAGGAGGCTTGGGAGTCAAGCTGGAACTATATTTCTATCTTCAACACAGGTATGCCTCTTGATATCGTGAAGAACCCAGCACTTGGTACTGGCGAGCCTACCATTGGCTACGGTTTCGGAAGCGCTGCAATGGCGTCGTTCTTCACTCGTGAAACATATAATTACGACAACCGTTATATGTTCACCTATACCTATCGTTATGATGGTAGCTCAAATTTCGGTCCAAACAAGCGTTGGGCTGGTTTCCACTCTCTGGCAGCATCTTGGCGATTCTCTGAGGAGAAGTTCTTCGAGAATATTAAGAACAATGGCATCATCACCAATGGTAAGCTCCGTATCGGTTGGGGTCAGACAGGTAACTCAAACATCGGTGGTTATAAGTGGGGTTCTGCAATGAGTGTTATGGAGTCGGCTCTTGGTGTGAGCTATCGTCCAGCTAATATTAAGAACCTCGATGTTAAGTGGGAGACACAGGAGCAGATTAATATCGGTCTTGACCTGAATTTCTTCCATGATCGTGTTAACCTTGTATTTGATTGGTATAAGAAGACTTCAAAGGATATGCTTATGCAGCTCATCCTGCCTTCGTATATGGGAACAAGCGGCAACACCTCTTCTGCCCTCGCAGCTCCATACGGAAACTATGGTGATATCGAGAATACAGGTATCGAAATTGCTTTGAATACCAGACCTATTGAAACCAAAAACTTCTCTTGGAGTTCCGACGTTCAGTTCTCTATCAACCGCAACAAGTTGAACAGCCTGTCTAACTCTACAGCTCTGCTGGGTGTAGGTCAGTGGACCGACGTGGTGTCTCGTTCAATAGTAGGTGAGTCACTCTATAATTTCTATGGTTATGAGGTAGAGGGTATCTATCAGAATTTCGAGGATATCATCAATTCTCCAGTAAACACTCTTCAGCAGAACAACCCGATTGTTACCAATGCCGACGGTAGTCTGAGCTGGAGTACAGACCCCACTCGCTACAGTCGCTCAAATACCACATTCGTGGGTGATATCAAATACAAGGATGTAAATGGTGATGGTAAGATTGATGAGAACGATAAGACCAACATAGGCTCTCCACTGCCAAAGTTCACCTTCGGTTGGAACAACACCTTCCGTTACAAGAACTTTGATCTGAACATCTTCATTAATGGTTCTGTAGGAAACAAGGTTGGTAACTACATGAAGATGAAGCTTACCCACATGAATTCGGCTTGGACAAACCAGACCACTGATGTTCTGAACCGTACTAAGCTTATGGCCATTGATGCTACCGACGAGAGATGGTATGATAACGTTGCTAATGTTGTCGTTGCTAATCCTGGTGCTTCAATTCCACGTGCTTCAATCAATGATCCTAATGATAACGATGCATGGAGCAGCCGTTATATCGAAGATGGCAGCTATGTACGTCTTAAGAACGTTACTTTAGGATACACTTTCGATACCAAACTTATACGAAAGATTGGACTGACCAACCTGCGTCTCTCTGTCAGCGCCACAAACCTCTTAACTATCACAGGTTATGATGGTTACGATCCTGAAATCGGTGCTTCTACAGCAAGTGCTAACGTATTCGGTCTTGACAACGGACGTTATCCCTCGCCAACAAGTGTTTCATGTGCAGTGAGTGTGTCATTCTAATTATTTATTACTACGATTATGAAAACAAAAATGAACATAAAAGCTATGGGTGTCGGAATGCTCTTCTCGGCAGCCCTGGTATGCTTTACCTCTTGCGACGACTTCTTGGATCGTCCGACAGAGGATAGTTACAATACGGAAAACTATTATTCTTCCGACGAAGCCTGCATTTCGGGTGTCAACTATCTCTATAATTCGCCATGGTATGACTTCCAGCGTGGCTTTATCAAGGTTGGTGAGGTTATGGCGGGTAATATGTATATGGGTAATAGCCCTTACCTTAACTTCTCGGTTAATGGTACCGATGTAGACCTTGTTAATATGTCATATTCGCTGTGGGCAGTTATCAGCCACTGTTCTACGGTATATCAGTCAATCTCTGGTGCTAACGCATCACAGGCAGTAAAGAACCAGACAATGGGTGAGTGCCTGGCATGGAAGGCTATGGCTTATTTCTATCTGGTACGTTCGTTTGGCGATGTACCCATCGTTCACGATAACTCGGCAACTCTTGCCGCTGGCAATTATAATGAGATGTCAAAGGTAGAGAAGGCCGATGTTTACGAGTATATCATCCTTACTCTAGAGAAGGCTTTGGAGCTTCTTCCACGCGAGAAGAGCACTACTGGTCGTGTAGACTATTATTGTGCAGAGGGTCTGCTGGCTAAGGTATATCTTACCAAGGCGGGTGTTACAGGCAGTCTTAATAGCGAAGATTTGGCCAAGGCTGCTCAGTATGCCAAGGATGTAATCGACAATTCCGGACGATCATTGATGCCAGAATACGAGGACATCTTCCGCGGTTCTAACAATAATAGCGACGAGAGCCTGTTTGCTTGGCGCTGGACTGTTGGCGCTCACTGGACCTGTCAGAACTCACTGCAGAGCGACCTTGGTATCGAAGGCTTCTGCGAGGTAGGTAATGTATGGGGCGGTTGGGGTGGCCCATCTGCCGACTTGATGGAAGCATTTGGTGTTTACACTATTGAAGGTACAGGTGCCGATGCTCGTTTGAAGGAATTCCCAAGTCCGGATAGCCGACCTGACATTGACAAGCGTCGTAAGGCTACAATGATGCTTCCTGGCGATGTGTATCCATACTTCTGGCGCGACAAGGGTGGTCTTGACTATCTGAAGTACATCTATGATAGTAACTACAACGAATCGGCAACTGGCCAGCTGGAAGGACCTTGCGGTTCTAACAACGTGAAGCACCTTTACGGAAATACCGCCGACCACGTAGCTGAGATGGGTATTGCCGATGGCCGTATGGCTTCTGCACTTGCTACTCACATCCTGCGTCTTGCCGATGTGTATTTGGTATATGCCGAGGCTATGACACTTCAAGGTAAGGGTTCCGATGCTTCTGCCTGTGATGCATATAATAAGGTACACCAGCGCGCTATTCCTACAGCAGCCGCAGTTAATAGTCTTACATTCGACATGATATGGAAGGAGCGCCGTCTTGAGCTTGCCGGCGAGGGCGACCGTTGGTACGACTATGTTCGTCGTGCTTACTACGATGTCGATGCTTGTATCACCGAACTTAAGAACCAGCACCGCAACCAGCTTTGGAACTGCAACGCTCTCTACAAGGCCTACTTTGAGTCTGATCGCAGTACATGGAACATTGTAACAGCTGATGGTAATGTGGAGTATAATTACGAGACTGCTGTACCTAATGTTACAGCCAACTCTTTCGTTCTTCCATTCCCAACAGAGGACGTGGCTTTGAATCCTAATGTAGGTTCTAATGTTCCTCCTGTACATGTAGACATTCGTAATACTTATTCTTATTAATGATTAAAATGCAATATAAAATGAAAAAGCATATTAATTGGGCTTTACTTGCCGTCGGTTTTGTGTCGCTCTTCAGTTCTTGTGCTGACGATCCCGACAAATTTGAGTTGACGGGTGGAAAACCTTCAATAAACTATATACGTTTGCAGGATGCTGCTTCTAAGGATTCGCTCCTTGTCGAAGCTTTCACTGCCACTCCTATCTGTATTGTCGGTGAGAATCTTACAAGTATTAAGGAGATGTACTTCAATGATGTAAAGGCAACTCTGAATACAAGTTACATCACCAAGAACACCATGCTGCTCACTATCCCTAAGGATATTCCTGGTAGCAACACTGGTAAAATATACATGGTGACAAGCGATGCAGATACAGTTACCTACGACTTCAAGGTGCTTGTTCCTGCTCCTGTGGTTACTGCTATGAAGAATGAGTGGGCCAAGATAGGCGAAGATGCTGTTATAACAGGTCAGTATTTCGTTGATGACCCCAACCAGCCTCTGTCTGTTACCTTTACTGGCATCAGCAACTCTACCAGCATTAAGGTTCCCACAGAGAATATCAAGTCTATCTCTGCCTCTCAGATTGTATTCAAAGTTCCTGAGGGCGTTCAGGAGGGACAGGTTGAAGTAACTTCTATCTATGGTACAGGAAAATCTAAGTTCTACTTCCACGATAGCCGTGGTCTTATCACCAACTTCGACGGAGCTACCGATGTTGTTCCTCAGGGATGGAACCTCAATGGTATAACCTACAGCGATGTTAACGGTGTTGACGGAATGTATGTACAGGTTGGTCCTGCAGAAACCGAAGGTGGATGGGTAGAGGATCTTAAACTCCCATTCTGGTGCGGTAACTGGAACGGCGATCCTATGAGCATCACTTCCGGCCCTGGTATTCCTCTGCGCAACTTCTTGGATTTCTCTGATTGGCAGAACATGTCATTCAAGATGGAGCTCTATATTCCAAAGTCAAATCCATGGTCGGCAGGTGCTATGCAGATTATCTTCGTGAACAATCAGCAGTGTGCTAACGACTCTTGGCAGAATAACACTTACATCCACACCAGTGCCGACGGCGGTCTTGACCTGCCTCGTGCTCTCTACAATCCTTGGAAGGATTCAGGTTCATTCGATACTGGCGACGAGTGGATTACAGTAACTATTCCTCTGACAGAATTCGTATATAACGATGATGGTAGCAAGGTAAACAATCCTATGAGCGAAAGTTCGTTCGACAGCTTCATTATCTGGCCTATCAATGGCGGCGTCTCTGGTACAGTTTGTACACCAATATTCCGCTATGACAACATCCGCGTTGTTCCAAATCTCTAATTAATTAAGCAAAAGACAATGAAAAAGAAGAATATCTTTTCAGCCATCTTAACGATGTGCTTAGTGCTGACAGGAGCAACCTCCTTTACGGCATGTAGCAATGATGACCTCGACACAAACCAGTTTGTTTCTGGTGTAGGTCTCAATGTGTACGGTCCTACTCCAGTTATGCGTGGTGGTACACTCCGCTTCATTGGTAGTAACCTGGATCAGATTTCTCAGGTAGAGATACCTGGTGTAGCCCCTATTACCAATATCGAAGTGGTAAAGGCTGGTATACCAAGCGAGATACGTGTTGTCGTTCCTCACGATGGTCCTGTGCCTGGCATTGTTAAACTGACCACAAAGACTGGTAACGTTATTTCAACTATTACCGAGCTGAATTATACTGAGGGACTTGATCCTGCTAATATCACAATGCCTACATCAGCTATGCCTGGTGAGAAAATTCAGATCACTATTCCTGAAGGAAGTGATGACTATTTGGATATCATCCAGATGGTAGAATTTGCAGATGGTGTACGTGTTGGTGTAGATAACTTTACTGCACACAACCGTTATGTTATCGAAGTAGTTGTTCCCGAGGAGGCAAAGACTGGTAAGCTGAATCTTTATACAGTCGATTTGACTAACATTGAGGTTGATCCTAACAATGTTGAGTATCAGATTATTTCTACCCAGAATGCTATAGAGATTGGCGTTCCATCTACAAGCAAGATAGCTTCTCCTCGTGGTGAGGCCGACGTGCTTGGAACTATCACCGCTAAGGTTGGTGAGACAATCACTCTGACAGGTAACTACTACAATCTGGTAGAGAAGGTCGTATTTGGAAATGTTGAGGTTACAGATTTCGAGGCAACAAAGACTTCTATTACATTTGCATTGCCAGCCGAGGCTCCCGATGGCGCTTTCAACTTCATTACCCGTTCTGGTGTTGAGGTTCCAGTAGGTAACATCAATACAGTTAAGCCTTCAGAGGCTGTTGCTACTCCTAACCCTGTAAAGGCCGGTACTGTTCTTATAATTAATGGTAAGGATCTTGATGTTGTTACAAGTGTTGAGTTCCCCGATGCTGATGCTCAGAGTGGTGATGCTATCACTGTAGCTGCCGACAAGATTATAGTTAAGGCTGTGCCTGAAACAGCTACTGATGGTAATATCACTCTACGCATGGCTAATGGTGCTGGCGTTGAAGTTGCTTACACATTGGTTAAGCCTGTTGTTACTGGTTACGGCAATTCTGTAGTAAATGCAGGTGGCGCATTGGTTATCAAGGGTACCAATCTTGATCTGGTTAAGAGTGTACAGTTTGGCGATGGAACTACCGAGGTGAAGGTAGAGCCTGCAGCCGATGGTAACAGCATCTCACTTACTGTACCTATGGACGCAGTAAGCTGTAAGCCAACTCTTAAGCTTGCTAACGGAACAACTGTTTCTGGACCTGATCTGACAGTAAATGAAGCAGTATTCTGCTATGCCACAGCTCTGCCTGGTGATGAGGATGAGATAAAGGCTGGTAACAGCATGGTACTGAATGTAGTTAATGGCGACAAACTTACTGGTGTAGAGATCAATGGTGCTGCATGTCAGTGGATTATTACAGGCCTGAACAAGGATCAGCTTATTATTGGTGTTCCAGAAAACGCTAAGAAGGGTTCTGCAGTTCGTCTGATTTCTTCCAACGGAGAGATTACCTATACCATAGACTTTATTCCTAACACTGAGGTAACCACAGTGCTGTGGACTGGTACTGTAGATCTTGGCTCATGGTCGACAAACTGGGAAATTGGTAAGGGCACAGCTGGTGACAATAATCCAAACATGTTCAAGGATATGGACCTCCAGGAGGGTGATGTAATCCGTGTATATGTTACTCCATACAATGATTGGTGGAATGTAAAGTTCTACGATGGACATTGGGTTGCACAGGAAGAGGCTGGCGTTGCAGCAGGTGTAGGCAGCGGTGCTGAGATTAATCCTGGTAACTATAATCTTGCTGAGCACGATGGTGCCATAGAGTTTGTAGCTACCGCCCAAATGGTTGAACAATTGACTACCCTGACCGATTGGGGTATGTGCTGGATTGTTAATGGTGAAGGCGCTGTTCTTACTAAGATTGCTGTAACTCATTACAACAGCCTTGAGACGACTCTTTGGGAAGGTGAAGCTATTGCCGACGATTGGGGCAACCAGCCTTATGTCCTCTCTGATGGAGGTGCAGAACTGTCAGCTTTTGGTGCAAAGGCAGGTCAGACCATTTACTTCTATCTCACTCCACTGGATGCAGCATGGAAGATTGAGTTTGTTGAAGGTCACTGGGGCAGCACCTACGCAAGTGTTTGTAGCTTGGGTAACGACACTGAAGGTGGTAAGTTCACTCAGTATGACCTTGATGGTAATGGAGGAAAGTATGCACTTAAACTCACTCAGGAGATGCTTGATGCAGCATATACCTCGCAGGGATGGGGTGGTGTATTCGTTCTCAATGGAGACAACGTGAAGTGTACAAAGATTACAATTGAGTAATTAACCTATAATTCAGGAGGCGCAATTGTGTGATTGCGCCTCCTTTTAAATTTTGATATGTCTAAAGTTACAAAGAGCGTATTATTGATAATCTCAGTTATCACGATGATAACTGCGTGTGGAAGAAATGGCAAAGCCGACGACCCTATTGGTGAGTCGGGTAAGACTGTTCGTACAGAGAATATGCTAGCCAACCTGAAAGCTCAGGCTGATAGCGGTGTTTATATGTTTGGACATCATGACGATGTGGTTTATGGTATAGGTTGGGAGTCAGATTATGACAACGACTCTACAATCGGAACAAAATCGGATGTAAAAAGCGTATGCAATGATTTTCCTGCTGTTCTTAGTTTCGACCTCGGTCATATAGAACTGGGTGAAGACAAGAATCTGGATGGCGTACCTTTTAAGCGTATCCGTCAGGAAATCATAAACCACTTCGATCATGGCGGTATGATTACACTTTCGTGGCATCTAGATAATCCGCTGTCGGGGGGCACCTCTTGGGTGGCCGATTCTCTGAAAGACATCGAAAAGAATACCGTTGCCTCAGTACTTGAGGGCGGAAAGCAACATGAGCTATTCCTTACATGGCTAGACAAAGTGGCAGATTTTCTTAACTCATTAGAAACACCATACGGAGTCAGGGTTCCTGTGTTGTTCCGTCCATGGCACGAGCATACTGGTTCGTGGTTCTGGTGGGGGCAGGACTTCTGTACGCCAGAGCAATATAAGAGTCTTTGGACTATGACTGTTGATAGACTGAAGGATAAGGGCGTGGTAAATGCACTTTACGCTTACTCTCCTGGCACAGAACCCGATGGAGATGCCACAAAGTATCTGGAACGTTATCCGGGCGACGATATAATCGATGTTGTTGGTCTCGACTGTTACTGCTTTGCTCCTGATGCTGATACAGTAAAGATAGCAAAGTTTGCTGATGACTTGGATAAGAATCTGGCTATGGTAAGCAAAGTGGCAAAAGCGCATAATAAGGTGATGGCACTAACCGAGACTGGTTATGAGGGCATCAAGACCAGCGACTGGTGGACCAACACATTGGCTCCCGTACTGGAAAAGTATCCTATAGGATATGTGCTGGTATGGCGAAATGCCAGAGAGAGACCTCAGCATCATTTTGCTCCATATCCTGGTCATGCATCAACAACCAACTTTGTGGAATTCTATAATCTGAAGGAAACACTGTTCTTGCATGATGTAAGTGGACTATATCTTTCTAATAACAACTAATATTAACGAGTATGAAATTTAAGAACATCTTTTCTATTACAGCCATTATGGCCATGCTCACAATTAACGTAGCATGTGGAGGAGGTAGCGATGATCCAGAACCTACTCCTACTCCAACACCAACGGTTACACCACCTACGGTACTGTCAACAACTCCAGCTAATGGTGCTACAGATATTGCAACTGGTTCTATCAGTGTGCAAGTAAGCTACGACAAGGACATAAATATGTCGAACGATGCCAGTTTGAAGCCAATCATTTCAGGAGGAACGTTATCAGGTTCTGCCTCTGTAAGCGGTAAGAATCTGAGTTTTACAGTTAACTGTCCTGATTACGAGACCGTGGTTACTGTAAAAATCCCCAAAGGGCTTATTGGCGTTACAGGTGCACTTGCAGATGAGTACTCATTCAGTTTCACAACAAAGAAGAAACCCGAGGCTGTCAACAATGAGGCCACGGCTCTTGCAAAGAAGTTGGGCTGGGGATGGAATCTGGGTAATCACTTCGATACCAGTTCTGGTCAGGATGGCGTTCATCCGCAGTGGGGCTACTGGGATAAGGCCACACCTACACAGACACTCTATACCAATCTTAAGGCTGCTGGTGCCAGCACCGTGCGTATCGGCGTGACATGGGGTAACTATCAGACATCAGATTCTTGGACTATCGAGGCTGGCTACATAGCTGAGGTGAAACAGAATGTGGATTGGGCTGAGGCTGCCGGACTGAATGTGATCTTGAATATGCACCACGATGAGTATTGGCAGGACATCAAGCAGGCAGCTAACAATAACGTCATCAATGACGGTATCAAAGAACGTATAGCCAAGACCTGGACACAGATAGCCGAGGCATTCAAGGACAAGGGGGACTTCCTTATCTTTGAATCGTTTAATGAGGTTCAGGACGGCAACTGGGGCTGGGGCGACAATCTTAAGGATGGCGGCAAACAGTATAAGACACTTAACGAGTGGAACCAGTTGGTAGTAAATACTATCCGTGCCACAGGTGGCAACAATGCCACACGCTGGATAGGTGTGCCAGCTTATGCCTCAAGTCCTAGTTTTGCGGTAGAGGATGGTTTTGTAGTGCCTACAGATGCTGCCAACCATGTGATGGTGAGTGTTCACTTCTACGATCCTAATACATTTACGCTTACACCCGAGGACAATGGTGGAAAGTCTGAATGGGGCCACACAGCTGCCGCAGGCAAATCTCAGTCTGGCAGCAATGAGGAGCATGTGGTCGAGACATTCCAGAAGCTGTATGACAAGTATATCGTCAACAATATCCCTGTATATATCGGCGAATACGGTTGCGTGATGCATAATTCGGAACGTTCTAATGTGTTCCGCAACTATTATCTAGAGTACGTATGCCGTGCTGCTTATACCTACAATATGCCGCTCTGTATCTGGGATAACAACTCTATCGGTGGTGGCAACGAGCATCATGGCTACTTTAACCACAACGACGGCTCATATCTTAACGGAATGGAGTCGCTGGTAAAGACGATGATTAAAGCGGCGACAGTAGATGACGCCAACTACACATTGGAAACGATATATAACAACGCTCCAAAATAAATAATGATTCAAATCCTTACCAAAAGGGCACTGAGAAAACACCTAACGGTACTTTTTCAGTACCCTTTTGTTATAATTAAGAAAAAATGTTGTATATTTGCAGCATTAAAATCAACTGGTGAACTATGAAACGATTATTACTTATCATCTGTGCAGCTTGGGGGATGCACGCCTCAGCGCAGATTCAGACTAACGCAGGTGTACAGTATCTGCAGTGTATGCAAAAGGACATGTCGACAGACTTCTATGACCTGTCGAACACCTATTTCTTTGCCGACTCGCTGGTGTGTTTTGACACAGCTAAGGGCGAGGGACTGGTACAATGGAAACGATACAGGATGAGTCCACGACAGGCGTTCAACCTGAACGGTTACTGGCCTGTACGTATGCAACAGTTGGATTTCCCCGATGCGGCATACGACAACGATCCGAACCTGAAGATAAAGATTGAGTTCATAACACCAAGAACAGCACGCATACGCATGCTGACAACTCCGGTGGAGCCAAAGAACAATGATCAGGAAGATGTGATGTTCTGTGACGGATTCAAGGCCAAAGGCAAAGGACAGATATGGAACACCTATCAATCAGCAGATGCCATAACATATAGTTCTGCTTACGGAACCATTGAGATAAAGAAGTATCCATGGCGACTGGTGATTAAGGATGCCAAGGGCAAGGTGCTGACACAGACACGACACATCATCGACAACGACTCATCGCAGGTCAAGCTGCAGCCATTCTCGTTTATCAAGCGCGGTAGCGACAACTCGCGTAGCATCAACCCCGTGCTGACTCTGGCACCAGGCGAGCGTATATATGGTTGCGGAGAATCATTCACATCTCTTAATAAGGTGGGACAGAAGGTGCATCTGAGTGTGACCGACCCACAGGGACCTGAGACCGACGGACAATATAAGCCCGTGCCATTCTTCTTCTCAAACCGCGGCTACGGCATCTTTATGCATACCTCGGCACCTGTTACCTGCGACTTCGGTGCATCATACATCGGAGCAGACCGACTGTTTATGGCCGACGAGCAGATGGACTTCTTTGTATTCTTCGGCGAGCCAAAGGACATACTGTATGAATACACAGAGATTACAGGCAAGTCGCCACTGCCCCCACTGTGGAGCTTTGGTACATGGATGAGTCGCATAACCTACTTCTCGCAGAAGGAGGGACTGGAAATAGCCCGCCAACTGAGAGAGCACCGCATACCTGCCGATGTAATCCACTTTGACACGGGATGGTTTGGCACCGACTGGCAGTGCGACTATCAGTTTGCCAAGGACAGATTTGAAAATCCAGTGAAGATGCTGAAGCAACTGGCTAAAGACGGATTCCACACTTGCCTGTGGCAGTTGCCATACTTCACACCGAAGAACCGTTTCTTCAGCGAGATTATTGAGAAAGGTATGCACGTAAAGAACGCTACTGGCGGCATGCCTGTAGAGGATGCAATACTTGACTTCTCTAATCCCGAGACCGTAGCTTGGTATCAGCAAAAGATAGATGGGCTGATGAAGCAAGGTGTGTCGACCATCAAGTGCGACTTCGGCGAGGCTGCGCCTTACAACGGATTCTACCATAGCGGCAAAGGCGGATTGTACGAGCACAACCTCTATCCGCTGCGATACAACAAAGCCTTGTGGGAGGTTGTTGAGCGCAATCATCCAGGCGAGGGTATCATCTGGGCCCGTAGCGCATGGGCTGGCAGTCAGCGCTACGCACTGCACTGGGGTGGAGATGCCGCTACCACAAACACTGGTATGCTGGGCGACCTGCGAGGTGGACTGAGTTTCGGTCTCAGCGGATTCTCATTCTGGAGTCATGATATGGGCGGATTTGTCACTGCATCGCCCGAGGATATCTACCGACGCTGGTTGCCATTCGGATTCCTGAGCAGTCACACGCGTGCCCACGGAGCCCCTCCAACAGAGCCATGGCTCATCTCAGAGTCGTTTACCGATGCATTCCGCGAATGCGCCGAGATGAAATACAAGTTGATGCCATACGTATGGGAGCAGGCCAAGGAGTGCTCAAAGCTGGGACTGCCAATGGTGCGTGCGCTGCTGGTAGAGTTCCCACACGACCAGGGCGCGTGGTATGTGGAGGATGAGTATATGTTCGGTTCGAAGATGCTGGTAGCACCCCTGCTTGAGAGTGGCAACAGCCGCAACGTATATCTGCCCAAAGGCAAGTGGATTGACTACCAGACAGGTAAGGTATACGAGGGTGGATATCAGACCATCGAAGCCGGCAAGATTCCATGTATAATACTGGTTAAGGATGGCAGTGTGATACCACACGCACCACTGGCGCAGCGCACCGATCAGATAGACTGGAACGCAGTAGTGAACAAGGAATATAAAGCGAATTAACGACAACGGCGCTTAGCCACCACTTCGCCGTCGTATGAGTTGATGCTGATTCTAACCGAATCGGCATCAATTCTGTCTGTAGGTATACTGAAGTAGACCTGAGTAGAATAATACTGGGGCACGTTGCCCTGGTCGTGATGCAGGATGAGACTACGAATCTGCTTGCCATCAGGGTGTGTTATCAGAGTATCGCTGACGACAGCCAGGCTCTGAACGGCTGCAGTATCATCTGCAGTTCCGGTCTTAACCTGAAGGCTCAGATTAAGATAGCGCCCGGTCTTACTCATCCAGGTACTCTCAAACTTAACAGGGTCTGTCTTAAACTCTTTGTCGAATTGAGACAATGGATATACTGTAGCACATGGTACCTGTCCCATTGAGACTATCTCGGCCTTACCCTCTACCTTATTATAATATAGCATACAGCGATAAGTGGTATCGGCCTTGACTATCCACTTAGCTGTATAAGGGGATGTTAAAAACAACTCATCACCATCGTCGGTAACAATCTTAGTTACCTGCTTGGAACTGTTAACAACAGCCTCAGCAAAGTCGCCACGCACCAAGGAGTATTCGCCCTCTCCCTTCTCGTAGGCATCCTGAGTACATGAGATGAGAGTTGACAGTTGACAATTGACAGTTATGATAACCAATAGTCTGAACAGTTTCTTCATTGGGCGGACATTAGGTTTCGTACTGGGTTGGCATACATCGTTAGCATACGCTCACGCAGGAATGACTCGTCCTTATTTGGCAGCTGTATCTTGGCCATCTGGCCAGCCAGGTACTGCTCAAAGCGCTGCTTGTCGGCATCGGTATAATGAGCAGCATTGGCATTATCACCATTAAGTTCGTCGAGGGCTATGTAGTTGCATGGATAGAGTTCGTAGCCACGATGTATCTCGCGGTCCATACGCTCGGCCAGTGCCTTAAACCACTCTGTCTTGGGCAACTCAGAGAGTTCGTCAATCCAAGTATTGATAGGTGCCGCAGGGCGATATACCACACGACCTTTATAGCCGAAGATGCCAGTCTTCATATTGTCGAGATCGTCCTGGCGCGACTTTTTGAACGCAGGATTGTCACGCTTCTGTTGGAACTCCTGTGCCTTAAGATAATCACAAGGGTCGAACTCGTAACTGATGGTGAGGGGAACGATATTAAGTTCCTTGAGGTCGCCACCCATAGCCAGCATCTTGAGCACGGCATCCTGGGTGTGGTCGCTTGAGTCCTTGGCACGTCCCTCACGCTGGGCTATCCAGATATTTTCTTTTTTCTGGGTAACAGCATAGTGGATATAGCGACTCATCAACTGGGAAGCGGCCAACGTCTCGCGAAGTGAAAGACCACGACGAACAGTAAAGGCCTTGTTCATACGGACCAGTCGCTTAATCCAAGGATATATAAGCAGATTATCACCAATACCTATCTCGACGGTAGTGGGATAACCTGCCTCAACCAGCAACACATCGAGAAATGCCGAATCGAGCACGATATCGCGGTGATTCGACACGAATGTGTATCGCTGACTCTTATCATATGAAGCAATCGAAGAATCCAGGAACGAGCAACCGTCGGTATGCTTGCGCATGATGAACTTAACCAACGGCTTCATGAAACGCTTCTGAAAATCGAGCGGCGTTTTGATGCCAGTGAAAGCCAGGCGCAGCAAACCATTACGCACCGATTTGGGCAACCAAGGGGCAAAGCCCTTCAGTATCATCTGAAACTGTCTGTCGTTCAGCAAGTCGTCGAACGCCTGCTTCATCTCACCCGCCTCGTAAGGTCGGATCTCGTCGAACTCTTCTCTCATATATTAATCAAACTGATTCTCAACAATCTCTGTAAGCACATCTGTCATAGACAAACCAGCAGCACGCACCTGCTGAGGGATAAAGCTGGTGGCTGTCATTCCAGGAGTGGTATTGACCTCGAGCATAGAGATGTTACCCTCCTTAGAGATGATATAGTCGATGCGAATGATACCATTGCAGTGCAGGATATCGTAGATGTGTGATGTAATCTGACGAACACGCTCTGTCACATCCTCGGGCAGACGGGCTGGAGTAATCTCCTGTACCTGACCGTTGTACTTGGCGTCGTAGTCGAAGAACTCGTTGGTGGTAACAACCTCGGTGGCTGGCAGAACCACGGTCTTCTCCCTGGTCTTATAAACGCCAATAGATATCTCGGTACCCTCGAGGAAGCTCTCTACCATAATCTCAGGGCTCTCGAGCATGGCCTTACGAATGGCTGGAGCAAGCATATCCTTGTTCTTTACCTTCGACACACCGAATGATGAGCCATCGGCAGCAGGTTTAACAAAACAAGGCATACCAATGCGCTCTTCGATCTCATCATCGCTCACCAGCTCTTCATATCCCTTGCGGATAAGCAACGAGTCGGCCACCTTCACGCCATAACCACGCAAATACTGATTGAGCACAAACTTATCGAATGTCATAGCCTCGACCAATACACCACTGGTGCTGTAAGGCAGACCGATAAGGTCGAAGTAGCCCTGCAACAGTCCGTTTTCGCCAGGAGTGCCATGTATGGTGATATAAGCGTAATCAAAGACCTTGGCTTCGCCGTTTTCCATGAACGAGAAATCGTTACGATCAATCTTAGCTGTTGTTCCGTCAGGCAATTCCACGTGCCAGTTCTGTCCCTTGATGTCAACAATATAAACATTGTAGCGCTCCTTATCGAAGAAGGAGTAAAGTCCCTGTGCCGAGCGCAGAGAAACGTCGTGTTCTGATGAGTCGCCACCACATACGATGGCAATCGTTCTCTTCAAGTTTTTCATATCTATATTTTTTATATTAATTCTTCGCTCGGCTTTGCCGCTTGGCTTCGCCAAGAACTCTTAATTCTTAACTCTTAATTCTTAATTCTTAACTTTCAAATACTTTCTCCATTTGTCAATCAGAGCCGCCATGTCGTCAGGCCACTCTGATGTAAAGTCCATCTGCTTGCCGGTGGTGGGATGAACAAATCCCAGTGTCTTGGCATGCAGCACCTGTCGTGGACATAGTTTGAAACAGTTCTGTATGTAAGCCTTGTAGCTGGCTGTGCGCTCACCTCTGAGCAGTTCGGTACCGCCATAGCGCTCATCGGCAAACAGGGGGTGTCCGATATGCTTCATGTGAGCACGAATCTGATGCGTACGACCTGTCTCAAGTATACACTCCACCAGAGTTACATAGCCATAACGCTCCAATACCTTATAATGGGTTACTGCAGGCTTGCCTATCTCAGATTCGGGTGGGAACACCTCCATACGCAGACGGTCCTTAGGGTCGCGACCTATGTTGCCCTCTATCCTACCCTCGTCTTCGACAAAGTTTCCCCACACCAGAGCATTATAACTGCGATGTGTGGTCTTATTGAAAAACTGTTTTCCCAGCGAGGTCTTAGCATCGGGAGTCTTTGCAACAACCAGCAGTCCACTGGTGTCCTTGTCGATACGATGTACCAATCCTACTTCCGGATCGTTGGGATCGTAGCTGGCCAAGTCCTTAAGATGCCATGCTATGGCATTGACCAATGTTCCGGTAAAGTTGCCACAGCCAGGATGCACCACCATACCTGCGGGCTTATTGATAACCATCAGATCATCGTCTTCGTACACCACATTCAGCGGTATATCCTCTGCCTCAATCGAAGTATCGTAATGCGGACGATCGAGCATCAGTGTGATAACATCGCCAGGACGTACCTTATAGTTACTCTTTACGGGTTTGTCGTTTACATGGATAAAGCCAGCATCGGCTGCCTTCTGAATACGGTTGCGACTGGAATGCTGCTGATGTTCGACAAGATACTTGTCGATACGTACAGGCACCTGCCCCTTATCCACCTCCATACGGAAGTGTTCGTATAGCAAGTCTTCCTGCTCTTGCTCCTGTTCTTCGAAATCGTTTGTTTCGTCAATCATTCTTGCTCTTTTACCTCTACAAATTCATCCACATCGTCGCCACCACCTTCTGGCATCTCCATTTCGGGTTCAACAACGCTAACATCATCCATACCATACTGTCCACTACCGATGAGCAGTGTAAGAGGTTGTTCAATAGATACGCGTTCGCCAGAAGAAACCCTACGACCATTGACCGCTACTCCATAAACCCAATCCTTCTCGCCAGTAACATACTGTGGCGGCAGGACCTTGAATCCGAGAGAAACCAACTTGGCCTCGGCCTCACGATAGCTGCAGTTATCAACAACATCGGGAATAGCCACTGATGGTGATGAAGATGAATTGATAGTTACATAAATAACATGACCGGCCTTAACCGTAAGACCGGCATCGGGACTCTGAGTAAGAACACAGTCGGCTGGTAAGCGCTTGTTGTAGCCACTATCAGTTACTACAATCACCAGTCCAGCTTCCTCTATCATCTCGCGAGCCTTTGTTATTTTAACACCCTCGAGGTTAGGAACTTTGATGCTCTCGCCATGATGAGTGTACCAGTCGAGTCCATAGTTTACACCTACCAACAGCAAGAATAAAACCAACAGCATAGCTATCAAGTTCAGGATGAGGAACTTGCTGCAGAACTTACCGAAGAATTCCTTTGCTTTCATCTTTACTTCACTAATTAGGTTGCAAAGTTATATAAAAAAACAGAAAGAAGCAAAGATTTCGCTCTACTTCTTTCTATTTTAACTCATTTTCTAAGTTCCTTGCGAATTACTTTCCGTGATTCTCGTCAGAAACTGTCAACTTCTTGCGGCCCTTGGCACGACGAGCAGCCAGAACTCGACGACCGTTCTTTGTGGCCATTCTCTCACGGAAGCCGTGCTTGTTTACGCGACGGCGATTGTGTGGCTGAAATGTTCTCTTCATTGTAATATACTTATTTAATTTTGTTATTTATCTACCGATTTGGGGTGCAAAAGTACTCATTTCTTTTGAATTACGCAAATTTTATACGATTTTTAGCTAAACTTTTTATGTTTTTTTCCAAAAAAGCAGTACCTTTGCACCCGAAAACGATATAAAAGTAATATTTTAAAGGTTTATGATTAATTCACAAGACATTAAGAAAGGCACCGCCATTCGTATGGACGGTGGTATCTGGGTGTGCATCGATTTCCAGCACCGCAAGCCAGGTAAGGGCAACACCATCATGATCATCAAGGTTAAGAACGTTTCAGACGGTCGCGTACTTGAGCGTCGATTCAACATCGGTGAAAAGCTCGAGGACGTTATCATCGAGCGTCGTCCTTACCAGTATCTCTATGAGGACCAGTCTGGTCGTATCTTCATGAATCAGGAGACATTCGAGCAGATCCCCATCGACAACGAGCTCGTAATCGGTCACGAGTACATGAAGGAGAGCGATATCGTGGAGGTTGTTTCTGACACTACCGATGGTACTATCCTTTATGCCGAGATGCCTGTTAAGACCGTTCTCCGCGTTACCCACTCTGAGCCAGGTGTAAAGGGCGATACAGCTACAAACACTCTGAAGCCTGCTACTCTGGAGACTGGTGTTGAGGTTCGTGTTCCTCTGTTCATCAACGAGGGCGACCTGATCCAGGTTGACACACGCGACGGTTCTTACCTGCAGAGAGTAAAGGAGTAATTGAAGAACTGAAAGATTGAAGAATTGAAGTTTTCAATCATCATACCCGTCTTCAATCGACCCGACGAGGTCGACGAGTTACTTGAGAGTCTTTGCCAGCAGACGGTAAAGGACTTTGAAGTCCTAATCATAGAGGACGGTTCTGTTAAGCCATGCAAGGATGTTTGCGATAAATACGCAAACGTCCTTGATTTGCATTATTACGCCAAAGAGAACAGCGGACCAGGACAGAGTCGTAACTATGGTGCAGAGCGCTCCAACGGCGAATATGTTATCATACTGGATTCGGATGTAGTACTACCTGTAGGATATCTACAAGCAGTGGAAGACGAGCTAAAGCAGAAACCATGCGAGGCTTTCGGCGGTCCTGATTCGGCCCATCCATCGTTCACCCCTGTACAGAAGGCCATCAGCTATTCGATGACATCATTCTTTACCACAGGTGGCATCCGTGGAGGAAAAGCAAAGCTCGACAAGTTCTATCCACGCTCGTTCAATATGGGTATCCGTCGCGATGTATATCTGCAACTTGGAGGTTTCTCTAAGATGCGATTCGGTGAGGACATCGACTTCTCGTATCGTATAGTTGAGGCTGGCTATATGCCGAGACTATTCCCCGAGGCATGGGTGTGGCACAAGCGTCGTACCGACTTCCGTAAGTTCTTCCGTCAGGTATACAACAGTGGTATCGCCCGAATAAACCTGGAGAAGCGTCACCCTGGCACAATGAAGTTGGTTCATCTGCTACCAACAGTATTCACTTTGGGGGTTATCGGACTACTGATAATATCACTTTTCTGGCCCCTCGCGTGCGTACCTATTATATTATATAGCGCAATCATCCTTATTGATTCGAGCTTTAAGAACAAAAATGCATGGGTAGGCATACTGAGTATTCCTGCCGCATTCGTACAACTTATGGGCTACGGATTCGGTTTCATAGAGTCGTGGTGGAAACGCTGCGTACTGAAGAAAGACGAGTTTACCGCCTTCGAGAAAAACTTCTATAAATGACCGATAAACTTAACATCAATCAGTGGGCCGAAGAGGATCGTCCTCGTGAAAAGATGGCTGCGCTGGGTGCTGAGGCACTTAGCAGTGCTGAACTGTTGGCCATACTGATTGGTTCTGGTTCGACCAAAGAGAGCGCCGTCGACCTGATGAAACGCATTCTGGCAGACTGCAACAACAGTCTTAACACACTTGGCAAAATGTCGATTAACGACCTATGCCAATATAACGGTGTAGGATCGGCCAAGGCCATCACCATATTAGCTGCCTGCGAACTGGGCAAACGTCGACAGATGGAAACGCCCGAAGAGCGTCCCGACCTAGGTACTGCCACACGCATATATAACCACATGCACCCTGTGATGCAAGACCTGGATGTAGAGGAGTTCTGGGTACTGTATCTGAACCAGCAATACCGACTTATTAAGAAACTGCGTATTGCCCGGGGCGGCATTACTGCAACAACAGTTGACATACGCCTCATTATCCGCGAGGCAGTGCTCTGCAACGCCACACAGCTGGTGGCGTGCCATAACCACCCATCGGGAGGTATAATGCCTAGCGACAAAGACGACAAACTAACCATCAGCATCATAAAAGCATGCCAGTTGATGGACATTCGCTTTGCCGACCACGTCATAATTACCGATGGACACTATTACAGCTATCATGAAAAAGGAAAATGCTAACAAACATATATAGTTATGACACAAGAAGAGAAGACACAGATTGAAGAGAGGATTGTAGACGTGCTCAAAACCGTGTACGACCCTGAGATTCCCGTAAATATCTACGACCTGGGAATGATCTACAAGATAGATGTTCAAGACGACTCTAGTGTAGAGTTGGATATGACCTTTACAGCGCCCAACTGTCCTGCTGCCGACTTCATTTTGGAGGACGTTCGCACCAAAGTGGAGAGTGTTGAAGGTGTAAAGGGCGCCAACGTGAATCTGGTGTTTGAACCCGCTTGGGATCAGAGCATGATGAGCGAAGAAGCAAGAGTTGAACTTGGATTCGATTAATATGAAGAACGTATATTTTCTTTCCGATGCCCACCTTGGGTCGTTAGCCATTCCTCATGGACGAATGCAGGAACGCCGACTGGTACGTTTCCTAGATTCAATCAAGGAAAAGGCTGCCACTATATATCTGCTTGGCGACATGTTCGACTTCTGGTATGAGTACAAATTTGTAGTGCCCAAAGGGTTTACGCGATTCCTGGGCAAGCTGTCGGAACTGACCGATATGGGTGTAGAGATACATTACTTTATCGGCAACCACGACATCTGGGCCTACGAATACTTGGAGAAAGAGTGTGGTGTGATTCTGCACAAGAAGCCCGAGACCACCGAGATATACGGAAAGATGTTCTACCTGGCCCATGGCGACGGACTAGGCGATCCCAATAAGAGTTTCAAACTAATCAAGAGTATATTCCACAACAAGGCTTGCCAATGGGCGTTCTCTGCTCTGCATCCACGCTGGGGTATGTGGTTCGGTCTGAACTGGGCCAAGCATAGCCGACTGAAGCGCCCTAACGGCGAGGAGCCTGCATATATGGGAGAGAACCGTGAGCATCTGGTGCTCTACACAAAGAAGTACATACAGTACCACTCTAATGTAGACTACTTCATCTATGGTCATCGCCACATAGAAGTCGACCTGCAGCTAACCAAGAAAGCACGTATGATTATCTTAGGCGACTGGATTACCCAGTTCTCCTACGTGGTTTACGACGGCGAACACCTTCTGCTATCACAGTATATCGAAGGCGAAAGCCAACCGTAATAGAGATTATCCAAATGTCTTATACAGGGTCGACATATTGTGTCGGCCTTTCATTGTCTCCAAGATTTCATCCTCGGTCGACAGGTTGAAGTCGCCAGGAATAGTATTCTTTAGTGCAGCTGCTGCAAGAGAATAGTTCAGCTGCTTCTGCTTGTCATCAGGGAACAGACTGATGGCATGCAGCCATCCACCCATAAAAGCATCACCAACTCCAACAGGATCTATCACATCAGGAATATCTATAATAGGTGCCTGAAGCAGATTGCCCTCGGTCCATAGCAACGCAGTAAGTGTATGATGATTTGAGCTGACGATATTACGCATACCCATCATCCAATGCTTTACTCGTGGATAGTTAGTATGCAGTTCATCGAACCATTCGCCATACTCTTTCATCTGCATTTCGAAGTTAGAGTCGATAGCAGTGAAAGGTGGTTGAGGATGCTGTGATAGCCAGTCGAACTCGATAGCATCGCCAAACATCATATCGCATCGTGACAGCATACGACTCAGCGTTTCGCGAGGCTGGGCTCCTTCATACTTCCATAGATTCTTACGGTAGTTTATATCAAAACAGATAGTAACGCCCAACTCATCAGCAATATCGAGAGCCTCGAAAGTGGCCTCAGCTGCTTGAGGAGAAATAGCCGCCGTAATACCCGATACATGGAAATAGTCACAGTCCTTTAGTATCTCGCGCCAAGGGATCATACCTGGCTTCAAGTCGTAATAAGCCGATCCTGATCGGTCGTAGATAACCTTAGCAGCACGCATACCAGCAGCGGGTTCAAAGTAGTATGTGCCTATGCGTTGTCCTCCATAGAGAACATGGCTGGTATTTACACCTAATTGGGCAAGGTTCATAGCGCCAGCATGTCCTACCGGAGTATCGGGCAATCGTGTGATATAGGTTACATTCTCACCCTGAGTGGCCAGCGACACAGCCACATTAGCCTCACTTCCACCATACTTACTTGTAAACAGGTCGCCCTGCGTCAGTCGCAGTTGACCAGGCTTAGAGAACCTGAGCAGCAACTCACCAAATGTTACTATCTTTTTTCCATTCATGTTGGTATACTCTCTTAAAAATTTCTGCAAAGATACATATTTTAATTCAAAAAGACTTAATGTTACATTAATTTTTATATCTGTAAGATAATATAAGATTCCATTTTGGAAAGATATGCAATTGAGAAAACTAAGTGATGTATCGACTAATGTTCATAGGTTTGTTTTTGCTATGGAGTGTTGGGATAATGGCCCAACGCAAACTGACAGTGGCCAGCTTGGAAACAAAAACCCCACAGCGAGATATAAAGGTCCGCATAGACAACGGGCCAGAGATAACCACACCCTGGAATGGAGAGTTTGAGGTGCCAGACAGTTTTAAGCGAATCGACTTCTGTCATCCTAAGTTTCAGCGACGATATGTGTTGCATAATGAAGTGAGGGGCGACACCATCTATCTGATACCTATACGAAATGCTATCAACGAAGTTGTGATATACGGAAAGGACCGTCGCAAAGACATGATGGCCAATATTATGCAGCCAGCAATACCTAAAGAACCTGAGTTGCCACAAGTAGTACCTCCAGGACCTGATGTTATAGCGCTATTGATGTGGACATGGGACCACACATTCGGTCCTAAAGTTGAAGCACGTCACAAACGTAAGCAGGCTCTGAAGAAGGTGCGTGCACAAGAACAGGAATATGAAGCAAAATGGGAGGCGCTAAAAGCACCTCCCAAGAAAAAAGAATGATATTGCGAATGCTTATTTCAGCAGATTCATTGTGTCTGTAGCAATCATCAACTCCTCATCGGTTGGGATAACAACCACCTTAACCTTAGAGTCGTCGGCTGAAATGATAGCCTCTTCGCCGCGAACCTTGTTGCGCTCCTCATCGAATTTTACGCCCAGGAACTCCAAGCCTTCGCATACTGCAGAGCGCATAGAAACCTGATTCTCGCCTACACCGGCTGTGAAGACAATCACATCAACACCACCCATAGCAGCAGCGTAAGCACCGATATACTTCTTGATACGATAGAAGTACATCTGCTGAGCCAGTACAGCCTTAGGCTCACCAGCTTTAGCAGCGTTCTCTACGTCGCGCATATCGCTAGAACCACCAGTAATACCAGCAACACCGCTCTTCTTGTTGAGCAGGTTGCTCATACCATCAGCATCGAGACCAAGCTTCTTCTCAAGGAAGGTTACTGCACCACCGTCGATATCGCCGGCACGAGTACCCATAACAAGTCCCTCCAGAGGAGTAAGACCCATTGAGGTATCGATACACCTGCCATCCAGGACTGCTGCGATAGAGCCACCGTTACCGATGTGACAAGTAATCATCTTGGTTCCCTCAGCCTTCATGCCAAGGAACTCAAGTGCGCGTGCAGAAACATAGCGATGTGATGTTCCGTGGAATCCATAACGACGCACACCATACTTCTCGTAGAGATCGTAAGGAATAGCGTACATATAAGCTTTGGCTGGCATGGTCTGATGGAAGGCTGTGTCGAACACACCTACCTGAGGCAGGCCAGGCATAAGCTCCTTAACAGCGTTTACACCCTTCAAGTTGGCAGGGTTATGCAGTGGAGCCAGGTCAGAGCACTCCTCGAAGGCCTTCAGAACCTCGTCGTTAAGGATAACGCTCTTATTGAACTTCTCGCCACCATGCACCATACGATGACCTACAGCGTCGATCTCGTCGAGACTCTTGATAACACCAATCTCTGGATCGGTGAGCAAAGAGAAGATGAACTTAACACCCTCGGTATGCTCGGGGATGTCGTGCATAATCTGCTTCTTCTCGCCATTGGCCAACTTCACCTTAACAAAGGCATTGTCCAAGCCTACACGCTCAGCACCACCGCTGGTCATCACACTCTTGTCGTCCATATTGTACAGAGCGTACTTGATTGACGACGAACCACAATTCAATACAAGGATTTTCATTTTTTCTTAACTTTTAATTCTTAACTCTTAACTACTTCTTCGCGTCCATAGCCTGACAAGCAGTGATGGCAATCATGTAGTAGATATCATCGATAGAGCAACCACGTGACAGGTCGTTTACAGGACGTGCGATACCCTGCAGAACCGGACCGATAGCGATAGCATCGCCCAGACGCTGAACCATCTTATAGCCGATGTTTCCAACCTCGAGGTTAGGGAATACCAGTACATTGGCCTTACCAGCGATATCAGAACCAGGAGCCTTCTTGGCACCAACTGATGGAACCAGAGCTGCATCTGCCTGCAACTCACCATCAATCTTCAGTGTTGGGTCGAGTTCCTTAGCCAGACGAGTTGCCTCAACAACCTTGTCTACAACCTCGTGCTTAGCGCTACCCTTAGTAGAGAAACTGAGCATAGCCACGCGTGGATCCTTGAAACCTGCTACTGCCTTTGCCATCTGAGCTGTGCAGACAGCAATCTGTGAAAGCTGATTTGCATCAGGCATTGGTGTTACAGCAACGTCGGCAACTACCAGAACGCCATCCTCACCATACTGCTTCTGCTTAGAGATGAGCAGCAGACCACCACTAACACAAGTGATACCAGGCTGGCACTTGATAATCTGAAGAGCTGGACGCAGTGTATCGCCAGTAGTAGACAGGGCACCAGAGATCTGACCATCTGCACCCTCGGTCTTGATAATCATACAACCCAGATACAGAGGATTCTTGATGAGCTTACGAGCCTCCTCGATTGTCATACCCTTGCTCTTGCGAATCTCGGCCAACTTCTCAGCCAGTTCCTCGCTCTTGTCGTAGTTCTCTGGGTCGATAAGAGTAGCCTTACCAATGTTTGTGAGCCCCTTCTCCTTAGCCAGAGCCTCAACCTTAGCAGGATTACCAATCAGAATAATGTCTGCGAGCTCGTCGGCCAAAGCCTTGTCGGCTGCACAGAGTGTACGCTCCTCTTCTGCCTCAGGGAGTACGATGCGCTGCTTGTTACTCTTAGCACGCGCTACAATTGAACTTAATAGATCCATAATTTGATTTGTTTTAAAAATGTTATATATATATTATTCCTTTTTATTCTAATTCCTTTGTCAATATGCTCTCCAACTCCTCAGCCGATAGACGCAGTTTGAACTGTCCGCTTACGGCTACCGATATCGAGCCAGTCTCCTCGGATACGACAACCGCTACCGCATCACTCTCCTGCGACACGCCCATAGCAGCACGATGTCGTAATCCCAACTCTTTAGGAATGTCCATATCATGACTAACAGGCAGGATACAACCGGCTGCTCTGATACGTTTCTTAGAGATTATCATAGCTCCGTCGTGTAGAGGAGAATTCTTGAAGAAGATATTCTCGATGAGACGCTGATTGATGTTAGAGTCAATCTGGTCGCCTGTTACAGCAATCTCGTCAAGAGGCATCGCACGCTCTATCACGATAAGAGCGCCAACCTTGCCACGGCTCATATTCATCGATGCCATAACTACCGGCATAATGATTTCCTTTAGCGCTTTCTTTTCGTCTTCATCAGCACTCTTTGTCGAGAACAGCTTGGCAAACGCTCTCATACGACGGTGTGCTCCTACGTTATACAGGAACTTACGAATCTCATCCTGGAAAAGCACGATGAGAGCGATAACACCCACGGCAACCAGTTTATCGAGTATCGAACCAAGAAGTTTCATCTCGACCACCTGCGACACAAACAGCCACGTAACCACGAACACCAAAATGCCGATAAACACATTCAGCGAACGCGACTCACGCATAAGCCTGTAGATATAGTAGAGTATCATCGCTACAAGCAGTATGTCGATAAAATCTTTTATTCCGAACTCGAAGAACATTCTTATTTGACGATATTACTATTTAACGATTGTACTATTCTAACGCATTCAACTGCTTGCTTCACATCGTGTACTCGCAGTATGTGAGCACCCTTCATCAGTGAAATAGTGTTGAGCACCGTTGTACCGTTTAGAGACTCCGTGGGAGTTATGCCCAATAGTTTAAAGATCATCGACTTGCGAGAAATACCCACCAATAGCGGGAGTTCCATCACATGCAGTCGCTCCATCTCGTTCATAATCTCATAGTTCTGTTCCAGAGTCTTGCCGAAGCCGAAACCAGGATCGAGGATGATATCACATGCACCAAAGTCGCGCAGCTGCTGCACCTGCTGTGCAAAGTTCAACAGCATCTGCTTGAGTGTGGGCTGTTGCGACATTAATATATAAGGTACGTGCAAGCGACTAACCAAGCGATACATTGCCTCACAACCCTCGCTCACATCGTTTATGATGTCGGCGCCAAACTCCTCAACCGTCATTCGCGCCACATCGGTACGGAAAGTATCTACCGAAATTACTGCATCGGGCAACTCACGACGGATAATGCCCAAGCCGAAACGCAAACGCTCCATCTCCTCAGCCTCCGACACTTCAGTTCCACCTGGACGGGTAGAATAACCGCCCACATCGATCATACTAGCTCCTTCGTCTATTATCTGGTGACAACGTTGCACAATTTCAGCTTCAGTCTGCACTCGACTTCCTGCATAAAAAGAGTCGGGTGTGACGTTCAGGATTCCCATCACCTGAGGGGTGCTGAAATCCATCAATTTGCCTCGAATTTTAATCGTATAGCTCATATCGCCCACAAAGATACAAATTAATTATGAATTAAGAGTTAAGAGTAAAGAAAAACAGCCTCTATCATACATTTTTTCTTAATTCTTAACTCTTAACTCTTAACTTTTCCTTATCTTTGCACCAAAATTCACGAAGTTTATGGATATTAAGGAACTATACAAGCTTTATCAGCAACATCCGTGCATCACAACCGATAGTCGTGACTGCCCTGAGGGAAGTATCTTTCTTGCATTGAAAGGTGAGTCGTTTAACGGTAACAAATTTGCCTTGCAGGCACTCGAAAAAGGATGCAGCTATGCCATCGTAGATGAAGACATGGACAACGATCCAAGAATCATCAAGGTAGACAACTGTCTGCAGACCTTTAAGGACCTAGCCCGTGAACATCGTCGCCAGTTCGACATCCCTGTAATCGGCATAACAGGTACAAATGGCAAGACTACCACCAAGGAACTTATTGCCGCTGTACTCTCACAGAAATATAATGTGCTCTATACCCAGGGCAACTTTAACAATGATGTAGGCGTGCCCAAGACCCTGTTCCGCCTGAACAAGGACCACGAGATAGCAGTCATCGAGATGGGCGCCAGTCATCCTGGCGACATCAAGACTCTGGCCGAGACTGCCGAACCTACCTGCGGACTGATCACAAATGTAGGTCGGGCACATCTTCAGGGATTCGGTTCGTTCGAGGGGGTTATCAAGACCAAGTGCGAACTGTATGATTTCCTGCGCAGTCGCGAGGACAGTCTTATCTTTATCAATGCCGACAACGAATATCTGATTGATCAGATTGGCGATGACGAAGATATATGGATGTCGCCCTACTCTACCGATCCCGACAACCAGTATTCGTGCATCTCAGGCGAGATTATCGAATGCAACCCGTTCCTTAAGTTCCGTTGGCGCGAGCCTCTGATGGTTCTTGAGGAGGAGGGGCGCAGCACCAAGTGGCATAAGGTACAGACCAAGCTCATTGGATCGTACAATATCGACAACCTGCTTGCAGCCATCGCAGTAGGTATCAACTTTGGAGTTGACCGCAAGAAGATTGTTGCAGCACTCGAAAAATACGAGCCATCAAACAATCGCAGTCAGATGACCGTAACAGAAAAGAATCACCTGATAGTTGATGCATACAATGCCAACCCATCATCAATGCAGGCCGCACTCGAGAATTTCAAGCTTATGCAGGCCGAACACAAGATGGCAATTCTTGGCGCCATGCGCGAACTCGGCGAGGTTTCAGCCGAAGAGCATCAGCACGTAGTAGACTATCTCAAGACTACCGATGTAGAGACTGTATGGCTGGTGGGCGAAGAGTTTGAGGACGCAAAATGTGACTATCGCAAATTCAAGGACGTAGAAGAAGTGAAAGCTGCTATAGCTGCCGAAAAGCCAGAAGGACATTATATCCTCATAAAGGGTTCTAACAGCACCAAACTATATCAACTGCCGGAACTGCTGTAATAATTGATAGTTGACAATTGACAATTAAAAGGTACATTGTTTGGACATGCCTGCTGGGGCTGCTAATGATTAGTTGCGGAAAGCAGAGACCTCAAGACGAAAGCCTTGAGCAATGTAATAGTGTGTACTATTGGCGCACCGACCTCAGGCTCGATTCAACCGAACGAGCATTCCTAAAGCAGTATAATATAAAAAAGGTATACTGTAGGTATTTTGATGTAGTGATGGGCGACAGCAGCATAGGCCCCAGGCCCAATGCAACAATCTCGTTTTCGGACTCTCTGCCCGACGGTATAGAGATAATCCCCACGATCTACATCACCGAGGACTGTATGCACAAACCACATAAGGACCTCGCCGAAAAGATAGTGCAGCGCATCCGTCAGATGAACGAGACTAATAATATAAATAATGTACACGAGATACAGATAGACTGCGACTACACCTCGAAGAGTCGCGCCACCTATTATCAGTTCCTCGAAACCATCAAATCACAACTGTCAACTATCCACTATCAATTGTCAACTACCATCCGCCTCCACCAGCTATCTATGCCTGTTCCACCTGTCGACTATGGCACATTGATGGTATACAACACAGGCGATCCCCGCAAGTGGCAGGAGCGTAATCCTATACTCGACTATCGCGATGTGTATCCATATCTAAAGCATCTAGACCAGTACGCCCTGCCTCTGGCTGTAGCATATCCCGTTTATCTGTGGATACGCAACATACAGAACGTGAGAATTGAGCATAGCGTAGATGCGGCCGAAATACTTAAAGTAAAACATGCGATAGAGAAGGAACGTCCCAACTTGAGTAGTTCCATCATTACCTATCACTTGGAAACAGATAATATTAACAGATATAAAACCGAAACCTATGAAGAAATTTATCGTCATTAGCCTTTTTAGTGTATTCTCATTGCCTATGATGGCATGTTTGTGGTGGGACACCTCAAACCCTTACCTGTTCAGTATGTACAAACAGGACGACTTCAAAAATCGTGTTGAGAGAGTATGCAACGACAACTGGAAAGCTTACCTCGGATCTACAGAAGAATACTTCTGGTTCAATGCCGACGATGCTATTAAGGCCGCCCGCCAGAAGGGCGATGCCCTAATGGTGAGCTATCTGCAGAACCTGAAGAAGTATCTTAACTGCGTAGACATAGAACAACGTAAGCAATACGAGTGGAACTACCCGACGGCCAACGATATCGCTGCACAGAAGCGCGACCTTCAAGCCGTTCGTACTTATGCCTTCAGCAAGGTTAAGACCAAGCTGCGCTCTCAACATGCCCTGTTATATATGCGTTGTAACATGATGATGGGCCGCCATCAGGACAATATCAACTTCTGGCAGCAGTCAGCCTGCAACTTCATCGAAACAGTTTACAAGGATATGATGAAGAACATCTACGCAGGTGCTCTATACAAAACCGGGCGCGAGGCCGAAGCCGGCGAGATGTTTGCCGAGATGGACGACTACGAGAGCCTGATGACCATCTATTATAAGAAACGTTCTTATCTGGCTATCAGTCAGCAATACAAGCAGAACCCTAATGCTAAGGTACTGCCGTTCCTGCTTCAGGACTTTGTGAACAATGCACAAGAGGCCGAAGATGCCAAGACTGGATCTTTGGGCGGCAAACTATTCATCCGCGACATCAACCAGCAGGAGTCGTGGCAGATGCAACAGTTCTGCGAACTGGTGGTTCGCGAAGGCAAGACTGAAACACCCGCTATGTGGAAGGCTGCCAAAGCTTGGCTTGAATACCTGAGCGGCAAGAAACAGGAAGCGCTGAAGGATATCGAAGCAGCAACTGCACTGGAGGGCACCGAGCGTATGAAAGATAATGTACGCGTATTGAAGCTCTACATCACAGCTGCACAGGCCAAGCCTAGCGATAAGTTCGACCAGTACTTCGCAAACGAGCTGACATGGCTTCAGGAGAAGACCAAACAGGACTATTTCTTCGAGAGTGCCTTGAAACGCACAATGCGCCAGACCATATTCCCTCACTATAAGAACAATGCTAATCAGCAGCTTGCACTGATGTGCATCACCCACGACTACCAATACGATAGCACCATCGATACCATTCGAGTAGATAAGCTAGAGAGTTTCTACGATTACACCAAGACTCCAGGCAAGAAGGACTTCGACAAGTATCTGAAGAGACAAATGCAGACCAACGACTCTGCCCTTGTCGAGCTCATCGGCACCAAGTACATGCGTATGGCCAACTGGGGTAAAGCCATCGAGTGGCTTAAGAACATCCCCGTCAGCTACTACAACAACAACCGCAGCCGCGGCTACCTATATTATTCACTGCTACGAAAGTACGACGTAGAACCTTGGATTACGCGCCAATGGCTCAGAGAAGACGAGGCCTGGGAAAAGAACCTGAAATGGTGGAAGAACGTTAAGCTTGACTTCTGTAAGGAGATGCAGATGCTGGAGAGCTCGCTCAACCTGCTTCAGGGCAAAGCCCTCGAACAGCGTTATTACAATCTGGCAGTGCGCTATGCCCAAGCTAATATCAAAGGCGATTGCTGGTGGCTGATGCGCGAAGCTAAGAACTGCTACGACACCGTACGTGTCAATGAGGTTGACCTCGGCGCCCGCGCCGTCGAATATCTGCAGAAGGCAGCCTTGAGCAATGACAACGACTTGAAGATCAAGGCTCTGTTTGCTATGGGTTACCGAGAGCTGTATAATAACAAGAACGGCAAGAGCCTTTGGACCGATATGGTATGGGACGAGACAAAGACAGACTACGTACGCAAGTACTACCGCCAGTCACCACAGTTCCGTGCGTTCCAGGCCCTGTATGATATCGTAGACGGTGCCAAGGAACCAACTTACGTTAGCAAATGCGATGAGTTCGACCAATTCCGCAGTTACTATCGACAGCATAAAAAATAAAAAAATTCCCTTTTCGTGCACGTAATTCAAAAAAAGTGCGTACCTTTGCACCCGCAAAATCGGGATGTAGCGCAGTTGGTAGCGCACTACGTTCGGGACGTAGGGGTCGGGCGTTCGAGTCGCCTCATCCCGACA
>CACWMK010000041.1 GCA_902761905.1 uncultured Prevotellaceae bacterium
CAAGAAATTAAACGGTTTGTTCATTTACCCAAGAGCATTTCTGCTCTCGCTTCTTGTACTACTTCTGTCTATGTAAATCTTTCAAAGAACTCTTTCTTAATGCGCTATCGTTTTTGAGCGAAAGCGGGTGCAAAGGTACGACATTTTTTCTTTCCCACCAAATATTTTCCAAAAAAAATTCCCAAAAACATGAAAGTTTTCGGGAATGTTTACAATATTTGAATTACACCTTATATATATATATATATTACTCATATATCTCTTCGATATCATTTTCGGCTCCAGTTTCACCTAGCGACTCACCACCCAAAGGACAGGGGTCAAAACCTGGTGGAAGATCAAAAACTGCGTCCTCACTATACCCAAGTTTTGCGTCTTTATATACTTTTTGCATATAAAGAGCAAATATCGGCAACGCTCCAGAAGCTCCCTGGCCCATAGCCATAGAATTGAAATGGATATCGCGATCATCTCCCCCAACCCAACATGCATTTACCAGATTTGGAGTCAGACCAACAAACCAAGCATCACTATTATTATTAGTAGTACCTGTCTTACCAGCCAACTGTCCCTTAAGATTATACTTGAAACGCAAGCGGCTTGCTGTACCTCCATCTACAACATTGCGGAGCATATATATCATCTTGTGAGCACTCTCTTCACTAATCACCTCGTTCATGCGAGGCTGGAACTGTGCAATGACATTACCTTCATTGTCCTCGATTCTGGTAACAAACATACATGCTGCACGAATTCCGTGATTAACAAAAGCGGTATAAGCACTAGCCATTTCGCCAACACTAATATCACAAGGACCCAAGCAGAGAGCCATCGACGGGTGAATATCCGGATTACGAATACCATACTCATGCAGCAGATCCACAAATGCCTGAGGATTAAGCTTACTCATAAGATAAGCAGAGATCCAGTTGTTAGACTGCTGAAGTCCCCACTTAAGAGTAACCATCTCGCCATATCTTGCACGACTACCATTACGTGGCGTCCACGACTGACCAGCTACCACATAAGTCTGCTGTACGTTAGGTGCTTCATCGCATGGTGAGAAGCCATTCTCCATAGCAAGCGAATACAGATATGGTTTAATAGTAGAACCCACCTGACGACGACCTTCCATCACCATGTCGTAAGCGAAGTGCTCATAATTAAGTCCACCCACATAAGCCTTTACGTAACCATTCTGAGGGCATACGCTCACAAAGCCAGTACGCAGGAATGATTTGTAATATTTTATCGAGTCAAGAGGAGTCATTGTAGTATCCACTTCGCCATGATATGTAAATACAGACATTCTGGTTTTAGTGCGGAATGACTTTTGTATTTCACTATCTGACGCCCCACTCTCCTTCAGTACACGATAACGCTCACACTGACGGATAGAACGATTCAAGATCTGCTCAACCTGACTCTTTGACAGATTTGAAGAATAAGGTGCATTAGCCTTGTGAGCGATTTCCTTATCAAAGGCAGGCTGAAGGAATTTTACCACATGCTGATATGCAGCTTGTTCGGCATACTCCTGCATACGCGAATCAATTGTGGTGTACACTTTCAGACCATCAGTATAGATGTTGTAGTAATTACCATCACGCTTCTTGTTTTTGTTGCACCAACCATATAAAGGATCTGATTCCCAATTGATTGAGTCATTGACAAACTTCGCCATATTCCATGAAGGATAGTTGGCGCGGACAGGCTTCTTTGCTGTCATATACTGGCGCAGATACTCGCGGAAATACTGTGCCAAGCCCTCCTTGTGGTCTGCCACATGGAACTTCAGCGTAAGCGGTTCTGCGCTATATTTCTCGTATTCAGCATCAGTCAGATATCCAGCCTTCACCATCTGTGCCAGAACCACATTTCGGCGATCGCGGCTACGCTCCGGGTTACGAACAGGGTTGAAATACGATGGGTTCTTACAGAGACCAACAAGCGTGGCCGACTCAGTTACAGTCAGGTCCTTTGGATCCTTACTGAAGTAAGTATTCGATGCAGTTTTGATACCCACAGCATTATGCAAGAAATCAAAATAATTCAAATACATTGTAAGAATCTCATCCTTAGTATAATTACGCTCAAGCTTTACAGCAATAACCCACTCGATAGGTTTCTGCAGCAGTCGCTCGATAGTAGAATGAGCCTGTTCTGAATACAACTGCTTGGCAAGCTGCTGAGTAATAGTAGAACCACCACCAGCACTCTTTTGTCCCAACACACCGCGCTTAACTATAGCACGACCTAAAGCAATAAAATCTATACCAGAGTGCTCGTAGAAACGTACATCCTCGGTAGCCACCAAGGCATGAATCAGCGATGGTGCGATTTTATTATAATCCACCATTACACGATTTTCGCGATTGTAATTCCACGTTCCCAGCAATTTGCCATCAGAAGAATAAATCTGAGTTGCAAATCTACTGATAGGGTTCTGGAGATCTTCGATAGGAGGCATATAACCGATCCAACCCTTGTCGATGGCATAAAAAGAACCAGCGACGGCCAGCACGGTTATGGTCAATAATGTCCATAGAAAATAGACAAATAGCTTTCTCATATTCTAATTTTGGTTACTTTTTGCTGCAAAATTACTATTTTCTTTCAAAATACGGCACGGAAATCAGAAATATTGTGTAATTTTGCGCCGAGAAAATAAAAAATGGCAATGAAAAAGCATAATTTCGTAACAATTGCCGATCTCACACGTGAGAAGATTCTCTACATGATTGAGATGGCAGAAGAGTTCGAGAAGCACCCCAACCGTGAGTTGCTGAAGGGTAAAGTTGTCGCTACCCTTTTCTTCGAACCATCAACCCGAACCCGACTAAGTTTTGAAACCGCAGCCAACCGTTTAGGAGCCCGCGTCATTGGATTTGCCGATCCAAAGATTACCAGCGGTACTAAAGGCGAGACTCTTAAGGACACCATTCTGATGGTTTCTAACTATGCCGATGTGATTGTGATGCGTCATTACATCGAAGGTGCCGCAGAGTATGCTTCCGAAGTAGCTCCCATCCCCATCGTGAATGCCGGCGATGGAGCTCATCAGCATCCTTCGCAGTGTATGCTCGACCTATATTCTATATATAAGACTCAGGGCACGCTCGACAACCTTAATATATATATGGTGGGAGATTTGAAATACGGCCGCACTGTTCACTCACTGCTGATGGCAATGCGTCACTTCAACCCAACCTTCCACTTTGTAGCACCTAAGGAGCTTGCTATGCCAAAGGAGTATAAGCTATATTGCGATGAGCACGGTATTAAGTATCAGGAGCACACAGCATTCAACGAGAAGGTCATTGCTGATGCCGATATTTTATATATGACACGTGTTCAGAAGGAGCGTTTCTCCGACCTGATGGAATACGAGCGAGTAAAGAATGTATATGTGCTTAACAACGATCTGCTTAAGAGCGCCAAGCCCAATATGAAGATTCTGCACCCGCTGCCACGAGTTAACGAGATAGCATACGAGGTTGACGACAACCCACACGCCTACTACATCCAGCAAGCCGGCAACGGACTCTTTGCCCGCGAGGCAATCTTCTGCGATGTGCTTGGCATCAGTCTCGACGAAGTTAAAAACGACAAAACCATTATCCTATGAACAAGAAAGAACGCTTAGTTGCCGCCATCCAGAACGGCACAGTGATTGATCATATTCCTACCGACAAGACCTATCAGGTAGCCAGTCTGCTGGGCCTCTTCACTCTGAAGACCCCAGTTACTATCGGATTCAACTATCCATCTAAGAAGGTTGGTTCGAAGGGCATCATCAAGGTGAGCGACAAGTTCTTTACCGATGCCGAGATTTCGCGTCTTTCAGTAGTTGCTCCAAACGTTATTCTTAGCATCATTCGCGACTACGAGGTGGTAGAGAAGAGAAACGTTGTTACCCCTGCAGAAATCAAGGGTATAGTGAAATGCAACAATCCAAAGTGTATCACCAACAACGAGCCGATGTCAACCCACTTCCACGTTACCAATGGCATACTAACATGTCATTACTGCGAAAAGGAGCAGGACATTAACAAAGTAGAGCTTTGTTAGACTGAACATTGAGCATTGAACATTGAACATTTTTTAAACCCAATAAACAAAACAATGAACAGAGACAACACAATCTTTGAGTTGATTGAGAAAGAGCATCAGCGCCAGCTTAAGGGCATTGAGCTGATTGCTAGTGAGAACTTCGTAAGCGACCAGGTGATGGAAGCCATGGGATCTTACCTAACCAACAAGTACGCCGAGGGTTATCCTGGCCACCGTTACTATGGTGGCTGCCAGGTAGTCGACGAGGTTGAGCAGCTTGCTATCGACCGCGTTTGCAAACTTTTCGGTGCTGAATATGCCAACGTTCAGCCACACTCTGGTGCACAGGCTAACGCAGCAGTACTGTTGGCAGTACTGAAACCAGGCGACACCTTCATGGGTCTGAACCTTGACCACGGTGGCCACCTTTCACACGGTTCACACGTCAACACCTCTGGTATTATCTACAATCCTATCGGCTACAACCTGAATAAGGAGACTGGTCGTGTAGACTACGATGAGATGGAGCAGTTGGCCCTCGAGCACAAGCCAAAGCTGATTATCGGTGGTGGTAGTGCTTACAGCCGTGAGTGGGACTACAAGCGTATGCGCGAGATTGCCGATAAGGTTGGCGCACTGCTGATGATCGATATGGCTCACCCAGCAGGTCTGATTGCAGCCGGTCTGCTCGACAACCCAGTTAAGTACGCTCACATCGTAACCTCTACTACCCACAAGACTCTTCGTGGTCCTCGTGGTGGTATCATCCTGATGGGTAAGGACTTCGAGAATCCTTGGGGTCTGAAGACACCAAAGGGTGTTGTTAAGATGATGAGTCAGCTGCTTAACTCTGCAGTATTCCCTGGTCAGCAGGGTGGTCCTCTCGAGCACGTTATCGCAGCTAAGGCTGTTGCATTCGGTGAGGCTCTGCAGCCAGAGTTCAAGGAGTGGGCTAAGCAGGTACAGAAGAACGCTAAGGTTCTGGCCGACGAGCTGGTTAAGCGTGGTTTCGGTATCGTAAGCGGTGGTACAGACAACCACTCTATGCTGGTTGACCTTCGTTCTAAGTATCCCGATCTTACTGGTAAGGTTGCTGAGAACGCTCTCGTTGCTGCTGATATCACAGTCAACAAGAACATGGTTCCATTCGATAGCCGCAGCGCATTCCAGACATCAGGTATCCGTCTCGGAACTCCAGCTATCACCACACGTGGTGCTAAGGAGGATCTGATGGTTCAGATTGCAGCTTGGATCGAGGAAGTACTGAATGATCCTGAGAACGAACAGGTAATTGCTTCTGTTCGCGCTCGCGTTAATGAGAAGATGAAGGAGTATCCACTCTTCGCTTATTAAAATAATTTAGCCCTCGCCTAACGGCGGGGGCTAAATCTTTAACGAAGCGAAGCGTTGAAGTGATCTATCGCCTGACGGAATAAATGATTCCTTGTGTTACCACCAAAAATACTATGATTTCTGTTTGTGTAAACTAACTGACGGAAATCCTTATCAGCCTGAACCAGTGCTTCTACATATTCTGCCGTATTCTGATAATGTACATTATCATCGGCCAGTCCGTGACATATAAGCAGTGCGCCATGCAGCTGCGATGCTCGTGCTATCGGATTTACGTCGTCATATCCGCTGGCATTCTCCTTTGGAGTGCGCATATATCTTTCGGTGTAGATAGAATCATAATAGCGCCAGCATGTTGGAGGAGCAATCGCTACACCAGCCTTGAACACAGGACGACCTTCCGACATCGACATCAGCGTGTTCCATCCGCCATAGCTCCAGCCCCAAATGCCGATTCGCTCTTTGTCCACATAGTTCTGCTTACCCAGCCAGATAGCCGTCTCCACCTGGTCGCGAGCCTCAAGTTCGCCCAGTCGCAGATAGGTGCACTTCTCAAACTCAGCACCACGTCCGCCTGTTCCGCGATTGTCAACACACACGCAGATGTACCCCTGCTGACAGAGATATTGCTCAAGAATAGCACCATTATTGTTCATACCTATGCCCCACTGATTTAGTACCTGCTGACTGCCTGGGCCGCCATACTGATACATAATCACAGGATACTTTTTCGTTGCATCAAAATCGGCAGGCTTTACCATCCAACCGTTCAGCACTACGCCCTCGGATGTAGTAAACTGGAACATCTCTTTCTTACCCAGATCATATCCTGCCAACTTCTGCTTCAACTCATGGTTGTCTATCAGTGTGGTCAGCACCTTACCGTTGCTTTGACAGATGGTATACTCTGCAGGATTGTTGATGTCGCTCCATATATTGATGAAGTACTTGTAATTCTTACTGAAGATAGCGCTGTTCACACCAGCCTTTGGTGTCAGCACCTCTATCTTTCCGTTCTGACGAGCCACCATCACCTGCTGCTCGGTAGCACCCTTGGGATTTGCTGCAAAATATGTATCGCCTGTCTTCTCGTCGAAACCATATACTGCCTTTACCACATATTTCTCGTTTACTATCTGTCGCAGCTGTTGACCGTTCAGATTGTATAGATACAGATGATTATAGCCATCACGCTCGCTGGGCAGCAGTATATTGTTGGCCGTTATCTGGATATCATCCAGCACCTCCTCCTTGATATATTTATCCACCTTGTCCTCGATTGCCAACTTACATACTGTCGACAGCGGGTTGGCCATAAAGATACGAAGTACATCCTGATGACGATTCATCGTGAAGATAGCAATCTTGGCAGGATCGTTAGTTGCCTTTATGCGGGGGATATAACCCTCGGCATCCAGAGGCACGTCGATTTTACGAGTCTGATGACTCTTGATATCATAGCTCCACACGCTGACCTTAGAGTTAACCTGTCCTGGCACGGGATACTTATAAGTATAGTCGCCGGGATATTCGGCAAACTCTGTGCGCTCAGGCTTCAGCCCCTTAAATAGCTGCATTGAGTACTGCTTCACAGCGCTCTCGTCGTAGCGAATCCAGATAATCTGCTTCGAGTCGGCCGAGAACACCATCGACGAGTTTGTAGAGAACTCCTCCTCGTACACCCAGTCGGGTATACCGTTGATTATCTCGTTGCGCTTGCCGTCCTTAGTCACCTGACTCTCAGCATTGTCGTACAGCAACTTAACCAGCCAGATATTATTGTCGCGAACAAAAGCTATCTGATTACCATCGGGCGAGAACACAGGCGTCTGCTGTGGCCCACCGTCGCTCAGTGGTTCCAGTTTGTTGTTGCGTACACTATATATATAATAGGTGGCGGTAAACGATCGGCGATAGATCGCCTTAGTGTTTGTCTGGATCAGAATTCTGCTGCCGTCAGGACTCAGGATATATCCATCCACATTCTTCACCTCAGCACCGCGAGCAGTAGCAGCATCAAACAGCACTCCCACCTGCTTACCAGTACGGAACGAGTAAGTCACAATCCTCTTACCATCATCGCTTATCTGCGCATAAGTCTCACCATCAGCCATTGGTCGCACAACACTCATCGACTGACTACGGAATTCTCCGCTCATTATTCCCTTAAGCGTCAGCTTCTCACCAGCCACAGCCGATAAAGCCAACGTAAGCGACAATCCAAGCGAGAATAATCTCAATTTCTTCATATTTTTATCGTTTTTACTGTTACAGCTTGCAAAGATAGCGTTTTTTTCGTTAACTTTGCACACTGATGGATTTAAATAAAGTGAATACGCCCTATTATAACGACTACGGCACGTGGATTCGCCGTCAGTTCCCCTATCGTGTGCAGAAGATTTCGATCGATGCAGGCTTTACTTGTCCCAATCGCGACGGCAGGATTTCTACAGGTGGTTGCATCTATTGCGACAATCGCACCTTTAACCCTTCCTACTGCCAGCGCCGACACTCTGTGACCGAGCAACTCGAAGAGGGCAAGCGATTCTTCGCCCACAAATATCCCGATATGAAATACCTGGCCTATTTCCAGGCATTCACCAATACCTATGCCCCACTCGCTCAGCTCAAGTCGCTCTACGAAGAGGCACTCAGCGTACCCGATATCGTAGGTATCGTTATCGGCACACGTCCCGATTGCATGCCCGATGAGCTACTCGATTATCTGGTCGAACTCAACGAGCGCACCTTCGTGCTGGTTGAATACGGCGTAGAGAGCACCAACGACGATACCCTTCTGCGCATCAATCGCGGCCACACTTTCCAGCAGTCGTGCGATGCCATCGAGCGCACCCATCAGCGCGGCCTGCTCACAGGCGCACATATCATATTAGGACTGCCTGGCGAAGATGCCGCCGAAAGTCTACGCCAAGCACCTATCATCTCCGGATTGCCCATCGACATACTGAAGATTCATCAGATGCAGATAATCCGTGGAACCCGTCTGGCCGAACTCTACGCAGCCGAACCATTCCACATTTACACCGTCGATGAATATATCCACCTGATAGTCAGATACATACAGCGACTCAGGCCCGATATGGTATTAGAGCGCTTCGTTTCGCAATCGCCCAAGAATCTGCTCATCGCACCTCATTGGGGATTAAAAAACTATGAGTTTACCAATCTCTTGGCAAACCATCTTCGCACCCACAACATCCGTCAGGGTCAGTTCTTCCTAAAGTCCGAGTAATTATTATTTCGCAGCATCTGGTCCAGTGTCAGATTTGCGTTTCTCTTCATATATCGCTCCACCATACGGGTATAGAGGGTATTAAACACCTGCTTGTCCAGCGCCTGGTTTACCACCCAGAGTATCTTTCCGATATGAGTGTCGCGCTCCTGCTGGCTCAGTGCCCTGTCCTGCGGCATAGGATACATGCTCAGCAGATAGAATCCAATACAGTCGGGCACTATATAGCGGCGATTCATCGACTCAAGCTGACTCTTGGAATAGCCATACTGAGGTTTCTGATATAGCGGATAGTCGGTACCCAAATACTTGTCCAGACATATACCTATCGAGTTATTACCCACTATCACACTCTGATCCAGCGAACCTATCTGGGCGTAAACCTCAGGTATCTCTATTCCGGGAATCTTCTCCTTCAGATACTTGAAACCTATTGTCAGGTCAGAGTTGATGTCATCCATATTAGCATACTGCTGCTCAGCTTCGGTTATCAGTAGCTGCAGCGTAGAGTCCTGATAGAAACGCAGGAACTTGGTGTTTATCTGCTGATCGTCAACCTTACCGATACGCAGCACATCCTCTATCAGCGTGCGTGTCTGCATCGGATACATAGTATTCATCTGCTGCAGCGCCGAGAAATCGCCCGTGGTGAGATAGAGACTCTGGATACGATCATAGCGGTCAACGACAACTTTAGCGTCTTCTTCCGCCATAAATTGCCATTCACAACTGATGCATCCAAACATCACTATCAGCAGGAAATAATATACCTTATGCACTGGCTGTTATCTATGAATACTATATGTATGTTAAATAAATCGATGCAAATATACTAAAAAGTATTTTAAAAACCAAATTTTAACCAAAAAAGTTTAAATAAAAGTATAAAAAGCTGCACATTTTTGTTTATTTGTGTAAAAATCCGCCCTCATTTGGATGATTTTGAGTACTTTTGTAGCCTACTATAACAAATTCATCACGATGAACAAAAATATCATTACAGCCCTCGCGGCCTTAGTTACATCTGCAGCATTTGCCCAGCAGAATATTAGCATAAGTGTAACCAATCCTTTGGCTACCGATCGCACAGACCAACCAGTAGTCATTTCGCTTGCCAATTATGGCGAGGTGCGCCGTGCTATCGTTACTTGCGATGGTGCAGAAATACCTTGCCAGCTTGACGACCTCGACCAGGACGAAGTCTACGACGAGCTCTGTTTCCTGGCCGACCTCAAGGGCAAACAGCGCAAGAATTACAGCGTAGAACTATATTACGACCAGTGCGACGAACCATCCAAATATCCAGCTCGTGTATTTACAGAAATGTTGATTCGCAACGACAAAGTGAAGGAGAAGAACAAGCACAACAACTTTATTGAATCTATCACAGCCCGCGGCGATTGTGCTAACTCTTACAATCTGCAGCATCATCATGGTGTGGATTTCGAGAGCGAGCTGAACGGCATACGAATCTATTTCGATAAGCGTCAGACGCTCGACCTGTATGGTAAATTCCAAAAGCGACTTGAGCTTGAGGCCACACAGTTCTATACCCAGCCAGACCAGAAGTCTGAGGGTTATGGCGACGACGTTCTTTGGGTGGGTAACACCTTCGGACTTGGCGCATTTCGCGGATGGGACGGCAGTCAGCCCACGATGATCGATCCCGTATCCAGCCGCACTCAGCGCATCATTTCTTATGGTCCGCTACGCACCATCGTCGAACTTGTGGATCGTGGTTGGCGCCATTCTGCCAGCAAACCAGCCCTCAATCTCACTATCCGCTACATCCAGTATGCCGGTCATCGCGACACCGATGTCGAGGTTTACTTCACCAAGAAGCACGTCGACATCAGCCGATACCAGTTCTCTACTGGCATTATCGATGTAAAAGGCTCTACCGAGTTTAGCGATAAGAAAGGTCTGCGTGGATGTTGGGGCAGCGATTTCCCCACAGGCGACAGCATCAACACCAAGCGCGAAACCGTTGGTCTTGGCATTCTTATCCCTCAGAAAAACATTGTTAAAGAAGTTGCTGCCAGTAAGGATCGCAACGTGAGTGGTGGAAACTACACCTTTGTAGTTTGTACAGATAGCAACGTGCTGAAGTATAAGGTCACCTATACTTCAGCCAACGAATCATTCGGCTATCATTCAGCTGATGATTGGTTTGCCTACCTCCGCCAGTGGCGCAATGAGGTAGAACACCCAGTAAAAATTACTATGGCAAAGCGCTAAACAGCTTTCGGCCTTTAGCATAATACTGCCAGAGCAGGGAGAAATCCTTTTGCTCTGGTATTTTTGCGGCCTTACGCTGAGCCTGGATTTCGCGGCGATCGGCCTCAAAATCCTTCTTCCACTTCTTAAACGCCCTGCGTGCACTATATATCGCCTTGAAATCTCCCCAGCTGCGGTTCAGTATCAGCGTCTCCCATGCAGCCAGATAGTCTAGCGCCCAGCGCCAGCGCATCACTCGGCCCAACTCTGCGTCAGGCAGACACTTGTACAGCATCGTAAGATTATTGCGGAAGTTCAGATATGTCTTCATCGGATTGCCCTTAGGGAGCGTTCCACCACCTACGTGGAATGCCCTGCTATCAGGTATGCACACTATTCTGCGCCCCTTTATCCTCAGTCGCCAGCACATATCTATCTCCTCGTTGTGGGCAAAGAATCTTGCGTCAAGTCCCTTCACGTCCCAGTAGTCCTTCGAGCGTATCATCAGCGCAGCACCCGTGGCCCACAGTATATCAGCCACATCGTCATACTGTCCGTTGTCAGCTTCTACCGTCTCGAATATTCGTCCTCGGCAGAATGGGTATCCGAATGCATCCAGATATCCCCCACTCGCTCCGGCATATTCAAACTGGTCCTTGTCGAATACCGACAACAGCTTGGGCTGACATGCAGCTACATCCTGATGAGCATCCAGATACTCTATCATCGGCGTCAACCAGTGGTGCGTCACCTCTATGTCCGAGTTCAGCAGCAGATAGTATTCGGTCTCGATCTGTGCCAGCGCCTTGTTGTATCCTTCGGCAAACCCCCAGTTCTTTTCCAGCACTATCAGTTTCACCTCGGGATAATGCTTGCGCATAAACTCCAGCGAGTCGTCGGTCGAAGCGTTGTCGGCCACATATACCGTAGCTTCGTCCCGAGAGTATTGCATCACCGATGGCAGATACTTCTCCAGCATCTTCCTTCCGTTCCAGTTCAGTATTACTATTGCAACCTTATCCATAATACGCGCGCGTACATTATTATATAAGAATACACTTCAGCGACTCTTTATCGTGAGTCATTTCGCCCAGACGAACCTTTATCAGCTGATTGTCAAACTCAGGATCTGCATCCTTGGCCGACAGCTCTACACGGATATAGTTCTTGGTGAATCCGTGCATCGCTCTGCCTCGTGTTGCCTTTTCAAACAGCACTTCGGCCTCTTGTCCCGTGTGGCGCTCGTAGAATGCATGAGTCTTCTTGTCGCTCAGTTCCAGCAGTCGCTTCACTCTCAGTTTCTTGTCCTTCTCGCTCACCACGTATGGTATGCTCAGTGCCGATGTGCCGGGGCGCTCAGAGTATGGGAACACGTGCAGCTGGGTTACGTCCAGATTGTCAAGGAACTCGTATGTCTCCTCGAAACACTCAGGTGTCTCGCCCCTGCAACCCACCATCACGTCCACACCGATAAACGCATCGGGCATCAACTCCTTTATGCGATGAATCTTGTCGGCAAACAGTTCACGGTCGTAATGGCGATGCATCAGTTTCAGCACCGTATTGCTTCCGCTCTGCAGTGGTATGTGGAAGTGGGGCATAAATGCGCGACTCTTTGCACAGAACTCGATGAGCTCGTCCGATATCAGATCAGGTTCGAGCGAACTTATGCGGTAACGCTTTATAGCCTCTATCCCATCCAGCGCCTTAACCAGGTCGATAAACTTCTCGCCCGTGGTCTTACCGAAATCGCCGATGTTCACACCCGTCAGTACTATCTCCTTTCCACCTTCGGCAGCAGCCTCTTCGGCCTGAGCCACCAGCGATGCAATAGTTGGATTGCGCGAGAAACCGCGAGCGTACGGTATCGTGCAGTATGTGCAGAAGTAGTCGCAGCCATCCTGCACTTTCAGAAAGTAGCGGGTGCGATTGCCTCGCGAACAGCTGGGCGCAAAGCTCTTTATGTCCTTGGTCTTCTCTCTGTAGAATTTGGCCGAACCAGTATCTGCGGCGTTATCGCCCCAGGCGTCCGACAGGAACTGCACCAGGTTTGCCTTCTCGTTCGAGCCCAGCACCAGGCTCACTCCTTCCATCTTTGCCACTTCGTCGGCCTCCAGCTGCGCATAGCAACCAGTCACCACCACAAAGCTTCCGGGATTTTCTCTCACCAGTCGGTGTATAGCCTGACGGCATTTCTTGTCGGCCACCTCAGTAACCGAACATGTATTGATCAAGCAGATGTCAGCCTTCTCGCCTTTTTGGGCTGTAGTCACGCCCAAACCCTGAAGCATCTTGCCGAAGGTAGATGTTTCAGAGAAGTTCAACTTACATCCGAGTGTAAAATAGGCAGCTTTTTTGCCCTGAAATGCCGACGTATCTATCATATATAAAATAGGTGTATTGTTATCGGGCACAAAGGTACTACTTTTTTTGCAAAAAACATCCATTTTGGGCAACTTTTGAGTTTTGTGCCAAAAATACACTAAATTTAACATTTCGTAAGTACTTGATTTTCAATGCATTACAAAAAAGTTACAAAATACCCCTAAAAAAAATCGAAAAAAATGATACGTTGTATTAAAATAATGCTTAACTTTGCAGCGTTTTAATAAACAAATGATTGTTTTACAGATTTAAAAAGCTTAGAAAAAATGAAAAAATTGGTATTTATGTTCGTAGCAGTTGCTGCTATTTCTTTCGCATCATGTGGTAACAAGGCTCAGGCTCCTGTACAGGACACTGACTCTATCGCTGAGGTAGTTGATACCGTTGCTGACAGCCTGACTGTTGATACAGCCGCTGTTGACACTGCTGCAGTAGCTCAGTAATTCACGAACGAATTGAGAGAAAAAGACCGTTGAACGATAGTTCAGCGGTCTTATTTTTTGTATTGTCATCTCGACTAAGCGCTTCTTCTTTGTCATCTCGACTAAGCGTAGCGCATGGAGAGATCTCTCGACTACGCTCGAGATGACAAGAAGGGGGAACGCTCGAGATGACAAGGAGGGGGAACGCTCGAGATGACAAGGAGGGGGAACGCTCGAGATGACAGAGAGGGGGGAACGCTCGAGATGACAGGAATGCGGTTATTTAACATAATTTAACCTACAAACCTGCAACATTTTCCATGTCTCATGCGTATATATAAGTAACAAATGACAGATTTTGATACATAATCCGCGGAACAGTCATGGGTCGCAGCGATTGCGGCCTGTGATTTTCTAAAGAGAATTACTTCAAGAAGCTAAATAAATATAAGTATATATGAAGAAACTATCATTAGTATCCCTCTTTGCTTTGTGCTCACTAGGCAGCGCAATGGCTCAGACCAAGGCCGACTCACTGCGAGCCGACAGTATTTTTAAGTCACTCGAACTTCAAGGCGTCGAGATTGTAAAACAGAAAGCGCTGGTAAAGTCCGACATCGACAAGATCACCTATAACATCGAGGACGATCCCGATTCTAAGTCGAACTCTACCCTCGAGATGCTGCGCAAGGTGCCGATGGTGACGGTCGACGGCGAGGATAAGATTCAGGTCAACGGCTCCAGCTCGTTTAAGATCTACGTAAACAGCAAGCCCAACCAGATGATGAGCAACAATCCCAGCGAGGTGCTCAAGAGCATGCCAGCCAGCAGCATCAAGCGCATCGAGGTCATCACCAATCCCGGACCTAAGTACGACGCCGAGGGCGTAGGCGGTATTCTCAACATCATCACCCACGGCAAGAGCATCGAGGGATATACCGCAACCTTTAATGCAAACGCAAGTAATCAGGGACTTGGCGGCGGAGCTTACACCACCATCAAGAGCGGCAAACTCACCATGAGTGCCAACCTTAACTACAGCTATTTCGACCAGCCAACCGTCTATTCGGGCAGCACTCGCAAGACCTTGAGCAACATCAGCTCGTCGTCGTCCGACATCGAGAGTTTTGGCGTAAGCGATTATCACGGCGACTCTAAGTACGGCTCTATCGAGGCCAGCTACGAGATTGATACACTGCGACTCCTTACGGCCTCGTTCGATCTGTATGGCGGTAGCAATAGTAACAGCGGTAATAGCTCCGTCCGGGCCACATCGCCGCTCACGGACAATCATCTGTATAGCTACAACACCCTGCGTCATTCCAAGAGCAGCTATGCATACATCGATGGCGGCATCGACTATCAGCGCACATTCTCGGTCGAAGACCGCCTGTTCACATTGTCGTATAAGATAGGTAGCGAGCCCGATGCAAGCGACTCGTATACCGACTACGCCGACATGCGTGCAGCCGATGGTTGGGAGAAGTTCCTCGACCGACTTAAGAGTCAGCGCAACGATGGTAGCGAGAATACCATCGAGCACACGTTCCAGGTAGACTACACCACCCCATTTGCCAAGCATCACACCATCGAGACCGGTTTGAAGTATATCCTGCGCAACAACACGTCTGAGGACGATCGCTATGAGCTGGAAGTGCTAGATAGCGAACACTCGTCGCACTACAAGCATCGCAACGATATCCTTGCTGCCTATCTGGGCTACGGACTCAAGATCAAGAAATTCTCGGGCCGACTGGGATTGCGCTACGAGCACACACTGCAGGATGTAGAGTACAAACTAGGACCTGGCACCGACTTCAAACAGCACTTCAACGACTTTGTGCCATCGGCCAGTCTGGGCTATAAACTAGGTCAGACCACCAACCTGCGATTGGGCTACAACATGCGTATCTATCGCCCGGGCATCTGGTATCTCAACCCCTATCTCGACGACTCTACCCCAACCAATATCAGTCAGGGCAACCCCAATCTGGACAGCGAGAAGAGTCACAACATAAGCTTTACCTTCAGCAAGTTTACGCCTAAGTTCAACATCAATCTTACCACACAGTACGCGTTTACCAACAACAGCATCGAGAACGTGGTGAAGATGATGCGCGACACCGATATCCCAGGACTTAAGCACCCTACGGGCATTGATGTGCTCTACACCAGCTACGCCAATATCGGTCGCAGTCAGAGCTTTAACCTGAACGCGTATGTGAACTGGAACGCCAGCAAGAACACACGCGTATATGTGAACAGCCGACTGAGATATACGGATATGAACGATGGTGGAACACTATCGAACAGCGGATGGGCGGCTTTTGGCTATGGTGGAGCGCAGCAGACACTGCCTAAGGACTGGAATATATCGTTCAACTTTTATGCCTATACCCCCAGCATCATGCTCCAGGGTCGTGGCAGCAGCTATAGCAACTACTCTATTTCTATACAGAAGTCGTGGATGAAGAAGCGACTCAACCTAACGCTATCGGCCTCAAACTTCCTGAAGAAGTACAAGACGTTCGACTATCGCACCACTGATACATACTTCGAGGCAGCCAACTGGTCAAGGAATGTATCCCAGCGATTCACCCTTACCGTAAGCTATCGCATAGGCGAACTCAAGGCCAGCGTGCGCAAGGCCGAACGCTCCATCAGCAACGATGACGTGAAGAGCGGCGGAAGCAACAGTGGCGGAGACCAAGGCAGTTCAAACTAAAACCACAACAATATGGGTCGCAGAAAATGCGGCCCATTATTGTATCCAAATGTTAAATATATCGAAATTCGATAAACTTTTATCGTTTTTATTTGGTTGGTATTTAGAAAATATATACTTTTGCATATCGAAAATCGATAAATTAATAATTAAAAACGATAAACTTATGAGTAAAACGACTATTTTACAATGGGCAAAGAAGAATCTGGTAGGAACCATCATCGTGGGTGTTGTTATAGGTTTCCTAGTATGGATGTACGTACGCGAGATCAACGCCATGAATAATGCTGCTACCAGCTACGACTATTGCTATCACCTTTGCAAATTATTCGAGCATAATAGCAAGACTATCTTTTTTATGCTATACGGTATAATGTATTATCGCACTTACAGCAGCAAGCAGTACTCCAAGTGGAGTCTTTGGCTGTTTTACATCACAGCCATAGTTATGCTGGTACATTTTATTGCAGCCGAGCAGGTATTCGAATACGTTTTTTTCCATATCGGTGAGCATAAGTATAAGCTGCCCTCACTGGCAAGTGATATCTACGGAACCCCCGCATTCTTTATTATCCTGTCTTTCTTCTTTATGCCCAAGCTTATCAAGGACACATTGAAGCTAAAGCAAGAACAAGAACTTACTATTTAATCATGAACTTAAAAAACTTGATAATTATATGAAAAAGAAACTTAATATCTTGTGTGTGTTATTGTTGGTGTTGATGATCGCCGGCTTTGTAATGACGATTATTGGCGCCTCTGACGAGTTCCATAAAGGATGGGAAGATGGCGCAAACGAAACTGAACCATCAACTTTATTTGGTGGGTTTGGCATAATGATAGTGTTAATATGTCTGTTAGTATATCTTTACACTTTTGCCTGTTTTGTGCGCTTCATTCTTAACGTCAATCATGGCGAAGTGTTCACGTGGGCTAATGTCGACTTGCTTCGCACTGTGGGATGGTGTATCGTTGTACCTACGGTCGTCATGTTTACCATCATGTCGCCTGATATTGAAAACCTATGGGAATTATGGGCTGATGCTATCGGATTTATCTCTGAAGGCATTTTCATCCTCATTATGGCCGAGGCCTTTGCTATCGGCATGAAGCTGAAAGAAGAACAAGAACTTACTATATAATTAGCCTATGGGACAGATTATAGTAAACCTGGATGTAGAGATGGCCAAACGCAAGATGTCGCTTAGCGAGTTAGCCGAGCGAGTGGGACTAACTCTCGCAAATCTCTCGATACTTAAGACTGGCAAAGCCAAAGCCGTACGCTTCTCCACTCTCGAAGCCATCTGTCGCGAACTAGGCTGCCAGCCCGGCGACATACTGGAATATCGTGATGAATAAAATAGATAGCATCTCGAAAAAATGACAGGCCGCACTGATTAGTGCGACCTGTATTTTTTATTACTTACGGCGATAGAAGAAACTGCCGATGGCGATGATGATGACCAGGATGGTGGCGATGTAGGCCCAGATGTGAGTGACGCGCGAGGTGGCTGAGATGACGTAGTCGTGGGGCAGCAGGCGCTCGCCTGAGAATCGGTAGCTGATAACGTTGCCGTCGACCTTGCCCATACCGCTATCTATCACGCGGCCTGGCATCACCAGATTGAGCTGCGGCTTCATCCACATCAGATATTTAAGACTCATATATTGATGATCCAGGATCCTATCCCAATGACGGTCCTCGCTGAATATAGGCTGGAAAGCATCGGTGTGATAGTAGTCCTTGAGAATCTTGGCTACCTGTTCGGGCTCGTCGAATATCTTCATATTGGCTACGGCCGGCGACATTAGGAGAGAGTCTTTGTTGGCAAGGAACTGCCCCCTGCCTACAGGCGGATTCTTGATATCCTTCCAGAATCTTTTTACTATGTAGGTATAGATGTAGTCGAAGGTGTTGGCGTTCATCCACTGGCTTATCTTCGACTCGATGCCATCAAGCAGCTCCTTCTGCTCAGAGCCCGTCAAGTCTTCGGCCAGATTGGGCTGGCCAGTGAACCAATAGGATGCGGTATCGGCACTAACAAACCGATCGAGCGGAATGGGGAACAGCTGCTGAATATTGGTGAGGGTATAGGTCTCGGTGTAGACGTAGTCGGTATAAAACCACTTGAAGTGCTTATCGAGCGAAGCTGTGGCCTTGAACAGATGGTTGACCACCTTGGTGAGCGAGTCGCTCATCTCGGCCACCGAACTGAAGTCGCGCTTGGTGTGCATCAGGATATGGCTGCCCACATCCTGTTTTGGGAATACTTTGCGCAGACTGTCCCACTGGGCTTCGGTCATCGGACATGCGTGGCGGGTGCTGTCGCCCACAACCGACCATGTGCGCTCCCAATCGGAACCGAAGTGCAGGCCATCGTTGTCGACAGGTTCATTAACCGGAGCCATAACCGACTTAGGATAAGGATGAAAACTCATCTCGCGGCTGCAAGTGCCATCCTCATTGATGATGGTAAGCATGCTGGAGTCGTCATTACACGATGTGATGAGCAGCACTAAGACTGCGGCTATGATATAAAATCTACTGGTTTTCATAATTCATGAGTTTTAATTGTTTGTAAGTATCAGGTTGTGCCTGTCGGCGCTCCAAGTAGCACATCAGGATTTCCCGGGGTGTACCTTCGGTGCAGTATTGGGGTGCTGGGGGCGTTTGTGTTTGTTCCACCTTATTAATATATGCGGTTGCTGCTTTGGGCTCAGGCTGCATCTGCAGCCAGATGAACAGTCCTACCAGATATATGGCTGCTATCGACGATATGGTGCGAAGGGCGATGATGACGGCCGACGGACGGCTGGGTGCTGACTTGCGGCTGGCTACGATGCGATCGTATTCGGCCTCGCCCTGGGTCAGCTCGCCCAGCATCATGCTTACGGCTTGCCATTCGTCGGGCATATTATCGCAGTGCTGCAACTCGCTGGCCAGCTGTAGCTCTTCTGCAGGCGAAGTCTCGCCAGCGAGATACTTGTCGATGAGTTGTTGTATATCCTTGTTTGTCATTGCTTCATGCGTTTAATTAGTTCTGCCATTACTTTCTTTCGTGCCTCAGATACCATCGGGGCTATCGACGTTTTTGGTATGCCCGTCTGGCTTGAGATTTCGTCATTTGATAGTCCCATCACGGCGCGCATATCAAAGAGTTCGCGTTCTCGAGGTTTCAGCAGACTTAGCGCCTCGTTCAGCATGCGCTGCGTGTCCTTGGCCTCAAGTTGCTGTTGTGGCGAAGCATCGTTGGCGGCATTTCTCATTGTCTGCTGATCTATGTCGGCCGTGTGATGCTGTCGGCGATACATGCTTACGCAGCAGTTTTTGGCCACACGAACAGCCAGAGCCTCGATGCTCCGACTGACGTCTATCTGTTCGCAGTATCGCCACAGTTGTATCATACTCTCTTGCGCTGCATCTTCAGCATCCTGACGAGATGCAAAGAACTGGGTGCTGACGTTCAGTACCTTCTGGCGCAACTGCGCGGCGATATGTTCAAACTCCTGACGTGTCATATACATCTATAATACGCACATCGTGGCTGAATATTAAGTTGAAAAATCATAGTTTTTACAAAAATCTGTGTGCAAAGGTGCAAATAATATCCGAAGCCACCAAATAAAAAGCCCGATTTCTTTGTGTAATTGCGGCTAAAATAGTACCTTTGCTGCGATTTTCGAAATAAAAATTCCGAAATCGTGCAAAATAAATCCATAACCTGTGTATATATAGGTAGAAAAGAAATTAAAATCGACAGTAATGAAACAAGAAACAGCCATCCTGACTAGCCGACTGAAGCAGCGCGAACCAGCTGCCTGTCAGCAACTGCTGTCAGACTATGGACCAGCCGTATTCCGCATAGTGCAGCGCATAGTGACGCAGCACGAGGATGCTGAGGAGGTGTATCAGGATGTGTTTGTAAAGGTTCTGCGAAGCATCGACAGCTATGATCCCGACCAGGCCACACTAGGCACCTGGATTAGCAGGATAGCTTATCACGAAGCACTGAACTCAGTGCGAGGCCGCAAGCCACAGATGGTGTATATGGAGGATTACAACACCGAAGTGAACTATGCCGAGAGCGACAGCGCCGACAGAGAGCAGACCTTACAACAACTGGAACAGGCCATCGACAAGCTGCAGCCACAAGAACAGGCTGTCATCACGATGTTCTACTACGACGACATGAGTCTGGCCGACATAGCTTATGTCACTGGCTCACAAATCTCTACCATTGGCTCGCAACTGAGCCGGATACGCAAGAAACTCTATCAGATAATAAAAACTCTCTGAACGATGAACGACATTAAGGATATACTGCACGACGACATACTGCGCCAGGCAGTGATTCGCAACCAGCAGAAGCAGCCCAAGATGCCTGCCGACCTGAAAGAGAAGTTGCTGGCCCGACTGACAGCCGAACCCGTTGCCGCCGAACCTGCAAAGACAGCCGACAGGAAACCCCGCCGCGCAGTGATGATGCGATGGATATCGGCCGCTGCATGCGCACTGGTGCTGATAGGTATAGGCATCACAGTGATTAACACCGATGACAAGGCTGCCAAGATAGAGGCGAGAGCCGAGATTGCTCCACAGCCCGCAATCGAAACTACTGCCGACAGCCCATCGCCGACAGCTATCGATCAGACACCTACCCCATCGGCCAACCAGCCTAAAGCTGAGCAACCCGCAACAAAAGCATCGGAACCAGCAGCAAAAGTAAGAACTACCCGCACGGCAAGAAAAGCTAGCCGCACACCCAATCCTACCGAAGTCTCCGAGCCCGAAACAGCCAAGCGCAAGATAGAGGTTAAGGTGATATCGCGCCCTATGGACTACGAGGAACTGCTGATGGCATCAGCTCAGGCTCAGCCCGAAGCTATCCGAGCACGCGGCCAGCGACTTTACAACGATGTAGCACAGACAATGAATCTCAACTAAAACCATACATTTATGAAAAAGTTATTTTCAATCCTGATGATGATGGCAGTAGCCACAGCATCGCACGCACAACAGAACGAGACAAAACTCACACAGCTGGACAATTATCTGCAGCAGCATGGCTTCAGGACTACGTACTTGCAGGAGGTTTACGAGGCAGGAACAGTTCACCACAGATGGATGTCGTACAGCAATGTAGTGGTGCTGGCACCCGAGTTCGACCCAGCCTACGACGTGAGCGAAGAAGAGAAGCAGCGCGTAATCCACGAGTACGACAGCATCAATGCTCTGCGCCGCCAGCAGTGGGTAGAGTCGCTCCAGACCATACGCGACACATACTCGCAGCTTAGCAAGGAGGCATCACAGAGCTATATGTACGAGTATCACCAGAACAATACCGACTCTATCATGTACTCGATAGCCTTTGCCCGCGACAAGTTTGGCGAGCTCTCAAAGTCGCACATCAACAATCAGGTGTACTTTGGCAATGCCAAGGAGGATGCCAACTTTACCTATAGCAATACATTCAATCCCGAGTATAACGGCAACGTAGAGCAAGGCATATTTAACCACGCGCTGATGGAAGAGGTAAGTCTGCAGCCTAAGGATACTAAGCCGTTCGATGTGGCAGCATTCGAGTCGTTCATCCAGCCCGTACTCGACCCCGTAATGAAGCTTAAAGGCGTAAAGACCTTCCCCATCCACTGGCAGCACGACGAGGGATTCCCCGAAACCGATGACTTCTATTCAAGGGCGAGATACGCTCAAGATCAGCATTGGGGCATTACCACTGGCAAGTGCATCTTCATCCCAGTGAAATATAAGAGTCGGTTCAACGACATCTACCACCAGCTCGACTCGCTGTCGAAGGCTTATGTGGACAATCATCCCGAGCAGATGTATCGTTATCTCACCGACAATCAACTGATGGCATGGAACGTAATCGAAATGATAATGGGCACACTGAAACGTAACCAGGGAGATACTGAATACTATCACTTTAGCTACAGCGCCAAGGATGAAGGCTTATACCTGATGATGACCAACACCAAAGGCGAACGCTGGATACCCGACGACTGGCAGAAACTAAAATCGCAGATCAACAGCGAACGCATCTATCGCAAGTAATAGAAAAATAATGTTAAAACTCGCAGATTCTGTACAAGGAACCTGCGGGTTTTGCATTTTAGGGATAGAGTATCAACAATTATCATTAATTTATCAAACCGTTATGAAAAAACTATTCCTATTATCAATCACAGCCGCAGCCATGATGGCGTGCAGCAGCAGTAACGACATCGAGCCAGAACCCGAGCCCGAAGGTGGTGTAGTGATCGACATGCTGGCCCAAACCAGCACCATCCAACTTACAGGCGAACAGCGCGCGTTTGTCGACTACAACACCGACTTCTCGTTCCGCCTGTTCCGCACCATCAGCGGTATGCCCGCCGGACAGAAGAGCAGCATCGTTTCGCCCATCAGCGTAACCTATGTGCTGGGCATGCTCAACGATGGCGCAGCCGGACAGACAGCCAGCGAGATAACATCGGTGCTGGGCTTCGGCGACGGCAAAGCTAAGGCGGTGAACGAATTCTGCAAGACGATGATCGACGAGGCCCCGAAGACCGACCCATCGGTAACACTCGAGATAGCCAACACCATCATATCCAACGAGAAACGCGACGTGCAGCTAGAAGAGCAGTACTCGCAGGACATGCGCCAATACTACAGCGCCCAGCTTAGCAGCATCGACTTCAGCAAGTCGGCCGAGGCTGTGGGCAATATCAACGCATGGTGCAAGGACAAGACCCACGGCATGATACCCGAGATACTAAAGGAGAGCGAACTCTCCCCTGACGCCCTGCTGGTGCTTATGAACGCAATATACTTCAAGGCCACATGGACCGAAAAGTTCGACTCAAAAGACACTCGCAACGAGACATTTACCACCGCCAACGGAGAGCAGCAGCAGTTGCCTATGATGCACAGAAAAGCCCGCATCATGTCAGCCCAGAACGACGTGTATACTACTATCGAACTGCCATACGGTAGCGGCACACGATGGAGCATGACGGTGATGCTGCCCAACGACGGTAAGACCATCGACGACATCATCCAGAGCCTTAACAGCGACACTTGGCGCCAGGTGCAGCGCAGCAGCCGTTCGGTTATTGCCGACATCAAGATACCACGTTTCACCACCAAGTTCGAGACCGATCTGGTACAGCCTCTCACGGCCATGGGAGCACCATCGATGTTTGATCCAGAAGTTGCCGAATTCCCCAACATCAGCACCAACTTTAAGCACGAACTCTACGTAGCACTGATGAAACAGAAGGCCGCCATCGAGGTCGACGAGGAGGGCACCAAGGCATCGGCCGTCACAATAGCCGAAGTGAAAGACGAATCAGCAGGCCCCTCTCCCGAGCCCGAGAAAATCGACTTCCACTGCAACCGTCCGTTCGTCTACGTCATCCAGGAGTACAGCAGCGGCGTAGTGTTCTTTGTCGGCACCTTCAGGGGTTAACCACATTCTTCCACACCTGCCAGTTGTAGATTTCCTGGATTAAGCGCTGCAGGGCCTGTTCGCATTGCTCAGGATAGGTAAGCGTCTGCACAAACCAGAACTTGCGATGCTGCACAAACTTGGCAAAGAAGCGGCGCCCCGACAGCGTGCCCGAATCATCGGCCAGCGCTCCCGCCAGTATAAAGTAGTCGTCACCCTTGATGTGGCTTGATGCATGCAGCTGGGCAGAATACTTCTGGATGGCCTGATCTACCGACAGAGCATCGGGATTGTGCTCTACAAAAGCGCACTGCACCACCTCGATATCGTCGCGCCAGAAGCTGAACCGGCAACTACCCTTGTCCATCATCGTGTCGTCCGATCGCTGGAAGAACACCGGATAGCGCACCGTGTAGCCGTAGTCATCATCGTGATATTCAGCCATATTGGTTAGTCGCATGGCGCGCTGCAGTTTTACCAGTGTAGATACATGCACCACGCGCTGACAGTTGCTCATCAGCCCCATCAGCACAAAGTAGGCAGCAATAGTTAGAAATATAAATCTCTTCATACTCGCAGTGATTTTTCTGCAAAGGTATGAAGAGATTTCTTATTAGGCGAAAATTTTGTCTGACATTTGTCTGACATTTCGCTGTCAGCTGTATAACTACCTGATTTTCAGCTGATAAGCTCGACCGCGATCAACCTCGATTTTCAGGTCGGAATGCTGCTCGATGATGGGTTTCAGTCGGCGGATAAGCGTGTAGAGCGTCTCGCTGGCATCATCCTTCTTTGGCCACAGAGCATCACAAATCTGCTGTTTCGACAGCGTATATTCGGGCGCACTCATAAACATCTCCATCAGTTGCTGTTGCATAGGCGTGAGCTTTATCGCGCAGCCCTGAGCATCAACTATGTTGCCATCGCGCATTGCCAGTCCACCATACAGTCCCGCGATAGTTGGCCGACGATGATACAGGCAGAACAGTCCCCACAGTAGCACCGCAGTCCACAGCACCATAGCCGGTCGCTGATCAGACAGCCCCAAGATAGTAGCGCTCGATACCTCGGGATGCAGTGTGAATCCCTGATGCGTGTCGACGGCAAGCACAGCCTGCCCTCGCAGAGCCTCCATCTGCAGATGACTGTTAAACACGGTGATGGTATCGCAGTTTACCACGTCGCTCTGCTGTTCGGCCATAGTCTTGGCCAAAGCCTGGTTCATATCCTGGGTAATAAGCCACTCGGTGGCACGATAGCTGGAGAAGCTAACAGCACTCGAAGCCGCAATCAGTGCAAACAGCACCACTACCATATATTTCTGTTTCATACGCCTGTAGGTTGATTTCTGGATGCAAAGGTACGAATAAGTGAGCAAAAAACCAAATTTTATTTGAGTTTTTTCGAACGTGAGTATCTTCGAGCGTTAGCTCAAAGTTAGGCCAAATCGAGTAAAATACAAAATAAATTTGGATTTATTAAGCATTAATAAACGCGACCTTGAGCTTCGCTCTAGCTCGCTACCACTCGGTAGATCAAGCAAGCTTGTCTACGCTCGTATAAACGCGACCTTGTGTCGATTCGAGAAGGGCCTCACAGCGAAGTGTAGCCATATGGCGCCATAGCGATTTCGCTCTATCAGCAGTTCATCGAAGTCCTGTTTCGATTCATCCGCGTAATCCAACAGGATTGTCGCGTAACGGATCAGCTGCTCCATACCCAGCACACGGATATCTACCGCGCAACCAGTTAGATGGTTGCTTCCAGCCACACCACCTATCTTCTTATTCAATTGCGGCGATCGATAGCCCGAATTGATGATAATCGGCTTCTCTTTGTCATCTCGACCAAGCGCCCCTCCTTTGTCATCTCGACCAAGCGCAGCGCGTGGAGAGATCTCATGAGATGTCTCGACTACGCTCGACATGACAGATGGGTGGTGCTCGAGATGACAAGCGTTATACCGCTCATTATACCTCTTCCGCAGCACCTCCAGCCACTCGCAAACACGCTTCATGTTTGCGATAGCCTCGTGGCTTGGGATGTTATACACTTCGGGATGACTATTGCTCTTTGTCATCTCTCCGAGCGTAAAGTGCTCGGAGAGTTTTGCTTGACTGTTTAATTGTACTATCTGTTCCATTTTATATTAATGTTTCGCTCGGCTCTGCCGCTTGGCTTGCCAAGAATGTTTAATGTTTAATCTTTAATGTTTAATGTATTTACCGCTCTTAATAAAACTGTGATCTGTGATTTGTGATACATATTTACGATATACCCATTGGTGAATCATGTGCGAACACTTCTTCTTATCGCCACCCATTCCCTGCTTAACACGCACTTGTAGAGCGTCCTCTATGGTAAACTCATCAGGCAACAGCTCCAGCAGATTTCTTGGGCCACGGCTTGAATATCGCTCACTATCACGATTAGCTGCCTCAATGTCGGCACCAAAGAACTGCATCTTGCACCACATGTCGTACTGCAGACTCCAACGGATAAAGTCTTCGATCGTCTTTTCCCATTGATTACCGTTGGCCACGTAGAGCACGCAGGCTTTTAGCCAGGCGATTACTATAGCGCGGTGACTCAGGTTCCAATAGGTTTCGTCTTGCGACAGACGGGCAAACTCAGCACATTCCTCTTGCAGTTTCTTGGCTAGTTTGAACGCCTGAGGGCAATCTACTCTACCGATAGGCTGCTCGGCACCTATCTCCATCTCGGGGATGGTACAGAAGTTTATTCGACTGATAGGTCCGTCGGTCAGTACCTTATTAAAGAATCTCCTACCCTTCTGTATCGTGGTACAAGCGTTCCAGTTGAACCGGCACTTAGGTCTTGCTGTTACGCTCTGCGTACCTACACGAGTCTGTCCGAATTCTGCTCCTGGGTCGAATGCCAGACACATCAGTTGGAAGTGCTGCTTACCAGTCTGGCCCTTTAGCTGCTCAAACAGGTCAATCTCGTTCAGTTTCACGTAAACAAAGTGTCCTTCAGCTTCATCCATTCGCGTCACAAGTGCAGGCTTGGTCATATCAGGGTCAATCTCCTGTATCACAAGCCCCTCGGGGCGAACCTGCTTGTCCTTGTTGGCACCTTTCTTCTGGCAGTCGCGCTTCCACTCTTCCTCGCGGCGAGTGTTCTCCTTATCGCGCTCTTTTATGTCTGCCATTATGTGCTTTATCGGCTCGTCGATACAGCCTTTACCAGCACCCGTATGCGCCATCAGGCAGTTCATCAGCGTAGCCTCGTGAGGCACGTAATCAGTGTACTCGAAACTCACCTCTTTCAGGTGAGTACCAAGCGGTGGGAACACCGCGTGCGCTACTGCCGCTTTGTATTGGTTGGGGGTATTTCTCGTCAAAAGTCTAATCAGTTTCGGCAGTTTCTTGTCCGCAGGCATCTCGGGCATCTGTTCTGGCAGAGCAGCTTGCTCTGAGGGCTCAGACTCTTCGGGCGCCTTTGTCTTTCGTCCTTCCAGCGCATCAAGCACATCCTTCAGTCGTCCGGGCATACCTTCATAACTGGATTTCAGAGCATTCGCAATCTTCTGCCGCTTCTCCTCAATCGGAAATCCATCATAGCAAGGTATCACCTGGTCAAGCCACTCTGCATTCCTAGCACAAATATGCCTCAAATCGCAAGCCAACTGATACGTCAACGTATCCCTATCACCAATATTCGGCTCAAACCCACCATTATTCATCTCCCAATACTTCTTCCTCCCAATACTTCTTCAGTATCGTAGTGAACGGTATCCCGTGGTACTCCTTTGGATATTCTTTTTCTGTGCCTGCGCTCGCTGTGGAAGGGGACTCTGTGACTGGGGACTGGTACCTGTCACAATACAAATCGCTGGAACTGGTTGTGACTGGTCCCTGTCCCCTGTCATGGAGGCCCCTGCCACGGCGCCGAACGTCAGCAAGCTCACCAGCAAGCCCATCAGCACCTTCCTCCCACGGCTTATAATGCTTATTCGCCTTCTTAGCCCCAGCCGGCAACTGTTCCTCCCCCTTGCGTTCGCGCTCTTTCAACCGCGCATACTCCGCCTCACACTCCTCAGCCGTCATGGGCTCATCAAAGAGTTCATCGTCAAGAAAAATCAAGTCTTCAGCAGATCCACTTGTCGAGTATACCACCCTCTGTAGATCCTTGGTATTAGAATCCATCTCGACGCGCAGAATCTATTTCATCCTTTTTCTCGAGAATCTGCTTGCAGATAGCCTCACTCTGCTCCTTATCATAGCAGTCGATGTCGTGGAAGAAATAGCTACCGATGCTCTTGCATCCAGCTATCAGACCATCCACATGCCCCATATTGTAGGCAAACTGCTCCAATTTCTTCTTGGCCGCATCGTCGCCCTGTCGAGCCTTCTCCAGATTAGCCAGGTTGGCTTTCGAGTTCCTCAGTGCGAGGAACTCTTCGCGATCCTTTACCCGCGTAGCCAACTTCTGCCGCTTGCTGTTATAAGTTATACGGTAGATCATTTACTCCATCCTTCCTTTACCAGATACTTTATGATTTTGTTAATGTCATTGCGTAGTATTTTGTGTAGCATATATCGCATGGCGCTGGGCACCTTGAATATTATGTAGTCGTAACCATCGCCAGCAAACGACAGGCTGGCCCAACTAG
>CACWMK010000042.1 GCA_902761905.1 uncultured Prevotellaceae bacterium
AGAGAGATAAGTCAACAAAATCAGTATAATAAACAGTAATTAACAAAACAGTAACAAATCAAGGCTCTGAGGGAGTCAACACTATACAGGGAAAGACAAGAACTATCGTTCGCTCTACATTTACTTTGAATATACAGGTAGTGCATCATGAGCGATTTGTTAGAAGAAATATTCACTCGTGCGGCTGCCTTTGAGACGGGCGGTCGCCATATCGACTCCATCAAACTCGATATGATTACACGTCAGGTTGAGGTAAAGTTGACGGCTGTGCCAGGTAGCGAGTATTATGAAACAATTCTCGCTCAGCAGCAAGATACCATCCAACAGGCACGTCAGGATCACGCCATCTGGACTAAGCGGCACGGTGGCGGTGTGACAGAAGAGGATTTGACGGAACGCGTGGGACTGATGCTAAAAAGTCTGCTTGATACCAACTTCCTGCGTGATGACTATTACGAGATACCTAGGTCGAAACGCTCGAAAGCCAGAGAGGAGCTAGAGCAGCAGGGATTGGAAGTAGACTGCATGAGCGAAGTGCAGATTCTGCGTTATGCCTTGCTGCGCGATATGGTTGATTTGCGTATGGGGCGCTTTGAGTTTGACAACAAGGAGGCCATCGGTAACTATATGTACGAAAATCGCGATACCTACAGCCCTGCCCGTTATGGTCACTATTTTCGTTTTGAGACAACGCTTGGCCTTATTTATCAAGACCTAGACCAGTTGAAGAAAGCCAATCGCGACCGTAAATTGGAGGAGTGTATGACTGGTATGCTGACCGACTTGCAGCCGCTACGCGAGCATGTGGTGTCAGACTATTCTGATAAATACGTTGAGTTGTTGGACGCAATCCTGATGGTAGGCGATTTGCAGAAGAAACTAAAGATAGTTTCGCCAAACACGTTCAAAGGTGGCTACAACCAGAAGTTGACGTGTAATCTTATGGGACTTTTGTGTAGTGAAGGTGTGTACGACGTGAATCCTAAGCAGGCCGATACGCTTATCTACACTGGTAAGACACATTATACGTACATTAATAACTATGCGAACTACGACTCTTCCGACTCTGAAATGACCCGCGAGGAAGTCAAAGCCATTAAGGAGCTAATAAAAAAGTACTCCTGATTTTATTTTTCTTTATTTTGAGAAACGTAACTCGCTGATAGTCAGCTGATAAATTATTAATATTTGTCAGCTGACTTTTATTTTTTTACACTCTTTTTACTTGTCGTACCTTTGCACTCGCAATCAGTTGGTTGCGGGGATCTTTGACATGCTGACACAAAGGACACACTCGGAAGGCCGAGAAGAAATATGATTTTCGCGTATACATACACGCACGTATGCAAACGCATGTACATTAAACAAATCACAATGGAAACAAAAATCCTAAGAGTAGTGCGCCAAGGCGAGGCCTTCAGCGTACAATCAGCAAAAGCTGAGGCTGGTCAGATTCAGAAGTGCAACATTGTGCTGAAGGAACTGGGCGGCAAGTTTGAAAACGAGTATGTGTGCGCCATGCTGGGCAATCTGGCGGCGTGCAGGTTCTACGAAGGTGATGTGGTAGCAGCCACACTTCGTTTCTCTACGCACGAGTATCAGGGACAAGTGTTCCAAGAGATACTTGCAACGGATATCGTGAAGATTTAAACATTATTCTCCTCCTGTGTCATCTCGACTAAGCGTAGCGCATGGAGAGATCTCATGATCTCTGTAAGAGATGTCTCGACTACGCTCGACATGACAAAAGGAGTGGGGTAAAACAACAACCATGAGTTGAAGCAGAGGAAGTCTTCACGTGAAGATGGCCATCGGATTTCCGAATACTTCTTCTCGCTTAAACAACTCAAAATTATGAATACAGCAATTCAGATTTTTACTAGTGAAGTTTTCGGCGAGATTCGTACTTGCCAAGTTAATAATCAGATAATGTTCGTGGGCAAGGATGTTGCCATGGCATTGGGTTACAGCAATACCCGCGATGCCCTAAGCAAGCATGTGGACGCTGAGGATAAGGGCACCGTCGCGATTCGCGACACTGCCTATGAAACCCGCGTAACACTCATCAACGAGTCAGGACTCTACGCTCTGACTCTCTCTTCCAAGTTGCCACAAGCTAAGGCTTTTAAGCGTTGGGTAACCAGCGAGGTACTGCCACAGATTCGCAAGACGGGTGGTTACATCCCAACTCGCGATGCCAGCGGCCGCGAACTTAGCGGCAAGGAGATTATAGAACGTGCTGACGCCATCGTAGGTCGCACGCTGAAGTTTCTGAACGAGCCTGCCGAGGATACGTTGACCGCCACGCAGGTGGCTAAGACGTTCAACATGACCACGTTCGACTTCAATGCAGTGCTGCGCGACATGGGCATACAGTACCGCCGCCACGGCCGCTGGAACCTGAGCGACGATCTGCAGGGGCGCGGCTACACCGCCGAGCGCACTCACGTAAGCTACTCGCTGAAGGGCGAGAAGAAGGTCAAGGTCTACATGACGTGGACAATGGCCGGCCTGCACTATCTTAATTCTAAACTTGGTTATCCTAATTTCTAAACGACTATGAGTGTACACATTATTTATTACAAGGATGGGGCAAAGATGATGCGCCCCATCCACACGCGAGAGGAGTATATGCAGTTGCGTAATAGCGGCGAACAGAAGCAGTTGGTGCAGCGTATTCATGGTGGCGAGAATGGCTTGAAACACAAGCTGCTACAGATGAACTACAGCTGCCTGCCTAACGATGATGGCACCTTGAAGGGAAGTTCCCGCATGAGCACCACCGTAGGCATGGATATCGACCATCTATCGCCCGAGGAGATGCCCGCCGTGCGCGACCGCATACTAGCCAAGAAGGATGAACTGGGGCTTGGAATGCTAGAAGAGAGCGCCCGTGGGTGGGGCTACCACCTAGTCTTCGCCCGCCGCCCAGACCTTTCGCAAGAAGGGAACCTTAAGTGGGCCTCTGACCTGCTAAACGTCGCTTTCGACAAACAGGCCAAGGACATCACAAGGGTGTTCTTCACGACATCCGCCGACCAGCTGATCTACCTCGATGACAGCATCTTTGAGATTGAAGAGGCGCCCACATTGTCATCTCGACTAAGCGAAGCGCATGGAGAGATCTCACGATCTCCTTTAGGAGATGTCTCGACTACGCTCGACATGACAGGCGGGGGAAATAAAACCTTCCCGAAGACCTATCACGGGATACCATTCGAGCGGATACTGGCGAAGTACTGGGAGGTGAACAACCAAGGTTACGAACCAACCGAGGGCGACCGCGATACGTTGACTTATCAGTTGGCCTGCGATCTGCGCCACATCTGCGGTAAAAACGCCGACTGGCTTGACCAAGTGATACCCTGCTACGACGGCTTTAAACCAGAAGAGAAGCGCGAAAAGATTAAGAACGCGCTGAGTTCGGAATATAACGGATTTCCCCAGCGCCTGCGCAATACGCTGAATGCTCTACAGACCCACCCCCAGCTCCTCCCTGAATGGAGGGGAGTAGATAGTCTTAAAAGTGACGACTCCGCCCCTGCAGGGGAGGCCGGGAGGGGGCTCCCCGTCAAGAAGATGCCGCAGGGTATAAAGGACTCCATCGACGCTGTCGGCCCCGATCTGGCCATGCCGGTGATTACCGCCATCTGCCCATGTATCGGCACGCTGGCTACGGGTGTTTCGCTCGATGTTCACGGCACTAAGCACGGACTGAATCTTATCTCTTATATTGCAGGTGATTTCGCATCGGGCAAGGGCGGTATCGACCCTGTGGTTGAGGCCTGGATGAGCGAGCTGTCGGCACTCGACAAGATGTACCAGCAGCAGGAGGACGAGTGGCGCGCCAAGAAGCGAGCTGCCAAGAATCAGAAGAATCAGCCCGAGGAGCCAAAGCTACCCGTGCGCTGTCTGACACTGAACAATACCGTAGCCAATCTGGCCGAGCGACTGGCCAACACCGAGGGTAAGCACGGTTTTTCGTTCACCCCCGAGGCCGATACGGTGGCACAGAAGTGGAAATCAACTATGAGCGACTTTTCGGTGATGCTACGTCAGAGCTACGATGGCAGTAAGTACGAGCGCGAGGCACGTAGCGCCGATGCGGTGAACGTGCATATCGAGCATCTATTGTGGAACGTATGCATGTGCGGCACACCCGATGCGCTGTATCGCGTGGTGAACAATTACACCGACGGATTTCAGAGTCGTATCGCCGTAGCCCGCACTCCCGACAACACGTTTGCACCGCTTGAGGATAAGCCCTACGTGCTGACCGACCGTCAGCGCGATCGCATACAGCAGATAGCCCATCTGCTACCGCTGATGTACGGCGAGGTGGTACTGCCCAAGCTAGAGGCAAAGGGTAGGGAATGGGTGGAGCGTATCCGCGTGGAGACGATGAAGAACGACGACCGCACCCGTGCCCGTCAGCGCTTCCGCGTGTGTGTAACGGCCCAGCGAATGGTGTGCTGCCTGATGCTGTGCAAGGTGTGCGAGGGGTTGATTCAGAAGCACGGATTGACCGGTGCTGAGGCTAAGCTGAAGCAGCAGCCCGGCCTGTGGAAGGAACTGCTGCTGAAAGCGCAGACGCCAACTATGCTGGAGGCTTACGACGTGATAGCCGACTCGCTGCTGGAGAATGCCCTCTACTTCTTCCGCGACCGCATAGAGAACGCTTTCCATAGTCGCGACTATGTTAGCGGGCAGTATGGCGAGCGCCAGAAGCGCGGCAAGAACGACTCTATCTTTGAGCGGCTGGACATCCAGTTTACGTTTGAGCAGGCTATGCAGCACTCGGTAGCGGTGAAAGGTGCCAATGTGAACCATAACACCGTTCGCCAGATGCTGAAAAACTGGCGCAAGCAGGGGCTGGTGGTGCAGACCGAAAATGGTAGTTATAGGAAGAAGTGATAATTCCTCCTGTCATCTCGAGCCCCCTCCTTCTGTCATCTCGAGCGTAGTCGAGAGATCTCTCCATGCGCTACGCTTAGTCGAGATGACAAAGGGGTGGTCATTTGGTCATGGTCATTTGGTCATTTTTAATATTATGAACGTAGAAAACAATCAAGAATGCTTTGTGCAGCTCTGGCGCAGACTGGAGCGCACAAGGCGCCTCCTCGGAGGTCAGTATCGTCGCTTCTGCATTAGAAGCGTATTGAAGTTGTGGTTTGGTGGTGAGGCCACCGATGATTTTATCTGGGAGGTGTGTCACCTGTGCGAGCTGGAAGGCTGGAACGAGTTGCCTCTGCCCAGTCTCTATCCGCGCAAGCATCGCGAACTCTTGCGTGCTATCGTAGCCGTACGTACGGGCATCAGCTTTTGGAAAATAAATCTGAAAGCCCTCGACGCGGCTTACAGCATAGCATTTCCTAACAGTACACCTATTAATGTAAACAAAAAGAAGATAGGGGGTGCGCCCGACGGATAATCGGCTCGAACGAAGTTCAAGGTAGCGTTTATTAACGCCTAAAAAGTGAATATTTTTTGAATTTTTCTTGCGGGAATGAAAAATATTGCTTACCTTTGCACCCCAATTCGTGAGGAATGATTGATTTAGTTCGTTTACAATTACTAATATTTTATATATAAAATTTGTATTTTTACATGAAAAGACTCAGTATGATGTTGGCTGGGCTATTCCTTAGTGTTGGAATATCGCTGGCACAAACAAAGGTTACTGGTACCGTGGTGAGTTATGAGGATAACGAGCCAATTATCGGAGCTACAATCCAGGTAGTTGGAAATGCAAAACTTCACCCTCGACGTTCCTGAGGGCATGAAGACTCTGCGTATTACCTATGTAGGCATGGAGCCTCTTGAGGTAGCTGTTAGCACAAAAACTCTAAAGATTCAGTTGCGTAGCGATGTACACACCCTCGATGAGGTGGTGGTTGTGGCTTATGGTACACAGAAGAAGACTTCGCTCACCGGTTCCATTCAGGAGGTGAAGAGCGAGGCCATCGAGTTGCGCCCTACATCTTCGGTTGCTTCGGCTCTGGAAGGAACAGTTACAGGTGTACGTGTAAACAGTAGCGTAGGTGCTCCTGGTCAGGATCCCTCTATCCGCATACGTGGTGTGGGAACTGTGAATGGTAACACTAACCCACTGTACATACTTGATGGTGTGCCATATAGCGGTAACATCAGCGACCTGAACCCTCAGGACATCGAGAGCATGTCGGTACTTAAGGATGCTGCTTCGGCTGCTCTGTATGGTAACCGCGCCTCGAACGGTGTTATTCTGATTACCACCAAGAAGGGTAAGCAGGGTAAGCTGAACGTGAACCTGGACATAAAGCAGGGTACATACAGCCGCGGTATAGCTGAGTACGATCGTCTGGATGCCCGCCAGTGGATGGAGGCCCAGTGGCTGAACATGAAGAACAATCAGATGACCGCAGGTGCAAGCGCTGCTGCCGCTGGTGCATACGCATCGGAGCACCTGATAGAGGACCGCGTGCTGCTGAACATATTCAACAAGGCCGACAACGCTCTGTTTGATGCCAATGGCAAGATGGTGAGCGACGCACAGATGCTGGGTACATACGGCGAGGACCTGGACTGGTACGACCAGACCATACGTAGCGGTTATCGTCAGGAGTACAACTTCAACGCCAACGGCGCCAGCGAGAAGAGCGACTATCTGATTTCGCTGGGATATCTTGACGAGCAGGGTTATCTGAAGACTTCGGGATTCAACCGTCTGTCGGCCCGTCTGTCGACCAATATCAATCCTACTCCTTGGTTCAAGGCTGGACTGAATATCAATGCCACTCATCAGAACTTCGATTCAAGCTATGGCACTGGTAACACCAACAACAACCCATTTAACTACTGTCGCAAGATTTCGCCTGTTTACCCCGTGCACACTCACGATGTGAACACAGGTGAGTATCTGCTGGACAAGCAGGGCTATCGCCAGTACGACAGCGGTTCGTATACCGACGCTAACGGACAGGTGATCGTTACCCGCAACCAGTATGCCGACCGCCACGTGATTTGGGAGAACGAACTGAACCAGGACAAGACTATCCGCAACACAGTGAACGGTATAGCTTACATGAACATCATGCTGCCATACAACTTCACATTCACACTGAAGGGTAACCTGAACCTTCGCAACAACGAGGAGAGCATCTACGAGAGCTCGGTAATCGGCGACGGTAAGGGTAACAACGGTCGTGGACGTCGTCGCGACTACCGATACAAGAACTACGCATTCCAGCAGCAGCTGCACTGGAACCACGAGTATGGTGTACACTCTATCGACGCCCTGCTGGCGCACGAGAACTACGACTATACCGTGAACGAGCTCTATGTGACTAAGAACATTGAGATTGAGCCAGGACTTAACAACCTGATAAACTTTGCTGAGCCTGTGACATCGCAGGACTACAGCGAGACTTATCATACTGAGTCATATCTGGGCCGCGTACGCTATGGCTACGACAGCCGATACAACATAGAATTCTCATTCCGTCGCGACGGTTCATCACGATTCTCGAAGAGTGCCCGTTGGGGTAACTTCTGGAGTACTGGTGCCAGCTGGGTAATCAGCAACGAGAAGTGGATGAAGGAGTACAACTGGGTGAACTTCCTGAAACTGCGCGCCGACTATGGTGAGGTGGGTAACGACTCGGGGTCGGGTCTGTATGGCTACATGGCCCTGTATAACCCCACCATCAACGACCGCAAGGGTGCATTCTACAACGCACAGCTGCCCAACGAGGACCTGAAGTGGGAGACCGGACAGTCGTGGGGCGTAGCACTCGAGGGACGCCTGTTCAACAAGCTGAACTTCAACATCGAGTACTTCGATAAGCGTAACAAGGACCTGATATTCGACGTGTACAACCCACTGTCGGCTGGTGCCACAAGCACTACTGTGGCTGAGAGCGTGATCACCAAGAACCTGGGTACAATATCTAACCACGGTATTGAGATTTCGGCCGATATGGACGTGCTGAAGACCAAGGACTGGAAGGTGAACGTGGGTGCCAGCTTCACCATGGAGCGCAACAAGATTACCAAACTGCCCGAGCAGAACAAGGGTGGTATCATCGATGGTACCAAGAAGATTGTTGAGGGCATGGACCGCTATCAGTTCTACACCTACACATGGGAGGGTATCAACACCAAGAACGGTTTCTCGCTGTATAAGTTCAACGACGACGAATATTACTTCACCATGGACGGTACTACCTATGGTAACACCGCTGGTAAGCAGATTAAGGGCAACGAGCTGAATGCCGTAGTGGTAATCGACGGTACACCTTACTCATATATGACAACCTATGGTAAGCGCGAGTTCCAGGGTTCGGCTCTGCCTTCGTGCTTCGGTAGCTTCAACTTCAGCGTTAGCTACAAGGACTTCACTCTGTTCACACTGTTAACCTATCAGCTGGGTGGCAAGATTATGGACAGCAACTATCAGACACTGATGACATCAAGCGGCACACCAACATCGCTGCACAAGGACGTGCTGAAGGGTTGGACCAGCGAGCAGGCTACCGACTACGATGCTATCGACCCCAACGGAGTGCCCATGCTGAGCGACGTGCCTACTCTAGTTACTGGTATGGAGGCCGATCTGAACAGCACTTCTTCGCGTTGGCTCACTAGCGCCAGCTATCTGATGCTGAAGAACGTAAACCTGTCGTACCGTCTGCCTAAGGACCTGGTGCGCAAGGCTGGACTGGAGAACGTGATGCTGACACTGACCTGCGAGAACCTGTACACACTGACAGCTCGCAAGGGTATGAGTCCACAGATGTCGTTCAACGGCACTCAGTCGGCTACGTTAGTAACACCACGCGTATTCTCGGCTGGAGTGAATGTTAAGTTTTAATTGATAATTGATAGTTGACAATTGATAATTATGAAAAAGTATTTATATATATTGAGCATCGCTACAGTGGGACTTAGCTCGTGTGCCAGCGATTATCTGGATACAAAACCAGAGGCTCAGATGGACAAGGCTGTTGTGATGAGCACCACAGAGAAGGCCGAAATGGCTGTGAACGGTCTGTGCAAGGCTATGTCGTCGCAGTATATGAGCACTCAGGGGCTGAACGGCGAGGGAACCATACTGAACTGGTATGGCACATTTACCGGCAACGATGCCCAGAAGTGCAATCAGACCGGTTGGGCCGGTGTGTGGAACAACACCTATCACCTGCGCCCCACAGTTACATATACTGTATATCCTTGGTTCTATTATTATAAATTGGTGAGCAATGCCAACTCTATCATCTGCAATATCGATGATGCAGAAGGTGTCGAGAGCGATAAGATGTTTCTGAAGGCTCAGGCGCTTACATTCCGTGCCTACTCGTTCTTCCGTCTGGTGCAGCTCTATACTAATCGCTGGAGCGACCATCAGGGAGACACCGAGGGAATCGTACTGCGTACCGATGAGAGTCTGGGCGACCACGCCCTGAGCACTCAGGCTGAGGCTTATGCACAGATATATAAGGATCTGGACGATGCTATCAGTCTGTATCAGAGAAGTGGGCGCAATCGCGAGAAATTCTACCAGCCTGGTCTGGATGTAGCTTATGCTATCTATGCCAAGGCTGCACTTACACGCGAGGACTGGCAGACAGCTGCTACCTATGCAGCACTGGCACGCGAGGGTCACGCACAGATGACTGTGGATGACTATATCAACGGTGGTTTCCACTCTGAGAACAGCGAGTGGATATGGGGTGTGTTTGAAGAGGAGATTCAGACCATCAGTTACTATAGTTTCTTTGCTTACATCGGCTGTAACTCGAGCACCAGCAACTGCCGCAACTATCCTGTGGCCATCAGCAAGGAGCTGATTGACCAGATACCTGAGACTGACTCACGCAAATATCTGTATCTGGTTCCTTCCGACGAGGAGTATGCTGAGTGTAATGCCGCTGGTCGCAGCACAAAGAGCCTGTACAAGCGTGCACGCAGAGATTATCCTGACTGTCTGTACAGCACATCGCTGGTATATGCATACATGCAGTTTAAGTTTATGGTCGACTTCTATCCCGGTGGTGGTTCGTTCCCACTTATCCGCTATGCAGAGATGCTATACACAGAGGCTGAGGCAGATATGCATCTGGGTAAGGAGGCTGAGGCTAAGGACCTGCTGTTTGAGGCTGTGGCTCAGTATGACGAGGCTTACACCAAGAGTGAGAAGACTGGTGACGAGCTGATGGACGAGATTAAGCTGTATCGCCGATTCGACTTATGGGGCGAGGGTAACGACTGGTTCGACTATAAGCGTTGGGGACAGTCGATCGTTCGCAAGACCAAGGAGCAGGGTGGTAACTTCAAGACGGAGTTTGCCGTAACCATCAATCCTGAGGACGGCAACGCATGGACATGGGTTATCCCTCAGAAGGAGACTGACTACAACCAGCTTGTTGACTAATGGCGCAAGCTACGGTATAAGCGGTGGTCCACGCGGCCTGGAAATTGAATCCGCCCGTGACACCATCAATATCGAGAACCTCTCCAGCAAAGTAAACGTTGGGGAGGTTCTTACTTTCTAGGGTATTGGGATTTACGCTAGCCAGATCGATGCCGCCACAGGTCACAAACTCGTCCTTGAACGCTGAGCGACCTGCTATCTGATACTGGTCGTTGCACAGGGCATTGGTCAGACGGTTAAGTTCCTTCTGATTAAGGTTCTGCCAACGGTTCTGTGCTCGCTCGCCAAGAGTCTTGGCCACGAGGTAATCCCACAGGCGTGATGGTAATCCGAAGGGACGGATGGAGGCTATCTGCTTCTGCGGATGCTGGACGATGATGGAGCGCAACTCCTGCTGGATATCAGGCTCCTTGAGTGATGTCCAGTTCACAGCTAGCGGCATCTGATAATTGTGTTCATGCAGATCGCGAGCGGCATAGCTCGACAGCTTGAGTATAGCTGGTCCGCTCATGCCCCAGTGGGTGATGAGCAACGGGCCGCTACTGCGGAACTTTGTGCCGGGGATAGATGCTGTGGCGTCTTCGACCACCGTGCCCATCAGTGCTCGTAGCGCTTCATCGGCGATGGAGAATGTGAAGAGCGATGGGACAGGAGAGATGGTTGGAGAGATCATGGGGACAGGTCGCTTGATCAGGGCCTTGCCCTCAATCAAGGACCTGTCCCCGTGATCTCTCATGCCGCCAGTAGTTATCACTTTAAAATCGTAGTCGCTCAGTTCATCGAGACTCTCGATTTTATGCTGGGTAAGGATTTCTATGTGGTGGCGACGGGCCTCGGCTAGGAACATGTTTATGATAGTGTGCGAATCCTGCGACATGGGGAACACACAGTTATCATCTTGAGTCGTAAGGCGTACACCATGACTTTCGAACCACTGGTAGGCATCCTGGTAGTCGAAGGTCTTGAACAATCGCTTAAGCAGACGATGACCGCGAGGGTAGACCTGTGACAGATCAGTGACAGCATCAAACGAGTTGGTGCAGTTGCAGCGTCCACCGCCTGATACTTCGACCTTGGCCAGCACCTTCTTTGATTTCTCAAAGATGGTGATGTCCATATCGGGGCACATCTCCTTAAGGTTTATCGCCAAGAAAAAACCAGCCGCCCCTCCGCCAACAATTGCAGTCTTCATCTATATTCTTTTGTTTTACCTACGGATTTTACGGATTATACTAATTATTCTTCTAAAATGAAAATCTGTAAAATCCGTATAATCCGTAGGCCAAAAACATAATCAATCCGTAGGTCATATTATTACTTTTCTATCAGAATGCGTGCGTCGACGGCTACTACGTCGTTTTCGTCGGCCAGGAGGGGGTTGATGTCCATCTCCTTGATTTCTGTGGCGAAACGCAACAGAGTAGAGAGGCGCACGATTATCTCGGCAAACTTCTGTTCGTTGATGCCCTTCTGTCCGCGCGTACCTTTTAATATCTTATAACCCTTCAGCGAGTGAATCATCGAGTAGGCCTCGCCATAGCTCAATGGGGCCAGACCGCTTGATACATCCTTCAGTACCTCGACGAAGATACCGCCCAAGCCGCACAGGATGACGTGACCGAAGCGGGTCTCGTACTTGGCGCCGATGAACAGTTCTGTACCCTTCATCATCTTCTGTACCATCACGCCTGTGGCGTCCTGAATCTTCATCATGCGGTCGAACTCCAGCTCTAAGTGCTCGGGGGTGCGGATGTTCAGCGTTACACCACCCACATCGCTCTTGTGGATAGGACCAACCACCTTGGCCACTACGGGGAATCCCACACGCTCGGCAAAGGCACGCAACTCTTCCTTGCTGGTGCTCACCATCTCGGGAACCTGGGGGATGCCAGCGCATGAGAGGATGTCGCGTACCACCTGGGGCGATACGTAACCATTATCCTCGATACCCCTGATGATAATGTGCAGACGGGGGAGGTCGATGCCATAAAGCTGCACCTCGGGTGGTGCAGGGCGAGGTGTGCGCATGATCTGCGAGAGTGCTGTGGCCAGCGTTACCTCGTCGCTGAAGTTTACATGCCCACGCTTCAGGAACTCCTCAACCTCGGGACCAGCTGTGTGCAGACTGGGCAGGATGGGGAAAATAGGTTTCTTGCACTCCTTGATTTTCTTGTCGAGCACATCGTAAGCCTCATATAGTCGGGTGAGACCAGGGGTGCCGTAGATTACGGCAATGGCGTCGATATTGTCAAACTTGTTTTCGCAATAATCTATCACGGTGCCCAACTGCTCAGGGGTGCCTGTGGCAAGGAAATCGATAGGGTTGGCTACTGATGAGCCGGGGAATAGTTTTGTCTTAAGTTCTTCGGCATCGGCCCCTTCGATCTTTGGCACGTTCAGTCCACCCTTCGACAGGGCATCGGTAAGCATCACACCAGGTCCGCCTGCGTGGGTGACAATCGCAAAATTCTTGCCCTTAAGTTCGGGCAGAGTGAAGATACAACCCACGGTGGTGAGCTCTTCGCGCGAGAAACAGCGCACGATACCGGCCTTACGGAACAGAGCCTCGACAGCCGAATCGCTTGATGCTATCGCACCAGTATGCGACGATGCGGCACGACTGCCACTCTCAGAAGAACCTGACTTGATAGCTGCTATGCGGCAACCCTTACGGATGAGGTTGCTGGCGTGATACAGCAGTTTGTCGGGGTTGGATATGTTCTCGATATATAGCAGCTTAACCTTCGAATCGGTCTCAGGATTAAATCGCTCGTCCATATACTGAAGCACGTCCTCGATACCAATCTGTTTGCCGTTGCCAATGCTCCACACACTGTTGAACTGCAGTCCCTTGATGACAGCACTCTCGAGAATGAACACTGCTGTGGCACCAGAACCCGAAACGAAATCCACACCCTGAGGGTTGAGATTAGGTATGGGCAGCGTAAAGACGCTATGGTGATTGCGGTTGAGCAGTCCGATGCAGTTGGGGCCTATGAGTGCAGCACCATACTTCTTGCACGTATCAAGTATGCGCTGTTCGAGCTCAGCACCAGCCTGAGTCTCCTCGCCAAATCCGGCTGAGATGATGACAAAGGCGCGCACACCCTTCTCGGCACACAGATAGTCGACGTAGTCGGGACAGAACTTGGCCGCTACAACAAGCACGGCCAGATCGGTCTCGGGTATGTCCTTAACATCGTGATAGGCTTTGATTCCCTGCACTTCGTCCTCCTTGGGGTTAACGATGTGCAGAGGACCATCGAAACCACCACTGATAATGTTACGCACGATAGACCCACCGGGCTTATGCACGTTGTTAGAGCCGCCGATAACGACGATGCTCTTAGGATTTAATAGCTGTTGGTTAATCATGGTGCAAAGATAGTGCAAATCGAGTAAAATACAAAATAAATCGCGATTTATTTTTATTTTCGAGATGCAGCCTATCTTCGAACGAAGTTCAAAGATAATATAATAATTCATAATTTCCTAAGGAAATTGAAATTATTTGTTTACCTTTGCATAGTTAAACCAATATAAATGGGCTTTATGAAGAAAATTCTAGTTATAACTATAGCTTTGATCATGCCTATGTTCATTTTCGGACAAACATATTCGGCACTCTGGAAGAAGGTTGCAGATGCTGAAGAAAAAGACCTGCCTAAGACCCAGTACGAGGTGCTGCAGCAGATAGTGACCAAGGCGGCCAAGGAGAAGCAGTACGGACAACTGCTTAAGGCCGAGCTTATGGGCGCACAGACCATGGCAGCCATCGCTCCCGACTCGCTGAAGCCCGAGATTACACGTATAGAGAATCGCTACAAGGCAGCTACTGACGAGGTGCTGCGAATGGTATACCAGACAGTGCTGTGGCAGATATCTGACGAGAACTATAGTCTGGCACTAGGATATAAGAAGCCACAGCTTACTCCTGAGATTTGCAAACTGTTGGCCAAGGCCAAGGACAAGAGTTTTGAGCCGTTTGTGATACTGGGCACTGACGCATCGGTGTTTGGCAACGACATGTTGAGCGTGATAGGTGCCGAACTGGGTGAGTATAAGCTGATGCGCGACTATTATAATAATGTGGGCAACAAAAAAGCTGTGAGTGCTCTTGACGCAAAACTGGCTGTAGAAGAGTACCATAACTTATCGTATAGTACACCCTTATCGCTTAGTTCTTCTACGGCAGAGAAGATTGCCTATATCGACGACGCAATAGCAAAGTGGGGAAAGTGGCCTATCATCAACGAACTTCGCAACGAGAAGACAATACTGACCAATCCGCAGATGCAATTGCGCTACGAACTGCAGGTGGCTCGCCCCATGCAGGCACAGAAGGTGGAGCTAAAGGGCTTGCGCAATCTGTCGCAAATCACCATGACGGTATATCCCGTACGCTGTGAGGGATATTTCGACTATTCGCCATCTAACGAGAAGGGGTGGGCAAAGATTCGTCCACTGCTTGGACAGCCTGTAATCAACAAGACTGTGAAGTTTGATGCTCGTCCTGACTACGAGGAGTTTGATGATTCGCTGGTGCTCGACGGACTGCCAGTGGGCATATATCTGGTGGAGTTTAAGAGCACCCCAACTACAGAGGTGGTACGCACGTTGTATCACGTGACCAACGTATACACCATTGCCGAGACTCAGCCAAACAATCGCATACGTTATGTGGTTGTGAATGCAACAACTGGTCAGCCAATAGCTGGTGCACACCTCAAGATAACAGAGCGCAGAAGCTATCGCGACGAGAAGACATACATGGGCGAGACCAACGCCAAGGGCGAGTATATCTTCCCCACGGAAGATGTGACACGTAGCCGCGCTGTATTTGCCTATACTGATGACGACAAGGCAAGTGCTGTGCTGCATGGCACTAATCGCTATGATTACTACGAGGCTGACGGTGTGCGCAAGCAGACTGCCATATTTACTGATCGCAGCATCTATCGCCCAGGTCAGACGCTTCATGCTTCGGCCTTGGCCTATCAGGTGGTGCATGGCACTGAGCAGACGGTATGTGCTAAGCAGGATATGACGTTTACACTTCGCGATGCCAACTATAAGGTGGTGGCCGAGGAGAAGGCTGAGACTGATGAGTTTGGTGTGGCCGCAGTCGACTTTACTCTGCCATCAAGCGGACTGACGGGTATGTTCACCGTTCAGGTAAACAACAACTCGCTGCGTGTGCGTGTTGAGGAGTACAAGCGTCCGACATTCCACGTGGACTTTGCTGAATACAAGGAAGCCTACAAGGCTGGCGATACAATAGACGTGAAGGGTACAGCACTGAGCTATGCAGGCGTGCCTGTTCAGGATGCCAAGGTGGCTTATAAGGTGATGCGCCGTACTGCCTTCTGGTGGTGGTCGTACAGTCGTTATTACGATCAGGGCGCCTTTGGCTACAGCAATAATGGCGAAGAGATATTTACTGGCGAGGCAACCACCGATGCTGATGGTAACTTTACAGTTAAGATGCCACTGACGATGCCGGAATCTGAGCATCCGATGTTCTACAACTTTGTGGTGATGGCTGATGTGACAGATGTGGCTGGCGAGACTCATAACGGTCAACTGTCGTTGCCTTTGGGTAATCGCCCGACAGCACTGAGCATCGACGTAGCTGATAAGGTATTGGTTGAGGATAATCCCACTGCTACATTCCATCTGCGCAATGCCGCAGGAAAGGATATTGATGCAGAGGTGCGCTATCGCATAGATAATGGAGAGTGGATAAGCACAAAGACAAATCAGCAGATAACACTGGCTAAGCTTGCTTCGGGTAAGCATATTGTTGAGGCTAAGTATGAGGACCAAACTGTAGAAAAGACAGTTGTGATCTTCTCGCTCGACGATGAGATGGCTGCTACTGATACTGACGATTGGTTCTATCAGTCGGCAGGGCAGTTTGCTAACGATGGTACACCTGTTACCATCCAGGTGGGTTCGTCGGATAAGGATGTACATATAGTATATAGCATTTTCTCGGGCAAGAAGTTGATAGAGCAGGGTAGTGTGGATCGTAATAATCAGTTGATTAATCGTAAGTTTACATACAAGGACGAGTACGAAAACGGACTGCTGCTTACCTACGCATGGGTGAAGAACGGCAAGTGCTATACCCACACAGCACAGATTCGACGACCAATGCCTGACAAGAAACTCACCCTGGAGTGGGCTACATTCCGCGATCGACTGACACCAGGACAGAAGGAAGAGTGGACGCTGACCATCAAGGATGCCGAGGGCAAACCCGTAGATGCCAACCTGATGGCGACACTCTACGATCAGAGTCTCGACCAGATAGCTAAGCACCAGTGGTCGTTCAGTCCATATCTGTGGGTTCCACTGCCAAGTACCAATTGGAAGTATCAACTCACACGCAACTTCTATCAGAGTTGCTCTCGCTCATGGAAATCGTTAGATTCTGACGAGATAAACTTCAGTCGTTTCGATCGCGAGGTTTATCCAAGCAGCTATCATGTCCTGGGCCTTCGTGGTTCTAAAGTAAGGGTTAGGGGCCTCGGACGTACGATGGATGTTGAAGATGGAATGATGCTGATGGAGGCTGCTCCTGCAATGACTGCTTACGAGATGAAGGTTTTCGATGTAGTGGCTAATGACGATACTTCAGGAGAAGTGTTGAAATCAAAGGAAACTGTCGAGACTTCGAGTGCTGGTAGTGCTGATTCAGATGAAAATCAAACAGAAGATGTGCAGGTGCGAGAAAACTTGAACGAAACCGCTTTCTTCTATCCACAACTTACTACGGATATGGATGGTTGTGTAGCCATCAAGTTTACTCTGCCTGAGAGTCTTACCACTTGGCAGATGCTTGGCTTCGCACACACGCGCGAACTATATTATGGTAACATCCAGGCAGAAACTGTAGCCAAGAAGGATGTGATGATTCAGCCCAACATGCCTCGCTTTGTTCGCGAAGGCGATAAGGCTACCATCTCTGGTCGCATTTATAACACAGGCGCCAAGAACCTGCAAGGCAAGGCTACACTGAAATTGATAAATGCTGAGACCAATGCTGTAGTTTACGAGAAGACTAAGCAGGTATCGCTAAAAGCTGGCGAGACTACATCGGTAACATTTGATGTAAACACCACTGGTTATGAGCCAACTATGCTTATCTGCAAGATGAGTGTAAGCGGCAAGGGATTCAGCGATGGTGAGCAGCACTATCTGCCTGTACTGCCAGCTAGCGAGCGAGTAACTATCGCCCTGCCTATCACCCAGCATAAGCCTGGCACTGAGGCTATCGACCTGTCAAAACTGGTTCCTGCAGATGCCAAGAACGCTAAACTCACTCTGGAGTATACCAACAATCCAGTATGGTTGATGGTTCAGGCTCTGCCTACAGTTAGTTCGCCAAATGATGATAACGCCATCTCGCTGGCAGCATCGTACTATTCCAACGGCATCGGCAAATATATCATCGACCAGAACCCACAGATCAAGCCCGTATTCGAGCAGTGGATGCTGGAAGATAAGACCTCTAAAATCTCATCTCTAAATTCTCACTTAGAAAAGAACGAAGATCTGAAAAATCTCGTTCTGAGCGAGACTCCTTGGGTGATGGATGCTGACAACGAGACAGAACAGAAGCATCGCATGGCTGACTTCTTCGACGAGAACCTGATGAATAATCGTCTGGACAAGTGCATAGAGAAGTTGCAGAAGTTGCAGAATGGCGAGGGTGCTTGGACATGGTATCCAGGTATGCCAGGTTCGTTTTATATGACTGTGGCAGTAAGCGAGATGCTGGTCCGACTGAATGCTCTCACTGAGAAACAGAGTGCTACCAGCGGTATGCTGAACAATGCATTCAGCTTTATGGGCAACGAGATAGTTGAACTGGTGAAGGAACTGAAGAAAGCCGAGAAGAAGGGCGAGAAAGTCAGCTTCCCAAGTTATAAGGCCCTGCAGTGGCTGTATCTGGTGGCCCTCGATGGTCGCGCACTTCCTGCGGATGTGATGCAGGCCAACAGCTATCTGCTGGCCCTGCTAAAGAAGGATATCAAGCGTCAGAGCATCTACGACAAGGCTCTCTCGGCAGTCATCTTCTCGAAGATTGATGCCCAGCGCGCTCAGGAGTATGCCCAGTCGCTGAAGGAGTACACCGTGTTCCGCGAGGATATGGGTCGTTACTACGATACTCCACGTGCTGGTTACTCGTGGTTCGACTACAAGATACCAACCCAGAGTATCGCCATCGAGGCTCTGCAGATGATTACTCCTGATGACCATCAGACCATCGACGAGATGCAGCGCTGGTTGCTACAGCAGAAGCGCACTCAGGCATGGGATACTCCTATCAACAGTGTGAATGCTGTATATGCATTCCTGAAGGGCCAGGAGTTCCGGCTGGTACAGAACCAGAAGATGCCGGCCATAAATCTGGATGTTAAGACCGTAGCCGTACCAAAGGCTACAGCTGCTATCGGATACGTGAAGACCGTACTGCCTAAGGGCAAGCGTCTCACCATCCGTAAGACCAGCGATGGTACATCTTGGGGTGCTGTCTATGCTCAGTTCTTCCAGAAGACAAAGAATATCGCTGATAATGGTAGTGGCTTGAGCATCAAGAGAGAAATTCTGAATAAGGATTTGAAGGTTGGCGATCGTGTGAAAGTCCGTATCACCATTACTGCCGATCGTGACTATGACTTCGTGCAGGTGGTTGATAAGCGTGCTGCATGTATGGAGCCAATCAAGCAGCTTAGTGGCTATCAACATGGTGGCTACATCACTCCTCGTGATAACACCACATGCTACTTCTACGATATGCTGTCGAAGGGTACCCATGTGATAGAGACCGAATATTACATCGATCGTGCAGGAACATACGAGACGGGCACTGCAACAGTAGAGTGCGCTTACTCGCCTGAGTTCAGAGCGGTGACCCACTCTGAAACATTAAACATTAAAGATTAAATATTAAACATTATATTGATGAAGAAATTAACAGTTATACTATTCTCATTCCTCTTTCCACTTTCCTCTTTCCACGAGGTGAGTGCGCAGCGTCTCACCGTTAAAACTACTACAGTAGATGTGGGTGGTACGGGTTACGAACAACCCGTGACTGCCACATTCGAACTTCGTAATAAGGGATTCCGCCGACTGATCATCGAGAGTGTAAAGCCTGATTGTGGTTGTACCAAGATAGAGTATCCCAAGGAGGTTGGAGTGGGCGATAAGTTTACTATCAAGATGACTTACGACGCCAAGCAGTTGGGACACTTCCAGAAGATGTGTCAGGTAAAGAGCAATGGCACCAAGAAACCATTCTACCTCACTATGACTGGTGTGGTTAAGACAGACCTGCGCGACTATTCGGGCGACTATCCTGTGGCAATGGGTGACCTGCTGTTGGATGCCGATGATATCGAGTTTGATGATGTGAACAAGGGTGATGTACCCGTTAAGGAGATACACATATTTAATAATAGTAAGAAGGCTATGCGTCCAAACCTGATGCATCTGCCTCCGTATCTCTCGGCTATCGTAAGTCCCGACCATCTGTTGCCTTATCGTTCGGCCACCATCACTGTTAAGTTGCTTTCGGACAAGCTTCGTGACTACGGACTGACCAAGACCACAATCTACATGGCTCATAACCCTGGCGACAAGGTGAGTCAGGACAACGCCATCGATGTGGCTACGGTATTGTTGCCCGATATGAAGAAGTTTGAGAAGGAGAACAAGGGTATTGCCCCGAAACTGGAGATGTCGGAGACTGATGTAGACTTTACCGACTTTGGTGGAAAGGCTAAGAAATCGGCCACTGTGACACTTACTAACAATGGTCAGTCGACGCTTAAGATATCATCGCTACAGCTCTTTACTTCGGGATTGAAGGTTACACTGAGCAAGAGAGAGATAGCCCCAGGACAGAGTGCCAACCTGAAGATAACAGGTATAGCTGCCGATCTGCAGAAACTCCGCACTCGTCCACGTATTTTGATGATTACCAACGATCCCGACCACGCCAAGGTGGTGGTAAACATCAAGTTGAAATAAAGTTAAATGTTCAATCTTCAATGTTCAATGAATTATGGAACATCCCGAGAATAGCTCAGAATATGCAGGCTTGCAGGTAAACAGTGGGGTTGAACAGCCCTCTATCGTTAACCCATACCTTAAGCGTAATCGCTTCCGTCGTCGTGAACTGTCTGTTGGCGAGATGGTGGAGGGTATCGTTAAGGGCGATGTCACTATCCTGTCGCAGGCCGTCACGCTTATCGAGAGCGTCAACCCCGACCATCAGACACGTGCTCAGGAGGTCATCAACAAGTGTCTGCCCTATAGCGGCAACTCCATCCGTATAGGTATCAGCGGAGTGCCTGGAGCAGGCAAGAGTACCTCTATCGACGAGTTTGGAATGCATGTGCTGAAGGAGAAGGGTGGCAAACTGGCCGTACTGGCTATCGACCCAAGTAGCGAGCGCACCAAGGGTTCTATCCTTGGCGATAAGACACGTATGGAGAAGCTGGCTCAGCATCCATCATCGTTCATACGTCCTAGTCCATCGGCAGGTTCGCTTGGCGGTGTGGCCCGCAAGACTCGCGAGACCATCATTCTCTGCGAAGCTGCTGGGTTCGACAAGATATTCGTTGAGACCGTTGGTGTAGGACAGAGCGAGACAGCCTGTCACTCGATGGTAGACTTCTTCCTGCTCATCCAGGTGGCTGGCACAGGCGACGAGCTTCAGGGAATTAAGCGTGGTATCATGGAGATAAGTGATGGCATAGTTATAAACAAGTGCGATGGCGACAATGTGGACCGTTGCCAGATGGCTGCCACCAACTTCCGTAATGCTCTGCACTTCTTCCCCATGCCCGATAGCGGCTGGAGCCCCAAGGTGCTGTGCTATAGCGGATTCTACGGCACGGGCGTGAAAGAGATTTTCGATATGATATACGAGTACATCGACTTTGTAAAGGCTAATGGCTACTTCGACTATCGTCGCAACGAGCAGAGTAAATACTGGATGTACGAGAGCATCAACGAGCATCTGCGCATGAACTTCTACAACAATTCGCTGATAAAATCGGAGCTAGGCGCAGCCGAAGCTTCAGTTCTCGCAGGACAGAAGACCAGCTTCGTTGCTGCCCAAGACCTGCTGGATGAATACTTCGCCCAACTGAAAAAATAATGTTTAATCTTTTAATGTTTAATGTTTAACGTTTAATGATTATTGAGATCGACGACGGCAGTGGATTCTGTTTTGGAGTGACCACCGCCATTAAGAAAGCTGAAGAGGAACTCGCCCGGGGCGAGAAACTATACTGTCTTGGTGATATCGTGCATAATGGTATGGAGTGCGATCGCCTGCGCGATATGGGGCTCATCACCATCAACCACGACGAGATGCGCCAACTGCACAATGCCAAGGTGCTGCTGCGTGCCCATGGTGAGCCCCCCGAGACCTACGAACTGGCACGTAAGAACAACATCGAGATTATCGATGCTACCTGTCCTGTGGTGCTGAAACTCCAGAAGCGTATCAAGGAACAGTATGACGAGAATAACGATCGTCAGATTGTGATTTTCGGTAAGAAAGGTCATGCCGAAGTATTGGGATTGGTAGGTCAGACGCAGTCGAGAGCTATCGTCATCGAGAGTAGCGACGAGGTGACAAAGCTTGATTTCTCGCGCGACATCTATCTGTATTCGCAGACCACCAAGTCGCTCGATGAGTTTAACAGCATCATCGAATACATCCAGACACATATATCACCATCGGCCACCTTTAAGAGTTTCGATACCATCTGTCGTTCGGTAGCCAACCGTATGCCAAACATATCTAAGTTTGCTGCCAAGCACAATCTTATCCTCTTTGTGTGCGGTCGTAAGAGTTCTAACGGTAAGGTGCTCTATAATGAGTGCCTGCGCGTAAACCCCAACAGTCATCTGATAGAGGATCCTAAGGAGATCGATCCTTCGTGGCTTGAGGGTATAGATAGCGTAGGTATCTGTGGAGCTACCAGCACACCTCGTTGGCTGATGGAGCAGTGCAGCGAGGCAATCCAGAAGATGTTGCAATGATACAGATTAAGGTTTCTGACGAGATATCCAGCGTATGTCCCAATTTTGTGGGAGCATGCGTTGAGGCCAGGGTAGTAAACACTCCCTATAGCGATCGCCTGTGGAATGCTATCCACGAGGTAGAACAGCGTCTGCGTAGCGAACTGACCACTGATAGTGTAAAATCGTTGCCCAGTATCGCCGCCACCCGTGCAGTATATAAACTCTGTGGCAAGGATCCCTCGCGCTATCGTCCTGCCAGCGAGCAACTCATCCGTCGTATGCTGCAGGGCAAGGAACTCTATCAGATTGATACTCTGGTAGATCTGGTAAACCTGGCCTCGATTGCCTATGGCTACAGCATAGGTGGTTTCGATGCCGATAAGTTTGTTGGCGACGAGTTGGTGTTGGGTGTGGGCAAGGAAGGCGAACCCTACGAAGGTATAGGTCGCGGACCGTTGAATATAGCCGGTCTGCCCGTATATCGCGATGCCCAAGGCGGGGTAGGTACTCCCACCAGCGACCACGAGCGTACCAAGATGACGCTAGGCACCACCCATCTGGTGGTACTTATCAATGGATACGATGGTAACGAAGAGCGTGTTCGCGAAAACGCACAATACATACAGCGCCTCCTGATAGACTACGCTCAGAGCGATGGAGGCACTTATACTATATATCGTTGACAGGGATGATAGCAGACTTATTCCATTGCCTTTGCCAACATGTTGGTAAGGGCGATGAATTCTTGTATGGACAGCTGCTCTGGGCGACGCGTCATGATATTGTGCTCGAAGAAACCTGCAGGGGCAGGGTGGGCAGCATCGAAAATCTGACGGAGCGATACACGTAGCATCTTGCGACGCTGGTTGAATGTAGCCTTAACCACGCGACGGAACAACTGCTCGTCGCAACCTAGATCGGTAACCTCGTTGCGAGTCATACGGATTACTGCGCTCTGAACCTTTGGTGGTGGGTTGAACACACCTGGCTCTACAGTAAACAGATACTCAACATTATACCACGCCTGGATGAGTACAGACAGTATGCCATACTGCTTGTTGCCAGGTTGTGATGCCATACGTACAGCCAGCTCGTGCTGTATCATACCTGTGCAGCAAGGAATCAGGTCCTTGTTGTCGAGCATCTTGAAGAATATCTGTGATGAGATGTCGTATGGATAGTTACCCGTAAGCACAAACTGCTGGCCTTCGAACACCTCGTGAAGGTCCATGCGTAGGAAGTCGCCACCGATGATGTTATCGCGCAGACGTGGGAAGTTCTCCTGAAGATAAGCCACACTCTCGCGGTCGATCTCAACCACCTTGAACGGACGAGGTTTCTCAACCAGATACTGAGTCATAACACCCATACCAGGACCAACCTCGAGTACAGGGATTTCCGGACAAGCATCTACTGTATCAGCGATGCGCTTGGCTATATTCAGGTCAGTCAGGAAGTGCTGACCCAGATTTTTCTTAGGACGAACTTGTTTCATGGGGGCAAAGGTACGAATAAACGAGAGAAATACAAAATAAATCGAGATTTATTTTTATTTCCGAGTGGAAGTACCTTCGGCGAAGCCAAAGATAGTGTAAATCGGGCAAACTTCCAAATTTGGCACAAAAAAATCGCAGATTGTGAAATCTGCGACTCAATTTTTTTTGTTCAATTACTTATTGTTGTCTACATTAACAGCAACGGTTACTACCAGTGAAACGGCCAATGCAAATGCGGCCATGGTCATCAATAAAAAACTTGTTTCTAATGTTACCATAATTAATTCCTTTCTCTAAATTTGTTTATTTGTTATCCTTAAAACCGCTGCAAAGGTACTGCTGTTTGCGTACACAGCCAAGAAAAATGCAGAAAAAGACTAAAAAAGCGACCGATTGTTGACACGTGTCAATTAAAATACTTACCTTTGCACCTATGGAATTAAAAAACATCATCAGCAGTGTGGCTAAGGTGGTGCTGCCCTTCGTGTTGGGTGGCGCTATTTTATGGTGGATGTACCGAGGCGAGGACTTCTCGGTGATTAGCCATGTGCTGACAGAACAAATGAACTGGACGTGGATGCTGTTGAGCTTCCCCTTCGGAATACTGGCCCAGATGTTTCGCGGATGGCGATGGAAACAGACGCTCGATCCTATCGACCTGCGACCAAGCAATGCTGACCAGACCGTAGACGGACAGACGATAAAAGCCCGCAATCATACTTGTATCAATGCAGTGTTCATCAGTTATGCGGCAAGTTTGATAATACCCAGAATAGGCGAGTTCTCACGATGCGCTATACTTAAGCGCTATGATGGTGTGTCGTTCTCTAAGGCGCTGGGTACTGTGGTTACTGAGCGTGCTGTCGACACTCTGATAGTGATGATATACTCTGGCATAATCTTGCTGGTAGAGATGAGTATCTTTGGCACCTTCTTCCGCAAGACGGGTACATCGCTCGACAGAATACTTAACGGATTCTCGCTTACAGGTTGGGTGGTTACAGCCATCTGTGCCTTAGCTGTGCTGATACTGCTACACCTGTTGCTCAAGAACTTCTCTATATATAATAAGGTGAAGATGACGCTGGGCGGTATATGGGAGGGAGTACTCTCGCTGAAGGGAGTGAAGAACCTGCCGCTATACCTTTTCTTCTCCGTAGGTATATGGGTGATGTATTTTCTGCATTACTACCTGACGTTCTTCTGCTTCGACTTTACCGAGAATCTGGGCTTAGGCTGTGCGCTGGTGTCGTTTGTGGTTGCCAACTTCGCAGTTATCGTGCCTACACCAAACGGCGCTGGTCCCTGGCACTTTGCCATCAAGACCATGCTGATACTCTACGGAGTGGCCGATGAACAGGCATTGTGGTTTGTGCTCATCGTTCATACCGTACAGACCATGCTGGTCATCGTGCTTGGCATCTACGCCTGGGCCGCATTATTGTTTACGAAACGTTTTAACCCAAATACAAAGAAACTATGAGTGAGATTAAGAATCTGAAACCCGAGTGCATTTGGAAGAATTTCTACGCACTCACACAAGTTCCACGTCCATCAGGACATCTGGAGAAAGTACAGCAGTTCCTGCTCGATTTTGCAAAGCAGGCTGGTGTGGAAGCCTTTAAGGATCCCGCTGACAACATCGTGATGCGTAAACCCGCTACTCCTGGCATGGAGAATAAGAAGGGTGTTATCCTGCAGGCACATATGGATATGGTGCCACAGAAGACTCCCGAGAGTACCCATAACTTTGAGACCGATCCTATCCAGCCATGGATTGATGGCGAATGGGTAAAGGCCAAGGGCACCACACTGGGTGCCGACAACGGACTGGGTGTGGCTGCCATCATGGCTGTGATGGAGGATAAGACCTTGAAGCACGGTCCTATCGAGGCCCTGATTACTGCCGATGAGGAGACTGGTATGTTTGGTGCCAATGCTCTGCCTGCAGGCGAGCTTAACGGCGATATCCTGATGAACCTCGACTCGGAGCACTGGGGCAAGTTCGTTATCGGTAGCGCTGGTGGTATCGACGTAACTGCTACTCTCGATTATAAGGAGGTAGAGACCGAGGTCGACGATGCTGCTGTTAAGGTTACTGTAAAGGGCCTGCGTGGTGGACACTCTGGACTGGAGATTCACGAGGGTCGTGGAAACGCCAACAAACTGTTGGTTCGCTTGGTTCGCGAGGCTATCGAGGAGTGCGAGGCTCGTCTGGCCAGCTGGCAGGGTGGCAACATGCGTAATGCTATCCCATTCAAGGCCGAGGCTGTGCTCACATTGCCTAAGGAGAATGTAGCTGCCCTGAAGGAGCTTGCTGCCGACTGGCAAGACGACTTCCAGGATGAGTACAAGGGCATCGAGAGCGGTATCGAGGTAATCTGCGAGGATGTTGAGACTCCAAAGATGGAAGTGCCTGTTGAGATTCAGGACAACCTGATCAATGCCATCTATGGCTGCCACGACGGTGTTATCCGTATGATTCCCAGTTATCCCAGCGTAGTAGAGACATCAAGCAACCTGGCTATCATCAACATCGGCGAGGGTAAGGCATCGCTCAAGATACTGGCCCGCTCTAGCCGTGAGGATATGAAGGACTATATCGTTAAGACACTCGAGAGCTGCTTCAGCATGGCTGGCATGAAGGTTCAGACTGCTGGTAGCTACGGTGGTTGGGATCCAAACCCCGAGAGCGAGATCCTGAACCTGCTCTGCAAGGAGTACAAGGCTCTGTTTGGTGCCGACGGCATCATCCAGGTTGACCATGCCGGACTGGAGTGCTCTATCATCCTGGGCAAGTATCCACATCTGGATGTAGTAAGTTTTGGTCCTACCATGAAGTCGCCTCACACCACTACCGAGCGTGCACTCATCGCCACAGTCGATCCATTCTGGACACTGCTCAAGCGCGCACTCGAGGTGATACCTGAGAAGTAAAAAGGTAAAAAAGTGAAAAAGTGAAGTAAAAAATTCGCAGATTTTTTTGAATCTGCGGATTTTTTTCTTACCTTTGCACCCGATAAATCAAAATATTAACAAGTTATGGACGATTACCCGGCGGACAATTACAATTCGTAATGGCGGGGGATGGCGAGCAAGGCTGCTAATCCCTTTGCCGCTAAAACCATTTCATTAACGAAAAAAGGATTAGCAAAATGAAGACATTCTGGAATACCCAAGGTGGACTGACCCAAATAAACGAGTGGCAGCCCAATTGCTGGATACAGGTGACATGCCCCACCGAAGATGACCAGCGTGAACTAGAAGAGAAGTTTAATATACCCGACTACTTCATGTCGGATATTAGCGATACCGATGAGCGTGCACGTTATGAGTATGACGACGGATGGATGCTCATCATCCTGCGTATACCTTATGTCAAGGAGATACGCTCGCGCACGCCATACACCACTGTACCTCTTGGTATCATACACAAGCGCGATGTAACCATCACAGTGTGTTTCTACGAGACCAATGTGATGATCGACTTTGTGTCGTTCCAGCAGAAGCGTGGCGAGGGATTCACTGACCATGTGGATATGATTTTCCGCCTGTTCCTGTCTAGTGCCGTGTGGTACCTTAAGCGACTCAAGCAGATATCTATGCTGGTTGACAAGGCCAAGCGCAATCTCGACAAGGAGGTGAACAATGAGAGTCTGATCGGTCTGAGCCGACTGCAAGACTCGCTCACTTACTTCCAGACATCCATCCGAGGCAACGAGACACTGCTGTCGAAACTGAAGTTCAAGCTGCAGATTGACGAACTCGATGCCGACTTGATCGAGGACGTAAACATCGAGATGACACAGGCCCGCGAAACCACTTTGATTTACTCTAACATTCTGGAGTCGACGATGGACACATATCAGAGTATTATCAACAACAATATGAACACCGTGATGCGTACGCTTACCACCGTTACCATCCTGATGATGATACCTACACTGGTTACGTCGATGTTTGGTATGAACCTGGTTAACGGCATGGAGTCAAAACCTTGGGGATTTGTGTTGGCGATGGTACTTTCGGTGGTTATTTCGGCCATTGCATGGGGTATTTTCCGCCATAAACGACTTGTTTAGGCCATAAAAGTGCAAAAAAACGAAAAAAAATTAGGTTAATTAAATATAAATGTTTAATTTTGACGCCAAATGTGATGATGCTAAGCATCATTTAGTAATAATTTAATAGTTAAATGATGGACTCTCAAGAGAATATCCTGGAACAGGGTACAAACGAAGAAGTAGTTAATGAGGAAGTTACATCTCAGGCTGCTGAGACTGAACCTCAAGTAGAAACAACCGAAGGCACAGAGCCAGCCGATGAGCAGGTTCGTGTGGTCTATGAAACTAAAGCCGACGTGCTGCATCGTCTGCAGGACATCGCCCATGGTGAGGAGACACCTCAGAAGGAAGAGATTGAGTATCTCAAGGCTTCTTTCTACAAGCTCCATGTGGCTGAGCGCGAGGCTAAGCTTAAGGCTTATCTGGATGCAGGCGGCGATCCCGAGCAGTATCAGTACACACCCGACCCCGACGAGGAGTCGTTCAAGGCTGAGATGGGAATCATCAAGGAGAAGCGTGCAAAGATCTTCAAGGAGATCGAGGCTGAAAAGCAGGAGAACCTGGAGAAGAAGCTCGCTATCATCGACCGCATCAAGGCAATGGTTACCACACCTGATGAGGCAAACAAGAATTACAAGGAGTTTAAGACCCTGCAGGAGCAGTGGCGCGAGATAAAGAATGTACCAGCTGATAAGGCCAACGAGCTTTGGCGTAACTATCAGTTGTATGTAGAGCAGTTCTACGATATGCTTCGTCTTAACAGCGAGGCACGCGAGTACGACTTCAAGAAGAACTTTGAACTTAAGACAGCTCTCTGCGAGGCTGCCGAGAAACTGGCCGACGAGGAGGATGTAATAAGCGCATTCCACCAGTTGCAGAAGCTGCACCAGGAGTATCGCGAGATCGGTCCTGTAGCCAAGGAGCTGCGCGAGGATATCTGGAACCGCTTCAAGGCTGCTTCTAGCGTTATCAACAAGCGCCATCAGCAGCACTTCGAGGGCGTTCGCGCCAAGGAGGAGGATAACCTGGCCCGCAAGACAGTGCTCTGCGAGAAGGTTGAGGCTATCGCTGCCGAGGAGAACAAGGGTAGCGGCGACTGGGAGAAGCACACCAAGCAGATTATCGATATCCAGACAGAGTGGAAGACCATTGGTTTTGCTCCACAGAAGATGAACGTTAAGATCTTTGAGCGCTTCCGTGCTGCTTGCGACGACTTCTTTGGTCGTAAGGCTGCTTACTTCAAGGGCTTGAAGGAGACATTCAAGGAGAATGCCGAGAAGAAGCGTGCTCTGATCGAGAAGGCTAAGTCACTGCAGGATTCTACCGACTGGAAGTCGACTGGCGACAAGTTTGTAGCTATGCAGAAGGAGTGGAAGACCATCGGTATGGTTCCTAAGAAGTTGGGCGACCAGCTGTGGGCAGAGTTCCTGGCAGCATGCAACACATTCTTCGAGGCACGTAATGCTGCAGGTGCAGGTCAGCGTGGCGAGGAGCGCGAGAATCTGGATAAGAAGCTCGACATCATCGCTCGCCTGAAGGCTATCGCCGAGGAGACTGGCGACGATCTGGCCGACAAGGTACAGAAGCTGGTTGAGGAGTACAACTCTGTAGGTCACGTACCTTATAAAGAGAAGGACAATGTTTACAAGGAGTATCATGCCATCCTCGACAAGCTCTATAAGGATCTGAATATCAGCACTGCCAAGCGCCGTCTTAACAACTTCAAGCAGAACCTGAAGAATGTGGCTGAGCGTGGCGAGAATGCTCTCGACAACGAGCGTGCACGCCTGTTCCATCAGTACGAGGCACTGAAGCAGGAGATTCAGACCTACGAGAACAATTTGGGATTCCTTAATGCAAGTTCGAAGAAGGGTAACAGTCTTATCGACGAGATGAACCGCAAGGTACAGAAGCTGAAGGACGATATGAACCTGATTCGCGAGAAGATTAAGGCAATTGATGCAGAAAACAAACAGTAAAGCGGATGATAATAACAGAGCAAGATAAACTGTTTATGAGAGAAGCCATCCGCCTCGCCAACGAAAGTGTTGAGCGAGGCGGTGGTCCCTTTGGAGCAGTGATAGTAAAGGATGGTGAGATAGTAGCTGGCAGCAGCAACAGCGTAACCATCGACAACGACCCTACAGCACATGCTGAGGTGAACACTATTCGTGAGGCGTGCAGAAAACTTCGCACCTTCGACCTCTCGGGATGTACCATTTACACATCGTGCGAACCTTGTCCGATGTGCCTTGGCGCCATCTACTGGGCTCGTATCGGCAAGATATTCTATGGCAATACTCGCAAGGATGCCCGTGATATCCAGTTTGCCGACGACTTTATCTATGAGGAGTTGGAGCGCCCGTTGAGCGAGCGCACTGTGCCCATCGTGCCATTGCTGCGTGCTGAGGCATTGCACACGTTCCGTCTGTGGACAGAGAAAACTGATAAGACAGAATATTGAAAACAAAAAAATCGCTAGGCATTGTGCTTAGCGATTCTTTTTTATCTATAAAACAAACTCGTTGTTTACTTCTTCAGTGTCAGAGACTTAATCTGGATAGTGTGCCAGTTGGTCATATCCAGTTTCTCCAGACCCAAACCGAGTTCGATTTCGCCACCTGTTACATCAATCTCAATTGTGTATTCGCCTGGCTCAGTGAAGCCTGTTTCTCTACCTGCTGGGATAGGCTGCTTCACAAATTTGTCACCACACTTAGCATATACATAGGCAACATCCATAGCGCCAGCTTCAACGTCAGAACTAATCCATGCCAGATTAGAGGTTGCATTAAGTACTACTGTATATGTGCCATCCTCCAAACCAGAAACTGTCTGATGCATTGGGAACTCATCACATGGGAATGCATTATAGTAATGCTCTACCATAGATCCGATTCTGCCGTCAGTAGTTGCAATATTAACTCCGTAATAGCCACTTGCATTCCATGAGTCCTTATCCAACAAAACGAGCTCGGTAAAGTCTGTGTTTTCCACTTCCTCTGGAGTCTCAGGCTTAACATTTGTTCCGTTCTCCAGAACCAGCGACTTAATCTGGATGGTGTGCCAGTTGGTACCAGCCTTTTCCTTGCCAAGACCCAGTGTCAGTGTTCCGTCGGTAACCTTTACCTCGAGGGCATATTCACCATTCTTACTGGTAGCGGTAGCAATCTGTCCTACAACAGGGCATTTTACTTCGTTAGCGAATACATAAGCTACATCCATAGCACCATCCTGCATGTCTGACTCGAAGCCACGACCGTCGGTATAGAATGCATTTGCATACAGTTCAACCTTGTAGTTACCGTTCTTAAGTCCTTCGAGGGTCTGCTGGAGTATTACACCTGTAGCATCTACATTGGTCTGGTAGTTCTCCATCATCTGACTTACACGTCCATCAGCAGTTTTTACTGCAGGAGCATACTGAGTAGCGCACCAACCGCCACCCCAACCATCGGTAGCAACAAGTTCTGTTACGTCAAGATCGTACAACTCCTCAACACCAAATGGGTTGTCGTAGTTCTCACTACATGCAGTCATGAACAGAGCTGCAACAGCTACGAGTGAACTCTTAAAGAAAAAACTTTTTTTCATATAATTGTTTTAGCAGGGCTTGTTTAGGTTGTACACCAAAGGAGTGAAGCCCATTTACCTCCAAGGGTGCTTTTTTAATTAATTAGTTAAATTTGTAAAAGTGATGCAAAGATAAATCTTTTTTTGAAATCGTCAAAGGAAAAAGTGTTTTTTTTCTACTATTTTTTTATATTTCCCTATTTTTGCGTATTTTTGCGTGATTTTGCGTGTTTTTGGCATAAAAAAATCGCTAAGCATTGTGCTTAGCGACCTTTCATTTTAGTTGGGGTACCCGATTAATAATGTAGTATATAACAGAAACCCCGATAAAATCAGGGTTTTAACATATTCGCTCTTTTATCTGTTTTTACTCGTTTTTATTAGATTTTTTAAAAAACCGACAAAAGTCCGACAAAAATATGCAATCTTTGAAGTTGCAAAATGGGGTGTCTCTTCATCTCAAAGAAACACCCCTGAACCAAAACATTTTTGCCTTAAGCAAAATCGAGTGCAAATGTACTCATTTTATTTCAACCTACCAAATCAAATTCAAATAAACTTTATATCATCAGGATTGAATCCCCACTCTATATCATCGGGATTAAAGCCAAAGTCTATATCATCAGGATTAAAAGCTGATTCCATGCACTCAATCAAATCTGAGTGGCTGAGGCTGAAAGTATTAATATTGAAATCCATATCTGTTGCTCTTTAAAGATCTGCTCTGAATGTTTTACGTTGCTCAATGGTGCTGTACTCATCAACATTTATTCTCCGCTTTCTCTTATAGTATATTTCTTCGTTTACGGCCTCGCCTGACGTGATTCGCACATCTGAAAACATTTCCGCAATCTCATCTTTCATCTCATCTGTTGCACTGGTTCGTTGCATTATTAATTCGTGCAATGTGTGCGTAATGCTGAAATATCCCAATTCCTTCTTTTTCGACTCCAGTCTCAGGAATGCATCAGGATCAATACACATCAGGAAATCGGCCACCATCTTATCAAAGTTTAGGGATTCAATCATTTGCCCGTCTTCATTCTTGCAAACAGATAAAAGCTGAGGCCTTCTCTTCTTGGTATCCCCAATAAAAAGAATGGCACTATCTAAACATTGGAATTTGCGCCCTCTCTTTAGTAGTGGGTTGTGTGATCCTTTCGTTGCATATATGGCATTTGCGAGAGCATTCATCATGCTGTTGTGATTGTATGTTATCAAACCGCCTGAATCAAAGTACCTCATTATTGCCAGTAGAAGGCTTTGCATAAGTTCATATAAACTCATTCCAAATGCATCTGCAATAACTTGAAGTCTGCCCTTCTCAACTCTTGATACTTTTGTACCAATAACAACAAAGTCACCTCCTAAAGTTTCTGTCTTATCTCTTCTCATGTTCATTAGGTTTTTATTTCTATATATCCCCTATCTTTAGGAATGAGGTATACCATTGCATTTCATTAATGTTGAGGCCATCATTGTATCAAATACAAAATACTTTCTCTTTTTCTTACATTTTAAATTTTGTTTGCATTGCACATTCAGACAGATACCACAAAAACAGAACTTCAAAAAGCGGTTAACAATAAATATCGCTGATTATCAAGCAGTTACAAAGGCTGAGGCTGAATATTTCCGAGTTTTCCGAGTTTCCATATTATGATAAATATGAATATTGTTAACACTTCGCTTTGTAGCTCAGATGTTTTTAATGTCTGTTTATAATTTGACTGTCTGATTAAAGATATATTAAGCTTTAGCCTCAGCGTTTATTGAAAGTAAATATTTCGTACAAACTGTAAAATTCCGACTTTGGTATTATACAAAGTATAATACTGGTACGTCAATCTGAGAGTGAAAAAGAGTGGGGTGTTACTCAGGATAACACCCCACCATGATAGGCACTCATCAGTGTTTTGGCTTTCGGCCTCGATCTGAATGAAAGATGATTCGGAATTCAATAAACTCCCTGATGAAAGAATCGCGGTATCTACTCAGGTCAACAACCCTTATTGGATAGTTACCAAAGTAAGGTTCAAGCTGCCATCTATCCCAGTCGTTATCACAATAACGTTTCAATGGGTGCTTTGGCGTGTGTTCGCTCTTCTTACTTCTCGCGATTCGCGCATTCATTGCGTGATGGGTAGCCAAACAAACAAGTGTTTCCTGACTCCCGAACTCTCTTTCATCTTTAGGGATCAAACCCAGTAGTGGGCAATCCATGCAGCAATCAGGTTGCATCTTTGGCAATTTGATTGGAGTAAAAATCTTCTTTGGCATAGTGCTGAAATATTTATTTTATTGTTGGTGGGTTTTATCGCTCGCAGATAGGCGATTGTTCCCTTTATCACTGGTTGTTAGATGATTGAAAAAACGAAAATCTCAAAAATTGCTATTTTAACGCAAGATGAGTCAAGTGGATTTGAGGAAAAATGCGCCTTTTAATAAAACACACCAATATCCCCCTTTTAGATGTTGCAATCATTCACCCATTATGCCTTTATAGTACTTAACCAAAGGATCATCATCATCGCTACCAACCGCGCCTGATTCTGTCATCTTCTTAGGCTGAGTTTTGAAGTTCAATCCCAAAGCCTCTAAATGTAGAATGTGGGTTCGTTGCACATCTCGATATGTTGAGAGTAGGGGATTCACAATAGTTTTGGTTTGCCCCATAGAACCATGTTCAAGCGACACAAACTTACCATTGATAATTTCATCATGAAGGCTCACCATCATTTGCCAGTTCATAGCTGCCGCCTCGATTTGCGCCTCAATCCATGATTCAACGTTATCAACCTTTCGCCTCTCTTTTATCATTTGGCGAAGTTTCTTCTCATAATAGGAAATACTTTTCTTTGTCATATCGTTTATATTTAATAAGTTGTTTATGCTTTTAGGATCAGGCACGACTCGCGCCCACTATATGAAAGCCAAAATTTCTTTCTTTTGGTTCTTTTCTTTCTTTGCGAGTGGCTGATTCGAGGCGCAACCCTTCAGGGTGTTGCGAGGCGATTATAACCGCTTTTCTCAGGATTGCGGGTTGTTGATGCACCCGCGCCAAACTCGCGCCCTGATGCGCCTCGAATACGGCCTAAATACTATTTGCCATCAGCATATTTGCAAGCTGAGTCAAAGCCATATATCGAAATATTCAGGCTCTTAATACCCAGTCTTTCGAGTGCCTTCATATAGGCGCAAACGAATTCGCCAAATTGTCGATTAGACAGTCTCCCGCATAGATGGGAAATCCAGTCGGATTCTGTCAAACGTTCCCGCCTGATGAAGTATTCCCATCTGTTGTTTTCTCTGATGAGCAAATCACCATGATTGTTCACTTTGTACTGGCTCAGTTCTCGTCTGTAATCCAATGATGGATCGAGAAAGTAACCCTTTAATTTATCTTTGTCCATAGTCTTATATATTAATGTTATTATTATATTATTCCGTTCTCAGGTTGTAGGTTGTAGGTTGTATCTCTCAAAAGTCCTTTGTTTATAGGTGTTTCAAGAAATTCAACCTACAACCTTACAACTTTTAGTCATTCCTTCAGGATTCGCGATACATATTGCTGAGATTTGCCTATCAGCCGCGCCAATTCCGACTGGTTGTTGATATCATACCTCGCAACCAGTTCGCGCAATAGATCGGCATTGCTCATCTCTCGCACTGCATCAGTGTTCGCTATTGCTCGAAGTGCTTTCGAGTTCCAGAGTTCAAACGCATTGCAAGTTTTGATTGATGCACTCATCGCGTACCCATCAATTGCCTCAGGTGCTTTGTGCCCATGCCTGAGAAGATGAATAACCAGTGCAAGTCTGATAGCATAGATTCGCATTTTCGCGAGCATTGCGCGAACACCATTCTCGCAATCTTCAGCATTCATGATATTGGCCGTATATCTCAAATATTGCCGATATACTTCAACGGCCTCAGGATTTAACCTGAAGTTCTGTACTGGCATTCTCCAAAGGTTCTGAATAAGTCCGTTCCAACCATTTTCTACATCTTTACTGATGGTATCTTCGACTATATCTTCAGGAACTCGCGAACTATAAGGCCAAAGGAATAACCATCGCGCGAGGAATCCCGATCCTTCAAAGTTTTTGCCGCCAAATGCATCTGCCATCAATTCAGGTTGAACACCCCCGATGATAGATAAAAAAGGATTCTCGACATAAAACGAAGTACTGGTCTTTCTGTCAACTGAAAAACTCTTGGAACTCCATATCGAAAGAAGTGTCTCAACCTCTCCTGATTGCGTGTACCTATTCAAGTCTTTCAGAAATCCAAAGATTTCATCACGTAGAATCAATAGGCCGTTTTTACTCAGCAACTCGGATCGGATTTCGGGTGTTGAATCACTGATAATGAGTTTTAATTTCACTGGTGGCGCGCCCTTCTCTCCATCAGCTTTCCACTTTGCGAACTCTTTGCGAGTGTATTCAACCAGTTCTTTGTTTATGCTTTCGAGCGGGTTCAGAATCTTTGCAATTGGCTCGGATTTGTTATAACCTGAAGGCGCAACAATAGCAATCCAAAGGCTCGGCCTATTGGTGTAATTTCCAAAGGTAACTGTTGCCTTTCTATTTGCGGCCATGCCTACACCTAAAAGCATTGCAGCGGCCGCCAAATCGAGAGACACCTGATAGGCCTCACTAAAGGCCATTGCCCACCTCTTCGCGCCTTCTCCGTACATATCAATTGGTAGTAGGTTCTTCTCCTTAGCACTTCTATCTGCAGCCGTCTCGCCTGGTTTGCTCGATACTGGTTTAGCCTCATCTTTTGCAATATCCTGATATTGCGCGAGTGGTGGCAAAATAGAAGGTTCTGAAGGCTCGTTTAAAGCCTTCTCAGGCGCGTTCTCTTCATCGCTGGTATAAGTATCTGAAAGCGGGTTATAATCGCCTGATGTTGACATTCTCGCAACCATCAGCCGCCTCTCGATCTCATCTTCAGGAACACCCTGATTCCTCAAAACCTGAGCAATAGTGTTTTGGTTCGATAACTCCATCTTTATTCTCCTTTGCCTTCACGAAGTTTGTTAATATCCGATTGCTTATACATTGGGGTTCGGCCTACCTTAACAGAATGAAGGTAGCCATCGCGATCCCATCGCCAAAGCGTGTTTTCGCTGACTCCTAAGAGATTTGCAACCTCGGATTTGGTTAAATACGTTTCTTCTTTCTCTTGTTTCGATGCAGCAGCCTCAGCAACCATCTCAGAAACAAACTCTCGCAAATCAGGTAGTGATACCATCACCGAAACATTTGCGCTTGAATTCATCAGATCTTTAATATTCATTTTCGTTTTTTTTAAAAGTTTATGCCGCGAAATTAGTGCTTTTCATGATAGGTTGAAAAGATATAAAAGGCTTTGTTTATTATGTTATCAATGTTATCATGATAATAACAAATTGGTAACAAATCAGGGTGTTTGATAAAGAAATAAGTGCATGAATCAAACAATCCATGCACTTACTTATCAATCCTAATCTACGCCCTATAATCAGAGAGTTATTGTTTCGTTTTTCCCAGTCATTTCGCTAATAAAATTAATACGCAAATACTCCATGATTGTACGCTCAACTTCTTCAAACTGGTGGTGGTGTTCGTTGAATCGCTTGTTTCCATCTTCATCACCAAACATCTGTACCAATGCATCAATAAAGCAACTTTGGAACTCTTCACACTTCTCCAATGTTTTGAGTAATAACGCGCTTTCCTTACCAATAATGTACTTCTTTTCTGTTTTCATAATCTAATCTTTTAAAGTTTAACAATCAACATTTGGCATACCTCGTAAAAGTCATATACTGGCTATCATCAGAAGAAACGAAATGATTAAATATTGGTTTCATCGCTCTTGATTTGTTAATAAGTCCGTTTCTTGCATACTTCACATATACTTCAGCAACACCAACCAAATCTTTTCCCTCGCACTCTTTACTAAAGTCTTTAAATATACGTTTGTCAAATCCGAAGATTCTTGCTAACTTTTCAGGAATCTCAGGTAAATCTGAATCAAACACAAAACCATGTGCCTTATAAAATTGGATAGCTGAATCGTAAACACTTTCTATCCTCACGTTCCAAATAGGCACACAAAGCGGCTTAGGATATTTTACTTCTTTCAAACCCAGTTCTTCTAACTTTTCCAAAGGTAAAAACACTTTGTTTGATGCAGCCTGATGTATTAGGAAATCTAAAGCCTGAAGGATATTATCAACAACTATCTTATATCTTTCATCAGGCTTGATTATTTCTTCCGAATAATCATCCCACTTTTGCCTATATCCACAATAACGATCATTAGCCAATTTATAGATTAATACAAGTGACTTAATATCCAACTCATATTGCTCTAAGATTCTTTTATCTGTTTTGCATTCTGAGGTGTAAAAACTTGCGATCTCCATCACATATTGATGAAGAGTATCTTCATTATTGATGCGCTCTATCTCATTTATTAGTTTCGCGACCTTTGGCCTCGCCTCTATATTACTTCTCATGCTATTAACCAATTAAATCAATAACTTCTTTCAGTGTCTCATCTTCGATTTTTCGATATCGTTTGAAGGCTTTACTACCTTCAACGTGCCCTGACATCTTGCCAATCAGATTTGGATCATGTACTTTGAAATACGCATTTCCGACAAAAGTACGTCTCGCGAGGTGGCTCGATGCAACCTCGTTAATGGGAACAATCTCATTCTCTCCAGTACGCGGATTGCGTATCTCTACATTGCGAGTTACACCCGCCATTTTGAATATAACCTTTATTGCATCGTTGTATCGTTGTGCCGTAATGAATGGGAACAAACGGCCTTCAGGATCAGCACCTTTGTACTTCTTGATGAGGCTCAAAGCTTTTTCGTGCAATGGCACTCGCGCTTGTACTGGTTCGCTGCCTTCATCTTTGGTCTTATGAGGCGAATAAACCAAAATACCATTGTGGATATACTTATCTGTCATTCTCAGTAAATCGCCAACTCTGCAACCTATCAGGCATTGAAAAATGAAAATATCACGTTGCGCGACCAGAGTATCAATTGGCATTCGTGCTTTTTGCCTCTCGTCTTTAGGCATTGTTTCCCATATTGCCGCCAAATCAGCCTCAGCGATTGTGTTGCGCTCATCGATGGTAATATAATAGGGTGTGCCAACCTTAGCAGTTCCTATTGTGATACCCTCGAATGGGTGGTTATCTGTATAACCTCTCATGTTGCAAAACTGAAATACTGATTTCAGGCGTGTTCTCATTTTAATAATGGTGTTTTCGCCTCGGCCTTCAATCACGTTGCGGCCTTTGCGCACACTTAGCGGGTACTCAGATAACAGTTTCTCGAAAAGATGAGGCTTATCTTCAGCCAACTCTTTTTCGTGTCTCAGATAGTCGGAAAACTCTTCAATGTCCTCGCGTGATACTTTGTCGATGTCGAAATCATAATCTTTGCGGGTTTGGTCTATTGCTCTTACATATCCGACAAATCGCGCAATTGCTCGGCTGAGTACATAGAACACCCTCGCATGAGATTCGGCCAAAGGCTGATTTGTTTTTCTATCAGGTGTCTTTGTGTATTCCTCAATGATTTCGTATATGGTTCTTTTCGTTTCCTCAACTGGTGCAGCCTGATACTTCTCAGGGTGGTTGAATTTATCAACAACCTCTTTCAACCAGTCGGAATCGAGGAATAATTTATCAGCCTCTTCAAACTCTTTGGTTATAACCTTCTTTAATTCATCGAGGCGATCACGTTGCTTTTTGTGGAACTTGACTTCATCAGTTTCGAGTGTCTGCCTTACTTCAAGTACTCCACTATCTTTCAGGATATAACCATTCTTGATTGCTTTCTTCTCTGTTGCGGTTTGGTCGTTGGTTCGCTTGATGGTTCTCCCTTCAGCTTTCGCAACCTCTTCAGTCTTTTTCCAGTCGATATCATGTTCAAAGAATGCGGGATCGATGAAAATCCCACTCTTTGCCCTCAGTCTCATGTGCAAATGAGTGATAGTGATCAGGATTTCACTTCTACCTGATTCCTGAGTCTTACTTGAAAGTCGAAATTCAATCTTTGCCATAATAAAAATGTTTTGGTTCGCTTGCAAAGATAGGAAATCTAATCGATAAAAACACCATCGATTAACATACTTTTTATTAAAAACCGACAAAAATCCGACAAAAAAGTGAAAGAAAAATCGCTAAGTTGCTTATTTTCAGCGACTTAGCGATTATTTTAGTTGGGGTACCCGGACTCGAACCAGGAAAGGCAGGACCAGAATCTGCAGTGTTACCATTACACCATACCCCAAAATGTTTTTTGCTTGAGAACGTGCAAAGGTACTACTTTTTCTTGAACTACCAAAATTTTTTGGAGAAAATTTATAAAAAACCGCTATTTTTTCTGTTTTTCTTTGTTTTTTGCCCAATTTACAGTACCTTTAAAGCAAACTTTGAAGGTACGCTGCATCTCGGAAATGCAAATAAATCCAAATTTATTTGGCATTTCGCTCGATTTGCTGTACCTTTGTGCACAAATATTAGATAATTTATTAATGATACAACTAGTAGAAACAATTAAAGAAGCGATTCAGGACAAGAAAGGCAGCAATATTGTTGTGGCCGACCTGACAAAAATAGAGGGAACAATCTGCCAGTACTTCATAATCTGCACTGGCAATTCGCCAACACAGGTAGAAGCTATCGCCGAGTCGATAGGCGATGTGGTGCGCGAAAAGTTGGGTGAGAAACCTGCACACGTGGTTGGACTTGAACAGGCAATGTGGGTAGCAATGGACTATACCGATGTGCTGGTACATGTGTTCCTGCCCGACGTGCGCGAATATTACGATCTGGAGCATCTGTGGGAAGATGCCCCTCTGACAAGAATTCCTGATTTGGACTAATTATATATATAATAAGGTATATGGAGAATAATCAAAATCCAAACAAAAATATGGGCAACGGAGGCAATGGTCCTAAGATGAATATGCCCAAGTTCAATATGAACTGGATATACTTCATCGCCATTCTGGCTCTGGGACTGTTGTGGTTTACCAGTGGTGGTCCCGAGAACAGTAGTATAGCCAAGTCGGCATCGTATAGCGAATTCAAGGTGATGGTAGAGCGTGGCTATGCCAAGAAGATTGTGGTTAACAAGCCGCAGGGCATACTTCGTATGTATGTAAAGCCTGAGCATATTCGCGACGTATTCAAGCAGAGCACCAAGCAGACTGGTGTCGATCCGTATCTCGAGGTCGAGTTCGGAAGTGTCGACCAGGTAGAGCAGTTCATCGCCAAGGCCAAGGAAGAAAAGGTGTTCACTGGCGATCTGGCTTTTGATAATAAGCGCGAAAACGACTTCTTCTCGCTTATCCTTACTAATCTTATCCCGATTCTGTTTATAGTAGGATTGTGGATATTCCTGATGCGTCGCATGGGCGGCGGAGGAGGCGGCGTTGGTGGCGGCGTCTTCAATGTGGGCAAGAGCAAGGCCAAGATGTACGAAAAGGGCGGCGAGCTTGGTATCACATTCAAGGACGTTGCCGGACAGGCTGGCGCCAAGCAGGAGATACAGGAGATAGTTGACTTCCTGAAGAATCCGCAGAAGTACACCGATCTGGGTGGTAAGATACCCAAGGGAGCCCTGCTTGTAGGCCCTCCAGGCACAGGTAAGACTCTGCTTGCTAAGGCCGTGGCTGGCGAGGCCGGTGTGCCATTCTTCTCGATGAGTGGTTCCGACTTCGTAGAGATGTTCGTAGGTGTTGGTGCATCGCGTGTTCGCGACCTGTTCCAGCAGGCCAAGACCAAGAGTCCTTGTATCATCTTTATCGACGAGATCGATGCTGTGGGTCGTGCACGTAGTAAGAACCCCGCAATGGGTGGCAACGATGAGCGCGAGAACACTCTTAACGCCCTGCTCACCGAGATGGACGGATTCGGAACCAATAGTGGTGTCATCATCCTGGCTGCTACCAACCGTGCTGATATGCTCGATTCAGCCCTGTTGCGTGCCGGTCGTTTCGATCGTCAGATACATGTCGACCTGCCCGACCTGAACGAACGTAAGGAGGTATTCAAGGTACACCTTAAGCCCATCAAGATCGACGAGAGCGTGGATATCGACTTCCTGGCTCGTCAGACTCCTGGTTTCTCGGGTGCCGATATTGCCAACGTATGTAACGAGGCTGCACTGATAGCAGCCCGCCACAATAGTCCTACTGTCACCAAGCAGAACTTCCTAGATGCTGTCGACCGTATCATTGGTGGTCTGGAGAAGAAGACCAAGGTGATGACTCAAGCCGAGAAGCGTTCGATAGCTATCCACGAAGCTGGTCATGCCACTATCTCGTGGTTCACCGAGTTTGCCAATCCGCTGGTCAAGGTGTCTATCGTGCCACGTGGTCAGGCTCTTGGTGCTGCATGGTATCTGCCCGAGGAGCGTGTGCTGCAGACCAAGGAGGCTATGCTCGACGAGATGTGTTCGCTGCTCGGAGGTCGTGCTGCCGAGGAGCTGTTTGTGGGCCATATCTCAACTGGCGCCATGAACGACCTTGAGCGTACCACCAAGCAGGCTTACGGCATGGTGGCCTTTGCCGGTATGAGCGACAAGTTGCCTAACGTGTGCTACTACAATAATGCCGAGTATCAGTTCCAGAAGCCATATTCTGAGACTACAGCTAAGATTATTGACGACGAGGTGATGCGTATGATCAACGAGCAGTACGAGCGTGCCAAGCAGATACTGACTGAGCACAAGGAAGGTCATGCACAGCTTGCCCAGTTGCTCATCGATCGCGAGGTGATCTTTGCCGAGGACGTAGAGCGCATCTTCGGCAAGCGCCCATGGACCAGTCGTGCCGAGGAGTTGCTCGAGGCCCAGATGAAGGCCGATGCCGAGCGTATGGCCGAGGAGCGCGCCAAGGAACTCGAAGCCGAGGCCAAAGCCAACGAGCAGAAAGCCTTAGAGAATAAAACAGAAGAAAAAGAGGAGGGTAAGGATGAATAATTTTATCGTTAGAACCATTACCGGCGTGCTGTTTGTGGCCGTATTGGTATGCAGTTTCCTGCGTCCGCAGGCTATGGTACTGCTGTTCGCACTCATCACTGGTCTTACCATCTGGGAGTTTACCGGACTGGTTAATGAGCGCGAGCATGTCACCGTCAACCGGCTGATCTCTACCGTTGCAGGCGTGTATTTCTTCTTCGCTGTAGCAGGTTTCAGCAGCGAACTCACACCCTCGGCAGTGTTCATCCCATACCTCGTGTCTATCATCTATATGATGGTGGCCGAGCTGTATCTCAAGAATGATGATCCCATCCAAAGTTGGGCATACACCATGATGGCTCAGATATATATCGCACTGCCATTCTCGCTACTCAACACGCTGGCATTCCACCTTGCTCCGCAGGGATATGTGGCTTACGATCCCATTCTGCCGCTGTCGGTATTCGTGTTCCTGTGGATGAACGACACTGGTGCATACCTGTGCGGTTCGTTGCTGGGCAAACATAAACTCTTCCCCAGAATATCTCCGGGAAAGAGTTGGGAAGGCAGCATCGGCGGTGGCATCCTGGTGATAGCCGTAGCCGTGCTGATATGGTATCTGGCCGATCAGTATCAGATGAATCAGCTGGGACTCACAGCCATAGAGTGGGCTGGTCTCGGCCTCACAGTAGTCATCTTCGGCACTTGGGGCGACTTGGTCGAGAGTCTCTTCAAGCGCACCCTTGGCATCAAGGATAGTGGCAACATACTGCCAGGCCATGGTGGCATGCTCGATCGTTTCGATTCGTCGCTGCTCGCCATTCCTGCAGCAGTAGTCTACCTCTATACCATCATGCTACTTTAACTGATACAGAACATTCAGAGTAGGTTTATATGTATTTTCGAGGGTGAGGGTGATAAAACCACCATCAGCCTCGAATTTTGCTATGCGATGGTCTTGTCCGTCCTTCAGCATGTTGGGCCATGCACCAATCTGCTTTTCAAACTCGTCGTGCATCTGCTGCCACATTCTGCGGGTGCTGTCGTTGGTCGAAATCAGGTAGTTCTCCTGCACGGCCACCACAGTGTCGTTTCTCTGTGCCAGCATCAGACGGTAGTTAAGGTTGGGGTTGTACATCGATACTGTGGCAAAGTCAGAGTCGGTCTTGGCAGAGTCTACTGCAAATCCGCGAGCAGTCAGTGAGTCGCAGAATGTCTTGAATGACATTCCCATCGACAGTCCACGATAGTCCAAGCTCTTTTTCTCGCCACTTCCGCAAGCACAGAGTGCTGCAATTGCCACTACGGCAACAAATAATTTCTTCATAACAAATTAGTTTTTTTTGATTAATCGGTGGCAAAGATATGAATTTTTTTGGAGTTTCCAAAAAAAAACATTACTTTTGCATCATGTTTATATCAACATTACTACTATCAGCACTGTTTTCGCTGCCCGCTGACCCTGTCGACACACTTCGTCAGGAACAGTTAGACGAGGTGGTGGTCAAGTCAAATTCGGCCCGCCAGCGCCTGCGTCAGGTGCAGACTGGAGCAGAACAGGTGCAGATAAAGGACCTTACCGCATCGCCACAACTCTTTGGCGAGCAGGATATCATGCGCTCCATGCAGTTGCTCACTGGTGTAAAGAGCGAGAGCGATGCATCGAGCAGTTTCCAGGTACGTGGCGGCACATCGGCTCAGAATCAGATACTGGTCGATATCTCGCCAGTATACAATGTGGGCCATCTGGGTGGATTGTTCTCTGCATTCAACAGCGATGCTCTGGTGTCGGCCACACTCTACAAGGGACTGCTGCCCGCACAGTATGGCGGCGCATCGTCGGCTGTGCTCGACATCATAGGCAAGACGGGCAACAAGAGCGAACTTCACGGTGGCGCCAGCATAGGTCTGTTGGCAGCCAAGGGCACCCTCGAGGGGCCTATCGTCAAGGATAAGGCCTCGTTTCTGGTCACAGCCCGTCGCTCGTATATGGACATGTTCCTAAAGCTGTCGCCCGACTTCAGGGGTAACACGCTCTACTTCTACGATATCAATGCCAAGGCCGACTGGACCATCAACGACCGCAACCAGCTGTTCCTCAGTTTCTTTACGGGCAACGACCGCACTGCGCTCGAGGATATGGTCGACATCCGTTGGAACAACCTCTCGGCCAGTCTTAAGTGGCTACACCACTTCGGTGGCAACAACTATTCGCAGTCCACAGCCTACTATAGTGGCTATCAGACCGATAACGGCATCGATTTTCTTGGTGTAAACATCTGTTTCCTGGGCCATATCCGTCAGACGGGCTTCCGTCAGGACTTCCGTCTCAACTTTGGCAAATACAATGTCGAGACAGGTTTCCAGACGGCTCTTATGAATGTCAAGTCGGCCGAGTGGCAACAGGTGTCGCTGCACGAGAAGGAGCAGCGCCGCGCATGGGACAATGCCGTTTGGGCTAACCTCGCGATGCCCGTCACCGATCGTCTTAACCTCTCGGCAGGTTTGCGCTTCACGGCCTTCTCGCCCCTGGGTGGTTCGCTCTATTACGACCTTGAGCCTAATGGCGACATAGCGTGGTATTACAACTATGGCAAAAACAAGATTGTGAAGACCCACACCACGCTCGAGCCCCGTCTCTCTCTCAACTATCAACTGTCAACTATCACCTCGTTTAAGCTGGGCTACACCCGCACTTCGCAGAATGTTCATGCCTTGCGCAATCAGAGCACCTCTACACCCTTCGACCGCTACACCATGAGCAGCAACCTGGTAAAACCCGAGGTGGCCGACCAGATAAGCGGTGGTGTGTTTGTGATGACTCCCGATCAGGATTACGACTTCTCGCTCGAAGCCTATTATCGCCATATCAACAATGTGCTCGACTATCGCGACGGCAAGTCGTTTGCCAGCGAGATTGAGATTGAACGCCTGGTTCTGGCCGGCGAGGGTAAGGGCTATGGCGTGGAGATAAGCGCCCGCAAGAACAACGGCCGACTTACCGGTTGGATAGGCTATACCCTGTCGTGGTCGAAGACTAGGATCGACGGTATCAACCAGGGCCGCTGGTACGATGCCAACAATGATCGCCGTCATGATATCAACATCGTGGCCATGTACCGTCTCAGTCCCCGTTGGTCGTTCAGCGCCTCGTGGGTATACAATAGCGGTCAGGCGTTCACAGCCCCCAGCGGCAAGTATATGATCGAGGACAACTGGATATACTACTATACCGAGCGCAACGGCTATCGCGCCCCGTCGTCTCACCATCTCGACGTGAGTGCCGTGTGGAGCAAGCGCTATCGCAATCGCACCCATCAGCTGGTGTTCGGCATCTACAATCTGTATAACCGCTACAACCCCTTCCTCATCAACTTCGAGGACGGCGAGTATGGCGCCGGCACTCGTGCCAAGCAGTATTCACTCTTCGGCATCGTGCCGTCGGTATCGTTTAACATCAAATTCTGACATTTATGCGTCGCTTAATATATATAATATGTGTGATGGCACTGATCGCCTGCGAAAAGGAGATCAATATCGACTATCATGGCCACGACACTCGCTACGTTGTCGAGGGCGTCATCAATGGCTCTGGCACCGAGGTCCGTGTAAGTAAGACCAACGCTATGGATGATAACAACACTGTTAGCGATGTGAATGATGCCACCGTCAAGATCACTGCCGACGATGGCACCACCGTCTACATCCCCTTCTCGCGCAACGGCTACTACCGTTCCAAGCTTAAGGGCGTGGCTGGCACCACCTATCAGTTGGATGTCGAGGTAGATGGTCAGCACTTCACCTCTACCTCCACCATGCAGAGCAAGCCCAAGATGAATGAGTTCCGTTTGATCTGGAAGAAGATGCTCACAGAACGCTATCTTTTTGGCGACCTGCGATTGCAGGACATCTCCAACGAGAGCAACTGGTACTTCATGCACATCTACCGCAACGGCTTGGGCTATCGCTGGGCTGTGATGAAGGATGATAAGAATCCTAACAAGGAGCTGCAGCAGCTGTTCACCTTCTTCCGCGATGGCGCCGGAGGCACCGATGTGCTCCACGATGGCGACCAGCTCCGTATTGTGATCCGTGCCATCGACCAGCGCGCCTACGACTATCTCTACTCCATGCAGCAGATGTCGAGCACAGGCACCAACCCCATCGACAACTTCACCGGAGGCTGCCTAGGCTACTTCTCCGCCCACAGCGAGCTGGAGTACTACCAAGATTTCCACTACAGCGACGTAACCGAAGACGACGAGTGATTAAAGCTTTTCGCCGCAGTGCGAGCAGTAGCGGTCAGTTTTTCTCACCTTCTCGCCACAGCGTGGACAGCGTCCGTCTTTAGGTTTCGCTTTCGTCTCGTCGATGATGGTAGCAGTTACAATGCCTGTGGGTACAGCAATGATGGTATAGCCCAGCAGCATTACAAATGCCGATAGCAATCGTCCTATCGGGGTTATGGGCGTAATGTCGCCATAACCCACGGTAGTCATCGTTACGATGGCCCAGTAGACCGATGTGGCCAGGTCGGTGAATTTCGTGTCGGGACTTCCGCTCTCTACCATATACATCAGTGTGCCCAGACACGTCACCAGTATCAGTACAAACAGGAAATATACCGATATCTTGTTCAGACTCTTCCTGAGCGAGTACATCAGTATGTAGCCCTCGTTTATCAGCGAGAACAACTTTAGGATACGGAATATGCGTATGAATCTGAACGTTCGGAACATAAGCATATATCGTGCGTTGGGCAGGAAATACGATAGGTAGGGTGGCATGGTGGCCAGCAGGTCTATCACTCCGAAGAAACTCAGCACGTAGTCTCTGGGTCGTGGCGAACAGTAGACGCGAGCGATATACTCGGCAGTAAAAAACACGGTCAGCAGATACTCCAGTATCTCCAGCACCAGTTTGTAAGTGTGCGCCAGCGATGGAATTGTCTCGACAAACGAAACAATGATGCTTAGCGATATAACTACCATCAATACGATATCATAGGCACGTCCTTTGGGAGTGTCCGACTCGAACAGTATCTTATACAGCTCTTCTTTTTCAAGCCACGCAGGTTTCTTCATGGGGAATTGTATTTCTAATCGCTGCAAAGATACGATTTTTTATTGGAATAAAGAATAATATGAATGAAAAAGTGATATATGAGATAGTACGGCACTATCTACCAGATAATGCCGTACTATCTACTAGATTCTGCCGTACTATGATTAGGACATTAAGACATTAATACATTTTCTAGAAGTACACACGTTAGTTCATTAGTTCATTAGTTCATTTTGAAAATCGTGCAGAAACACGAATGCAGGTACACAGGTACGCAGGTACATTGTCTTAGCCTGAAATACGTTGACTCCTGCCAAGCCTCTTAAAAGTTAAAAAGAGTTATGAGAAAAGGTCAACGTTTTGCACGCGCATTCAAGCGTGCC
>CACWMK010000043.1:0-1793 GCA_902761905.1 uncultured Prevotellaceae bacterium
CGATCTCAATAGTTGCACTACCAGTAACGTTCTGGTAGTTGGCGCGAGTTACCTGATAGTAAATCGTGTAGTTGCCTGCATCAGTATATTCCGGTGATGCGTCGAGATTGTAAGTTCCCTCTGTGGTGCCGTACTTGATGACAGCATCCTCAGGAGCAGTAACAGTTATACCATGTACCAGGCCATCGTATGTACCAGTATATCCGCTAGCATTTACAGTCATGGCGGCTTCATTGATAGAGTAGGTTGCTGTAGCGGTGCCTGTATAGGTGCGGGCACCGGCTATAGTAACGGTGATGGTGCCTACATTAATACAGTCATCGGCATAACTAACGGTGTAGTCATTGGTGGCTAATGTGGTTCCTCCCAATTTTACACTGCTCACGGCGGGCTTGTGCTCCTGGCCGTCGTAGGTGTAGCTAGTCGTAGCTAGTGTAACCGTTGCATTGCTGATACTAGTGCGACTCTGGAAGTTGGCCGTCACTTCATAGTCGTATTTCGAATCCTCTACTGCGAAGGTATAGGTTGTAGCCCCACTCGGGGCAGCATTGGCATTGCTGGCAGTTATAGTCACGTTCTCAGCTGTGCCTATACGTGTCTGAGCGTTACCTCCACTAAGTGTCTTCTCCACTGTGATATAGTCTGCGTTGATGTAGTTGCCCTGGGCTGGCGTCAGTGTCAGCGTGGCTGTTCCGTTTTCGCTGATTTCGCCACTGATGGTACCTGCAGCTGTCGCTGTGCTGCTTGATCCATTCAGTTGGTAAATGTAGGTAAACTTACCTTGCGCCCAGGTTGTTACGCTCAGCAGCAGTGCTGCCATTGTGATGATATATTTTTTAGTCTGTTTCATTGTCTTTATATATTATTTCACTACTACCTTTTTGCCATTCTTGATGTAAAGTCCTTTCTTGGTCGGCTTTTCAATGCGACGTCCGTTCAGGTCGAACCAATTGTCGGTTGCCCATATCGTGTTGTCCAATCTGTCGATGCCGGTTGTCCCGTTGCCGATGGCGAGTGCGCGTGCCCCCGAAGGCTTGTTCAGTTTCAGATAGCATTTGCCGGCAGGTATGGTGCCAGTGGCTCTTACGTATTCGCCGTTATAGAGAATGTAGGTTGTGCCGTCGGCAGTCACATCGCTTGTGGCATAATGCAGCATATTGTTGCTCACCTCACTTGGGGCGATGGCTTGCGTTGCTCCTGATGATTTCATCACCAGAACAGGTACGCCCTTAGGTATGTAGGTCACGGCCTGAGTGGTCAGCGTGTTGCCGTCGATGCCTGTAATCATAAATACTGCGATGCCTTCTTCTGGCAGAGCTAAATCCTCGTCGGCGCTATAGAACGAAGCGTAGCTTTGTCCTTCTCTAAATTCGATGTCTTCAGCTGGGTCTATCGTGCGATTAGTAATTGTGAACGTAGAAGTAGCTTCGCCTCCATTGTAATTGGTAGTCTCAGCTATTGTTACTTTCACGATGTACGTGCCAACTTCTGAAGGAACTTCTGATGAGAACTCTTCTGCTCCCTCAGCCTTATAGGTAATGGTTTCGGTGCCATTGCCAGTATTGCCATTCACCTCTGGAGTGTTTGCTGTAGCACCATAGGTCCATCCCTCTAACGTAATTGTTGGGGTGATGTTGGCCTTCGAAATTGTGAAATTCGTAGTAGCAGTTGCAGCAGCGTAGTTTTCCGTTGCCGCAATGTTTGCCCTCAGCGTGTATTCCCCTGCGTTCTGCGGCTTGGTGTTAGCGAATTCAGATTCCGGTGCGCTTTGTAGCTTGTACTCGTATGTTACT
>CACWMK010000043.1:1844-47231 GCA_902761905.1 uncultured Prevotellaceae bacterium
ATAGGTCCATCCTGTCAGCTCCACTGTCGGTGTGACGGTAGCCTTTGAGATAGTAAAGTGTATGCTGTCCGTCGTTGCGGCAGCGTAGTTTTCCGTTGCCGCAATGTTTGCCCTTAAGGTATAATTTCCTGCATTTTCTGGTATTGTAGAGGCAAACTTTTCTTCTGGCTCGCCCTGTAACTTATATTCATATGTTATCTCACCATCGCCAGCGTAACCAGTAACCTTAGGTGCATTCGTTTCTGCATTGTACTGACCGTATGTCCATCCCGTGATCGTGACTGTAGGGGTACTTGCGGCTGGAGTGATAGTGAACGTTGCCTCTTTAATTCCTTTATAGTTTCCTTTGGCTGTAGCTATAGCTTTATAAGTTCCAGCTGGGATGATTTCGTTTGCTGCAATATCTTCTTTGCTTTCGCCTACGACCTTCTTGTAAGATACATCGTAATCAGTACCTTCTATCAGGGTGGTTACACTACCAGTAGTTCCGCTTGTACCATCGGCTCCCTCAGATCCATATTTAATGGTAACGCTTGGATTCTTCGCATTTCCATCGTAGGTGTACTCTGTCTCTGAGAGTGTTATCGTAGCCTCTGTTAATGCCTTTGGCGAGATTGTGAAGTTCTTAGTTTTCTGTGTTTCGGCTACGAAGTTCTTTCCCGTCGATGTCAGTGTAATTGTAGCTTCTCCAGCATTGATATTGGAAGTATAAACAGAGTCGTATTCTTCGGCAGATATGGGATGACTGTTGAATGTTACTTTCACAGCAGGCATGATTTCATTGCCTGTATAGGTCTGTTCAGCAATGGTCGCAATATTTACATTACTGAAGTTTGCCTTATTTATGATATACTCTGCGTCTTTGGTTCCAGTATAGTTGCCCATACCCTCGATGGTGACGGTATAGGTGCCAGCATCAATGGGCGATGTCACTGTCTCGTTGTTTAGTTTGTAACTCTTGATTGTGAAGTCGTTGCTATCGGCAGAGTTTGTAAGAACCATTTCTTCTCCATCCTGAGCAGTGAGTGTAACCGATGCTGGTACTTGCGATGCACCATTATAGGTTACACAGGCAATGGTTGCTACGTAGTCTTCACTCGAAATGCTAATAGCAAAGTTTACTGCTACTGTTACATCGGCATCAGGCATTACAAAAGTATAATCCCTGTAACCGTCTCCAATTTCTTGGAATGTTGTTTCGCTCGTATTCGGGACCACGAACGTAGCTATCGTATAAGGTTCGTATGCCCCTACTCTTACTACAACATTTTTACCTACTGCAATTTGATAATTATCACCATCCTTCTTATAATAATTACCCTCTTCTATTTCAACCTCTCCTTTATCGCCTAAGGTCGATGGTAAAGTTACTGTCTTAGTGTTTGCCAGCACGGCACCGTTATTTTCAAAAACATCATAATACGATACGTCAGAAATCACTCTCTCTTCTCCAGTACCACGCTGGGTATAGCCGGACTTGATTATCTTATTTTCTGTGTTTGTTCCATTAAGGTATTCTACTGTTACATCGTAATCGTACTTATTCTGTGTGAGGGTGGTTTCATATAGGCTTCCTACTATGGCTCCACCTTTTAGAGTGGCTCCTTCATCGGCGTAAAAGTTAGTGATTTTAGAACCATTGCTTACGATACACGAACTGATAGTACCACCTGATGCGCTGGCTACTATTCCGCCTGCATTGGCAGATGGTCCAGAGCCACCTGTATAGGTTGTTTCTGCTTTGACCTGGACGTTGTCAATGATACAGCCGGTGATAGTGGATCCCGACATGCGGGCAGCGATTCCGCCCACTTCGGGATTATATTGGTTTTCTGCGCAAGCTATGGTACTATTGGTGATGGTACAGTTAGAAATTGTCGCACCATTAGATAGTTCAGCAACGATTCCTCCTGTAGCATGGTCGTTTCCTGTCAGATGGTAGTTGCATAAGGTAAGGTCTTTCACAGTTCCACCTTTGATATAGCCGAACAAACCGGACCCCGTAAGCGTAAGATTGCTGATGGTCTTTTCGTTTCCATTGAAAACCCCTCTGAAGGTGGCATCGGTATTGTCCGCGAGTTGGACAATCCCAGTTACTCCACTACAATTAATATTTTCGTCGAGTCTAACGTTGGCATTACTCAATAACCTGCCGTCATTGTAATATTCGATAAACTTCTTTAGGTCGTTAGCCGATGCAATGATGTGTGGCTCGCCAACACTTCCTGTTCCTCCCAAAATGGTGGTACTATAGATGGTAGAATGTGTGTTGGCTCCATTTCCATCTCCAGCGTATACAAAGAAGGTGTTCTCGTCGTAATTTGTATGGAATCCGCTAATTTCATCCTCTCCCTCTCCAACAATCAATTCGAGCGAACAATGTTGATTACCGTCCTTAACGAAATACAGATTAGGAGTTGTTTGGCTAACACCGTTATATCGGATGGCTTCACAACCTCCATAACCTTGAATTATGTTGTTACCATTCAGTCTGATGGTGAGATCACTTGAACCCATATAGTCAATACCGGGCGTCTCTTGCTCTGGGGTGATTGTGGCGTTGTTCAATGTTAGCGTATAAGTATGTACGCCAGTGCCATCATCCGAAACAGATACGGATACTTTGCCGTCGCCAAACACGTCGCTCTTGTTTACTTCCGAAACGATGGTGCCGGCTATCTTGATGTCATAACATGATGCACTTGATATCGTTGCAGTTTTTATGCTGCTAGTCCATTCTGTAAAATTCTCTGGGGTGCTTACTTGTAGCGGACTCTTGAGTATTACTTGTGAAAACCCGCTAATAACTCCGTTATCGCTTTCTGAGTCGTTTAATGACAAGCTTACATTGTTATTATACCCAATATCAAAGGTGAGTGTTCCAGAAGAAACGCTGCTACTAGGCTCGAATGAAATAGATTGCATTCGTTGACCCTCGCCCTCAATGACAATTGTTAGATTCGGAAGACTACTCTTTATCGTATAAGAATCATAATATCCACCATAAGTTAAAACGGCCGTTTCTCTGTCGTATGACACTCCACTATAAAAGGTGGTAGCATCCGTAACTTGGTGACCGTTTAACCAAATGGGATACTTTTTATTTAGTTTTAAATCTGTGTAATTTTCATCACTATCATATACTACCCTCCAATCGCATTCTTCATCTTCTCCATCCGCAGCATCCTCTGTAATAGAAGGGGCTTTTTTCCAGTTATGTGTAATGTCATCTTTAGAGGTTGATTCGATAATACGCAATTTTCCAGGAGTATCTTCATCTGTTTCGAATGTCAGTGTGTTGTTGCCGTTACCTGTAAACATAAACATATTGCTTGTGGTCTTCTGTATTGTGTTCTCTCCGACGAAACGTACGATAAGGTCTTCTTCGGCAACAATGTTTCCATTGATGCTGGCTCCGTTCAAAGTCAGCGTGTTTGTCGATGGGGTATAGCTGACGTTTCCTGATACGTTGTCGCCAGTGATGTTTAAAGCATTGGCGCTAGTAACTGATACTCCTCCCACAATTAAGTTGTAATCCACTATACTAATGCCATATAGTGTTGAATGATAATCACTGTTTTCGCCAGTTTCCTTTACACATAAACCATTTTGATAATCAATAGTATGGTTATTATACCAATTGTTTGCGGTTGATTCGATAGATAAGGTTCCGCAGTTGTTTGTATTAGTCGTGAATATTGCAGTTTTTCCTCCTGTATCGCTTGTAATAAACGATGAGCATCTAACTGCATTTTCACCTAATATAATGATGGTTAGAGTATTAATTCCATTCACAATGAAGTCAGTAGAAAAATCGTCTGTAGACGTTAAACTGACATTAGTGAGTGTCAGCGTGTTTGTGCTTTGGTCAAATGATACCGAGCCTGTTCCACCATCGCCATCGCCTAAGATGTCATTGGCATTTTCGCTAGTGACAGGTATGCCTGCGATTGTTAGACCATAATTACCATCTTCGGCCCAAATCGATTGGGGAAGGATTGAAACAAGTAGAATCAGGATGATCCTAGTTAATGACAGACGGTTGAGTAATCGTTGTATCATAATGGCGTTTATATTTTTTTAGGGGTTGATACTCTTTTTCTAAATTCGGAGGCAAATATACGATTTTTATCGATAAGTTCCAAATAAAAACTTGTTTTTATTTTTATTATTGCTCATTTCTTCGCATATTTTGTTCTCTATACCCGAAAAGCATGCGTCCGAAAGTTGAAAGATTGACACAATTTTTATCTTGACACGTTTATTATCTCAGAAATTTTATCTAATTTTGCAGCCGCAATAAAATGAAACAGGTATTCGGATATCACTTTGTAGCCTTTTTGACTGTGGCTATTTGGGGTAGTACTTTTGTTTTTACAAAAATACTGCTGCAAAATGGTTTGTCTCCTGCCCAAATATTTACTCTGCGATTTATCTTGGCTTATGTGCTGTTGGAGGTTGTAACTTGGGTCGTGGGGCAAAAGGTGAAATGGCTGTCTAACTCAGTTCGAGATGAGTTGATAATGGTACTGCTGGGTATAACGGGTGGCTCGTTATATTTTATTACAGAGAATGCATCGATGATATACACTACTGCCACAAATACATCGCTGATAGTTTGCACCTGTCCGTTATTCGCTATGCTACTGTTCAAACTTGTTTATACCAAAACAGAACGTGTCACAAAGATGATGGCGCTAGGCTCGGTGATTGCCTGTCTGGGTATGGCTATAGTAGTGCTTAACGGTCGGTTCGTGTTGCATCTGTCGCCACTTGGCGATATGCTGGCATTCGGCGCTTGTCTTTGTTGGGCTTTCTATTCTCTGCTGATGAAGGATGTGCTGCGACGTTATGATGCGTTTTTTATTACACGCAAGGTGTTTTTCTATGGTATTGTAACCATAATGCCATACTATCTGGTAGTGCCGGGTTTCCCACCGTTCGAGGTTCTGCTGCGTCCAGTGGTCGTGTCTAACTTGCTCTTCCTTGGTGTAGTAGCAAGTATGCTGTGCTATGTGATGTGGAACTGGGTGATAGGCAAGCTTGGTGCTGTGGTAGCAACAAACTGGGTGTATTTTAATCCTATCACCACCATCCTGTTTGCATGGTGGCTGCTAGACGAAAATATTACAATATGGTTCCTTTTGGGTTCCGTACTTATTATTGCCGGAATGGCAATATGTAATTATAAAAAGTAAAACTTTTGTTTTATCTGCCAATCTACCACCAATCGCTCGAAACGCCACTGTTTATGGGGCTTTGCGAGGTGGTGGTATATTGGTGGTAGATGGTAGATAGACCTCTGGCACTTTTAATCGTTTTCTCCGGCAGAAAACATTGTTTTCTACTTGAGAAAATATTGTTTTCTGGCTGAGATTATATTGTTTTCTGCCGCAGAAAACGATGTATTCCTGCCCTAGAATACGCTATAGCTTAGTCAAATCGGCGGCAAATGAACGAAAAAATATGGAAAAACGTTTGGAAGTTTTGGTATTTTTTCTTATATTTGCCGATGAAAGTACTACTTTCCTAAAACAAGTTAGCCTATGAAAAGTTTGTTGTATTTGATGACTGCCGTGATGGCAGGTTTTCTGAATTTTAGTTTGACAGCGTGTAGCGTATATTATGACGGCAATGATTATGAAGCATCAGAGATTATAGGAACATGGGATGCCGTCAGCAACCAATACTATGCAGAGGGCGAGGGTTATAGCCAGCCAGGACTGAGTACAGGATATTGGGTGGTGACCGACCGCACCATAACAGAGTATGATAAAAAAGACGCTAACGCAGTGACTACTGCAGGCTATACCTTTGACGGACGAAAACTGAATATCACCGGACGTAAGGTTTGCGAGGTGGTAACGCTAACCGAGCAGCAAATGTTGCTAAGAACAGAGGTAGGGGAGGGCCTCTATAAGGAGACAACCTTTAAACGGAGGTAACCGTTATCCCTTCACAGTGAAACAGAGCATCGTGAGGTCGTCGTTTGGTTCGGCACCCTCACGATGTTTTTCTACCTCGGCCTTAAGATACTCGATGGTTTCCTTAGCGTCATCAAAATGGTGAGTAGCCATGATATCAAGCAGGTGGTCGTCGCCAAACTGGTCTTTCTCGTTGTTTTCGGCTTCGTTAAGTCCGTCGGTATAGATAAACAGCTGACGGTCGCGGATATCATCGATCTCCTCGCCTTCGTATTCCAGACCGGGGAACAATCCGATAGGTGCGTTAGGTATCATTTCGATAAACTCCGTGCCGAGGATTGGTGGGTTGTGTCCGGCATTACAGAACTGCAGATGACCTGTGGTGAGATCTACAACACCAAGGAACATAGTGACAAACATGCCTTGTTCGTTATCCTCGCCTGATAGTGCATCGTTCATCTGGGTGGCTATCTCTGCAGGCATCTTCTGTTGTGATGCCAATGTACGGAACAATCGTGTGGCCTGGGCCATAAACAGTGAAGCTGGCACGCCCTTACCTGATACGTCGCCTAGGGCGAAGTATAATTTGTCTGGTGCATCGTCGCGAATCAGGAAGTTGTACAGGTCGCCACCAACCTCCTTGGCTGGGGTCATCGAACCGTACAGATCGAGGTCGGGACGGTCGGGGAATGTGCTAGGCACCATGCTCATCTGGATGTTGCGGGCGATACGCAGATCGCTCTCGATGCGCTCCTTAGCGATGGTGGTCTCCTCGAGTTGGTCATAGGCTGTGAGCAACTCCTGGTGGGTGGTCTCCAGTTTCTCGTGAGCAATCTTGAGTCGGCGTGCTGAGCGCATACGGAAGTAGATGAAGATGCTGAGTGCCACTACGATGATGGTAGCGATGATGATGATGCTGAGGCGCTGTTGCCTGGCGCGTTCCTCGGCTTGTTGCATCTTGAGCTCGTCGACATGGAACTTGGTGCTCATCTCTGCCAACTTGTTTTTGGTGTCGTTGGTGTTTACAGAGTCGCTGATATTATATATGTCGAGGTACATCTGTGCAGCCTCGCGGTAGCGACCCAGGTGCTCAAAGATTTCTCCACGCTGTTTGCGAACGCGGATTACCTCAGAAGGATCGCTCTCTTCGTCGAACTGTTGTAGTCGGAGTTCGTTAAGTGAGAGTGCCTTATCGTATAGCTGCTGTTGTTTGTAAAGCTCTGCTTGGAAGAACATCCACAGGTTGTTTAGATTGATATCTTCACTATTTGTATTTTGTACTTCTTCAAGCATTTTTGCAGCTTCTAGATAGTGGCCTAATCCCAATTCGGCCTGTGCACGCGAAAGATAGTAGTAACCCCATTGCATTTTTGTTTGCCCGGCATTGTCATTCTTGCCATAGTTATAGTATTCCATCAAGAACTGGCGCCACTGCTTGTTTAGGACATTCATTGTGTCGTAGCGCTTGAGTAAGTCAAGAACTTCGCTATAGTATGAAAAAACTATTGCTAATTGCAGAGGTTTGGGAGTCATTTGTAACATGATCTCTATACTCTTTTGGTATTCGCTAGCTGCCTCGTCGTAGTTGTGCATCATAGCGTATACGATACCTAAAGAGTAGTGTCCCATGCTAATTCCGAATCTGTTCCCTCTTTGCTCCGCATCAGTAAGCATCTTCTTGGCCTCGTCCATACCAAGAATAGTCTTCCCAGAGAAATTATATGTGTTGATTAGGAGGGACCATGTCTCGTAATAGTTCTTCCATTGGCCTACTGATTCAAGGAATTTCAGTGTTTGTGGTACCTGCTCGTATACAGAATCATTGAGGTCGGTATTATAAAAGAGTGATATTTTCTCCACTCTGGCATCTCCCTCTTTCTGACGGTTGCCTTGGCGATGGGTTTCGGCAACGAGGTCGTTGACACACTTGAGTTGATAGTTGATATCGTCTGTCTCAAGACTGAGCATGTATAGTTTGCCATATGCGTCAATCAGTTTTTCTCCCTTCATAGTGGGGAGCGATTTGCGCAAGTCGGCAGTTTTGTCGGCCTGAGCCGTGGGTGCGACTAGGAAAAATAAAAGGGGGAGGGCTAAGTAGCGAAAACTCATAGGGTTCTAGTTGTGGGAATTTAGTTGATACCTTATTATATATATACAATAAGCCCCTCCGCATAGTTGTAGAGGGGCTTGGATTTTATCAGATAGGCAGTGAGAACACGAAACGTGCACCGCCACGATACTCTGTGTCGAGACGAATGTCGCCACCCAAGCGGCGTGCAATACTGCGTGCCACTGTAAGTCCAACGCCGTCGCCTTCGAAGAAGTCGTTAAGTTTAACGTATGGCTCGAATATCTTTTCGGCATAGTCAGAGAGTACGCCAGTACCGCTATCTTCAACGCAGAATTCCAGAGTAGAACCCTCGATGTTGATGAGCAGGATAATCTCGCCCTGGGCTGTGAACTTCATCGCATTGTCGAGCAGTGCAACAAGAGCGCGGACGGCCTGCTTGGTGTTGGTGAATACCATTGTGGCCTGAGCCTCTTCAACCATCTGGCACTTAAAGTCGGCCTTCTGGAAGTTGCTGATGCCTGACTCCTGGATGGCCAGTGCTGCGATGTCCTGAGCCATAACGTTGTCATCGCACTGGATGGGCTGCTCCATCTCGATTTCGGCAACATTGAGAATGCTATCTGCTAACACTGCAATGTTACCGGCATTGGGATGAGTATAGTCGAGCTTCTGCTTGATGCCCTCGGCATATTTCTCGATGATGGCTCTCTTCTTGAGCAAGGTCTGCTCAAGCTGTTGCTTGGCGGCCATAATCTCAGACGACTGCTTCTCGAGAGACTCCTTAACCCTGAGCACTTTCTGCTTCTCCTCTTCCATCTTGTCGAAAGCCATCAGTGCCTCTTCGTAACCCTGACCGACGTTGTCGAAGTTCTGTTCGAGTGAACGATAGTCGCTCAGAAGCTTCTCCATCTCGTTGACGCGCTTCTGATAGTCGTCGAGTAACTGCTTGCTTTCTGTTTCCTGTTCGCGGATGTGCTTAACCTTCATCTGAAGGATAATACATACGGCCAGGAGTGCTATGATAAGTATGACAACAACCCAGATCATGATATGTTAATCTTTTTTCTGTTCTACCTTCATGAACTTTGTGAATCCGGTCATTGCCAGAATCTTGTAAATCTCGGGCGATACGTTTGTAATCTTAAACTGGCCCTTAAGCTGTGTCACGGTACGCATGGTCTTCTGGATGATACGTAGACCAGAGCTGGCCATATATGTAAGCTCTGAGCAGTCCATCTCCAGGTCGACACCGCCGTCGCGAAGAGCGGGCTGAATGTCCTGCTCGAACTGGTTGGCATTCATGGTGTCGATTCTAGAACCTGTCTTAATAATGGTCTTTCCACCTTCTTTGATAATCTGTGTCATAATGTTGTGAAATCTAAATTTTTTTATGTTAATCGTCCAAATCCTTTTTCATCGTGAGCAGGTTTTTGCCTTCCAGACGCTGGTAGGTTACTTCGTTCATAATGTTCTTTACGATGTAGATACCTAAGCCGCCAATTTCACGCTCCATAGGATCAACGTCGGTATCAGCATCCTCTTTCAGTGTTGGGTCGAACTCGCGGCCTTTGTCGCTAAGTACGAAAGTCAGTTCTCGGCCGTTACACTCAGCCGAAAGCTCGATGTCAGCAGTTTTTCCTTCTGGGTAAGCGTAGAAGATGACGTTAGAAACCATCTCCTCCATAACCAGATTCAAATTCATCAAGAGCTCCATGTCGAGTTGCAACTCTTCACCAATCTCTTCGATGAAGGCGTTTACTTTCTCAAGTTCACCAACCTGGTTCTTGATCTTAATTTCTTTTTTCATGTTCATATTGAATATTCAATCTTGGTTTAATTGTTTAAACTATGGTGCAAAAGTATATAAAAAAACTGAATCAAACAAGAATTTAAGGAATTTTTATTTAATAATAATGTGAAAAAGTTGATTTTTCTATAAAGTCAGTCCGTTGTCCATTACTATCTTGCGCATATTCTTCAACAAATCACTGGCAAAGATGAAGTCGGTGAGTCGCTCGTTGCTAGAACCCATTACCTGGCTACTATTGCCTTGCCATTCCTTACTGCCCTCGTAAATAAAAATGATATTCTCACCGATGCCCATTACGGAGTTCATGTCGTGGGTGTTGATGATGGTGGTCATGTTGTACTCCTGGGTGATGGAGTGCAACAGATCGTCGATGACGAGTGATGTCTTTGGGTCCAGACCGGAGTTGGGCTCGTCGCAGAACAGATACTTGGGATTGAGCGCAATTGCACGGGCGATGGCTACGCGTTTCTGCATTCCACCGGAAATCTCGCCAGGGAATTTTTCGTCGGCACCGCCTAGGTTTACGCGGTCCAGACACTCCTTGGCTCGGTGGATTCGCTCTCGCAGATTCATCGATGAAAACATGTCGAGCGGGAACATTACATTCTCTAGTACCGTCATCGAGTCGAAGAGGGCAGCACTTTGGAATATCATTCCCATCTCACGGCGCATCATCACCTTTTCGTGTTTGGGAAGGCTCACGAAATTGCGGCCGTCGTAGAGTATTTCGCCCTTGGTTGGTTCGAATAATCCGACAAGATTTTTCATCAGTACGGTTTTGCCCGAACCGCTTCGTCCGATGATGAGGTTGGTCTTTCCGTCTTCGAATACTGTATTGATATCTTTCAATACTTCTTTCTTGCCTTGCAAGCGGCCATCGGCCGAGCGGTCGTCAAAACTCTTATATAGGTGCTTAACTTCGATCATGATAGTAGTTGGGTTAGGAATACGTCTGAAAACAGGATGAGCACGCTCGAGGTTACAACGGCATCGGTAGATGCCTTGCCCACGTTGACACTACCGCCCTCGACGGTGTAGCCACAGAAGGCCGGTACGCTCGAAATAATAAATGCAAAGAACTGGCTCTTTATGATACTCATCCATACAAACCAGGGGATGAAGGCGTGCTGCAGTCCCTGAGTAAGGTCGTCGGGTGCGATGATATGTCCCAGATAGGCTGTGCCGTAGGCGCCGATGATACCTGTGGCTGATGAGAATATGACCAAGAATGGCATGATTGTAAGCATACCGATGATCTTAGGCAGGATGAGATAACACGCTGAGTTGATACCCATAATCTCAAGAGCGTCAATCTGTTGGGTGACGCGCATGGTGCCAAGTTCGGACGCGATGTTCGAGCCGACCTTACCGGCCAGGATCAAGCACATGATAGAACTTGAGAACTCGAGTAGCAGTATCTCGCGAGTAGTGTATCCGGCCACCCATCGCGGCATCCACGGACTCTGGATGTTAAGCTTCATCTGGATACAGATAACGGCTCCGATGAAGAATGAAATGATGAGTACGATGCCGATGGAGTTGATGCCCAGCTGCGTCATCTCGGTGACGTACTGCTTTAGGAACATCCTCATGCGTTCAGGGCGCGAAAACACGCGGCCCATTAGCATCAGATAACGACCAAAGGTGGTCAGCCATTTATTTATTAACATTGCAAAAAACTAATTTGTCGGGTGCAAAGGTACAAAAAAAAGCCTACGGATTATACGGATTTTACGGAATTTAATCCTAATTAATCAAAAAAATCTGTATAATCCGTATAATCAGTAGGAAAAAAATACTACCTTTGCACCCGATTATGGAAGAAGAGCGTATAGTACTACGAACAGAGGGCCTCGTGAAGCGCTATGGTAAGCGGACGGTGGTCAACGATGTGAGCTTCGACGTGAAGCAGGGTGAGATTGTGGGACTACTGGGACCTAACGGTGCCGGTAAGACTACATCGTTCTATATGACTACAGGACTGATTGTTCCCAATGGCGGACATATATTTCTGGGCGATGAGGACGTGACTAAGTTTCCAGTGTACAAGCGTGCCCGTGCTGGAATAGGATATTTGGCTCAGGAGGCCAGCGTGTTCCGCAAGATGAGCGTTGAAGATAATATCCTCTCGGTACTGGAGATGACAGGAAAACCCCGCGACTATCAGTTGAATAAGCTTGAGGAACTGATACGTGAGTTCCGACTGGAAAAGGTGCGTAAGAACCTTGGTGACCGACTGTCGGGAGGTGAGCGCCGAAGAACTGAGATTGCACGCTGTCTTGCTATCGAACCTAAGTTTATTATGCTCGACGAGCCATTCGCAGGTGTCGACCCTATTGCTGTGGAGGATATCCAGCAGATAGTGTATAAGTTGAAGTATCTGAACATTGGAATCTTGATAACCGACCACAACGTAGACGAGACACTGGCCATCACCGATCGTGCCTATCTGCTATTTGAGGGTAGAATACTATTCCAGGGAACGCCTGAGGAACTGGCGGCCAACAAGGTGGTGCGCGAAAAATACCTTACCGAATCGTTCGAGTTGAGGAAGAAGAATTTCCAACTTATCGAGATGGAGAGAAATGCTAAAGAGCAAGCACAAAATAGTTAAAAATTGAAAAAACGGCGTTGGTTACGCCGTTTTTTTGTACTTTTGCACCCCAATATTTGAATATATATTATAAATAAGTACATAAGAAGATGAAAATTTCGTTTGAATGCGCCGACAAGATCAATGGTCTGCTTACTATGACTGTTGAGAAGGCAGACTATCAGGATGCAGTAGAGAAGCAGCTGAAGAATTATCGTAAAAAGGCACAGGTTCCCGGATTCCGTCCAGGTATGGTTCCAATGGGAATGATCAAGAAGCAGTATGGCACAGCAGTAAAGGTTGACGAGGTTAACAAGCTGCTGGGCGAGAAGTTGTATGAGTATGTTCGCGAGAACAAGATTCAGATGCTGGGTGAGCCCCTCCCAAATCAGGAGAAGCAGGTTCCTCAGGACTTTGAGAAGGATGATGATCTGACATTTGTATTCGACATAGCAGTAGCTCCTGAGTTCAAGGCTGAGCTCACTGGCCGCGATAAGATCGACTACTACACAATCAAGATTGACGATAAGATGCTCGACGACCAGGTGCAGATGTACCAGTCGCAGGCAGGTGAGTTCGTTAAGGCTGATGTGTTCAGCGGTAACGATACTATCACTGGTGACCTCCGCGAGCTCGACGAGAACGGAAATACTAAGGAAGGCGGTATCGTAACCGAGGGTGGTATGGTAATGCCTGCTTACATCAAGGCTGAGGACCAGAAGAAGCTCTTCGACGGTGCTAAGGCTGGTGATATCATCACATTCAACCCCAAGAAGGCTTACCCCGACAACGATGCTGAGGTAGCTGCCCTGCTGAAGGTTAAGAAGGAGGATGTTGCTAATCTGACTGCTGACTTCAGCTACCAGATCACTGAGATCCGTCACTTCCAGCCTGCAGAGGTTAACCAGGCTCTCTTCGACCGCGTATTCGGTGAGGGTACTGTTAAGGACGAGAAGGCATTCCGCGAGAAGATCGCTGAGAGCATTGCTCCACAGCTGCAGCAGAACAGCGACTACAAGTTCATGCTCGATGTTCGTGCTCACATGGAGAAGAAGGTTGGCAAGCTCGAGTTCCCAGAGGCTCTGCTGAAGCGCGTTATGCTGCAGAACAACCAGGATAAGGGTGCTGACTACGTAGAGAAGAATTTCGAGGGTAGTATCAAGGAGCTGGCATGGCACCTGATTAAGGAGCAGATTGTTGCTGCTAATAATATTAAGGTAGAGGAGGATGACCTGAAGGCTGTTGCCAAGGAGGCTATCCGTGCACAGTTTGCACAGTACGGCATGAGCAATGTGTCCGATGATGTACTGGAGAACTACGCCAACGAGCAGCTGAAGAAGCGCGAGAATGTTGACAACTTCGTTGACCGCGCTGTTGACATGAAGCTTACCGAAGTCCTCAAAAATGTGGTTAAATTGAATCAAAAAGAGGTCACATTTGAGGAGTTTAATAAGCTTATGCAGCAAAAATAAGCTTTTTTAGGAAAAAATAACCCCTAAAATACGAGGGTTATCGACTTTTTGTATTATCTTTGTGTCCCAAACGCAAGATGAGGAAGGTCGATAACCTTTTCTCTATATAAAAAGAAAGGAAAGAAGATGAATAATGACTTCAGGAAATATGCTACACGGCATTTAGGAATGAACGGTCTGGTGCTCGACGATGTGATCAAGACCCAGAATCAGTATTTGAACCCGTATATCCTTGAGGAGCGTCAGTTGAACGTTACTCAGATGGATGTTTTCTCACGTTTGATGATGGATCGTATCATTTTCCTTGGTACGCAGATTGACGATTATACTGCCAATACACTGCAGGCTCAGCTGTTGTTCCTCGATTCAACCGATCCAGGAAAGGATATTTCGATATACATTAATTCACCTGGCGGAAGTGTTACCGCAGGACTTGGTATCTATGACACCATGCAGTTTATCACCAGCGACGTGGCTACTATCTGCACAGGTATGGCAGCATCGATGGGAGCTGTACTCCTGGTAGCCGGTGCCGAGGGAAAGCGTTCGGCTCTTCCACACAGCCGTGTAATGATTCACCAGCCTCTGGGTGGCGTACAGGGTCAGGCTTCGGATATCGAGATTGAGGCTAAGGAGATTCTGAAGTTCAAGAAGGAGTTGTATACAATCATTTCAGAGCATTCGCACACACCTTATGATAAGGTATATGCAGACTCTGACCGTAACTACTGGATGACAGCAGAAGAGGCTAAGGCCTACGGTATGATTGATGAAGTGCTCACTAGAAAGAAGTAAAAGAGTGAGAAACTGAAAAAGCGAAAAGGATTTAGATGAAGAACGTTTGTAGTTTTTGTGGTAGAAGTGATGATGAGGTAAGGCTGCTGATAAACGGTCTGAACGGACAGATCTGTGACGATTGTGCACGTCAGGCTTACCAGATAGTACAGGATAATTTAAAAGATAAACCTAAGAAAACCACTAAGAATACTAAGAAACCTGCAGCTCTGAAGGTACCAAAGCCAAAGGAGATAAAAGAATATCTGGATCAGTACGTAATAGGACAGGACGATGCAAAGCGCTATCTGTCGGTGGCTGTGTATAACCACTATAAGCGACTGAACCAGCCTGTAGACGATGATGGCGTAGAGATAGAGAAGAGTAACATTATCATGGTGGGTAGTACCGGAACAGGTAAGACCCTGTTGGCACGCACCATCGCTAAGTTGCTCGATGTGCCATTCACCATTGTTGACGCTACTGTATTTACCGAGGCAGGATATGTAGGCGAAGATGTGGAGAGCATACTAAGCCGACTGTTGCAGGTGGCCGACTTTAATGTTGAGGCTGCACAGCGTGGAATCGTATTTATCGACGAGATAGACAAGATAGCCCGTAAGAGCGACAACCCATCAATCACTCGCGACGTGAGCGGTGAGGGTGTGCAGCAGGGATTGTTGAAATTATTAGAGGGTACCATCGTGAATGTTCCGCCTAAGGGTGGACGTAAGCATCCCGACCAGGATTATATCCACGTGGATACTCGTAATATACTGTTTATCTGCGGTGGTGCCTTTGATGGCATCGAGCGCAAGATTGCCCAGCGCATGAATACCCATGTGGTGGGATACAACTCAGTGACAAACGTCAGAAAGATTGATAAGAACGACCTGATGCAGTATATCGTTCCGCAAGACCTGAAGTCGTTCGGACTTATTCCTGAGATTATCGGTCGTCTGCCAGTGCTCACTCACCTTAATCCACTGGATCGTGAGGCGCTGGAGAAAATTCTGACAGAGCCGAAGAACTCTATCATCCGTCAGTACAAGAAACTCTTCGAGATGGACGGTGTGGAGCTGACCTTCGACAAAGAAGCACTCGAGACTCTGGTTGACAAGGCTGTAGAGTACAAGCTTGGTGCCCGTGGACTCCGCTCTATCGTTGAGAGCGTGATGATGGACGCTATGTACGATATGCCTACTAAGAATGTTAAGACTTTCAAAGTAACTGCCGACTACGTGAAGGCACAGTTGGATAAGTCTTATCTTCAGAGATTAGAAGCCTAACTAACTAATATGATATGAGTGAAAAATTGAATCTCACAGCAGCCCTGAAGAAGTACTTTGGATTCGACACATTCAAAGGCGATCAGGAGCGTATCATCCAGAATCTGATGGATGGTAAGGACACCTTCGTGCTTATGCCGACCGGTGGTGGTAAGTCGTTGTGCTACCAGTTGCCCTCGCTACTGATGGAGGGTACAGCCATTGTGATATCACCACTGATTGCGCTGATGAAGAACCAGGTGGATGTCATTACCAGCATGAGTGAGACGGAGGGTACTGCACACTACCTGAACTCTTCGCTTAACAAGGCTGCTATCGATCAGGTGAAATCAGACGTAATGGCTGGTCGCACAAAACTGCTATATGTGGCACCCGAATCGCTGACCAAGGAGGATAACGTGGAATTCCTGAAGTCGGTTAAGATTTCGTTCTATGCCATTGACGAAGCTCACTGTATCTCTGAGTGGGGACACGACTTCCGCCCAGAGTACCGTCGCATTCGTCCTATAGTAGATGAGATAGGTAATGCGCCTATCATTGCGCTTACGGCCACTGCTACAGATAAGGTACGTACGGACATCAAGAAGAACCTGGGCATTGTGGATGCCGCTGAGTTCAAGAGCTCGTTCAACCGTCCGAACTTGTATTACGAGGTGCGTCCAAAGACAAAGGATGTTGACAAAGATATCATCAAGTTTATCAAGAAGCACACCGGTAAGAGCGGTATTATCTACTGCCTCTCGCGAAAAAAGGTGGAAGAGCTGGCCGAGATACTGCGTGTAAACGGTATCAAGGCAGCCGCATACCATGCTGGACTTGATAGCAACACACGTTCGAACACTCAGGATGAGTTCCTGATGGAGAACATCGACGTGATTGTGGCTACCATCGCGTTCGGTATGGGTATCGACAAGCCCGATGTGCGATTTGTGATACACTACGATATACCTAAGTCGCTCGAAGGTTATTACCAGGAGACCGGACGTGCCGGCCGCGATGGCGGCGAGGGTATCTGTCTGGCGTTCTACTCGTACAAGGACCTGCAGAAACTCGATAAGTTTATGGAAGGCAAGCCTGTTGCCGAGCAGGATATCGGTCGCCAGTTGCTGGTTGAGACTGCTGCCTATGCCGAGAGTAGCGTGTGTCGCAGAAAGATGCTGCTTCACTATTTCGGTGAGAACTACGAGAAGGACAACTGCGGCAACTGCGATAACTGTCTGCATCCGAAGACTAAGATCGAGGCTCAGGACCAGTTGGTTATCGTGCTTAAGTCTATCCAGGCTATCAAGGAGAATTTCCGTTCAGACTATGTCATCGACTTTATCACCGGCAAGGAGACCGAGGAGATACTGGCGCACCGTCACGAGAAACAGGAGTTGTTTGGTGCCGGAGCCGACGATGACGAGAAGATATGGAACCCGGTTATCCGTCAGGCCCTGATAGCAGGCTACCTTAAGAAAGAGGTAGAGAATTACGGACTGCTGAAGTTGACTTCGGCCGGAAAGAAATTCCTGAAGTCGCCCTCATCATTTATGATTGTGAAGGATGCCGAGTTTAATGACGACTACGAGGCAGGCGATGCCGAGGGAGGCGTAAGCTCTCTCGACCCCGTACTCACCTCGATGCTGCGCGACTTGCGAAAGAAGGTGTCGAAGCAGCTGGGTCGTCCGCCATACGTCATCTTCCAGGATGTGTCGATCGACCAGATGGCTACCGACTATCCTATCACTCTCGAGGAGTTGAAGTGTATCCAGGGAGTAGGCGAGGGTAAGGTGAAACAGCCCTACGCCCAGGAGTTTGTAGACCTGATCAAGGCTTACTGCGAGGAGAACGAGATTGAGCGCAATGTTGACATGCGCGTGCGTACCGTAGCTAAGAAGTCGATGCTGAAGGTTAAGATTATCCAGAGCATCGACCGTCAGATAGCACTCGACGATATCGCTGATGCACAGGGTATCGAGTTCGAGGAGTTGCTCGACGAGGTTGAGGCTATCGTATACAGCGGTACAAAACTCGATATCGACTACTTCCTCGAAGAGGTTATGGACGAAGATCATATCGATGATATCTACGATTACTTTGCGGAGTCAGAGACCGACAAACTGAGTGTTGCCGAAGAGGAACTCGGTGAGGACTATTCGGAGGATGAGATCCGCCTGGTACGTATCAAGTTTATTTCAGAAATGGCCAACTAAAGGTGTAAAAATAGTAAAGGTAAAAAATAACAAAAGATATAATTATGGCTTCATTTATTACAGACAAGATTGTGATGGACGGCCTTACATTCGACGACGTCCTGTTGATTCCAGCTTATTCAGAAGTGCTGCCGAAGACGGTAGAGTTGAAAACCCGCTTTTCGCGTCATATCGAACTGAATGTTCCATTCGTGACAGCAGCTATGGATACCGTTACCGAGAGTCAGATGGCTATTGCTATCGCTCGCGAAGGTGGTATCGGTGTTATTCACAAGAATATGTCGATCGACAACCAGGCCCGTGAGGTTGCTATCGTAAAGCGTGCCGAGAACGGTATGATCTACGATCCTATCACCATCCCCCTGGGCAGCACCGTGGCTCAGGCTCTCGACATCATGTCGGAGTATCATATCGGTGGTATCCCCGTAGTTGACGATGACAAGCGTCTGGTAGGTATCGTTACCAACCGCGACCTTCGCTTCGAGCGTCGTCTGGATCGTCCCGTTGAGGAGATCATGTCGAAGGAGAACCTCGTTACCACCCATCAGCAGACCGATCTTACCGCTGCTGCACAGATTCTGCAGGAGAACAAGATCGAGAAGTTGCCTGTAGTAGATAAGGACAATCGTCTTATCGGTCTTATCACATATAAGGACATCACTAAGGCTAAGGATAAACCTATGGCCTGCAAAGATGAGAAGGGTCGTCTGCGCGTAGCCGCCGGTGTGGGTGTAACTGTTGACACACTCGACCGTATGCAGGCTCTGGTAAATGCCGGTGTTGACGCTATCGTTATCGATACTGCCCACGGACATTCAAGAAGTGTAATCGAGAAGCTTCGTGAAGCCAAAGCTTCTTTCCCGAATATCGACATCGTAGTAGGTAACATCGCTACTGGTGCTGCAGCTAAGATGCTGGTTGACAACGGTGCCGACGCCGTTAAGGTTGGTATCGGTCCGGGTAGTATCTGTACAACACGTGTGGTTGCCGGTGTTGGTGTTCCACAGCTCAGCGCTGTTTACGATGTTTACAGCGCACTGAAGGGTACCGACGTACCTCTGATAGCCGATGGTGGTTTGCGTTACTCAGGTGATATCGTGAAGGCTCTTGCTGCCGGTGGTAGCAGTGTAATGATCGGATCGCTTGTGGCTGGCACCGAGGAGAGTCCTGGCGACACTATCATCTACAATGGTCGTAAGTTTAAGAGCTACCGTGGTATGGGTTCGCTCGAGGCTATGGAGCACGGTTCAAAGGACCGCTACTTCCAGGCCGACACCAAGGAGGTTAAGAAACTCGTGCCAGAGGGTATCGCCGGACGTGTTCCTTACAAGGGAACTGTTCAGGAGGTTATCTACCAGATGGTAGGTGGTCTGCGCTCTGGTATGGGATACTGTGGTGCCCCAACTATCGAGAATCTTCATGATGCTAAGTTCACCCGCATCACCAATGCCGGTGTAAACGAGTCTCACCCACATGATATCACTATCACCAGCGAGGCTCCAAACTACAGTCGTCCTAACGATTAATAATGAGAAAGCTCACCATAGCCCTATCCTTGTTTGCTGCGATAACCTCGCAGCAAACATTGGCACAGTCATCCGATCCGACAGTGATGACTATCAACGGAGTCGCCGTGCCCCGTTCTGAATTTGAGTACTCTTACAACAAGAACAACGGCGAAGGGGTGATTGATAAATTGTCGGTTGATGAGTACGTCACCTTGTTTGTTAATTACAAACTCAAGGTGGCTGCTGCTCTCGATGCTAAACTCGATACACTCTCGTCGTTCCGTCAGGAATACCAGATGTATCGTGACCAACAGGTACGTCCCACAATGGTTACCGATGCCGATGTGCTGGCCGAGGCACGTCAGATGTACGACCGCACTAAGGCGATGATTGGTACCAAGGGGTTGGTTCGTCCTGCACATATCCTGCTCCGACTGTCGACCAAGGCCACAGCCCAACAGCAGGAACAAGTTAAACAGCGCATGGATTCTGTTTATCGTGCACTTCAGGGTGGCGCCGACTTTGCCGAGATGGCTAAGAAGGTGTCAGAGGATAAGGGCTCTGCTGCCCGTGGTGGCGATCTGCCCTGGATAGCTCCATCGCAGACACTCAAGGAGTTTGAGGATGTGGCATATTCGCTTGCTCCCGGACAGATGAGTAAGCCGTTCCTTAGTCCTGTGGGTTATCACGTGATATTGATGAAGGAGCGCAAACAGCTGGAACCATTCGACTCGCTTAAGTCTGCCATTGTGGAATCGCTTGAGCGTCGTGGTATCCGCAATGATATTGCCGATATGAAGCTGCGTCGTAAGGTTACCGAGTCGGCCGGACAACTGGATGCCGAACAGATAATGCAGCAGCAGGCTGATTCGATTGCTGCCGTTAATCCTGAGATGAAGTACCTGTTCAAGGAGTACCACGACGGACTGCTTCTCTACGAGATAAGCACCCGCGAGGTATGGGACAAGGCTTCGACAGACGAGGTTGCACTTAAGGCGTGGTTTGATACACACAAGAAAAACTATGCATGGAAAGAGCCACGCTACAAGGGTATAGCTTATCACGTAAAGACAAAGCAGGACGTAAAGGCTGTAAAGAACTGCGTGAAGAATCTTCCTTTCGACCAGTGGACTGAGGCTCTCCGCACCACATTCAATCCCGACTCTATCATACGCATACGCGTAGAGAAAGGTATATTCAAGCCCGGTGACAATGCTACTATCGACAAGATGGTATTCAAGCAGGCAGTTCAGGCCGAGGTTAATCCAGACTACCCCATCGATGCTGTATTCGGCAAGAAAGTTAAACGTCCGGATGACTACGACGACGTGCGCCCGCAGGTGGTTGAGGATCTTCAGGACTATCTTGAACAGGAGTGGGTGGCCGACTTGCGCCGTCGCTATCAGGTAGAAGTAAACAAAGAAGTATTGAAAACAGTAAATAAACATCTATGAGTTTTATAAAGAAAGTTATGACCCTTGCGCTTCTCGCCCTGCCACTTGTGGCTATGGCTGATAAGAAGGATTCTATCGGTACCGTTATCGATGAGGTGGTATGGGTTGTCGGCGACGACGCCATCCTGCGTTCTGATGTTGAGACCACACGTATGCAGGCTGCCATGGAGGGAGTGAAGTGGAGTGGTAATCCCGACTGCACTATCCCCGAGCAGATTGCCGTACAGAAGTTGTTCAAGCATCAGGCTCAGATTGATAGTATCGAGGTTACCGATGCCGATGTAGCGCAGGAGGTTGAGCAGCAGATAGCCTACTGGCTTGAGATGGTTGACGGTTCGCGCGAGCGTCTTGAGGAGTACAAGCATCAGAACCTGACTCAGATCCGTGCTGATCTGCGTGAGGAGATGAAGGATCGCCAGATGGTGCAGAAGATGCGTCAGAAGCTTGTCGAGGATATTACTGTTACACCTGCCGAGGTTCGTCGCTATTTCAGCGCACTGCCTCAGGATAGTCTGCCATTCGTTCCCACCGAGGTAGAGGTACAGATAGTACAGCTCACTCCGAAGATTGAGATTGAGGAGATTAACCGTGTGAAGGATGAGTTGCGTAACTATACCGAGCGCGTGAACAAGGGTGAGACCCGTTTCCAGACTCTTGCACAGCTGTATTCTGAGGACCCCGGTTCTGCACGTCGTGGTGGTGAACTTGGACTGATGGGCCGAGGCACTCTCGATCCTGCATTCGCCCAGGTAGCCTTCAATCTGACCGACCCCAAGAAGGTGTCAAAGATTGTAGAGTCAGAGTTCGGTTTCCATATCATCCAGCTTATCGAGAAGCGTGGCGACAAGGTTAATGTCCGTCATATTCTCCGTAAGCCTGTTGTATCCGACGAGGCTGTCGAGAAGACTATCAACCGTCTCGACTCGATCGCTGCCGACCTGCGTGCCGAGAAGTTCTCGTTCGAGGATGCTGCATCGCTCATCTCGGATGATAAGGATACACGTAATGCTAAAGGTCTGCTTTCTACCGATATGATGAAGACTGGTAAGACATCGTCGAAGTTCCGTATGCAGGACCTTCCTGCAGAGATTGCCAAGGCTGTTGATACACTGAAGGTCGGCGAGATATCAAGAGCTTTCCAGATGATCAACCAGCGTGGTAAGACCGTATGTGTCATCGCTAAACTCAAGAACCGTATCGATGGTCACCGTGCTACTGTGACTGAGGACTTCCAGATACTTAAGGACGTGGTACTGAACAAGCGCCGAGAGCAGCGTATCCACCAGTGGGTTGTAGATAAGATCAAGTCTACCTACACCCGTCTTAGCGATGATTACAAGGATTGTAAGTTCGAATTCGAAGGTTGGAGAAAATAAGAGTGATTAGGTAAAAGGTGAAAAACAGAAAGTATTTTGTTACCCTATTGCTGTTGACCCTCACTCTGGGCATGGTGTCTGCTTTTGCACAAAAGCAGCAACAGCGTCGTCGTCCTGCTGCGCGCAGGACTGCCAAGGCGCAGGATACGCGTGTGTATCTGGTGCATGCCGATGTGCTGCACTTCGATCAGACCAAGAATGCCGATGCAACCATTCTCAACGGTAAGGTACACTTCACTCATCAGGGAGCCCGACTGTATTGCGACAGCGCCTATTTCTATGAGGCCAGCAACTCGTTCGAGGCTTTCGGACATGTAAAGATGTACCAAGGCGACACCCTCTCACTCCTCAGCGACTACGCTTATTACGATGGTAACGAGCAGATGGCCCGTGCCCGTTACAACGTGGTACTGAAACACAAGAAGACAACTCTCTATACCGATAGTCTTGACTTCGATCGTCTGTATGATAACGCCTATTTCTTCGAGGGCGGAAAGATGATCGACGGCAAGACCACACTCACTTCCGACTGGGGTGAGTACAACACCAAGACCAAGATGTCGGTGTTCAACTACGATGTAAAGATGAAGAGCCCTAAGTTCTTCCTCACTACCGACACCCTGTATTACGACACACGTCTGTCGCTGGCTCATATCGTTGGCCCGTCAAACATCACCTCGGGCGATAGTCATATCTACTCAGAGTTGGGATATTACGACACCAAGAACGAGCGTGCCCGACTGATGGACCGTTCGGTGCTATCCAACAATGGTAAGATGATGGTAGGCGACAGTGTGTATTACGACAGTAAGGATGGTTTCAGTCAGGCTTTCCGCAATGTGGTATATGTCGACTCGGTAAACAAGAACAAGCTTACCGGCAACTACGGCGAATACTGGGAGAATACCGGTTTCGCGTTGTGTACCGACAGTGCTGTAGCCATCGACTACTCGCAGGGCGACTCACTATTTATTCATGCCGACACTCTGAAACTGGTGACATATAACATCGAGACCGACTCCGTATATCGTAAGATATTCGGTTTCCATCACGTGCGCGCGTACCGTACTGATATACAGGCCGTGTGCGACTCGCTCATCTACAATTCACTCGATTCGTGTCTTACACTCTACCACGATCCTATCGTGTGGAACAAGAACCAGCAGTTGCTTGGCGATCGCATCGAGGTGTTTATGAAGGATTCGCTCATCGACCACGCCCACGTCATCAATAACTGTTTCTCCATACAACAGCTCCGCACCGATACCACAAAGTATAATCAGGTGTCGTCGAAGGAGATGTTCGCTTACTTTGTCGATGGTAATATCCACGAGACACGTGCCAAGGGTAATGTGCTGATAGGATATTTCTTCGAGGAGGGCGATAGTATACCTATCATATATAACTATCAGGAAACGTCCGAGCTACGCATGTATCTCAAGGATCGTAAACTCCAGAAGGTGTGGACACCTAAGAGTAGCGGCACCATGTATCCGCTCAACCAGATACCTGCCGAACGTAAGTTCCTGCCCGGATTTGCCTGGTATAACTACGTGCGACCAACTGATCGCTACGATATTTTTAACTGGCGCGAAAAGAAATGAGCGATATAATCCATCTTCTCCCCGACAGCGTAGCCAACCAGATAGCAGCTGGTGAGGTTATTCAGCGTCCGGCTTCTGTTATTAAGGAGTTGGTCGAGAATTCTGTAGATGCCGGTGCCACCACCATCCATGTGATTGTGGTTGATGCCGGACGAACCTCTATTCAGGTTATCGACGATGGCAAAGGTATGAGCGAGACCGATGCCCGACTGGCGTTCGAGCGTCACGCTACGTCTAAGATCTCGCAGGCTGGCGATCTGTTTGCACTCCGCACCATGGGATTCCGTGGCGAGGCACTCGCATCGATAGCTGCTGTGGCTCAGGTTGAGTTGCAGACGCGTACTGCCGAGGATGAGATTGGTACGAAGATTACACTTGCAGGTTCGCGTGTCACCGGCCAGGAACCAGTGTCATGCCCTGTTGGCAGCAACTTCAAGATAGATAACCTCTTCTTCAATGTCCCTGCCCGTCGCAAGTTCCTTAAGACCAACGCCACCGAGCTTAATAACATCCTCACTGCCTTCGAGCGTATTGTGCTCGTTTACCCCAGCATCCACTTCACCCTGCATCATAATGGGGTAGAAATGATGAATCTGCGTGCCGGTAGCACACGCCAGCGTATTGCCGATGTGTTTGGCAAACAGTACAGTCAGGACCTTGTGCCTGTCGAGGTACAGACGGCCATGTGTAAGGTGTCTGGATTTGTTGGCAAACCAGAATCTGCCCGTAAGAAGGGTGGATGCGACTATTTCTTCGTCAATGGTCGATTCATGAAGCATGCCTACTTCCACAAGGCTGTCATGAAAGCCTACGACCGATTGGTGCCCGAAGGAATGGCTGTTCCGTATTTCCTGTTTATCGAGGTTGAGCCTGGCGAGATAGATGTAAACATCCATCCCACCAAGACCGAGATAAAGTTTGAGAACGAGCAGGCCATCTGGCAGATACTCTCAGCCGCCGTGCGCGATGGTATCGGTAAGTTCTGCGAGGTTCCCTCAATCGATTTCGATACCCAGGGTCAGCCTGATATCCCGGTGTTTGATTCTTCGCACGACAGCAGCTTCACAGCCGCTCCCCGTGTAAACTATAATCCCGACTACAATCCATTCAAGCAGAGTCATGCCCCCGCCAACCAGTGGGAATCGCTCTACGAAGGATTGGAACAGGGCACAACTCGTGAGGAACCTGTACAGCAGCAGTCGTTCTTCGATGACGATAATATCATCGAGCCGCAGTCGGCCACAGAGATCCTCTCTGAGAAGTCGCCTGCGCACTATCAGTATAAGGGCAAGTACCTTATGACTGCAGTTAAGTCGGGACTGATGATTATCGACCAGCATCGTGCCAGCGTGCGTGTGCTCTACGATCGCTACATCAGTCAGCAGGGTGGTCATGCTCTTAGCACACAGACACTGCTGTTCCCCGAGACTGTTCAGTTCTCGCCATCTGAGGCACTAACCATGCAACAGCTGTTGCCAGAGCTGGCTTCGCTAGGTTTTGATCTCAGCGACCTTGGTGGCAATACTTACGCCGTAAATGGCGTTCCTGCCGGTATCGACGGCATCAACCCGCAATCGTTGCTCCGCGAGATGGTTTCTTCTGCCGGTGCATCCGACTCATTGTCGTCTATTCACTCTGCTCTGGCACTTAAGTTGGCCCAGAGTGCTGCCATACCTTATGGTCAGATACTGAATAATGATGAAATGGAGGGCATCATCAACGAACTTTTCTCGTGCTCGAATGTAAACTACACACCCGACGGAAAAGCTATACTTTGCATCCTTCCACAGGGTGATATCGAGCATTTATTAGGCTGAAACGTAAATAAACGTTAAAGAATTGCAGTTTTTTCGCAAAACATGCGGCGGTCTCAAAAAATCTTCTTACCTTTGCACCCGCTTACAAGAAATGAGGGCGTTTAGCTCAGCTGGTTTAGAGCATCTGCCTTACAAGCAGAGGGTCGGCGGTTCGAATCCGTCAACGCCCACGTTGATCGCATCCTTTTTTTATTCAGACGTAACTACAACATGAAGAAGGTGAAAAATAGCGAATTGTTGCTTTCCTATATTCGTGAAGGCCGCACGATGACACAGAGAGAAAAGCTCTGGCTCATCGTTAGTTTGAGTATACCTTCTATTCTTGCTCAGATATCAGCCACCGTCATGTTTTTCATCGATGCCTCGATGGTTGGTCATCTAGGTGCCAAAGCCTCGGCTTCAATAGGATTGGTCGAGACTACCGGTTGGCTACTTGGTGGACTGGCCTCGGCCGCTAATATGGGATTCTCCGTTCAGGTGGCGCATTTCATCGGTGCTAATGATTTCGAGGCTGCCCGTCGCGTGCTTCGACAGTCGTTAGTGTGCTGTATGGTATGGGCACTCCTGATATCATTAGTGTCGGTAGGCATCAGTCCCTTCCTGCCTTACTGGATGGGCGGCACAGCCGAGATAGCCCGTGATGCATCGCTTTATTTCGCCATTTTCGGTGCCTGTGGTATCTTCTTCCAGATGGAGGGATTGGCCGGATCGATGCTTAAGTGCTCTGGCAACATGAAGATTCCCTCCATACTTAATATAGGTATGTGCGTGATGGATGTAGTGTTCAACTACTTCTTCATCTATATTCTCGACATGGGTGTGATGGGTGCAGCCATGGGTACGGGCGCAGCCATGCTCGTCACGGCCAGTCTTATGATGTATTTCCTGCTCGTACGGTCAAAGATGCTCTCGCTCGTTGGCCGTCCTGGCTCGTTCCGTCCCAAGAGCGATACCGTCGGCAATGCCTTTAAGATAGGTGCTCCTATGGGGCTGCAACATTTGCTGATGGGATCGGCTCAGATGGTAAGCACGCTTATCGTGGCTCCTTTGGGCACGATAGCTATTGCTGCGCACTCTCTGGCTATCACTGTCGAGAGTCTTTGTTATATGCCCGGCTTTGGTATTGCTGAGGCTGCCACCACACTGGTGGGGCAGGGTATAGGTGCCGGTCAGAAACAACTCACCCGTTCGTTTGCCCACATGTCTGTAGGTCTTGGTATTTGTGTTATGACCTTTATGGGTATTATGATGTGGATTTTTGCTCCAGAGCTTATGTCGATAATGTCGCCGGTCGACGAGGTTATCACGCTCGGTGCACAGGTATTGCGTATCGAGGCATGGGCCGAGCCGATGTTTGCGGCAGCCATAGTTACCAATGGTATCTTCGTGGGTGCTGGCGATACTATTATTCCCGCCATTATGAGTCTGGGTAGTATGTGGGCTGTTCGTCTTACTTTGGCTGCATCACTGGCGCCAAAGTGGGGACTACGTGGTGTGTGGACAGCCATGGCTGTCGAACTCACCTTCCGTGGCATCATCTTCCTTGTTCGCCTGTTCCGTGGCAGTTGGTCAGAAAAGCTTAAGCTTAACAAGTAATTTATCCTTTTCTTTCGATTATACGCAAAAAAAAGCCGCTCAAGGGTCATCAACGACTCCTGTGCGGCACCAACAATCTATGAATAACTAAAAACCTTTTTCTGAGAAAAAACGGAGTGTCACCACTGCGTCTTTGTTATCCTTACTAACAAATCTTTTTCTAACACCTTAGAAATACCTATCTCAAATTTAACTAACTAATAAACCTAAAACCAAATTCTAACTAACTATTAACTCTAACTAAAACCTAAATCAATCAATCTTATATACCTTAACTAATACCTCTGTATTGTTTCTATGCTTCTTATTGAAGATCAACTTCTTGTCTTTTGACGTTGCAAAGGTACGACGATTTTCGCAACCAGCAAAGAAATATCACCTACTTTCCTTGAAAAAGTGCGTTTCTTTTGATATACATCAACTGATTGTGTGCGAACACAACTATTTTGTGTACGTAGACAGTGTAATTTTACACTTTTTGTCAATTGGCGCTAGCTTTTGATTATCTTGATGTATTCTTCGTAGGGGATATAGCGGCCTCCCATAGTTTTCAGGTGGGGAGTCTCAAACTGGCAGTCGATTAGTTTGCCGCCCAGGGCATCAAACTTCTTGGCAAGATATATCAAGGCAAGCTTTGATGCGCTGGGTACCAGCGAGAACATGCTCTCGCCAAAAAACGATGAGCCGAGGTTCACTCCATACAGCCCACCAACCAGCTCCTCGCCCTCCCATACTTCTATGCTGGCGGCAAATCCTTGTCTGTGCAGTTCGGTGTAAGCTTCAATCATCTGTGGCCCAAGCCATGCTCCTTCGTCCTTGTTGCGTTTCTGGGCTGTGGCGCAACCGCGTATCACACCCTTAAAATCCTTATTCACGGTTATACGGTAATCGCCCTTTTTTATCAATTGGCGCATAGAGTGACTTACGTGTACCTCGCCGGGGAAGATCACGAAACGTTGCAATGGACAGTACCAGAGAGGCTCATCCTGGTGCTTGAACGAGAACCACGGGAAGAAACCGTTGGAGTAGGCCAGTATCAGGCGGTCTACTGACAGGTCGCCGCCCACTGCTATAAGTCCGTCTTCCTCGCCCAGGTGCGGATCGGGGAACCACAGGTCGTTATCCAACTGATAAACTGCCATCGCGCGTACCTATTATAATAGAACCACCTTGTTTTAGTTTTCCGAAGAGTATCTCGCGCATCAGCATGGGCTTCAGTCGCTGTGCTATCACACGGTCCATCTCGCGGGCACCATACTCACGGGTAAATCCTTCTTCGAGCAACAGGTTGAATGCTTCGTCGCTCAGCGTCATCTCCACCTGCTTGGCGGTCAGCTTCTCCTGCAGTTCGCCCAGTTTTTTCTTCAGGATTAGCGTTGCCATATTGCGGTCCATATCGTTGAACACAACTGTACCCGTCAGTCGGTTGATAAACTCTGGCTTGAATGTCTTCTTTACCTGCTTGAGCATTGCCTCGCCGCGCGATACATTTCCTGTGAATCCGATATTAGCCTGTCCCGCAAACTGCGCTCCGGCATTCGATGTCATGATAAGTATTACATTACGGAAGTCGGCCTTGCGCCCTTTGTTGTCGGTCAGTCGGGCGTAGTCCATCACCTGCAACAGTATGTTGTAAATATCCTGATGAGCCTTCTCTATCTCGTCGAGCAGCAGCACACAGTTGGGCGTCTTGCGGATGGCGTCCGTCAACAGTCCACCGTCTTCGTATCCTACGTATCCCGCAGGCGAGCCAATCAACTTGGCTACAGTGTGTTTCTCGGTATATTCACTCATGTCAAATCGTAGCAGTTGTATGCCCAGTTCGCTGGCCAGCACGCGTGCCACCTCAGTCTTTCCTACACCGGTTGGACCTACAAACAGCAGCGATGCCAGTGGCTTGTTGTCGTCAAGCAGTCCAGCTTTCGACATCTGAACCGATTCCACTACCTGTCGGATGGCCTCGTCCTGTCCGTATATCTTAGATAGCAGTCGTGGTGCCAGTGTTTCCAGTCGTGCGGTGTCCTCATCGTCGCTTATCGCCATCGCATCCACCTTGCAGGTCTTTGCCAGCACCTCAGAGATATCAGCTTTCTTAACTCTTACATCATCCTTGTTACTTCTTACTTCGAACGAGGCTCCAGCTTCGTCGATAAGGTCGATAGCCTTGTCGGGCAGGAATCGGTCGTTCACAAACTTATAACTGGCGTCTACAGCAAAGTCGAGTGCGGCCTCGTCGTATGTCACTCCGTGGTACTTCTCGTATTGCTCGCGCAGTTGTCGCAGTATATGCTTGGTCTCCTCGGGGCTAGGCTCGGGGATGTCAATCTGCTGGAATCGGCGTACCAGCCCCTTCGATCGTGAAAAATGACGGTTGTATTCCTCGTATGTGGTCGATCCGATAAAACGTATGTTGCCGCTCTCCAGATAAGGCTTCAGCATGTTTGATGCATCCATCGAGCCCTCACCGGTGGCTCCGGCGCCTACCAGTGTGTGTATCTCGTCGATGTACACGATGTTCTTGTGGCTCTCCTCCTGTATGCCGTCCATTATCTGTTTGATACGGTTCTCAAAATCGCCGCGGAACTGTGTGCCTGCCAGCAGTGTACCGATATCCAGCTGGTAAATCTTGCTGCCCTTCAGTCGTTCGGGCACGTTGCCTTCCTCTATCATTCGTGCCAGTCCCCACACCAGTGCGGTTTTACCTACACCTGGCTCGCCCACGTGCAGTGGATTGTTCTTGTCGCGCCGGCATAGCACCTGTATTGTTCTGGCTAACTCCTCCTCACGACCTATCAACGGGTTGTGGTTGCCGTACAGGTCGTTCATGCATGTCACCAACCGGCGCCAGGCTGCATTCTGCGGTCCTGCGCCAGTTTCCTGTTTCAGTCGGTCGTCAAACTCGTATGCGCTTATCAACTCGCTCATAAAGTTGGTCTCGTTGAACCCCAGCGCGCCTTTTAGCAGATAGCTGGCCCACGAGTCGGGCAGATGCAGCAGTCCCATCACCAGATGCGGTATGTCGAGAGCCCGGGCACTGCTGTTGATAACCTGTCCGCAGGCAAACTCTATCAACTGCCCCATCTGTGTAGATGCCTCTGGGGCATAATCCTTGTCTTCGGGCACCTGTTCCACCTCGTCAAGTTTCTCTTCCAGTCGTTGTCCAAGCACCTGAATCTCGGAGTAGTCGCTAAACACACGTTCAAAGTTGAAGTCGTCGGTTAGTACCAGCAGCAGATGTTCTGGCATCACAAACTCATGTCGGTATTCCTTGCAGCAGTCCATCGTGAGCTTAAGCACTTTGGCTGCACGTTCTGTTTGTTTTATCTCTGGCATGACTTTATTCTTTAGCGGGTTCAACAGTAAGTCTCAGGGGGAATCCCTCTTCGCGAGCCATCGTGGTGGCCTTTCGCACCTTCGATGTGGCTACGTCGTAGCTATACACACCCACCACGGCCTTGTCGCTATGGTGCACCTTCAGCATCAGCGCCTCTGCCTCTGCCTCGCTCTTAAAAAACACTTGTGTAAGTATCTTCACCACAAATTCCATTGTAGTGAAGTCGTCGTTGTATATCGTTACCTTATATCTACGCGGTTCGCGCAGGTCAGTACGCTGCCGCTCTTTTGTTGCCGATTGTTCCTTTGCCATATTAAATTTTTATTTTGCATGCAAAAATAGGAGATTATTTCGAAATAACGAAATAATCCCCCGATTTTTTGTCGTACAGTTGTGTTTCTGATAAAAAAAAGGCCCCAGGCCTGTAGTCGGCTTGGGGCTCGTTTCCGCAGCTTGTTTTTTTTTCGCTCCATGGTGTTTAGCTGCGGCGGGTATTGTCAAAAGGATAATTGATTATTAGGTTATGTTAAATTTTTAAGAAAGGAATGATTAAATTTTCCGAGTGCAAAGGTAAAACAAAAAAATCATTCCCACAATAGCTAAGACAAATGGTCGGACGGTTTCAGACAAATCGTCGTATAAATCCGACAATCGGTCGTATAAAAAGACAGTTTGTCGGGTTAAAAAGCGTTTGTTTTATAGGTTACGTCAAGAAAACAAGGGTAAACTACACAATAAAACCCGTTTTTATTATTTAGTTTTTCAAATATTGTTTATCTTTGCACCAGTAAACTGATTGTGATGAGATTTTTTAGGTGTATATATATAATAGGTGTAATTATCACCCTTGCCATGTTCACTGCTTGTGGTGGTAAGGGCGGTGAGAAACAGAGTAAAGTTCCCTTAGGCTTGGAACGCACACATGGCGACAGTATTGCGCTGGCAGCCAGGTTTACTGGCGATTTTCAGCATTTTCTTGCCGTTACCGATAGTCTGGCCGAAATAGGCGAACTCTCGCCGATACGTGCCGATGGCTATCGTGGTGTAGCCTATTTCCAGATGGGACAGGCGGATAAGTGCATCGAGTACTTCCGTCGTGTCGTAGCTATCGAGAATCCTCCTGCCGAGGATTTCTGGGAGTATATCCACGCTGGTACCAACCTCGTCATCATGCTTACTACCGATCGCGATTATGATAATGCCATGCGTACCGCTCTCCGACTTATCGATAAGTTGAAGGAGATTGATAGTCCGAATCGTCCAAACGAAATGCAGACGCTCTATCTGTGTCTTGGCGATACCCAGATGATGCTTGAGCGCCTTGACGAGGCCGAAAAAAGCTATGCTGAGGCCTATAAGTGGGTATTGCAAACACCCAACGATTCTACTAACCGCGGTATTGCAGCCAGCATACAAACCCTTGAGAATATTGCTGTTACGCATCTTCATCACAAACTTGATGAGGCAGGAGTATGGGTTGACCGCATGGACTCGCTGGTTACTCTCTATGAGAAGCAGCCCAAGCCTATTGAAAAAGAGGTGAAGACGCTTCGTGCCTTGGTATATCTCCACCGAGCAGAGGTGTGCCAGATGCGTGGTCAGGTGGCCGAGGCCTACCGCAATTACGAGGCCTATTCAGCTACCGATTTCGGACAGAGTGTCGAAGGTCGCATCAATGGTTGTGATTATCTTGTGGCAGCCCGTCGCTATCACGAGGCTGCTGATAATTATACTAATCTTGATGAGTTTATCCGCGATTGGGGCTACGACTACGACCTTGAGACCATTGGCCGTAACCTTCTGCCAAAGTTGCGTGCCAACTACCATGCCGGCCGTCGCGACTCTGCTCTCCGTGTAGCCATGCAGATATCCGAGGTATATGACTCTGCACTTGTCCGCCAGAAGCGTAGCGAATCTGCTGAGCTCGCTACCATCTATGATACTCAAGGCAAGGAGCGCCAGATAGCAGAACAGAGCGCCCGCAACCGTTTTGTAACATCCCTCAGCTTGGCCTTAGGCGCTGTGGTTATGCTTGTCCTGGCCTTTGCGCTCTATGTGTTCCTGCAGTGGCGCATCACACAGCGTCGCAACCGCATCATGGCTCGCCAGATGACTGAGGTAGTAGAGTATAAAGAGAAATATAGAGCCCTGAAGCAGGCCCAACAGGAGAATCAGGCGCGTCAGACTCTAGCGGCCCATCGTGCTGAAGAACCTGCAAAACCAGCAGAACCTCGGGCAGAGACTGCTGAACCTAATAATGCAGCCGAACCTAGTAAAGATGCCGAACCAATTGCTGCCTCACCTACAGATGCCGAGCCAAACAATGTGGGTGCAAGCATCAGTATATCCGATGGCACCGCTATCACCGACGAGCAGCTATTCCTCTTCCTGCGCGATCTGATTGAGAACGAGCAGCTGTTCCTGCAGCCCGATTTTGGCCGTCAGACACTTATCGAACGTACCGGACTCTCTAAGGATCGCATCGGTGCAGCCTTTGCGCAGGGTAGCGACAGCGCATCTCTGCCAGCCTACGTACGCGAGTTGCGTCTCGACTATGCCGTACGCCTGATGAACGATAAGCCCGAGCTTACTGTTGAGCAGGTTAGTATGGCCAGCGGTTTTACTAGTGCCGACACCTTTACACGTAATTTCCGTGCCAAGTTCGGCATGACGCCAACTACTTATAAACAGACGCAAAACGACGCATAATCGCCCGACAACTTGTCGAATTGTCCGACGAAGCGTCGCTTTTTCCGACTATTTGTCTGAAAGCGTCCGACCATTTGTCTGTACTCTTGCGAGTACGGACTTTTTGTTGTACTTTTGCCGACGAAATCAAACGCGAATGAAAATTTGAAAAAATTATGGAAACAACTCTGATGATATTGTTGATCTTCACCTTACTGGTGCTTGCCATCGTAGTGCAGTTGCTGGCGCTCGACGAAGCTCACACAACTCACACTAACAGAAAATAAACGAAAAGCGATTTAAAAATTGTTGAGATATGGAGGTAGTTCTGATGATTTTGTTGTTCTTTGCAATAGTAGTGTTTGCTATTGTGGTAAGAATGTTGATGCTCGACATAACTCACAATGACAAATAGTGTTATGGTTAATTATTTGTAAAAACAATGAAAAAGGTTATTATGATGGTGGTAGCCGCCATGATGGCTACGGTGAGCGTAAATGCTCAGGACGAGAAACACGAGATTGGAGTGTTCTACGGTGTTGAGTCAGCCTCTAACGTAGTCTCGTATGTTACAAGCGCCTTTGCTGCCGCAGCTGGCGACCAGAGTTCATTCTGGGGCCCAGTCGGTGTAGAGTACTATTACCACGTTTCGCCAGTTGTTGGTGTAGGTGGTGTAGCTGCATTTGCCGGATGTAAGGCTATCGACAAGAAAACCAATACTAAGGATCTTAATGAGAAGTTCATCACCGTCATGCCATCAGTCAAGTTCAACTGGCTGCGCAAGAAGAGTTTCGGCATGTATTCAGCCCTCTCTGCCGGTGTGATGTTCGCTTCAGTATCTGTCGAGGGCGAGGCAAAGGCAGCCGATCCTGACGCCAAGGACGAAACTGTCACCACATTCATGTTCCAGGCCACAGCCCTCGGTCTTGAGTTCGGTGGAAAAGTTCGTGGATTTGTTGAGGCAGGATTGGGCGAGAAGGGCTTGCTTTGCGCCGGTCTGCGCTATAGATTTTGATGCTCAAAGAAAAATAATCTAATATACAAATATTGAAATAGTAACAACTTTAAATGAAGCAAAAAGCTTATTTGTTAATTGCCCTCTTGTGCAGTTTTGTACAAGGGGCATTGGCATGGGACGGTAGTGGAACAAGTACCGATCCATACCTTATTAAGAACAGCGCCGACTGGAAGCAGCTGGCCGACGACGTGAGCGGCGGCAACAGTTTCAGCGACATGTTTTTCGAAATGTCTGCCGACATTGATGCACAGGGCATCAGCGTTGGCAGCGAGTCAAAACCCTTTAGCGGCACCTTCAGTGGCGGCATGTACACGCTTACCTACAATGCCGGCACGATAAGTCGATACACTGAGGGGCTCCACGCTCCTTTTGTTTTGCTTAAAGGTGCAGCAATCAAAGACCTCAAGGTGGTAGGCGCAATCTACAGCAAGTCGAAGTATTCCGCAGGACTGGCCTGTTTCGTGGATGGCGCAAAGACTACTACGGTCAGTGGCTGCCACGTGTCAACCCAGATTAACGGCAGTTATGATGTGAATGCCGATGCCAACTTTGGTGGTTTCGTAGCATATGTTAAGTCTACGTCGTCCAACCCGCTGACGTTCACTAACTGCTCGTTCCAGGGCTTACTGGGCGACTTCTCCGCTGGCAGCGCTTGTTTCGTAGGCTTAACGCGAGTGCCTATCACCATCGAGCACTGTATGGTTGATCCCGTCGTTGTCTATCAGGGTATTGCCAATACCGCTACATTCGTGCGCGCGGCCGATGGCGTGAACTGTACTCTCAAGGAGTGCTACTACACCCAGGCCTATGGTGCCGAGCAGGGACAGGGCGTTTTCAAGTCTGTCAAGGTGCCCGATGGCTGCAAGGCTGAGATTATCAGCAAGCCAGCATTACGCTTTAATGGCGTCGACTACTACGGTGCAGGCACCAAGGTAAGTCTTACTGTGCCAGAGGGCACGCAGTTCGATCACTGGACTACAGAGGGCAAACCCGTGGGCTGCTTCATCAGCGACCCTTGGACTGCAAGCGGCATACATACAATCTATGATATTCGTACACAACCTAAGCTAAGCATCGCCACATCGCTGCCCGCCTCACCTCAGAGCAACCGTCAGCGCTATGGCATCAACTATCGCTACCTGTCTAGAAACGACTATAAGCTCTTCATGAGCGACTCGCTATTCCAGGCCCGTGGCTACCACTTCGACAAAGACGGCCTATGCTACTTCTACGACGGCAAAGGCACGATGACATACCTCACCGTGGTTTGGAACTGCGATGCAAATGCCGAGACGTTCCAGAACTTCTTCAGAGACGGATGGTTCCAGGACAAGGACTACGAGGGTTGCATCATCGACAACGACCTGGTATCAGATGCATGGGAACACACCCATCTGTTTGCCATAGCCCCACGAGCCTTCCTGAATGTTAGTAATCTGAAGCGCATCGTGTTCAAGAGCGATATCGACCCCACACTCAGAGGCAATGCTACTGTAGGTCTTGATGTAGCTATCCAGGAGCAGGCCTTCAAGGGCTCAGGCCTAGAGGAACTGGTGATGATGTATCGCAACGAGAAGTCAGAGCAGTGGGAAGTGCTCGGCCCTACATCGGGTTTAACGGTGGCTGCCGATGCCTTCGAGGGCACCAGTGCCCATATCGCCGTAGACCCCAGTGTCTATCAGAGCTACCTGGCCGACAAGAACTGGAGCGCTCACCGTAGCCGTTTCAGCATTTATGCCGCCAAGGTTGAGGACATGAAGGTTAACGGTGCTGTCTATAGCTATATGCGCAACACCAGTGGTGAGCCGCTGAAGAACATCAATAGCGATCACACCACGCTGATGGAGACGCTGCGCTACTGGAACGCCGACTACAAGGAGTTCACTGCCAGCAGCCTGCTAAGCACCAGCAACGAGAACATCTGGTACACCAATGTAGTGGGCGTAGATGCCGGCAGTCTCGACGATGGCACCATGCGCATCTACAACGACCCTGGTTCGTACTACAACTACAAGACCATTGCCATCGAGAGCCTAGGCCAGAGCAAGGATGTGCAGAAAATCGAGTTCTGGCAGACCAACGGACGCTCGGAGAACTCGCTTTCCGAACCGAAGATGGTGATACGCAACGGCGCCTTCAAGGGCTGTGACAATCTGAAAGAGATTCGCCTGTTCTATTACGTGCAGGACGGCGACGACCACTGGGAGACACTCGGCCCTAAGGATGTTATCCCTGGCGACGATATCTTCGGCATCAACACCTTAAGTGATAGCGAGATGGAATCTGCTATCGAGACTAAGCTTAAAACGCGCATCGTGGTATCCACCAACCGCTATCAAGAATTCCTCGACGACCCCAATTGGCAACGTTATGATGACTTGCTTGTGCCTCAGGACGGGCCCAGTCCACAGGTTAAGGGCGACTTTACCAAGGCTGGCGTAACCTATGGCTACATGACCAATCCCGGTGGCATCATGCAGACGTCGCAGACAGTAAGTCAGGACGTTTCGTGGTGGACGGTGCCACGTATCATGGTTGAAGTAGCACTTACTGCCGCTTCGCTCCTTGATAACAGCGCAGCCACTGAATTTAAAGATAAACTTGACGAGTTCGTAGATTATGTTGGAAAGATAGAAGATAATATTACCAGCGATAAGAGTGCCCTCAGAGCGTTGAATACTAAATACAAAACAGTCTGGGAGAATCATCTTGACGTTCCTCTTGAAAGGCGAGTTTACGCACAGCAGTTTGCAGGCAAAAACTTGGTCAAGGATTTAGGATATTCTGTTGAAGATAAAAGTTATAAAGCGCTTGTAGACCTTGGTGTTGTTGAAAAAGGAAATATGATCGAAAGCGCCGAGTTGAAGAACTTCATGATAAAAGCTGGCGAGAAAGAGGCTAGGGCGGTCTGCCGCAATCTGGAAAAAGCCCATGCTACTATGTCTGTTACTATTAAGAGCCAGGTAGAACACAATCAAGGACTTCTCAATTATGCCATAAAAGAATACTTGAATTTTCCTGTTAGTTCCAATTCTTCGGTTGGTATCAGACAAGCAGGTGAGGAAATTTTGAAGAATATGCCAAATGCCTTCAAGAGCATCTTCACCGGCAAAGGCGTGCCTGGACACTCTAGCGCGTTATTCAGTGCCATCACTGCTAACGGTATTTATGCTTCACATTTCTATGGCAGCGGCAACTACGATGCCGAGGGTATGCGTCAGGGTATGCGCCAGAACATCCTGTCAAACATCCATCAGGTGGGCTTGGTAGGCGGTGGCTACATCATCACCACTCCGGCCAAGAACCTGGCTTATCATACCTATATTAAAGATGTGCCCAACCAGGAGACAGTGACCCTCTATACCGGTACCGACGAGGGCGGACTCTATGCCAATACCACCACGGCAGCCATTGCCAAGAATGCCTTCCACGGCAAGTCGAACGTGAGGGTGGTACAGTTCCAGGAGAACGAGGTGACCACTAACGAGGCAGTGCCTATGGTGCTGGTCATTCCCGACTCCGTCTTTGCCGGCACATCGATTCACACCCTCGACTTGCGCCTGCAGACCAAGGAGAACGGCACACAGGCAATGGGCCCCGAAAGCTTTATCCTCGCTGGCAGCAACACCTTTGCTGGTGTAGACACACTGACATTCCACATCATCATCGACCCCTCGCGCAAGGATGAATTCCTCTTAAGTGAGTCGTGGGCACCATATCAGCGCTACTTCACCTACGAGAGCGCTGCACCCAAGTCGCGCTGGTCTGAATATGGCGGATATTATGGACTGGCCTATGAGAACGGCTCGGTTCAGAGAGTGCACAAAGTGAGTGGACACAAGGTGGAGCATACCCTCGTAACAGAACCCGACGACCTGTACCTAGCCAGCCACGGTGGTGCGCTTAAGCTCTGCAACGACATAGGTATCTGGAACAACTACCAGCTCGATGCCGTCATCAGCAAGGCCTTCTATGGCAACAAGAACCTTCGCACGGTTAACTTCACCGACCTGCCCGACATAGCTACTGGCAACTGCTATACCGGTCTGAATGTTACATTGCAGGACTCATGCTTTGCCCACTCCAGACTGAAATACATCGAAATGCTCTACCTCGTGACCGACGGCACCAATCATATTGACCTCATAACACCGCAACAGGTGAAGATAGGCCAAGGCGTGCTCGACGGCACATACGCCCAAATCAAGATGATGCCCAAACAGGTGGCATGGTTCGAGGCCGACTCAGCATGGGCTGCCTATAAGGACCGCTTCTTGCCCTGCATCATCCGGCCTTCGGACAAGGGCTTCAAGGCTGCACTGAAAGGTGCTGTCTACTACGACCAAGCACACTCCAACGGCGAAGCCGCCACATGGGACGACTACATCGACCTGTCGCGCGTGTCAGATCAGGGCTTCGACTGGCTCAACGGCAAGTTCCGCGAGCAGCGTGATGACCTCTACTCTGGTGCCGACTTCAAGTATTTCGAGGCATTGGATCTTAACTATGTGGGCAAGGAGTGGTTCAGCGGCTGCCATGCTATGAGCAATATCTTGCTGCCAAAGACCATCAAGAGTATCCGCGAAAGTGCCTTCTCTAATTGTACGTCACTGCAAGAGATAGAACTGCCTGCAGGAGTTACCAGCATCGAGGCTGAAGCCTTTGCCGGTTGTACAAGGCTGAATACCATCGTGGTGCGCAATACCGAGCCTTGTTCGCTTGGTGGAGGTGTATTCCCCAAGCACGACGGCTTGAAGATCTACGTGCCTGCCGAGAGCCTCAGTAAATACCTCAGCACATCCAGCATGTGGTGGGAGTACAGAGACTACATCGTGGGCGATGCCGATTATCATATCAATAAGGTGGTGAAACTCGACGTGGCCGGCACGCTGGCCGACAAGCTGGGCCTCTCTGTTGACTGGAGCTACACAGGTCTTATAGCTGGCGACGAGCCTTCTTTGCTCAGCGGCCCATACGCCAAGTACGACTCGCTCACCGTAAGCGGTCCGCTTAACGACCTTGATATATGGGTAATCCGCTACTTGGGTGGCTGCAATAGCTACGAGTCTGCTGGCAATCCCACCGACGGATGCCTGCGCTATCTTAACCTCTACGATGCCGACATCGTGAAGGACGACAACTGCAAGGCGCATTATTGGCGCACGGCTTCTACCCAGTGGCAGTGTATCGACGCGAGCAACCAACTGCCCAGAGACATCTTCAGGGATTGTACTGCCTTCGAGACAGTAGTCCTGCCAAAGAGCCTCACCTCTATCGAGACAGCCATCTTCGAGGGCTGCACTGCCCTGAAACGTGTGGCCATCACCGGAGCCGTAAAAGAGTATGACGGCTGGAGATATAGCAATCATCTGTTCGACAATCCCGTTCAGGAACTGGTGCTGCTCACCGACCAGTATGCCACCACCTCGGCAAAGAATCCATGGGGTGCTGATCTGCAGAATGTCTATACCTACCAGTCGCTCATTGGCGACTACATGGGCGATGTCAGCCTGATAGCACACGCTATGATGGTAAGCGCTCCATTTAAGGACGACGCCGTGATGAAGCAGCTGGCCAACAAGGGCGAGTTCTTCCCATCTGAATACCTGCCACGTAAGAGTGTTGAGGGCATCTTCACCAACAGCAGCGTGAAGGACTTCGACGATTTCATCAACTTTATGAACGTACAGCAACTGGAGAGCACTTTTGCCGGTGCAGCCGCTCTTAAGCGCATTACGCTGCCTGCATCTGTCGAATCGATTGCCGCCGAAGCATTTGCTGGCTGTTCTAAACTCGACACCATCCGCGTCATCAGCACCAAACCAGCAAGTCTGGCTGAGAATGCCTTCGCCGACCTGCCTGCCGATTTCCGCATTCTCGTGCCGAGTCGCTATGCCAAACTCTACCGTACCGAGTGGGCGCAGTATGCCGACCACATCAATGCCGACGACAGCTATATGGCTACCAGCGATATCCTGACCGTCAACGTAGACGAACCGAATACGCTGGGCAAGGCTCTTGGGCTGAATGTTACAACTCACGAAGCCGCTGGTTCATCTGATAAATACCTTGTAGGTGTAAATGGCGACTACAGCCATATTCATAAGTTGAAGGTTGTAGGCCCCATCGGTGCTGTTGACATCGACTTGATGAATTACCTGGCTGGCTACTGCTCTTGGATACGGACACGCAACTATGCAGGTCATCTGGAATACATCGACCTTTACGATGCCCAGATTAAGGAGACCGATGAATGTAACGCAGTCCATGGTGAATACAAGCGCTGGGATGGCACTTCTATTCCGATGGGTTATTACGTCAAAGACAATGTGCTGCCGCAGCACTCGTTCCTGCGTGCTTACAGTCTGAAGACGCTCGTCCTGCCTAAGACCTGTAAGGAGGTAAGACGTCGTGCCCTGCAGGAGTGCGAGGCCCTGGAGACGCTCGTCATTGGCGACGACATGGAGGACTTCAACTGGAGCGCTCTCGACGACGATGCCATGCTTACCCGTCTGTACATCCTCGCCAAAAAGAAACCAGCAATAAGTTCTGATTTCCCCATCTGGCGCTGGCTGTGCAACAACTACAACCCGACGTTCGATGCCTTCTATGTACGTCCGAGCCAATACACCAACTACCTGCTTGACGAGGCCTACACCGGTTCGTCGTGGCAGCGCACCAACAATATCTCTACTGGCGTGTTCAACGACGATGCCTCGTTCTGCCTCTTTGCCTCTCACGGCACAGCAGCTCGCGATGAGATGGCCGCTGTCACATCAGTGAAGGGATGGTTCGACAACTTCAAGGACGTGCGCGACCTCTCGGCATTGCGCTATACTTCTATCGACACTCTCGACAAGGCCACGCTGGCTCCGCTTAAAGACCTTGAGCAGATAGCAATGCCTGTGTCGCTCTGTAAGATGGAGGAAGGACTGTTTGAGAATACTAAGCACCTAGGCTCGGTAGACTTCCTGATGTGCGACTCCACAGGTATCATAGCCGATCTGCGTGAAGGCGGCTTCGCCAAGTACGGCATCAATACCCAGCAGACGCTGGCTTACGTGCCAGCCACCTACGGCGAGACCAGCGAGACCAATGTAGTAGTCAATAATAATGACCACATGCGGGCCTATGAGTACTCTCTGATCGACACACTCGACTACGTGGTTCCTTATGCCTTTGAGACCATCTTAATCAAGAATTCGCGCAAGCTGTACACCTCGCCTCAGCCTTACACTATGTGTCTGCCATACGCTATTTCGCTTCCACAAAGCGTAACCGCCTATAAACTGAGCGGTCGCGATGCCAACACACTCTTGTTTGAGGAAGAGACCAGTGTCACACTCGAGGCAATGCATCCGTATCTGCTTGTGGTTAATGGCAACGATCCCGAGGGTAAGGTCGAATACGTCACACTCGATTCTTATAGATACGAAGCTCCGCAGTTCATCCCTGCCAGCACCGATATTCGCATCCAGCAGGACGATGCACTGGGCTACTCAATACGCGGCACACTTAAGGCCATGAGCAATGCCGAGGCAGCCGACCTGGGTGCCTATATCCTGCAGAGCGATGGCGAGTGGCACCCAGTGAGCACTTCAAATCAGAAGGCCAGCATCCTGCCATACCGTGCCTATCTGCTGCCAAGCGCACGCAACGCCATGTCGCGTATCGGCATGCAGCTGGGTGATAACGCTACAGGTATCGACAGTTACACCACTATCGACACTGACGGCACAGAGCGCACCTACGACCTGCAGGGTCGTGAGATAAACGCTCGCAACGCCAAGGGTGTAGTGATAATCAACGGTAGAAAAGTAATTAAGAAGTAAAACGATGATGAAACATATTAAGACAATAGCTGCCCTGTTCATCGCCCTAGTGGCGATGAGCAGCTGCAGCATGGAAGACAACTCCGTGTTAGAAAAAAAACTGCTGGCCGATAAGTTGGTGGGCGAATGGATTATGGAGCATGATATCGAAGGACTGGAACTTCTTGTCCAGGATAGCGACATTGAAATTCCCGCCGAGGCCGACATGTACGCTGTCATTTATCACTTTAATACCGACGGCTATGGTTGGCAAGAAATTGCCGCTTTACAGGATGGCATGTATGTTGCCACCTTCATTAGCCGCTATGGTATGGGCCAGTTCTCTTATGAGATTGATAATGACGGAAATGTGTACATTAGCTATATCGATGATGATGAACTCGGCGATGTTCTGACCTTCGACGGCAATAGCCTGTCAACAGTTACTAATGCTCAGAACTTCAACTTGGTTCGCGCCACTGGTGAGCAGATAGCGAAATATAATTTTGAGGCCGAGACCTTCCACGGTGGTAATGCCGAGGACGACTTTACCGAAACAGGTATCAGCGACATAGATGCCAGCGAACCATCACGCGCTCGCCAATTGTAAATAATAAATTGTTATTGTAATATGAGAAAAAACTTATGGATGCTAGCCGCCATCCTGATTTGCGGCACCACGATGATGTTTACATCATGTTCTGAAAAAGACAATCCCGTAGAGAACGATCAACAGACGGACCGTGACGTTTTCGAGAAACAACTCTCTACGACGCTAAGCGATGCTGCGCAAGTTCAGAACCTGCAACCCACACTCCACGCAGCTGAGGTGCTGACCGAATTTATCGATCAGCTGAATATGGGTGCTCTGGCTCCCCAGTTCAGTAATATCATGACTAGTATCCTCATTAATACTAAGCCCACAGAGTTTTCCAACTTAGGCGAACAGGAGGCAGAGGCCCGCGAGGCACTCAACAACACATACTGTTCGCTTTCAGATGCTACAATGTTCACTCTGACCAACGCTGAACAGGCATTGGGCAAAACCCGTATGACCTTTATCGAGGGTGAACCAGAGATGAAGTATGAAACCGGCGTGGGCGAAGGTCTGGTCATTGCCTATCAGAATCCTACGACCCAAGAGGCTACAGAGGTAACATTCAATTTCAATGATGTTGACGACGGTGTTATTATGTTCGTTGGCAAAATGTCGACAGTCCCCGTGGCCATACAGTTCCCTGCTAACATTACCTTTTCTATTAATCACACGCACGACGGAGTGGCTAGTGAGGTAATTAACGGTGTAGTTACACTGACTTCCACCAATGGCCGTAAGTATATCTCGTTGCATGGTTGCGAGTGGAATCTTGGCGTTGCCACCCAGGCTGCTATGGCCGATCGCTACGAGGTGCCAATGGCCTGGATGCATCACTATGCCGACGGCAGGATTGATGGTGAGGCCGGCTTGTCAATCAACGGTACCATGGTGCTCGGCCTATCAATAAACAGTTCGGGTGTTCCTTATGATAATACAGAGATGGAGCAACTGAAGGCGTTGCGCGAGAAGGGTGCAGCCTATGCTGCCTTCTACGAGGTCCTCAATATGTTCAACAGTCGTAGCGGTAAGGCTCAGCTTACGGTGATGCAAGACCTCGACTTCAACCTTGATGTTAAGGATATTGCCCAGGCAGTATCGGCCATCGGTAGTGCCGTAAATCTTCGTGACAGCCAACCCACCAAGGCTGATATTGACCCACTGACGGAGCAACTGAACGAGGCCCTTACGTTTACTGTCATGCAGAGCAGTACGAATAAGACCGCTGAAGGTAAATTCGTGACGGCTGAAATCGAGGGTATTTACCAACCTGCATTGGCATTGCGTTTTGCTGGCGAGAGCGACTTCCAGGTGATGTACCACAGAATGTCGACTACTGATTGCGCCAACTATCAGTCGCTACTCAAGAGCTTCGATGCTCCGCTTCGTCAACTCGACAAACTCTTCCAGGCTTTCGATAAGAAGCGCAGTGAGTTTGATGCGGTTAATCCATTCAAGAAATTGTAAACATTAGCAACGACGATTCTCCGTAGAACAAAAAAATAAGGCTTGCAAATCAAATGCAAGCCTTATTTTTATGCTACGCGCCTACGCACGATGTTGCCCCAAGGGCCGTCAGTATCGCCGATGCTATCGATGCGATAAGCTGAACTACAAACTTAATGGTCTCTTTTTTACTCATGGTTGATTTGGTTATTAAGGTTAATTACTATTCTCTATTGTCATCTCGAACGTCCCCCTCATTTGTCATCTCGACTAAGCGTAGCGCATGGAGAGATCTCTCGACTCCGCTCGAGATGACAGTGGACGTTAGGAGAGGGGTGGGGCGCTAGACCCCATGCCCCTGTGGCTTAATCGTAGGTTACGTCGTCATCCTCGCCGCCACCTCCGCCGGAATTACCGCCTCCGGAATTACCGCCTCCGGTATTTCCACCGGTATTGCTTCCGGAATTACCGCTCTGGCTTGAGCCCGATCCCGAACCCGAACCATTGCTAGGCTCGTCCTCGGTCAGCATTCCTGCGAATGCCTCGGCATTAACGAACTCCGCCTTCTTGAGGAACTCGCGGCTTGAGATATTGGTCTCAGCCATCTGGTCGGGCAGGAATCGGATATGCAGGCCCTTCAGGTTCTTCTGGGGAGAGAAGTCCTCCTTCTTGGCTGCACCGCCAGCCTCATTCTCCAGGGTTGTGAAGAATATACCCAGACCGTCAATCTTCACTCGCTTCGAATTCAGCAGCATCTCCAGCAGACAGCTGCGGAACTTCTCCAGCACTCCGAACACCACGTCGGGTGTATAGATGCTACCGTGCTCACTGATGTGGTTCGCCATCTTGCGGGTGTTCAGTACCTCGACGGTCTTACCGTGTGCAAACCACTTGCCCTTGACCTTCGAATTCTTGATGTTGTTCTGCTTAAGCAGATAAAAAATCTTTGCCATAATCTGTAAAATGTTTTAGATGGTTAATATTCGCTCGGCTTTGCCGCTTGGCTCTGCCA
>CACWMK010000044.1 GCA_902761905.1 uncultured Prevotellaceae bacterium
TTTATCAATGTAGACTCGCTGGGTGGCGAGAAGAAGGAGACCTCAGGTGGTTCGACCTCTAATTCGGGCTCTGGTTCAAGCCAGAGCGGTAATTCCGGAAGCAATACCGGTGGAAATACCGGAGGTGGTAATTCCGGCGGTGGCGGCGGCGATGATGACGACGTAACCTACGATTAAACCACAGGGGCTTGGGGCCTAGCGCCCCACCCCTCTACTAACGTCCGATGTCATCTCGAGCGGAGTCGAGAGATCTCCTCGGATGCCGTAAAGATCTCTCCATGCGCTACGCTTAGTCGAGATGACAAGGAGGGGGAGCGCTCGAGATGACAAAAGGGGGAGCGCTCGAGATGACAAGGAGGAGGGAGCCCGAGATGACAAAGAGAGAATAGTATTAACCTTAATAACCTAATCAACCATGAGTAAGAAAGAGACCATTAAGTTTGTAGTTCAGCTTATCGCATCGATTGCATCGGCGATACTGACGGCCCTTGGGGCAACATCGTGCGTAGGAGCGTAGAAAATGAAGAAACCGCCTCAGGCAAGCAAGTCTGGGGCGGATTTGTATTTATATGGCAGGTACCAGTCCCGGGGCTGCAATCATTATTCTTCGTACATTAGTCTAACTTGCAATTCTGGATATACTTGCCTCAGCATCTCTTTAACGCTGATAACATGACCTGCGCCAATAATCAATATACCTTTATGATAAGGGTGAGCCTTCATCTGATCAGCGATGTTTTCGGCTATACGATGGTTTCTTGCATCCCATAGCTGCTGAACAGCTTGGCTATATTCGTTGGGCTTAGTAACGTATCTGCATGAGTTCATTTGATAGAATCGCTGGAGTGTAGCTGGCTTGTTGGTGTGTTTTCCAAGCCTTCCCCAAAGGGCCGGCCACACTCTGCTGCGACTATCCTTTTTAATCATTTTGGCTAGAATCTTGCCATCGTCTGTTCCAGAGCTGGCTTTCATCGCGCTCCTCCATGCACGCTGGTATTTAGGTTCCGTCTGATGATCGTCGACAGGCAAGAGCTCTGTAATCCCCATCGAGATAGCAAGCGGAAATATCAGGTCGCCATTCTCTTTTCTCAGTGGTTTCTTTGGCCCTGCTATGCCGTAAGTCTTTAAATAATCATAATAGGTATAGTTAGCCCTGTCTCGCATCTGCAAATAAGCCTCTGACAGGAATTCAAAATCAGCGGCATCCATCTCCGCGAGATTTTTGCTTCTTAAATCATTAAATCTTTGCTCATCAAGAGTATTGACATGCGATATAGAATCAGCAATCTTTAAGAACCGAGGTGTAAAGTTCTTAAGACTCAATGTATCGTCAGGCCGAATATCTTCCACAAAAATCGCCTCTGGCTTATATTTTTTAGCATACCTGAGAAGAGGTCTGTAACTATGACTCACAATAGAAGGGACTTCGTGCATAGTCCCAATAATTAAGAGTTTCTTTTCTTGTGCAATAGTGTTTTGTACAAGAAAAGAAACTATTAAAACAAATATTGTTCTCATCAAATTTGTTTATCCAATAGTGATGGTGTATTTGCTCATGAAGGAGGCGCCGGGCTGGAGGTGGTTCATCAGGGGCTTGTCCTTGAACTCGCCAGAGAAGCCGCGAGGGTCGCCTAGGCCGTACCAGGGCTCGATGCAGACGAAGGGGGCCTGCTTGTCGTAAGGGCTCCAGAAGGCGATGACTGGGCACTTGTAGTCGACAGTGACAGCTGGCTCGCCATTGGTATCCATCAGCATGGCGCGATGGGTCTGGCACTTGTGGATCTTGACGGAGTCGTCGCGGAACAGATTGTTCGAGATCTCCATGATGCCCATATCGGCATCGAGGGGCACTTCGGTCATCTCATGACTGCCGTCGATATAGCTCTTGAGTGAATCCATAGGCTCCTCGTTGTCGAGCTTTATCACACCATCGAGACGGCCGCTAGGCATGTTGAAGGCTGGATGACCACCTATCTGGAAGTGGATCTCCTTATCGTCGGTATTTTCTACATGCCAGATGACGTGCACCTTATTGTCCTCGAGGCGATAGGTGACGGAGAGATTAAACTTGTAGGGATATACCTTAAGGGTATCGGCACTGTCGTGCAGGGCCATAGTAACCTTTTCAGGGGTCTGGCGCACCAGGGTGAACATGGTGTCGCGGGCAAAGCCGTGACGGGGCAGATGATACTCACGACCATCGACGGTATAAGTATCGTTGTTGACACTGCACACGATGGGGAACAGTATAGGCGAATGGCGAGGCCACTTTTCGCCTGCCTGCCACATATACTCACGACCATCATTGTCTTTAATACTCTGGAGCTCGGCTCCCATCTCTGCTACCTTAATAGTGAGTAGTTCGTTTTTTAGTTCTACCATAATTGTAAGATTAATAATTACGGTTGCAAAGATAGTGCAAAAAGGCGAAACGACCAAACGTTTTGGCATAAAAAAATCCCGCGGACTCGATTGAATCTGCGGGGATCTTTTTGCTTGAAGTCGAGGTGACAGGACTCGAACCTGCGACAGCCTGGTCCCAAACCAGGAACGCTACCAACTGCGCTACACCTCGATGGTTTTCTGTTTTGCGGGTGCAAAGGTACGAAGATTTTTTGAATTACAAAAATATCAAAGCCAAAAAGTGGCTTTTATTTGCACATTTTAACAAATACCCCCATCATAACCTTTAAAACGCAAAAAGCCTCCCAATTTGGGAGGCTAATTATCAATTTTCATTTTTCAATTATCAATTACTTAATAATCCCCTGCTCTACGAAAATCTTCTTGAGGGCAACAACCGAACGGTCAACCTGTTCCTTGGTGTGGGTTGCCATCAGAGCGTAGCGCACCAGAGTGTCCTGAGGTGCACATGCAGGTGGTATTACGGGGTTGATAAACACACCAGCCTTGAATGCCAATGCGGTTACCAGGAATGTCTTATCTACATCGCGCACGTAAAGAGGTATAATAGGACTCTCGGTCTCGCCGATCTCGAATCCTTCCTCGCGGAAACGCTTCAGGGCATAGTTAGTAACATCCCACAGAGCCTGGATGCGCTCTGGCTCCTGCTGAATGATGTGCAGAGCCTCGAGAGCTGCGGCTGTGGCAGCAGGAGTGTTAGATGCCGAGAAGATGTAAGTGCGGCAAGTGTGGCGCAGATAGTTGATAGTATCCCAGTCGGATGCAATGAAACCACCGATAGAAGCCAGCGACTTAGAGAATGTACCCATGATGAGGTCGACCTCGTCGGTAAGTCCGAAGTGATCGCAAACACCACGGCCCTGCTTACCAAATACACCGATACCATGAGCCTCGTCGACCATGATAGAGCAGTTGTACTTGTGCTTGAGCTCAACGATAGCTGGCAGATTAGCCAGGTCGCCCTCCATAGAGAACACGCCGTCGACCACGATGAGCTTGATAGCCTCCTGTGGCAACTTCTGCAGTACGCGCTCCAGGTCGGCCATGTCGTTGTGCTTGTAGTGCAACTGACGGGCGAAAGCCAGACGACGGCCATCAACGATAGATGCGTGGTCGCGATCGTCGCAAATCACGTAGTCGTCCTTGCTAAGCAGTGCGGGGATGACACCCTGATTGACTGAGAAACCTGTAGAGAGACAAAGACAGTCGTCCTTGCCGATAAACTTTGAAATCTCTTTTTCCAACTTAACGTGCAGGTCGAGCGTTCCGTTGAGGAAGCGGCTACCGGCACAACCTGATCCATACTTGTCGAGTGCTGCCTTAGCGGCATCGATAATACGCTGGTCGCCAGTAAGACCTGTATAGGCATTTGAGCCGAACATCAGCACCTTGTGGCCACCCATCTCAACTTCCGTTCCCTGCTTTCCCTCAATCTCACGGAAATAGGGATATACGTCAGCCTCCATAAACTTCTGTGGCTCACGATAATGCTTAAATCTTTCTTGTAACTGTCCCATTCCTATTAGGTATAGTCTTTTTTTTTAAATTTCAGGGTGCAAAGATACACATTTTTTGGTAAAACGTGCAAGAAAATCATAAATAATGATTGTTTTTTCCTAATTTCTTGTTTTTTTGCGGTATTTATTCACCTAAAATTCGTAAATTTGCACACGATTATGACGAAAAAGAGAAAAATTACATTCATCCTGAACCCGAAATCGGGTACCACATCGAAGGCTGAGGTACCCGCACTGATAGAGCAGATATTAGACAAGGATCTGTTTGACACCGAAATATGCTTTACCGAATATCGCGGACATGCTGCCGAGATAGCCAAGGCTAAAGCCAAGGAGGGTGTAGACATAGTTGTAGCCGTGGGTGGCGACGGTACTGTGAACGAGGTGGCCCGATCGCTGGTACATACCGACACGGCGCTGGCCATCGTGCCCTGTGGCAGTGGCAACGGTCTGGCTCGCCATCTGTGCCTGCCGATGGACATCAAGAAGGCTATCGGCCTGATAAACAGTTGCAAGATAGAGGCATTCGACTATGGTGTTATCAACGGTATGCCATTTTTCTGCACATGCGGCATGGGATTCGATGCGTTTATCTCACTGAAGTTTGCCGAGGCTGGCAAGCGCGGACCTATCACCTACGTGGAGACCGTGCTGAAGGAGGGACTGAAGTACAAGCCTGAGACTTACGAGGTGAGCGACGACACCGGAGCACGCAAGTACAAGGCATATCTGATAGCATGCGCCAATGCGTCGCAGTATGGCAACAATGCGTATATAGCCCCAGGCGCTACGATGAAGGACGGCGAGATGGACGTGATAGTGATGGAGCCGTTTACGGCACTGGATGCTCCGCAGATAGCTGCCGACCTGTTTATGAAGACGCTGGGCAACAACTCGAAGATAAAGACATTCCGCACCAAAAATCTACACATCACGCGCAAGCAGCCTGGTGCCATACACTATGATGGTGACCCGATAATGACTGATGCCGAGATAGACGTACACATGGAGCCGCAGGGCATAAAGATTCTGGTGAATCCTAATGCGAGCGAGGATGCAGGACAGCCTAACCCTGTGCTGAACGCATTCAGTGACTTCTTTAATAATATTAATAATGTACGCGAGGACATAGAGCGACAAGGGCATCGCATCCAGATCATCAATAAGGTGCTACTCCGTAAGTTGACTAAGCTTTAATTTAGGGCCTACGGATTTTACGGATTATGCTAATTAATTATCTGCAAAAAGAAAAAAATCTGTAAAATCCGTATAATCCGTAGGCAAAAAACAAGAAGAATTATGCAGGAGATTCTGGTGATTATCGCAATAGTAGCATCGTTAGCATATGCCGCTTGGTGGGTGTATGAGCGGATACGGAAGAGTGACGATCCGTGTGAAGGATGCACCGGATGCCAGCTAAAAGAGCTGAAAGATAGGGCAAAAGAGTGCGAGAAACGGAAAAAATCGTGTTGCTGCACGAAAAAGTAGCAAAAAAATTTGGTAGTCTCAAAAAAACTCGCTACCTTTGCACCCGCGTTTGAGAAAGCGCTTCGATCATTTCAAAATTTGGTGCCTTGGATGAGTGGCTTAGTCAACGGTCTGCAAAACCGTCTACGGCGGTTCGAATCCGCCAGGCACCTCACGAAAAAACCTCCCAAATCGGGAGGCTTTTTTGTTTTCTACAAGTCTTGCTTATTCTTCAGGCTCGAAGATGTCGCCCATCTCGGCAATCTCGTCCTCATCGAACCAGCGCGAGAGCTTGCTCTTGGCCTGCTCTACAATCTCTGGGTCGATGCCGGTCCACACCTTCTTGAGCACATACAGCAGTACGGCCAGGTCGTCGGTAAGTCCGGCGATGGGGATGGCATCGGGGATAACGTCGAGCGGACTGATCATATAGCCCAGAGCGCCGATGATGATGGCCTTGTCGGTCTTGCTCACCTTGTCGCTCTGCAGAGTGTAGTACAATATAAGTGCCGCATAGACTAGTTTAGCACCTGCACGCTTGGCTATGCGTGCAATCTTCTCAGTAAATTCCGACTGCGAAAACTTGTTCGCGTAACTCATAAAATCGGGTAATTCCATAATTTCTCTCCTTTTTGGTTAAGTTACTTATTTATTCTAATTATTCTAATTCCAGTATGCGATGGATGCTTCTGCAGATACTGATACATCGTCATGGGTTCGATCACCACCTTGTGGTGCAGTTGCGATGCGTTGAGCAGATGCAGACCATCCTTACGCCAGAGGGCAAAACCCAGGTGGGCGATGTCGAGTCCGGGCTTGTTGCAGGTGATAGCGATGATGTCGCCATCCTTGATGACCGTGCGCAGCAGTTTGTGATTGCCCACAGCCTTCTTGGGGATAAAGCGATACTTGGCTCCCGACACCCGGCGCTCCATCTTGGCGATATCGCTGACAAACTCAGGATGTTCGCGGAGCGACTGATAGCTCTGCGGATGGGTGCTCATATAGCTTACACGGACATTCTGCACGGCTGTGAACGGTGGATTGGGCGACTGAATCTCGGTGACCACACCAGCAAGGGTGTTGTCGGTGATCCACTCGGTGAAATAGTGCAGGCGCGATGGGTAGCCATTGATGATGCCACCACGATAGCGCAGGTCGGTAAGCATATGCTTGTAGGCAAACCACGAGTACTGGCCGTTCTGGGCGCAGAGTGTGAGTGCAGTCACGATTTCTACCAGTGTGGTACAGTCAAGCTGACGGGTGTTTATCACCAGTCGCTCGTGCTTGTCGCCCTCGAGTGTGCTGGCCACATAAGGTATGCCGATGAACTTCTGAGCGAAGTGCAGTGGCAGACAGGTGGTGGCAGGCAGGTGCCGGGCCTCGGCCAGCAGTCGGCAGATGGTGATGCTGTCAGTGGATTGTGCCCTGACATCATCGCTAAGACGTGCCGCACTGGTGCTGACACACATGGCTATACCTATTATAATATATATGATACGTTTCATCATGCTCTGTTTTTACGATACTTCTTCTTCAACACAAAATTGTAGCCTATATAGGCATTGAACGAGCCAAAGATATTGCTGGCCACGAATCGCGACGTGCGATAGTTGTTGGTGCGCAGAATGGCACTACAGCCGGCATACCAGCGGGTGTTGTTGTAGACCAGTCCGAATCGACCTATACCGTCGAGGTGGACCTTATCAAAAGTAAAACCCGTCTTATTAGCGTCGGCCGTCTCGCCGTAGCTCGTCTTATAGCACAGGCCCGCCTGTGCGCTGGCGCAGAACAGCCAGTTCTTGGCAAATACCCAGTTGTAGGCATAGCCGCCTGACAGCATAAAGTCGCGATACTTGATGTCGCTGAACATCATGCCGCTATCCAGCTTAAGCTCCTGGCCAGGGGCCATTCGCTCACGCAGCGTCTGCTCAAGTTTGTCGTAGTTCATGTCGAGGGTGTTGTCGGTATATCCCAAACCAGCCATCCACGAACCGCAGCTTATCTTCTGACAAGTGCTCTGGCTGAATGCAGCAGGGTACGAGAATCGGCCGTGATTGAAGATGTAATAGGCATTGAAGCCTGTGATACCCACGTTGACACCAGCAAAGGGAACACCCTCGAACAGTGCTCCGTCGATGCCATATCCCAGACGGGCATCGCGTATCTTATAGTCGTCGCCAGTGCGGCGATAGAACAGGTCGATGCCTACCTGCGACGAATAGATGCTGAGGTCGAACTCCTTGCGCAGTCCGTTCTGACTGAAACCGATGTTCTTGATATCGAACGTGTAGCCCAGGAAGAACCATCGCCAACCGAAGTAAGGACCAATCTTGGTAAGTCCGTCGGGTGCCAGTCGCACACTCTGGCCATTGCTGCTAAGAACGAAACTCTCGAAGGTGCGGGTAATCTGGCCCATCACAGTAAACTCGTAGTGCTGGGGCTCGATGTACTCATCGTCGGTGCGGTCGAACCCGCGAACGGTGCGACGGATAAGGCCATAATCTTCTTCGTCACGGGATATGGAGTCGTGTGCAAGCGTGTCGAGTGGCTCGGCAGCACTGGTGCCAAGACACATAAGCAACGATAGCAGTAACACTTGCACTCTACTCATACACACGGGTTTAAAGTTTGCCCAGGATGCGGTCCATAACCCAGTTGACAGGGGTGGCCGACACGCTGGTACACTCGCACACGCCCAGTCCCTGCAGGTGTTCTATCACATTCTTGATGATAGGATACTGCACGTAGGGCGGATTGGGCACTGTGATGCGCTCCTCGCCCTGGGTGGTCTGCAGTCGGATGGGGGTATAGTCGAACACAGAGAAGCTTACCTGCCCCTCGGTGCCGATAATCTCGATACAGTCCTCGCGGGCACTCTCGTGGGCCACGTAGCACCACGAACCACTGCCAGGCAGACCGTTTTCGAACTGGAAACATGCACTGACAGAGTCCTCTGCCTTGTAGAGTCCGCCACGATTGCTACAGATACCGCGAGCCTCGAGGATTACTCCAAAGAGGTCCTGCAGTATGTCGAGCTGGTGTGGGGCCATATCGTAGAAGTAGCCACCTCCGGCGATATCGGGCTGCAGTCGCCAGGGCAGTGGCTGATGATTGGCGATAGCGTCGAGGTCGGCCTGTCGCGGGGGTTCGGTATAACGTATCTGCACGTTGATGATCTTACCTATCTGTCCGCTATTAACGATGTCGCGAACCTTCTGGAAGTAAGGCAGATAGCGACGATAGTAGGCACAGAAACAGGGCACGCCAGTCTGCTCGCTGATGCGATTGATACGGGCACAGTCCTCGTAGCTGGCAGCCAGTGGTTTCTCTACATACACTGGTTTGCCGGCCTTCATGGCCATGATGGCGTAAGTGGCATGGCTGGATGGTGGTGTGGCTACATATACGGCATTCACGTCAGGATCGTCGATCATCTCCTGTGCATCGGTATACCACTTGGCTATACCGTGCTCAACGGCATAAGCGCGAGCATGCTTCTCAGTGCGGCTCATCACAGCCACTACACTAGAGCCTTCAACATCGCTGAATGCGGGTCCACTCTTCTTCTCGGTAACCTCGCCACAGCCTATAAAACCCCACCTTAATAACTTCATTTTTCAAAATTTTGCTGCAAAGATAACAAATAATTGTCAATTATCCATTATCAATTATCAATTATTTATTATCTTTGCACGCGAAAATAAGATATTTGCAATGGAAAAGGATAAAAAAGAGATAGAAATCAAGGTGCGAAGCAGTCAGGCTTGCATCAGCGAGGGTTACCAGCTTTACAGCGCTAACTTCCGCAAGATATTTCGTGCCACATGGTGGACGGCACTGGTGTTCGCACTGATAACAGCAGTGGCTCAGGCCCTGCCGGTACTGGTTTCCCCCACCCTGCTGTTGCCAGCCATGGTGCTGGGTGTGGTGGCCGTTATAGCATGGATAGCAGCTGCCAAGTGGCGACTGCGCAAGCGACAGGTGCTTAAGCCCATCGCCACGCGTAGTGGCTCGTGGCTTCGCCATCTTGGCAAACTCACACTGGTATCGCTGGTGTGCCTGTTTATCGTAGCCATACTGGCCCTGCTCACATCGCTGCCCGCAGTGATACTCATCACAGCCAACTGGCAGTCGCAGATAGGCGTGCTCAACGGCGATGCATCGGGCATGCCCGACACAGTGAAGTGGCTCAGTCTGGGGGCATTTGCGATAGCAGGATTCATCCAGGCCTACGTGTGGCTTACAATGGTTCTGCCGCTGTATCTGGCCAAGATATCGATAAGCGTGCAGGACAAGGAGAAAGAGGACTTCAATAAAAAGACAATATGAAAAAGATTTTATTTATCGACCGCGACGGAACACTGATCGAGGAGCCTGCCGACGAGCAGATAGACAGCTTCGAGAAACTTAAGTTTGTCAAGGGTGTATTCCGCAACCTGGCCTTTATCCGCGAGAAACTAGACTTCGAGTTTGTGATGGTTAGCAATCAGGACGGACTGGGCACAGACAGTTTCCCAGAGGACACATTCTGGCCAGTACACAACTTCATACTGCAGACTCTGGAGGGCGAAGGCATAACATTCGACGAGATACTGATAGACCCACACTTCCCCGAGGACAATGCCACCACCCGCAAGCCAAACACGGGTCTGGTGGAGAAGTACATCAACAACCCTGAGTACGACATAGCCAACTCGTACGTTATCGGCGATCGCGAGACCGACCGTCAGTTTGCCAAGAATATCGGCTGTAAGTCGCTGATACTGAGCGACGAGGGCATCACCTGGGCCAAGATAGCCGAACTACTGTTTGCAGGCGAGCGCACGGCCGAAGTGAAGCGTACCACCAAGGAGACTGACATCTGGGTGAAGGTGAATCTTGACGGATCGGGCAAGTGCGACATCAGCACAGGTCTGGGATTCTTCGACCACATGCTTGAGCAGATAGGCAAGCACGGCATGATAGACCTGACGGTGCACACCAAGGGCGACCTGGAGGTTGACGAGCACCACACCATCGAGGATACAGCCATCGCTCTGGGCGAGTGCATACTGCAGGCTTTGGGCGACAAGCGTGGCATAGAGCGCTACGGATACTGTCTGCCGATGGACGACTGTCTGTGTTCGGCATGTCTGGATTTCGGTGGCAGGCCCTGGCTGGTCTGGGATGCAGAGTTCCATCGCGAGAAGATAGGCGAGATGCCTACGGAGATGTTCTTGCACTTCTTTAAGAGTTTGAGCGATGCTGCCCGCATGAACCTAAACATCAAGGCCGAGGGCCAGAACGAGCACCACAAGATAGAGGGCATATTCAAGGCCCTGGCGCGAGCACTGAAAATGGCAGTCCGACGCGACATCTATCACTACGAACTACCATCCACGAAAGGTATGCTATAAAGAAAGTCCCCAGCCTGACAGGTTGGGGACTTTTTTTACTTGCGAGCGGCTTCTGTTTCGGCTCGCTTGGCGCGATAGAATCTGTCAACAAAGTCAACCTGCTCACGGTTGGGTCGCATAATGAGCGATGCACCATTAGAGAACTGCATGGTGGTAGGCTTCTGATCGTCGAACGATGGCCAGTAAGGCAGACCCTTGCCGTTAGGATTGCAGGTCTTGGCAAAGTTTACCCAATACTGCTGGATAATCTCGGCTACGGCAGACTCTGTGGGGTACTTCTGTGGCTGGTCGAGGAACATACCGTTCAGGTACATGATATCATCGGCATGGGCCACACCCTTGCGACGAGGATCGCGCGAGAAACTCATCTCTGACGGCTGAGCCAGATAGGCTGCATAGGCAGGACTCTTACCAGTCTTGGCCTGCAGACTAACCCAAGCGTAAGAAGGCCATGCAAATCCCATATCGCGGAATGCGTCGCCGAATCCGTGCCAAGCCTCATCGTCGGTGCTGCCAGGATAGTACTTAAGTGCCTCGCCAGCCCACGAACCAAAGATTCCGTCTACGGTCTTCTTGTAGTCTTCGGCCTTGATATTGCCAGGGGCAAAGAGTGCACCCTCGTCGCTGTTGGTCATCACGATCACAGGCACATCGTTATACTCGCCTCGCTCGTACAAACGATACTGGTCGTCGCAGATCACGTATCCATCCACACATGGCCAGAAGCCTGCAAAACCTACGTTACCATCGCAAAGCGACATGGCGTCCATCTGGCGCAGCTGCTTCAGGTTCTTTTTCTTCAGATGTTTCTGGAATGCCAGTCCCTGACTCTCGGCACCCTTCTGCGATGCGTCGAGACCAAGCGAACGGGGCTTGTCGCTCCATGGGGCAAACGATCCGCCACTATGACTGATGCAGGCACGGAACAGTCCCTTGGCCAGTGGCGATGCACACAGAATGCTACAGCTGATGGCACCAGCACTCTCGCCGAAGATGGTAACCTTCGATGGGTCGCCACCAAACTGGGCGATGTTGCGCTGAACCCACTGCAGGGCGAAAATCTGGTCGAGAATTCCGTAGTTGCCAGAGTGTCCGTCCTTGCTCTCCTTGGTGAGTTCGGGATGAGCCATGAATCCCAGAGCACCAGTGCGATACTCGATGCTGACGATTACTACACCACGCTGAGCCAGACGCTTCCACAGGTCGCCACCATACCACTCGGTCTGGAATCCACCACCGTGTATCCATACCATCACGGGCAGTTTGTCGTTTACTGTCTTGGCAGGTGTAGCGATACCCAGATACAGGCAGTCCTCGCTCATCTGGTCGGCAGTGCGACCAGGACGTGTGGGCTGAGGAGGCATCTTACCGAACTCGTCGCACACACGAACACCCTCCCAAGCCTTAGCTGGTTGAGGGTCGCGCCAACGCAGATTACCCACTGGAGGTGCAGCGTATGGTATGGCCTTGTAAACAGCCAATCCTTCATCGGCCACTCCCTGAACGTCGCCTGTTTCTACGTGGGTTTTAAGAATCTGCGCCTGAGCGCTTACTGAGGCCGCAAACACAAAGGCGGCCAGAATCAATGTCTTGATAATTGGTTTCATAAATATGGTTTATTGTTTTTTAGGGGTTGTACATTCGTTAACCAGATAAACGATACTCATGTATGGTATGCCCGAATTGGTCTCGAGTCCGATTTCGCAGGTACGGCTGTTAGAGTAGCCCACCTCTATGCCGTTGGCCTCGATCTGTGGGCGCAGTTTGCGCAGTCCGTAGCTGTTGAGTTCGGGGAATGTGAATCCTCTGTCGCCAGCAAATCCGCAACAGCCCACACCCTCAGGCAGGAACACATTCTTAGAGCAGAGCTTGGCTAGCTCTATCATATCCTTGTCCACACCCATCTGTCGGGTAGAACATGTGAGGTGTAGTGCGATATGGCGATCGATAGGATGGAAATCGAGTCGTGGCACCAGATACTTCATGATGAACTCGGCAGGCTCGTAGAGTTTCATCTTCTTCATTACCTTTTTCATTCTGTGCAGACATGGGCTCTGGGCGCAGAGCACGGGATACTTACCCTCCTCGCTGGCCTTCCACAGAGCTGCCTCTAGTTCGGCACTCTTACGGTCGGCGATGTCGAGCATACCTTTACTCTCCCAAATCTGTCCGCAACACATACGTTCCATACCCTCTGGGAAGATAACCTCGTAACCAGCCTTGGCCATCAGTTGGATAACCTCATCCACCAAGTCGTGTATCTTTCCGCCATGCTTTGATTGTCCCATGGTCTGGTTGATACAGCTGGGGAAGTAGACCACCTTTAGTTCGGAGTGCTGCTCCTCCTTGTGTGGTATCGACTTCTCGATGATGAATTGAGTCAAATCCGTCTTCTTGGGTTGGCGATGCTTCTTAGGCATAGCGGTGGTCCATAGCGGCATGCCCATCTTGTTCATGCCTCGACAGATGCTGGTCATCAGTGTCGGGCCCAGGGTGATATGTGCGGCATGGGCAACATCCAGTACCACTCGCAGACCACTCTTGATGCCTGCCATGTGGTTGGCAGCAAACTCGCCCAACTTATATCCCGTAGGACTCTCGTTCATGTCCATCTGTCGAATCAGGTGGGTCAGCTCGCCCGTATTGATCTTCATTGGGCACGATGTAGAACAGAGTCCATCGGTAGCGCAAGTCTGGTCGCCATAATACTTGTATTGTTTCTTAAGTGTGGCCAGTCGCTCTGGGTCGGCACCAGTCTTGGTGAGATAGCGTATCTCGCGCTGAACGGCTATACGCATACGACTGCTCAGTGTGAGTCCGCACGACATACAGTTCACCTCGCAGAATCCGCACTCTATACACTTGTTGGCACGCTTCACCTGTTCGATGGTTTCCTTGGCTGTACTCAGCGATGGGTCCATCAGGTAGTGTCCGCCATCAGGCACACTATCGAAGTCGAAATCGAGCACTGGTAGTGGTTTCAGACACTTGATATAGCAGTCAGGATCGTCGTTGAAGATCACACCCTTGTTCAACAGTCCCTCGGGGTCGAATATCTTCTTGAGTTCGCACATTATCTCGTAGGCATTGTCGCCCCACTCGTACTTCACGAATGGTGCCATGTTACGACCTGTGCCGTGCTCGGCCTTCAGGCTTCCATCGTAGCCCTCGACCACCAGCTTAGCCACATCGCGCATCATCTCGGCATAGCGTGCCACCTCGTGCTCATCGGCAAAACTCTGGTTCAGTATGAAGTGGTAGTTGCCCTCGAATGCGTGACCATATATACAAGCATCGTCGTAGCCATGATCGGCTATCAGCTTCTGCAGTTTCACTGTGGCCTCAGGCAGCGATTCTATCGGGAATGCCACATCCTCGATAAGGCACGATGTGCCCACAGGACGTGTACCACCCACTGATGGGAAGATGCCCGAACGGATGGCCCAGTACTTGCCATACACGGCAGGATCCTCGGTAAACTCGGCAGGGATATACAGGCGGAACTGGCCCAGGCACTCCTTTATCTTCTCTATCTTATCCAGCAGTTGCTCGTGGGTAATGCCCTTGGTCTCTGTCAGTATAGCAGTCAGGTTGTGATAGTCGCCAGGCTCCACGCCCTCTATCTTGCCTGCATCTACATCCTTCTTATACTGCAGATATACAGGGTCATCGACCGACGAAAGCGACTTATAATCGAGCATCTCGGCCGATTTCACCACCAGATTTTCGGCGCTGTACTCCAGATCATCCTCGCCAGCCTTCATCTTCTTCATGGCCACCACGGCCTCGCAACTCTCCTTCATCGTCATGAAGTAGACCATCGCCGAAGCCTTGTACGGATAGTCCTTCAGCGTCTTCATCGTAACCTCCGATAGGAATGCCAATGTGCCCTCGCTGCCTACCATCGAGTGGGCTATGATGTCGAACGGATCGTCGTAGGCCACCAGTGGGCGCAGGTTCAATCCCGTTACGTTCTTGATCGAGTATTTCTTGGCGATACGACCGGCCAGTTCCTCGTCGGCACGCACTTTGTCGCGCAGCATCTCAATGTGCTGCAAGAATGCGAGATGAGTCTTGCGGAACTCCTCGCGACTCTGCTCGTCGCCAGTGTCCAGAATGGTACCGTCAGCCAGTATGATGCGGGCCGAGATGAGCATGCGGTCGCTGTTGGCATGCACACCGCAGTTCATGCCCGATGCATTGTTCACCACGATACCACCCACCATAGCCGAACCTATCGATGCAGGATCGGGCGGGAACACACGGCTGTAGGGCTTCAGTATCTGATTGACACGACCACCCACTATGCCAGGCTGCAACTTGATGGTCTCCTGATTCTTACCCAGCTCGTACTTCTCCCAGTGCTTGCCAGCCACTATCAGCACAGAGTCGGTACAACTCTGACCACTGAGCGATGTGCCTGCAGCACGAAATGTGAAAGGCAGCTTGAACTTGTCGCACAACTGCACTATCTTAGCGATTTCCTCCTCGCCATCACTACGGATTACCACCTTTGGTATCTGACGATAGAAACTGGCATCGGTACCCCAACCTAGGGTGCGAAGCTCATCGGTATAGACACGCTCTGCAGGCAATATCTGCCGCAACTCTGAAAGGAATTGGCTCATCATAGGGCGCTAGTTTTTAGTTATACTTAATCGATTTTGCGAGCAAATATACAAAAAAAATTGATATCGACGAACAATTTTAGTTTTTTTTCGTATCTTTGGCCCGATAAAAACCTATCGTGGTGATGAACAATCGACTATTACCCATACTAACCATGTGGTTTTGCGCACTCGCATGCACAGCGCAAAGCTTCGATCTGAAGAAGCAGCACGACAGCCTGTACTACCTTAACGGCTGGCGACTGCCCTACCCCGTATATCAGTATCAGACGGGCGATGTGGATGGCGACGGACGTACCGATGCCATCGTGGGGGTAATCAAGTCGACCAGGTTCTATCCCGAAAAGGCCCGACGCATTTTCATCTTCAAGAATGTCAACGGCAAGGCTCGCCCACTGTGGCTGGGCTCAAAGCTTGGCGGACTGCTCGAGGACTTCCGCTTTGTGGATGGCAAGATACGTGCCATCGAGAAGGCCGGCGAGGGAAAGTATGTGGTGGCCGACTACCGCTGGGGCGGGTTCGGCATGGCCTTCGACCACTATATTATAAAAGGTGTAAATCATGAAACAGCAATTAAAACCTTTTGCCAATGAAAAGTAAATTAATCATGTTGGCATGCATGGCGGGCCTGATGGCAGCATGCAGCCAGAAACAGAATGTGGTAATGCCGGTATCAACGATTGATGCCGAGAAACTGGGCGACAGCATCGACTACAACATGGATGTGAGTGGCCTTAACCTCAGCGACGTGCGACTGCTGCGCAATGCGCCTGCTGCACAGCGCGGCTATCCGTTCAAGGACTCGTATCTGCGAGGCATCTACTGTACCACCACCTGGTACGACTCACTGATGTGGAAACTCGACGAGAAGGTAGAGGCCGTGGTGGAATGCAAGGAGAACGAAGACTGGCGCGATGCCTACATGCGCACCATCGACGAGAAGAAACTGATAACCTACACCGACGAGGAGCTGGCATTTATGAAGCGACTCAAGGAGCGCGAGGAGGAACTGCAGAAGCAGAATTTCGACGTGCCCGAAGGTCTGCGTGTAAATATGGCCAACCTGCTGAATCCCAAACAATTAAAGGATTTCGACTCCACTCTCTGCCAGAAGCTTGGCGAGGAGGGATTTGCCATCGTGCCCAGCAGTCACAAACAGCTGTTCCACGTCTACGAACAGAACGACTACCACGTATTCCCAAGCTTCGTTACTACCGACCTGTATCTGCAGCTTTACCACCTCTACATCGACTGCATGCTGCGCGAGGTCGAGGAGTATCAGTTGCTGCCACTTATGACGGAGTTCTCGCGCGACATGAAGGACGCCATGCTGGCTTTCCTGCACAATGCGCCACGCGATAGCGAGGCCAACCGCATAGCAGGTCGCAACATCCAGTTCTTCGATGTGGCCCTGCACCTGTTTAATGGTCAGCCGGTGGCCGATGCAGCCCTTAACGGCACCGTGGTTCGCGAGATTGACAAATGTCTGAAAGCTGCTAACAGCCCCAGCGAGCTGCTGATGGACTACATGGGCGACGTATCGTTCCCCTACAGCCTGTTCCGAGCCCGTGGTCACTACAGCCGTAGCGATGCACTTAAGCGCTACTTCCGTGGTATGATGTGGCTACAGACAGCCCCCATGGGACTGAGGCACGAAACCGAAGTGAAGCAGGCCGTACAGATGGCATTCGCCATGAAGCTGTTTAAGAAGAACCGCCAGAAGTACGACAAGCTCAACAATCTTATCACCCTGCTCATGGGCAAGTCAGACGATCTGAGTCTGATACAGGTGATGGAAGAGGTTGAGAAGACAGGTATGGGCATGGACGACCTGCTGAACGACGACAATGCCATCAAGGCTCTCACAAAGAAGCTTAACGCTATCGGCGACAAACTGACACGCATCCGACCAAAGTTCGAGAAGACCAGTCATAATAAGATATGTGTTATGCCTCAGCGCTATCAGCCCGATGCCGAGGTGCTGCAGGAGATGGTCGACTACAAGAACACCCCGCCACAGCGTGCCACACCTAAGGGTGTCGATGTGATGGCTGCCATGGGTGTAGCTGCCGCAGAGCAGATTCTTAAGGACGAGAAGACCAAGTGGGAGCCCCTGCTGCCCACACTCGACAAGATGAAGAAGCGTATGGGCGAGATCGACTGGCGCGAGACCATCGTAACCCAGTGGATGCAGACACTCAAGGAGATGTGTGCTGCCAATGCCGGTGCCGATGTGAAGTCAGCCCCCTACTTCATGCAGAACCCCGAGTGGGGCAAGAAGGACCTGAATGCCGCTCTGGCATCGTGGGCCGAACTTAAGCACGACGCCATCCTCTACGCCAAGCAGCCTATGGGTGCCGAGTGTGGTGGTGGTCCTGAATTGCCCGAGCCTGTGGTCAAGGGATATGTAGAGCCCAACGTGAAGTTCTGGAAGAAAGCCATCGAACTGCTCGACAACACAGCCAAGCTGCTCAGAGCTCAGGGTATGATGACCGAGAAGGTAGAAAGTGCCACAGAGCGCATGAAGGACGAGGTTACATTCATGCTCCGTGCCAGCGAGAAAGAGCTGACCGGCCAGGAACTTGCCGACGAGGAGTACGACCACATCAACTATATCGGAGCCACCTTCGAGAACATCTCGCTCGAACTGCTCCGCATGCCCGATCAGGAACTCTACAATTGGACCGACGTAGAGGGTGCCGACAGCAAGGTGGCCGTCGTGGCCGACGTCTACACCGCCAATGCCGACAACAACGACGCCAAGTCGATACTGTTCGAGGCCGTGGGCGATGCCGACGAGATCTACGTGGTGGTCGAGATAGGTGGATACCTGTATCTTACACGTGGTGGCGTGCTCAGCTATCGCGAGTTTATCCAGCCCATCAACGAGCCCCGACTCACCGACGAGGAGTGGCAGGAGATGCTGAAGAAGAATGCTCGCAAGGGTGTGCCCGACTGGATGAAGAGCATCCTTGTGCCACTCAACAAGTTGCCAGAGGCTGATGAAGAGGTGTTCTATTCTTCTGGTTGTTAGCACGATGTTTATATCTGCCCTCGCGGCAGATATAAATATAGTTTTCACCGGCGACATCCTGCTTGACCGCGGGGTGCGCCGGGTTATCGAACGTCATGGAGTCGACCATCTGTTCTCAGGTGGCATCGACTCCATCTTCCGTTCGGCCCAGGTGGTTGTGGGCAATCTGGAGTGCCCTGCCACCAAGACAGTATCACCAGTACAGAAACTATTCATTTTCCGTGCCGAACCCGAATGGCTAACCACGCTACGCTCTCACGGCATCACCCACCTTAACCTGGCCAACAACCACTCTATCGACCAAGGTCGCGAGGGCCTGATGGACACCCGTCGCAACATCATCGCTGCAGGCATCACTCCGATAGGTGCAGGCCAGAATATGGCCGAGGCTTCACAGCCCGTACTGCTGGCATCACAGCCCAGAAACGTGTGGCTGGTGCCATCGCTCCGTCTGGCACTCGAAAACTATTCTTACCTTACCGACAGACCCTGCGTGAGTCAGGAGCCCATGGACTCGCTTCTGAATCGTGTGCACCGTCTGCGCAAGGCCGACTCTACGGCCGTCATCATCGTGTCGCTGCACTGGGGCGGCGAACACACCCTGAATCCCGTCAACCGTCAGCGATGGGACGCCCACCAGCTGATACGTGCCGGGGCCGATGCACTGATATGCCATCACACCCACACACTGCAGACCATCGAGGAGTTTCTGGGCAAGAAGATATACTACAGCATCGGCAATTTCATCTTCGACCCAACCCGACCGCTCAACAGTCAGGCCTGCATGGTGCGACTACGTGTGAGCGAAAACAGTATCGAAACCGAGACCATTCCCGTCGAAATTCGCAACTGCGTACCCACAATCGTAGACCATTTTTGATTTTTTCACTAAAATTATTGCATCACTATTGGATTTTTGTCGTATATTTGTCGGCAGAACTTATATAAATATTCACTAACACTAAAAGTCTATGTCTGCATTAGTATCAGCTATCCCCATTCTGTTACTCATTATCCTGATGATGGGTTTCAAGGTATCTGGCTACAAAAGCGCCATCGTTACGCTGATTGTAACCGTAGTATTAGCTCTGTTTGCAGCCCCTGCCATGGGCATTGTGCCCGAGAAGTATGCCGAGGCCAGCATCTTTGGCATTACCATTTGGTCGGTAGTCGAAGGACTGCTCAAGGCCTGCTTCCCTATCATACTTATCATCATCTGCGCCATCTTCAGCTACAACATCCTTTGCGAAACCAAGGAGATCGAGACCATCAAGACGCAGTTCATCCAGATGACCAGCGACAAGGGTCTGCTGGTGCTGCTGCTCACGTGGGGTCTTGGTGGCGTGCTCGAGGGTATGGCAGGCTTTGGCACGGCTGTGGCCATTCCTGCTGCCATACTTATCGGACTGGGATTCAAACCTATGTTCTCGGCCGTCATCTGTCTGATAGCCAACACCGTGGCCGTGGGCTTTGGTGCTGTCGGCCTGCCAGCCACCACACTGGCCAACCAGGTAGCTGCCAGCGGTACGGCCACCCCTGAGGAGCTTTGCGAGGTTGCCACCTTTATCATTCTGCAACTATCGCTGATGTTCTACATCACCCCGTTCCTCATACTGATGCTAACGGACAAGACCAAGATACTCAAGAACGTCAGCATTGCGCTGTTTGTAGGCACTTGCTCTATCGTAGTGCAGTTCTGTTGTGCCCACTTCATCGGCCCAGAGACTCCCGCCATCCTCGGTTCGGTAGCCGCCATCGCAGCCATGCTTCTCTACAACAAGCTGTTCATCCACGACGAGAATCCAAGCGACGAGGTTAAGGTCGAGAAGAAGAACTTCGGTCTGGCCAAGACCCTCAAGGCCTGGAGTGTTTACGGCCTGATAATCTTCTTCATCCTCATCAGCAGTAAGATTGTGCCACCTATCAACGAACTGCTTGGCAGCACACTGGTCACCAAGTTCGAGCTGCCAGTAATCGGCAACACCTTTAAGTTTGGTTGGCTGTCTAATGCCGGACTCATGATTTTCCTTGGTGCTGTGATTGGCGGACTCATTCAGGGCATGAGCTTTGGTGCGCTGATGAAACTGCTGGCCAAGACCACACTGAACCTGCAGAAGACGGTAGTAACCATCTGCTGTCTGGTAGCCATGGCCATGCTGATGAACAATACCGGTATGACCAACGATATCGCCAAAGGTCTGGTAATGCTTACCGGAGCAGCCTTCCCGTTCTTTGCTCCGCTCATCGGCTCTATCGGCACGTTTGTTACGGGTAGTGCCACAAATGCCAACATCCTGTTTGGTAAGCTGCAGGCCACTGCCGCCAGCGATCTGGGGCTGGTCAACCAGGGCACATTCTTCGGTGTTAGCGGTAGCGAGACCAACTGGCTCGCCGCAGCCAACTGTGCCGGATCTGAGGGTGGTAAACTCTTGTCACCACAAAGTATCGCCATCGCAACCGCAGCATGTGACATGGAGGGTCAGGATGGCGACATTATGCGTAAGACCATGCCGTTCGCTATCTTCTGGATACTTATGAACGGCCTGATGGTATTCCTGGGACTACACGTTATTTAGCCTTAGCGAGATACCAGCGTACGGTCCAGTCGAGCGACTTACCGGGAGCCAGGGTTGTGTATGCACCTTGGCTCTCGATTTCTATATAGGTCTTGCCACGGTTCACGTACACTTGTATCTCGGCCTCGCCGGGTGCAGGCTCACCAGCCTTCAGGTCGGCAAACTTCTTGGTCAATATCAAGCCGTTGTTCTCGTAGCTCAACCATCCCTTGCCGTCGGCGTTCACCTTGCGGTTCTCAGCAGCCTCGTCGGCCTCGTAGCATGCCAGTCCGTTCTTAGTCTTAAATGCCATCAGTCCTGCCGGCCAGATGCTCTCTACCGGAGCGTCGAACGATATCACACCGGCATTAGGCACACGGGTTATCTCCCATGGAGCCACCTTGCGCTCTTCGCCACTCTCGTTTATTATAGAATAGGTGATCACGATGGCACCATCCTTGGCATCGGTACTGAAGTCCTTGCGCACGCGATACTTCAACTTCTCCGATACCGGACTGGTCATCACCAGGTGGCCGTCCTTCTCTGTGACCTCATACACACCCTTGTCGAGCTCGAACACTGGTGGCCAGTTCCACTCCTTCTGCGGACTGGTCCAGAATGTGCTGCCGAACGATTCGGGCCATCGCAACTGCGATATCACCTCCTGGTCCTGATACTTGAGCGACATGATTTTGGCGCCCTTCTCGGGGTTGATGGTCATCGTTACATCACCCACCTTCACTTCTCTCGTCTGTGCCATCGCTGTGGTTGTCATCAGCATGGCAATGGCTGTTAGTATAATACTACGTTTCATACTTATAGTTGATGTTGAATTCTGGATGTTAGACGTGATTTATGGCCGAAAGTTAAGTCTGTTTATAGTTCGTTAACGTTAGTTTGGCCCGATTGCCGTCGAAAAGTCGTACCTTTGCAGCCTGAAAAGTAAGAAGATTGGGCAAATGGAGAGACTCTGGAATAGGAATTACTGCAAGGTGATGGCAGCCAACTTTACGTTGTTTTTCGCCTTCTACGTGCTCACACCGCTGCTGCCGCTCTACCTCAGCGAGCACTTCGGCGCCACCAAGGATGTCATCGGACTGGTGCTGTCGGGCTACACCATCACAGCCCTGCTGGTACGTCCGTTCAGCGGTTATGTAGTCGACACGTTTCCCCGCAAGACGGTGCTCATGATTGCCTTCGGAGCCTTTGCCATCTTCTTTGCAGGCTATCTGGCAGCCTCTACCCTGCTGCTGTTCACCATCGTGCGCACCCTGCATGGCGGTCCGTTCGGAGCCGTCACCACGGCCAATGCCACTGTAGCCATCGATGTGCTGCCCAGCAGTCGCCGCACCGAGGGCATTGGCTATTACGGTCTTAGCAACAATCTGGCCATGGCCACCGCTCCCACCATCGGTATCTGGCTCTACCAACTCACCAATAGCTTCGACTTCCTGTTCTGGCTGGCACTCATCGTGGCCTGCGCAGGCTGGATCATCGACTCTACGGTAAAGCTCAAGCCCAAAACAGCTGCGGCACCAGGTTCCGCAGGCCCGTCGCGCCTCTCACTCGACCGCTTTTTCCTAACCCGCGGATGGTTGCTGGGAGTCAACATGATAGCCTTCGGCTTCAGCTTCGGCGTGCTTAGCAACTATCTGGCCATCTATGGCAAGGAGGTGATGGGCATCACCGGCGGCACCGGCACCTACTTCATGCTCTGCTCCGTAGGCCTCATTCTGTCGCGCCTTCAGGGCGGCAAGGCCCTCCGCGCCGGCCGAGTAACCCACAACGCCGCCGAAGGCATGGTCATCTCCTTAATAGGTTATACATTATTTATCCTAATGCCCACCCTAGCCCAATTATCAATTGTCCGCTCGGCTTTGCCGCTCGGCTTGTCCGAGAACTATCAATTGTCAATTGCCATCGGCTACTACGGTTCCGCCCTGCTCATCGGCCTGGGCAACGGCCACATGTGGCCCGCATTCCAGAATATGACCATCAACGTGGCCCGCAACAATCAGCGTGGCACTGCCAACAGCACCATCCTCATCTCATGGGACATTGGCATGGGCCTCGGCATCCTTATAGGCGGCATCGTCGCCGAACTCTTAGGCTACAACGCCGCCTTCTGGACCGTAGTCCTCATCAACTCCATCGGCGTGGCCACCTACTTCCTAGCCACCCGCGCCTTCTTCCTCCGCCGCAACCTCAACCCCACGGTGCACTAGGCGTTGATAAAGCATACCTTGAGCTTCGCTCTAGCTCGCTACCACTCGGTAGATCAAGCAAGCTTGTCTACGCTCGTATAAACGCGACCTTACGGCGATTCGAGAAGGGGCGCACGGCGAAGTGTAGCCATATCGCCCCGTAGCGATTCCTCTCAATCAGCAACTCATCAAAGTCCTGTTTAGATTCGTCAGCGTAATCCAGCAAGATTGTCGCGTAGCGAATCAACTGCTCCATACCCAGTACTCTAATATCCACCGCACAGCCCGTAAGATGGTTGCTTCCGGCTACGCCACCAATCTTCTTATTCAATTGCGGCGAACGGTAACCCGAATTGATTATAATCGGTTTCTCTTTGTCATCTCGACCAAGCACCTCTTCCCCCTTGTCATCTCGACCAAGCGAAGCGCGTGGAGAGATCTCATGATCTCCCTTAAGAGATGTCTCGACTCCGCTCGACATGACAGATGGTTGGTGGTCGAGATGACAAGCATTATACTTGTCGTTATACCGCTCCCTCAGCACCTCCAGCCATCCGCAAACCCGCTTAAGGTTTGCGATAGCTTCGTGGCTAGGGATGTTATACACTTCGGGATGACTACTGCTCTTTGTCATCTCGCCTAGAGTGAAATGAGGCGATAAGTGAGAGCCATCGAGCTTGTTCGAATGGCCGAGCGTAGCCTCATTCGGCGAAGCCAAATGTTCACTCAACTTTGCATTACTATTCAACTGTACTATCTGTTCCATACTCTAAATTCTTAATTCTTAATTCTAAATTACAATTTGTACCAATGTACCAATGTACCAATCTTAGATTACCAGAATGGCCTTTTTCTTGTAGCGATGCTTGCACGTACCATTCTCCACATATTCGCCACACTTTGCCACGACCCCATCTTTCAACAGACGCTTTACTCTCATACGGGCGGCATTAATGTTTACGTGGAAACTGTTCGCTACATCATCAATCGTAAACTCATCTCCCAATCTGTTAAATTCTTCGATGGTTCGCTGATGGTGACGGCGATTTGTCGATGCATCGCGAAGCTTATCGTCGAAGTACTTCTCGGCTAGTGCGCCGAAGTAGTGACGCTGACAGGCGAATTGGATGTTAACGATCAACTCTGCAAGCTTATCATCGATCTCATCCGTTTCGAACTCACCACACCAGTACTCACCCTCTTGATGAAGTTCGCCCCAGTGGCGCATCATGATGAAAGGTGCCGAATAGTTGATGCCGTGGTAGGCGCAGCGCTTTAGCAGCATCTCATCAGCCTTGGATTCATTGTCCTTGGCGTCAGCCATACGGCGAGCTGTCCAATCATACATCGTGCGGACTATACGTTTTATAGAGAGCTCGCCCTTGGTCTTGTCCAATTTCTTGGCCCACTCCAGCAGGCGGTTGTCGCTCTCTTCGTCCACCTCCTCATCCAGATCCATCATTTCAAAGTGCGTGCTGGGCAGAGGGATGCAGGTCAAACGGGTTGCAAGACCACTTCCGAAGTTCTGCTCATTCACCTTCTTTTTCAGGGCGATAGGCGTACCTGTATACACGTAATTCCAAGTCACATTGAAGTCCTGCATTATCGAGTCCATGTTGCTATATGCCTGACCATCCTCCTCGTTGTGGAATGCTTTCAGTTCCAGGTTCTGCTTGTCTATCCAGCTTCCACCCTTCTGCACTGAGAGGGTATTGTCCAACTCGGTATCAAACGTAAGCATGTGCAACTGCATGGGCTTACCGTCTACATCCTCCACAGCGTTCACCATGTCCTGGATAAACTGTGCATTAGATGTGCGTGAAGGGTGCACACGAACTACCACTTTAGGCTTCTTGGGCTTCTCTTTGTTAGCACCTTTGGTCTTCATCTCCTCGCGGTAGCGATTGATGGTGTCCTTGCCCAGCTTATCTGCAGCCACTATGGGCGCTGCCAGGAATTCATACAGGCGAGTGGCAAACGATTTACCACTTGCAGGATCGCCAATGATTAGCGCAGAGCTGTTAAGGCGTCGCAGCTTCGAGGGGCGATGATAAAACCTGTAGGTGCATCGCGTCATCAGTGTCATCATCAGGGCGCCTGAAACTATCAGTGCTGCAGGGTACTGGTTGCGCTTTAGGCCCTTGCAGGCGTCAGCCATTGCAGGATAATAAGGAAATAGTTCCTCTATTTTCTCGCCCCAGTCCCAGAGCCACTTTTCTATCTCCTCTTCACCTATGGAGGTGTCTGTCGCTTCTTCCCCCTGCGTGATCTGTTTCCATGACTGGCCGCACGCCTTGACAATTGCCTCTTGCATTGCTTTTGAGGGACACTGGGTGAGGTACTTCTTTTCGCGCTCCGCCATTCGTTCAGCAGCCGACGCCACTGTTTGTGCCACGTTTTCGTTGCGCTCGGCAATGATTTCTTGCACCCAGCTTTGTCGCTCCAGCACTTGCTGTGCCACTCGCCTATCTCCATCAAACAGTACCAGCAAGTCAGAGGCAAGTTTAAGACTCTCGTTGTGTCGATTCGAATCGGCTGCACAGGGCAGCTTTGCGCCGTAGCGCTCAGCTCATCAATAATACGCTGTATATCATACTCTCTCCAGTTTATGCCCAAGTCCTTATTATCCACTTCCCTGCTCTGGTCAACACACTGTTGGCTATCTTGGTGGGCCACAGTATCAGTTTGAGGGCTATCAACACTGTCAGCACCATCGCTAGCAGGAAATTTGTAATGTAACGGTTGCGTCTTTTTGGCGCGATAATCAGCTGTGTACTTGTTGTCAAATTCTTCGTCATAATAATCAAAAATTGAGTCATCAATGTAAAGTATATCCTCCTCTAAGGGAGCAAAAGAGTTTCTAGTGGCGTCAATGCATGAAGCATCGGGCTTATAGCCGCCAAGCGCATTCACAAACCAAATTTGGTTATCGGCCAAGTTCCCAATCTTGGTATCGCCGGCAAATATCACACGCACGCCTTTCTTCGAACTGGTGATATGCACCAGCTTAGTCTTTTTCATCAGCTCTTCATTCTTCTGCAGCTTCTCCCATACTTCCATAGGATTCTCCACATGATCAATGTCGAGCATCACAAGTCCGTTAAGATGGCAGCCAGCCAACCTGCGATGGCGAAAAGGCGTGCCTTTGGCTGTAACGTTTTCATCAAACTCGCGGCAGCTAAAGATAAAAGCAGTAAGGTTGTCCTTCAGTTCCTGAGCAAAAGCCAGCAGTCGTTCCTCGTCGCTCTTTTCAAAGAATTTCTGTCGAGCCGCTAGTTTCTTCATTTCCCGTTTCTTGGCCAGGAACTTTTGATAATCCTCATTCTCCAGCCATTTCTTAATAGCATCTTTATCTTCTTTCTGCACAGCCTCCAGAATGCTCCTTCGGCTTTCAATTTTCCATCTGGTAGAGCTCTTTTTTATCTCCCCCCAGAAGTTCTCTCGGCTGCACTGTGCAGCCTGAGAGAAGTGAGTATTTTCTTGATAACAAAATCCCATATAAGTTCTTTTTCGTTCGTAACTAAGGCTTTATAAAGCCTGAATATCTGTAATGTACAGAGCATTCTCGTGTCGAGTCTGGCCATTTTGGTCCTGCCACGTTCGGTGCTTATAGAATCCTCGGGCCACATAGGGGCGATTCTTATCAAATGAAGTGTCACGATTTTTACTAGCATATTCGCCCGTCATCTCGCCATACACCTCGTCGCCACCATGCTTCATTACCATGCCACGACTCTTAAAATACTCAGTTTTACCATCCTGTCGCTGGTACTGGCGCTCAGAGTATGCGCCCACCTCTATTATCATCACTAACTGTTCCATAAGTAACTAAATCTTTTCAAATTTCAAACTAATATTATCAATATCTCCCACCACTTTCAGAAGATCCTTTTTGAAGGATTCAAATGCAGCATCACTAAATCCACCTTTAAACACCTCGACATGCAGCATAGGAAAGAAGTTGGTTTCCATTATCAACTTTAGAGATATGCCCAGATCTTCTCCCAGATAATTGGGGGCTGAACACAAGCTGTTATCAAATCCATGGCATCTGTAGTGGAACTCAGTATTGTTAGCACTAGGCTTTTCGTATAGGTTAATATCTATGCTTACAGGCTCATAAGCACAACTTATACCCAAGTAGTCCAGACTCTCCCTAACAAACTTAGCCTCGTAATCATCATCAAAGCCAAATGTCATCTTTCTTATCAGGAAATCAAACATATCGTATTTACTTATCTGCTCCCCCGTCATACCGAGATAACAGAATTTGCTTTCGCCATTACGCACATAGGTATTTTCCTGTGCTCGCCAATTCACATTATCTACCTCAAGCCTTATCAGGTCTTGACCAGGCGAGAGCAACAACACTTGATCGCCCACGGGTTTTACTACAAAAGGAGTTCCAATCTCCGACTCATATACTACAATTAAATTCTTTTCCATATATTCCTAATTTATAAATTATACTCTGCTGATTATTTCATTGGTAACTATCGCCGCCTTTGCATCCTTTGCATCGCGATCAAAAGCTTTTTTGAGGCGATCCAGTCCTAATACCTTAGGAAAGTGCTCATTGACATTGTAGAACTGAGCAGTCTCTGTCACT
>CACWMK010000045.1 GCA_902761905.1 uncultured Prevotellaceae bacterium
AGCTACAGCACCCTCAGCCATGTAGCGCAGGATAGTAGCGTTAGCATAGTTGCGAGCGCCCTTAGAAACCTGCATGATAACAGGTGACTTTGTCTCAACTGCAGCCATTACGATAGCCTGCATCTGCTCCATTGTGTTGAAGTTGAAAGCGGGGATAGCATAGCCACCGGCTACTGCTCTCTTAAACATCTCGCGAGTATTTACGAGACCTAAATCCTTGTAATTAACCATATTATTTAAAAGTTTAAAATAAAAATTGTCCTTTTTAACGCCTGCAAAGTTACGAAAATTATAATAAATAGGAAAAACCGAAAGGCGAAAAGTTTGCTCTTCACCTCTCAATTTTTTATTTTATTTGCAATCAGGCTGTCTTTATAGCCTATTTTGCAAAATTCACTTTGCACTCTACACCAGCGTGTGGTCGTCGAAATACTTCTGTACGTCGTCCTTATAGTTGTCGGATATAGGTATCTGTATACCGTTGAACACTATCTTGAAACGCTCTACCAGAGGTGTCTCGGTCATATGCACGATAAACGAACGATGGGTGCGCAGGAACTCAGGCTTGGGAAGATACTCCTCGAGTTTCTTCATCGACATGAGCGACATAACCTTCTCGTCATTCTTAAGATAGAAACGCACGTAGTCCTTGAGTCCCTCGATATACAGGATATCATCGAGACATACTCGCTGCAGCTTGTAGTCGCTCTTAACGAACATAAATCGGTCGCGGCGATATACATCCTGACGCTGAGATACATTAAACCACTCCAAAGCCTTATCTGTGGCTTTCAGAAAATCGTTGTACGAGATTGGTTTCAGCAGATAGTCGAGTGCGTTAACCCTGAATCCCTCGATAGCATATTGGGGGAACGCAGTAGTAAAGATAATCCTGGTCTCTCTGGGCAGAATCTTGGCGAACTCTATGCCGCTAAGTTCTGGCATCTGAATGTCGAGAAACAATAACTGTACTGGATTTTCGCGCAAGTCCTTCATGGCCTGGACGGCACTGTTGTAGGTACCTACCAGATTCAGGTACGGTGTCTTCTTTGCATAGCTCTCCAGCAGGCCTGCTGCCAGAGGCTCATCGTCGATAATAGCACAAGTAATAATCATAAATCTATATGTATTGCTGATGTATAAATAGTTCCGTCTTCATTAGTTCCCTTAACCCACTTATGATGGTTGGGGTAAGCCAAATCCAGTCGGCGCTGAACCTGATTCAGTCCGATGCCATGACCACTGCGATCCTGGTTTGACTTGGGATGATTAGAGTTTTCGATACGACAGTTGATGTCGTGATCGGTTGCATTAATTTCAATATGTACAAAGCTTTGCTCAGTGGGACTGATGCCATGCTTAAACGCATTCTCAACAAGCGAGATGAAGATAAGCGGAGCAATCCTTACTCCAGGCACATCGACGTTGTGAGTGAATGTCACGTCGACATTTGCAGAGAGTCGTATCTTCATCAGACTGATATAGTTCTCGAGGAACTGCAGCTCGTCGCTAAGTGCCACGCTGCTCTCCTGATTGTCGTACAACATGTGGCGGAGCATCTTAGAGAGCTGCTGTATGGCATCCTGAGCACGTTCCTGATTGATAGCGGTCAGGGCATAGATATTGTTCAGCGTGTTGAGCAGGAAGTGCGGATTGATCTGCGAGCGCAGGTTGTATAGTTCTGCTTTGGCACGGGCAGCTTCACTCTCCTGCAGTTTCTGGTCGGCAGTAAACCACTTGCGAGCCAGAGCCAGAGCTGTAGAGCCACCGGCAAAGATGGCAAAGTTAAGGCAGTCGCGCAAGATGTTGGTCACGTCGCTTATCGCATCGTCAAAACGCACGTGAACACCATAAAGATTGTTGGCAAAGTCGGTCCAGTAGTGCAGAGCAATACCAAACGTGGTTATCATCACCAGGTTTATCAGCAGGTCATACCTATGCTTGCCCGCCACAAAGAACTTAGGAGCCAGATATAGGTAGTTCGAATAGAATATGATCATCAGCATCAGTGGCTGCATGCAGTACATCAGATACTGAACGAATCTGATTCCTGTGCCTCGCCAGTAAGTAAGAGGCGACAGGAACAGAAATGCCCATAGGGCTACGTGGCACAAGCCTGCTATATGTCTATTCATGTCTTATAGCTTCGATTGGATCCATATTTGCTGCCTTCTGTGCAGGGATGTAGCCGAAGAGTACGCCGATGAATACACACACCAGGAACGATACGTAAATGCTCCATGCAGGCACACTCGACGGCATGCCGAACGAGGCCAGGAATGTGCTGGCACCCACGCCCACTATCACACCTATCAGTCCGCCAGTAAAGGATATCAATACCGACTCGATCAGGAACTGCAGTGATATCACAGGGCCTGTGGCACCTACAGCCATTCGCAGTCCTATCTCCTTGGTACGCTCGGTTACGCTTACCAGCATAATGTTCATAATACCGATACCGGCTACCAGCAGCGAGAATGCTGCAGCTACCACCAGGATGATGGTAACGGTATCCATAGTGCTCGACATGGTCTCCATCATCTCAGCCTGCGAACGGATAGTAAAATCATCGTCGGCATCGTCCTTAAGTTTGTGATTATCGCGCAGCATCTGGGTAAGTTCCTCGATGGCGGCATCAGAGAGTTCCTCGGTAACAGCCGAGCAGACTATGCTAGAGAAGTAGGTCTGCGCAGCAATACGCTTCATCACTGTGGTGTAAGGAGCAATAATCACATTGTCCTGGTCCATACCCCACGAGTTGTAACCCTTTGACTTCAGCACACCAATGATACGCATTGGGATAGACTTAAATCGGATGGTCTTGCCAATAGGATCGACATTGTCGCCAAAGAGTTCTTTCACAATGGTGGTACCTACTACCACAACCTTGGCGGCTTTCTTTATATCCTCCTCAGTAAAACACTCACCCTCCTCTACAGGCCACTGCTTGATGTCGAGATAGTCTATCGACTCGCCATACATCGAGGCATTGGTATTATTGTTGCCGTAAATGGCCTGACCGCTGGCAGTCACCTCGGGCGACACCTTGGTAACAAACTTCTTTTCACGAACAATACGCTCGTAGTCGGCCATCTTAAGTGTCTGCATGCTCGACGGGTCTTGGCGCACACCACCTCGCATGTCGGCACCAGGACGGATGGTAAGCAGGTTGGTTCCCATAGTAGAGAGTTCGGCACGGATGCTCTCCTTAGAACCCTGACCGATGCTCATCATGATGATGACCGCTGCCACTCCGATGATGATACCCAGCATCGAGAGGAACGATCGCATCTTGTTGTTTGCCACCGCCTTCAGGCTTACTTTAAACAGATTCAGTATATTCATTACTATTTAATGTTTCATGTTTCGCTCGGCTTTGCCGCTTGGCTCTGCCAAGAATGTTTCATGTTTAATCATCCTGCGGAGCAGGCAGCGCAGCAAGAGCCTCGGCTGCCGACTTGATATTAGTATTGATAGTATCCTCACGAATCTTGCCGTCGCGCAGATTGATGTTGCGACTTGAATATTCGGCAATCTCAGGGTTGTGGGTCACAAATATGATAGTGTGGCCCTGCTTGTAGAGTTCCTGGAACAGCACCAGCATCTCGAACGAAGTGCGTGTATCGAGGTTACCGGTAGCCTCGTCGGCCAGCAGCACAGCAGGATCGTTAACCAGCGCACGGGCAATAGCCACACGCTGCATCTGACCTCCCGACATCTGGTTTGACTTGTGATACATACGATCCTCGAGTCCAACGGCTTTCAGTGCATTGATAGCCTTCTGCTTGCGCTCTGCGGCAGAAACCTCAGAGTTGTACATCAGCGGCAGTTCCACGTTCTCGAGTGCTGTAGTCTTAGCCAAGAGGTTGTAGTTCTGGAACACAAATCCTATCTTGCGGTTACGCAGCTTGGCACGCTGTAGCTTCGACATGGTGCGTACAGACACACCGTCGAGCAGATACTCTCCGCTGGTGGGGGTATCGAGACAGCCCAACTGGTTGAGCAATGTACTCTTGCCTGAGCCCGATGTACCCTGGATGGTAACGAACTCGCCCTCGTAGATCTTGAACGAGACGCCCCTCAAGGCCTTCACAGTCTCACTGCCCACCTGGAAGTAGCGCTTCACATTCTGCAGTTCGATTACTACTTTCTTATCTTCTTCCATATTATCTCTTTGGGGCACCGCCACCATTTTGACCACCTTGCTTGTTATTGTTGTTTCTTGGGCGTGGCATGAATGGGTTGCCAGCCTGCTGCTGTTCAGCCTCGGCACTACCACCGCTGATATTGAAATCAGACAGCACCTCTGTGCCTTCCTTTATACCGCTAATAATCTCGGTCATCATACCGTTGGTGGTACCTATCTCTACCTTGTGAGCCTTGAATACAGTGCCCTCTTTGGTCCACAACTTGTGGTCGCCTTCGCAGTCCTCGATGGTCTCACCCTTCTGCAGGAAAGCCTCGTTGGGCTGGAATCGCAGAGCCTTAGCAGGAACTGCCAGCACGTCGTTCTTCTCGAGAGTGTAGATAGTAACATTGGCTGTAAGACCTGGCTTAAGCTTCATATCGTTGTTGGGCGCAGAGATGACAACCTCGTATGTTACCACATTGCTTTCGGTGGTAGCCTGCTGGCGAACCTGAGTAACCTGTCCCTCAAAGTGATCATCGGGGAATGCATCGACAGTAAAGCTAACACGCTGACCTTCCTTCACGCCGCCTATATCAGCCTCGTCGATATCAGCAATCACACGCATGTTGGTCAGGTCCTGTGCGATAACGAACAGCTCAGGAGTATTGAACGATGCAGCCACAGTCTGTCCCTCCTCTACCGACTTCGACAGGATAATTCCGTCGATAGGCGATGTGATAGTAGCATAGCCCAAGTTGGTCTGAGCACGCTGCAGGCTCTCCTTAGATGTGTTTACCTGCTCCTTAGCCTGCAGATACTGCAGACGGGCACTTTCAAACTCATCGGCACTAACCAGGCCCTTGTCGTGCAATTCCTTATACCTATTATAATTAGAGAGCTGATAGTTGAGCGAACTCTGTGCGCTGCTCAGGTTGGCCTTAGCTGTGTTCAACTCACTCATCAAGTTGGTACGGTCGAGCTCGGCTATCACCTGTCCCTTTTTCACTACGCTGTTGTAGTCAACATACAGATGACTAACGATACCTGACACCTGGGTACCAACGGTTACGCTGGTAACAGGCTCGATAGTTCCAGTAGCAGTGATGCTGGTCTGGATATTGGTCTTCTGCACCTTGGCTGTGTCGAAACTGATCTTCTCTTCCTTCTTGCCACCAGTGCACTTGAATAATGCAAAAATGATGATTACGGCCACTACGCCGATTGCAATCCATCCTTTCTTACCGATCTTTTTCATATCTCTCTAAATTCTTATTTTCTTATTTCTCACTTCAATATGTTTCCTGTCTCATAGAAATGCAGCATCTGCTGATTGTAGATAGTCTGATACTTTGACTGCAGCTGGTTTTGCTGAGCCGAAAGCAGATTATCCTTGCCAGTCATCAGTTCTACAATATTCTTCAGTCCCAATCGGAACTGCTCCTGCAGCAGGTCGTAGCTCTGCTTTTCGCTCTCTACAGTAGCGCTTGCAGCCTTATACTTCTGCTGATTGGTCTGTGCATTCAGCCAATAGTCCTGTATGGTAGAATACAGTGTCTTCTGCTGGTCGAGCAGGTCGAGCTGTGCAGTCTGCTGCTGTATCTTGGCCTTGTTGACCGATGTCCTAGTAGAACGTCCGTCGAAGATGGGCACGCTAACTGACACGCCAGCCATAGCATCGAAGTTGGTCTTGATCTGCTTGCCCCAACCGTTGCCACTCAGTGAGTTTGAGCTAGTGCCCAGACTACCACTCATACTGATGGTGGGCAGCCATCCGGCCTTGGCGATGTTAAGACTTACGTCGCTGCTCTTGATGGCCAGCTTTGAGCGCTCTATCTCAGGACGGGTAACAAGCGCCTGTTCGTAGACATTCTGCAGCGATGGAATCGTCTCCATCACCATCTGGTCTGTAACCTCAGGGATGGCTACATCAAACTCTGTCTCATCGGTAATCTCGAGCAACTGCTTAAGCTGCAGCTTATAAGTAAGCAACTGGCTGCGTGTCTCAACGATGTTATACTCGTCGGTAGCACGCTGTGCGCTGAGCTGAGCCAGGTCGGCCTTACTCATCTTACCCACGTTAACCATCTCGCGTCCACGCTCCTCGTTCTTCTTGGCTGTCTCAAGCATCTGCTCGCTCACCTTCACGCTCTCATCAAGATATAGTATCTGTGTGTATATCTGTGCTATGCGCTCCTGGATAGAGTTTGCGGTCTCCTTAGTCTGCAGCTCAGCCTCGTCCTCAGCCAGCTTATTAAGCTTTATGGTATTGGTATTGCGCCCGCCGTTCCACACAGTCCACTGGGCATTAACCGCATACGATCCGTTATAATACGTCTTGTCAACCTTTGTGTTCACAGTTCCGTTTGTAACAGTAGCAATGCCTGCATCCTTCCAAGGCTGGTAGCCCACGCTCTGGTTGGTAGATGCATTCACTGTAGGCAGCAGCGCACTCTTCGATCCCTTAAGATCCTCGGTAGCGCTCTGTTTCTGTAGTTTCGACTTCTGCAGAGTAATGTTATTTTCCATAGCATAATCTATACATTCCTGCAGAGTCCACTTCTTCTGTGCTGACGCAGAAAGCGCCAGCAGTAGTGCACCAAATACTAGAATACCTTTTTTCATCTCCATCATAATTGATTTCGTCGGCAAAGGTACAAAGTTTATCGATAACCACCAAATAATTTATACGAATATTTGATGGTTAGTAGATTTTAACTGCCAAATAGTCGATAAAATTACGCCCTGTTAAAATCTTTTTAACTATTGTATGTTGCCAAGTTGCTTTATTCTGCGCTCAAAACTCTCGCGATTATCGAGTGCTCCATTCTTGATGCGCGCGCGATAATTATATATGGTATTAACGCTATAGTGCAGGAATTCGGCTATCTTAGATGAGTCTTCGATACCCAGACGGATAAGTGCGAAAATACGGATTTCGGTCGTAAGTCGATTATCCTCCTTGGGATGTACCTGCAAGTCGGGCTGCAACAGTGCATTAAAGTCATTAACGAAGTTGGGGAACAGGTGCAGGAACACAGAGTCGAAGTTCTGGTAGAGTTCCTCCAGTTCCTTCTCCTTAAGTTCGGTAGATTTAGACATACGGAACAAATCCTCAAGTTCCTTGTTCTTCATCTTCTTGTTTACCAACTTGCGATAGTCGTCGAGCTTGTCGATATATTGCGAGCAGAGACTCATAAATCGGCCGATATATTCTTCCTTTACCCGATTGCTCTCAGAAAGCTGAGAGTTGAGAGTTGAAAGTTGGGAGTTAAGGGTAGAGAGTTCTTCGGTCTGCTCGGCCAACTGACTGTTGGCGCTGGCCAGTTCATCATTCTTGCCCTTCAGTGCCATACGTGCTGTGTCGAGCTGACGGTTGCGACGATGCAGGAAGAACAATACTCCCAACAGCAACAGTAGCAGCAGACTGATAGCCACCAGCGTGAGACGAAGTTGGGTTGTGGTCTTTTCGCTGGCGCTCTTGTAGTTCTTGGCTATGTGTGTAAGCAGAGGAGCTATCTGCCAGTTACGCTGTCGAGATCCGTAGCGGTTGGCACAATCGCTGGTAAAGGCAATGTAGCTTGAAGCCTTGTCGATATCACCGTTAAGCATCAGCTCGTTAGCCATTTCCCACATCGAGCCCTGATCCATCGCCGCATTTCGTATATCGGCAAGTACCGACTCTACCAACCAGTACATCATCTGTTCGCGATCGCCCTGCAGCTTGTATTCTATATATCGGTACAGTGCTACCATAGCGTATGGATGACTGCCAGGCTCTACGGTCTTAAGCCATTGGTCGTTGATACGCATAGCCTCATCGAGTTTGCCCTCGCCCTGAGCCTGTTGCTCGCGGCGCAGGAAACACGTCTCGTAGGTGGCAGGCAACGTCTCGAGCATCAACTGCTTATAGTGGTCGGCCTTACGCTGGTACATATTCTTCATGTGATCCAGACGGGTATAGTATGCCAACTCACTATATACATTATCATAAGCCTCATAGTAAATACCAAGCGAAAGTGAGTCGATACCAACGGGGCGGATAGAGTCTAGAATGTCGAGTGCCTCATCATACATTCCGATATTTGAACATCTGATGGCCAGCTGCGAGCGGCATTTTACTGATGCAGATGCATCTCCAAGCCCGTCGGCCAGAGCTATACACTGACCAAGAAAGTACATTGCCGAATCGCTGACAAAAGGGCGATAAAGTTCGTACAACTGATAGTTGCGCTCGTATCTGGCACGGGCTTTGTTTTCCATACTAAGCGCCCTGCGCACCTCGCTAATCTTCTTTTCGTGCGCAGCCACGTAGTCGCCTGAGTGCTCTATAGCCTCGTCTATCTGTCTGCAATAATCATCTATATTCTTAACCCCATCAGCCCGCACCATGCAAGCCAATGTAGTTAGTATCGCAATTAGTAGTCCTTTTTTCATTGTTATTTTGTCTTCTGTTTCTTTCGCCATTCCTGGGCTCTTACCTTTATATTTTTAGCTAAGCACTCACTGTAAAGCCACGGTTCACAACTATGTATGTCGCCAACGTTGATAATTCCCATAATAGTGCTAGAGATAACAGGGTTGATGTATTTCACATCCATTTACTCGATATACTTCATAATAATATCTACAATCTGATCTTCTGTCTTGCCGTCGGCAGTAATCACCAGGTCGTAGTTACGGGTGTCATAGCGCGATGTCTTGGTGAACTCCTTAATATAGTTCTCGCGCATCTTGTCGATCTGCTCGATGGTCTTGACGGCCTGTTCGCGAGTCATATTCTGCTTGCGCATAACACGCTCAATGCGGAATGGCATAGATGCCTGGATGAGTACACTGAGGTGATTAGGATGATCGCGGAAAACGTAGAAACCAGAACGACCTGCAATCACGCACGACTCATCCTCGGCTATACTCTTAAGAATCTCTTGCTCAGCCATAAACATGTCATAAGTGGTGGGCTGTACAGGTTTGTCGCCAGGCACAGCCAGTATGTAATTGCTAGTCACGGCTATACCCTCGCTGGCAAACAGAGCACGCTTAAGTTCGGCCAACCAATTGTGACTTTGACCTTTAAGATTCTCAATCTCCTCCACGCTCAGCGAATATCTTTCCTCAAGAGTCTTGATGAGAGCCTTGTCATAGAACTCCACATGAAGTCTTTCGGCCAACTTACGGCCAACAGTGCGACCACCGCTACCTAGTTCGCGATTGATGGCAATTACAAATTTCTCGTTCCTCTTCATATCGTTTTAGTTTTTAGAATACGTTGACAAAGGTAAGGTATTTTATCGAAAGCACCAAGAAAATTGGCGTTTTTTTTGAATAATCAGAAAAAATGGAGCTCGCAATCACTGCGGACTCCATTCAATTCTAACTAATATCAACTATGTATCTCAATTTATACAATCACGTTAGTATAAACCAAAGTTTTTCTTTTCAACTGTTAAAACTCCATTTGCCACGCCGGCGGTCAGGTCGATAGTAAACACGTAGGTTTCACCATCTGTCAGGATTACACCATCCTTAAGGAAGATGTTTCCATTGTCGCTGTCGGCAGCGTTAACACGGAACCAATCGTTGTCAGAGTCAAGATGGTAGTCGCCACCCTGACCATTGAACTCAATGCCCCATGTAGGCTGTCCGAAGAACTTGAAGTTAACTCCTGTTGCAGCAAGCTGCTGACCTACGGTAAGAGTGATGCGATACACACCCTTGGCAATAGGAGCCATACACTGATCCCAATCTGGATCGGTCCACCAGCTCTTGTTATTAGCCGATATGAGGAGAGGCTTGTTTACGCAGTCGCTACCAATCACCCAGATTGAGCCGGTGCCGTCGGCCTGCAGTGTGGCAGGCTTGCCCTCGTCGTTTACAGGATAGACCTGAACATACTGATAGTCGGCAAAAGCCTTGATGGCATACTGGCCGCTAATACAGAGGAAGGTGTAGGTGCCATCACCATTATCCTTCAGGAAGTCAGGATCGACATACCAGTCGCTGCCAACGATACCATCGAACTGCAGTGTAGCGCCCTTCTTGATCGACATAGCCTGTGGCTCCTTGTCGGCCAAGGTTACCAGCTGTGCGCCCTCGCCCGCACCTTTCTTGACGGTAAGTGGAGCATTCTTTGTGCCGCCAGTAAGATCGACAGTAAAGATATAAGTATCACCATCGTTAAGTGTAGCGCCATCCTTGAGATAGATGTTACCATTGTCGTGACCATTGCCATCGCCCACGCCAAACACATCGCTGTTGCAAACCAAAGAGTAGTCACTGCCATCACCCTTGAACTCTGTGCCCCAGTTGGGCTGTCCAAAGAACTTAAAGTTTACATCGGTGGCAGAAAGCTGCTTTCCGACAGTAAGGGTAATCTGATAAACCTTCTCCTTAATCTGAGCTGTAGCCTGATCCCACTCCGTGCCAGTCCACCATCCATTGTTGTTCTTGGTGCTGAGGAATGGTTTGTTGATACCATTTCCACCGATAACCCAGATAGCACCACTACCATCGGCCTGCAGTGTAGATGGTTCGCTAGCTGTGCCGCTATAAACCTGCACGAACTTGTAGTTGCCATAAGCAGTAAGTGTGTAGGTGCCATCGATAGCACGGAACACGTAGTTGCCATCATCGTTAAGTTCGAAGAAGTCGGGATCGATAAACCAGTCATCAGCCACGATACCACCAATAGTATACTCACGGCCCTGCTGCATCTGACGAGTGATGACATTCTCAGCCTCTGTGAAGTTGAGAGGCAGGATTGTGATTTCCTCGTTAGGGCCAAAGGTATAGTCGCAGGTGTTGAAACTTACCACAACATCACCAGTATTATTGGTAACGAAGTCGATGTTACCCTTCTGTCCCAACTCTATCTCGCTGCCATTGCTACCAAAGCTGTATTTGCCATCGCGTGTCATGAAGTAGCCTTTGAAGGCACTCTCGGCTGTAGATACGGTGACGGTATAGAGATAGTCATCGCCCTCTGTCATCTGATAAACAGTGCTATCGGCAGCGATGAACTGCAAGTCACTGAAGTGAGGACGCTCTACATTGAGAGGTACCTCTACGATAGTAGTAGATGTTGTGACATTCTGCAAGGTAAGACGAACCTTAGCCTCGCCATTAGGAATGTACTGAAGATATGGAACGTCGAGACTTACGCTGTAGTCGCCAGGCTCCTTGGTGCGGATGGTTGTGGCATCCACAGCCTCATCAGTGAACAAAAGTTCGGCCTTGAGTGTAGACAGGCGCTCGCCTGTTTTATCTGTGCAGTTAACCGTGAAGTTTACGGTCTCGCCCATCTGGGCATCACCCAGGACATTGACACCAATGAGCGGATCGCCCTGCTGCACGATATTCTTATAATCTTCGTCGATACACGAAGTGAGCATGAACAGTGCTGATAATATCAGACCACCTATTCTATATATCTTAGTTTTCATAACTCTAATTTCTTATCTCTAAATTATTAACTAAGTAATTACCAACGGCAAGATACTACTGCCTGAGCAGGTATAACAGTGCGGAAGTGGCGCTGTCCGTCGCTGATAACGGCTGTGATGTTCTCGTCAGAACTGTTCAGAACCACTGCTGCGTAAGTGCCATCAGGATTACGGAAAGCAGAGTAAACCAGACCGTTCTTGGTGAGCGAACGCTGCTGTACGCCTATGCGCTGGGCATCTGGACGAACCACGCTGGCCATGTGAGAAATTACAAAGTAATGAGAATTGCGTGTGATTGTCTTGTAATCCATCGAGATGTCGACAGCACCAAAGCATGTCTGACAACCTCCATCCAGATTTGGTCCCATGTTCATATCCAGCATCAGATTCCAAACCAGCACGGCCTTACACCACTGGTTAACGGTGCCCAGAGTAACATTCTTCATATCCTCAATCAGGCGCTTTGACAGGTTGCGCCCATCGTTCCATGTGCCGATACTCGACTCAGAGAAGATGAGCTCCTTGTCGGGTGCCTGAGTGTGGATATCGGTGAGCTCTGTGTTCTTGCCACCGTAGTCGTGATAAGCCGAACCAACCACAAGTTCTGAGCCCTCGAACTCGTTGCCAAGAGCATTGTAAACCTTAACTGGGTAGTCCTGCTGATCCTCGACATTATCGTAGTTGTAGTTATGATCGAAAAGATAAATCTTGGTTGCGATACCATTCTTCTTGAACGCAGAAGCGAGTTCGGCTACGAATGCAGCCTCTTCCTGCCAAGGCATGTAGAGCGAAGCACAGTTGGCCTTGTTCAGAGGCTCGTTCTGTGGACAAACAGCATAGATATTGATGCCCTGCTGCTTCATGGCAGCGATGAACTTTACGAAGTACTGGGCATAGTCCTTGCGATAGTCGGGATTCAGGTGACCGTCGGTCCAAGAATCAAACGCTTTCTTGGTTTCGATATCAGCAACCTTCATCCACTTAGGACAAGTCCATGGAGCAGCAATAATCTTTACATTAGGATTGATTGCCAGAATTTCCTTAAGTACTGGGATAACATACTGTGTCTCATCGCTATACAGACGGAAGTTATCAAGTCCGGGCTCATCGCACAGCGAGTATTCAGTCGACGAGAAGTCGTTGCAACCGATACTGATGCGGGCATAGCTCACACCGTAGCCTTCGGTTTCAGAGTAGGTCTGCTTCAGGAAAGCAGCACGATCCTCAGCCGACATCTTGAGCAGGTTGTAACATGTAGAATATGTGATGGCAAATCCAAAACCATCCATAGTCTGATACTGCTGGGCAGGATCGAGGATGATGGTTGATGGAGCCATATTGTTGCCGGTAAACACCTCAGCCTTGCTCATGTTGAGCAACTGGGCACCACTACCTGTGGTGGTATAGATGGTGGCAACATCGCCTGTAGGAATAGTTTCGCTGCCCTGACCAGCTGGACGTGGGCTGTCATCAATTGATGCACTGTTAGAGCAAGATGCTGTAGAGAGCAACAGTGCGGTTGCTATACTTATTATTGACATTGTTTTCATTTTTGTAAATTGTAATTAATAACCAGGATTTTGTTCAAGATTAATGTTCTCGTCGAGAGCTGTCTGTGGCAGAGGCAACAGATAAGAGTTCTCATCGAAGGTACGCTTCTGGGCCAGACGACCAGAATCCTTAGCGTATACAGCGTTCATATACTTCTCGACCTTACCATTGCGGCACAGGTCGAACCAACGCTGACCCTCGAATGCCAACTCCAGTCGGCGCTCGTGCAGAACCTTCTCGACCATATCACCAGAGGCATCGATATCCTTCAAACCAACGCGACTGCGAATCTGATTAACTAGTGCAGCAGCCTGTTGGGCATTGCCCTGATGAGCGTAGGCCTCAGCCTGCATCAGCAGGATATCAGCCAGGCGCAGCTTGTAGCGGTTCTGATATGACGAACGACACTTGTACATGAATGGATAGTGAGATGCAGAATAGTAGTTGCTCCAAGTACACTCGTAGTAAACTACGCTCTCGTTGAAGCGAACCTCGTCGCCTTCCTCAGTGAAGTCACGAATCAGGTCGCGCGATGGAGTAACCCACTTGGCCCAGGTAAAGTAGTACTCGTAGTCATCAAGCTGACGACCGTACATCCAGGTCTCCCAGTTACCATTACCTGTGGTGTAGTGAATCTCAAGGATACCCTCACTTGTATTGCGCTTCACGCAGTCCTTCTTATCATCATCGTAGCCGAAGAGTGTAGCATAGTCGGGCTCAAGTGCCAGACCTGCTGTAGACTTCACTTTCTCTGCATATTCTATCACCTTATTATAATCCTGCACAGGACGCTCGGCATAAACCTTAGCCAGCATGGCCTGAGCCACAGTCTTGGTGAGCAGGGTGCGATCTGAGTTAGAGAAATCAGGAGCATCAACCACAGCCTCCTCAAGGTCCTTGATTACCTGCTGGTAGCACTCCTCAGGAGTCATCTTTGGAGGATAATAGGTAGGATAGACATCTTCTACATTCTCGTTAGTGATGGTCTTAGCTATGCTTGTGATTACTGGGAACGAACCCCACAGGCGAGCCATATCAAACATAATCAGCGCACGGAATATCTTACCCTCGGCCTGCCACTGGCGGCACTCGGCATCGCTAACCAGATTCTTGGCGCGCAGCTCATCCAGTCCGTTAATCAGCACATTGGCCTGTGCAATATCAGCCAGATAGCGGCTCCAGTCGCGGCTCAGCACAGAGTTAGAAGCATCGATAGAGTTAGTCTCGTAAGGCACCACTTCGGCACCAGTAGTACCAGCGTAGGCGTTATCAGAGTGAGCTTCGGCGATAAGAAGCATGTCGAGCGACCAGTGCTCCTGACGATTGCGAAGCAGTTCATACAGATTCTTGCGCTGGTCAACAGCAGCCTGCTTGTCCTTAAGCACAGCAGCTACTGTATCGGTGAGCACACCCTCAGTGAGTTCGGTAGGATCTGAGATAGGATCCTGGTCCAAAGAACATGATACGAGGAATGAGGAAAGAGGAAGGAGGAATGAGAATGCTCCTACCACCACCATATTATTTATCTTTTTATTCATAATTATCAATTGTCAATTATAAATTATCAATTATTAAAACTCCACTTTCAGTCCGATTGAGAATGATTTGCAGAGTGGATATGTACCCCAGTCGAGGCCCTGAACAGCACCACTGTTACCATTCTGGTTTACCTCTGGATCCATGCCCATGTACTTGGTCAGAGTGAGCAGGTTGGTTGCCGACATATATGGCATCAACTTGCTGAGACCAATGCGCTTGATGATGTGGCGTGGGAAATCGTACGAAAGCGATACGTCCTTCAGACGGATATAAGAGCCATCCTCAAGGAAGTAGCTAGAGTTGTGCATCTCGAAACCAGCCTTTGGCACGTCAGTTATCTGTCCGGGCACACGCCAGCGCTCAAGCACACGTGTGGTCTGGTTCTTACCATCATACATACCCTCAGTCTCCATACGACCCACGTTGTATACATCGTTGCCATAGCTGCCCTGGATAAGTACGCTCAGGTTCAAACCTTTATATGAGAACGTGTTAGTCAGTCCGAAAGTGAAGTCGGGATTCGGGTCGCCGATGTATGTACGGTCAGAGGCAGAAATCATACCATCTTCGTTAACATCGCGATACATCAGTTCGCCAGTTTCAGGATCTACGCCATCGCTGATATATCCCCAGAAACTACCAAGTGGGCGACCTGGAGTGTTGCGTACCACAGCCTCCTTGATAAAGTCGGTGGTGGTGGCAGCATAGTAAATCTGAGTAAGTTTAAGACTCTTCAACTCGTTGCGGTTGAATGAGATATTGAAGTCGATGTTCCAGTTAAAGTTCTTGCCTACGATGTTCTTTGAACTGAGTGTGAATTCAAAACCCTTGTTCACGATCTCGCCACCATTGTATGGCAGAGAGTTGGCAGCTGCCGAACCTGTGGGCAATGTAATCCACATCAGCATATCGCTGGTCTTCTTGTAATAGTAGTCGGCATACAGAGTCAGGCGATTCTTCAGTACTGTGATGTCGATACCAAGGTCGGTCTGTGTGGTTGTCTCCCAAGTAAGCTCTGGATTAGAGAGTGAACTCTGACTGCGGGTTGGTGTAGCATTCTCATCATTGCCTTCGCCAAACCACTGAATGCGGTTGATGTTGTATGAGGCCAGATAACTATTGTTGCCAAGTCCGCTCTGGTTACCTGTCTGACCCCAACCGCCACGAATCTTCAGGTCGTCAATCCAGGAGATGTTCTTCATAAACTTCTCTTGAGTAACGCGCCATGCTGCTGAGAACGAAGGGAAGTAGCCCCAGCGATGGCCAGGTGCCAGCTTAGATGAACCGTCGGCACGCATATTGGCGGTGAAGAGATAAGTATCGTTGAGATTGTATGACAGACGTGCAAAGAACGACTGCATGGCCCAGTGACCTGCCCATGAACCTGTGCCTGTCCACGAAATCTTGTTGGCACCGTTAAGTGTCTTGATGTCGGCATTAGCGTAGTTCGAACCGTTAATCCAGTTGTTCGAGCTCTTGTCGCTTGTACCTGAAGAACCCAGCATCACATCGAAACCGTGGGCACCGATATTCTTCTTGAAGTTCAGGATATTATCAAAGGTAAGTGTGGTGCGGATGCTGCGTGCATCGTAACCAGTACCGTTGGTGTTACGTCCGTAGAGAGTCTCGAAAGGATCGAGGAAGTTCATTGTTGTACCCTGTGTTCGCTCCATCGACAGACTAGATGAGAATGTGAGCTCAGGCATGAAGTATACAGTAGCCTTACCTGTGGCAATCAACTTGTTGTAGTTAGAGCGATTGTCCTTGGTACGAGCGATGTTATTCAGCGGGCTGGTGATGTTTACGCCATAGAAGTTGTCGTTGTACTGTCCAGGATTCTCAGGATCCCAGATAGGAGCGTATGTCGGGGTGTTGATAACTGACATCAGCACACCACCACGGTTGGCGCCATTGCCTGATATGATACTGCCACGATATGTGTAGTCTGAGTAAGCCACGCTAGCGTTCAGACGGAGCCACTTGCGCAGGTCGTTCTCTACGGCAGCACGGAAATTATAGCGTTCGAAGTCGGTCTCCTTGATTACACCGTTCTCGCGTGTGTAACCGCCAGAGAGATAGTAGCGCAGACGGTCGGTACCATTGGTAATCTGCAACTGATAGTTCTGTACAGCACCTGTACGGAATGTTTCTTTCTTCCAGTCGGTCTGATCCTCCAGTCCGTCGGGCAGCTTTACCAATCCTATCTCGTCCATCAGTTCCTTATATTCCCATGCGTTGAGCACCTTTGGAGTGTGGTTTACCTGCGAGAAAGAGTAGTGAGCGTTCAGACTAACCTTAGCCACCCCCTGCTTACCCTGCTTGGTACCGATGATGATTACACCATTGGCAGCACGGCTACCATAGATGGCTGCACTCGATGCATCCTTAAGAATCTGGATGTCTTCGATATCATCAGCAGCAAGGAAGTCGATATCCTCGAAGGGCACACCATCTACCACATACAGAGGGTTGTTACTACCATTCAATGAAGTAGTACCGCGCACACGTACGGTAGGCGCATTACCTGGCTGACCGCTAGCCTGCATAATCTGCAGTCCGGCAGCCTTACCCTGCATGCCCTGAGCGGCCGATACGATAGGACGGTTTTCAAGGTCCTTGGTTGACACACTGCTTACTGCTGTGGTGACGTCCTTACGCTTTACCGAACCGTAACCGATGGCCACAACCTCCTCAAGCAGATTGCTGTCGTCGGCCAGTGTTACCTTCATACCATTCTTGGCCTTTACCTCAGCAGTCTGATAGCCGATAAACGATACGCGCAGGAGCGAACCTGCTTTGACGTTGAGAGAGAATCGTCCGTCGAGATCGGTAGCCACACCATTCGATGTACCAATCTCAATTACAGAAGCACCAATCACAGGTTCGCCCCGCGAGTCAATTACTGAGCCCTCTATCTTCTGCACTTGTGCAAAGGCAGGCAGAGTGGTCAGCAGCATCAGAATTAATAGCCAGCTTAGTTTGCCGGTCTTCAGAATTCTTCTTTCTTCTTTTTGTACCATAATTAATTCGTTAGTTACTTTAAGATTTTCGAGTTATTCGATTTCGGTTGCAAAATTATGCCAAAAATCTTAGCCGATATAGACCATCTAGGAGGTTATATAGATAAATGTAGAGCACACACTTTAGCTAAACACCTGATAATCAGCGATATTTTATTTTGGCACATTCCATAGCAATATAGACGTATTTGGCATCTATTTCATGTTTTTGAGAAAGAAGTAAGGGGGTACTCAGTGATTATTTTGGAGTTTTATTTGTGTGTTTCAACAAAAATGAGTAACTTTGCGGCAATAACAACTCCAAGACAAAATGAAAAGACTAATATTTCTAATAACAATTATAGCCATCTGCAGTTCTGGATGCCTTGCTGGCAAGGTTAATCTTGCATCGCTCTACCGTAAGCTTGATGCTGCCATCGATTCATCGACCTACTATCAGAAGCAGAAAACCGATGTGATACTCACGCTGTCGCGACAATTCGAGACGGCCGCCAGCGAGCAGGAGAAGTACCAGTTTGCTTACAGCCTGTATCGCGAATACTCCACATTTGTAAACGATTCGGCCATACACTATATTCAGGTGTGTATGGACTGTGCCGACCGCATGGGGCGCAAGGACCTTAAGACCCAGTGCCAACTATCGCTGGCGTATCAGCTGGCCGATACAGGATTCTATCCTGAGGCCGAACACCACTTCAGTGCATTAGACCTGAGCGAATTTACTCCAGAGATGATGATTACCTACCTGTCGGGCAGGGAACATCTGTATGGTGAGATGGGATTCTACTCGCACGAGAAACGCCTGAGCAGCCAGTTCTTCAAGAAGGCCGACGCGATTCGCGACTCCCTTTTCCAACTGTTGCCACCAGAATCGGCCGACTACATCGGTATGAAGTCGATGATGCTCAACAATCAGAACCAGCTAGACAGTGCATTAGCCTACAGCGACAAGTGGCTTGCGTTGCTTAAGCCCAGCACACGTCAGTATGCCTTTATGTCGTTTTTCCGTTCAGAGATATTCCGCAAGATGGGCGATGTGGAACAGCAGCAGTACTGGCTGATACAGTCGGCCATCACTGATATCCGACTGTCGATAATGGACCAGGGAGCCCTGTGGAGCCTGGCCAACTCGATAATGGAGGAAGAGGGCAATCTGGATCGCGCGTACAAATATATGGACTTCTCGTGGAACTGTATATCTCAGTTCAGTACCCACATGCGCTCGTGGCTGGTTTCCCCTATCCTAACCCGCATAAACGATCAATATAAGAGCAACCTGAATCAGGCCAATACCAACCTGCGATGGACGATAGCAGCTATCAGTCTGCTGATGATAGGACTGCTCATACTGCTATTCTACGTGCAGAAGAAACGACGCCAACTGGCTGTGGCACGCAACGAGCTGAAGGCTGCCAACGACGAGCTGGCGCAGCTCAACGCCCAACTATCCGACCGCAACAACGAACTGTCGGAAGCCAACATGCACCTTAATGATTCTAACCGCGTGAAAGATGTGTATATCGGCAAGTTCCTCAGCATCTGCTCTGAGTATATCGACAAGTTGGACAACTACCGCATAAAGATTAACCGCAAGCTTAAGGCCGGCCAGCAGACTGACCTGATGCGTATGACCAGCAGCGACCAGCTGAAGGAGGACGAACTGAAGGAACTCTTTGATAATTTCGACGACGTGTTCCTGCGATTGTTCCCCACATTCATACGCGACTTCAACGCACTGCTGCGCCCAGGCGAGCAGATACTGCCCACAGGCGACAACCGATTGAATACCGACCTGCGCATCTTTGCTCTTATCCGTCTGGGCATCGACGAGAGTTCGCGTATTGCCGAGTTCCTGCGCTACTCGCCCAACTCCATCTACGCCTATCGCAACCGTGTGAAGAATAAGGCCGCAGGCAATCGCGACGAGTTCGAACAGCAAGTCAAGGAGATAGGACTCGAAGGTTGATAGAAACAAAACGGAGCTGGCATCACTGCTAGCTCCATTTTTTTTGTGTAATCGATGGTAAAAAATCGGTTATTCGAACTACTAATTACTAACTAATATCAACTATGTATGTACCTAAAACAATTATTTGTATGAGTATGAAACCAAATTTTATTTAAGCGTAAATGCATATTTTACAGGTAGCTGATTAGAGGCGGTTCCGATTAGTGCCTCGTACTTGCCAGCCTCTGTGCGCCAAGCACTGGTTGCCTCGTCGTAATAGCTCAGTGCGTCGGCATCGATGGTAAGCTCTACATTGCGAGTCTCGCCTGGCTGCAGATATACCTTACGGAATGCCTTGAGCTCCTTCACTGGGCGGTCTATCTTACTACCCTTGGCTGAGATGTAGAGCTGCACAGTCTCGCTACCGGCACGGTTGCCGGTATTAGTTACGGGAACTGTGATGGTCAGCCTTCCGTCGGCAGTCATCTCCTGGTTGTCGGCAGTAGCCTTGCCCACCTGGAAGGTGGTGTAGCTCAGACCGTGGCCGAATGCGAAGAGAGGCTTTATCTTTCGACTGTCGGTCCAGCGATAGCCCACGTAGATACCCTCCTTATATTCCTCGTCGATAATCTTGTAATCCTCGCGCCATGTTCCAGGATAGCTCTTGGTGGCGTGTGCACCACACTGGTCGAGCGATGCATACCATGTGAATGGCAGCTTGCCAGATGGATTAACGTCGCCAGCCAGTACCGATGCGATAGCCTCGCCAGCCTCGCTGCCGATGAACCAAGCCTGAACAATAGCAGGAACATTCTTAATCCAAGGCAGCGCAGCACCATTACCTGATATGTTAACATAAACCAGACGTGGATTCACCTTGAGGATTGCCTCAATAACCTCGTTCTGTGCATAAGGCAGGTCGTAGCTCTTGCGATCGTGACCTTCGCAGTCTTGATAGTCACTCTTGTTCAGTCCACCCACGAAGATTACCACATCAGCCTGGCTTGCTTTCTCCACAGCCTCAGCTGTAAGTTCCTCCTTACTGCGAGTCTCATAGAGCGAGCGGCCAACGGTAACACCATTGTAACTCTGCACTGTATCGCCCACATAGCCACGGGCATAATCAACAACAGCCCCAGCAAAGCGCGCCTTGATACCATCCAGCGGCAGGATTTCCTTCTGAACCTTAAGTGATGAAGAACCACCACCCACTGTCATCATCTTGATAGCATTCTCGCCAACCACCAGAATCTTCTTCACATTCTTGGTGTCGATAGGCAGCAGCGTTTCACCTTTTAATTCTTTCACCTTTTCATTTTTAAGCAGCACAATACCCTCCTGAGCTATCTTGAGCGCTGCCACGTAATGGCTCTCGCTACACAGGAATCCGAATGGCTTGTTGCGTTTCATGGTGGTGCGGTAGAAAAGGCGCAGCACTCGGCGCACCTTTTCATCCAGCTCCTTAGTAGTGTACTTTCCTTCCCTGATCAGCTTCTTGTAAGGAAGTGCCATATAATAATTATCGTATGCGTTGGTTGCACCCATTGTCAGGCCATCAGTCCAAGAACCAAACTCCAGATCCAGTCCATTCTTGATAGCCTCATCAGTATCGTGACATCCCCCCCAGTCGCTAACAACTACACCGTCGAAGCCCCAGTCCTTCTTCAGGATTTTATTCAGCATGGTGGCGTTGTGACAGTTGTGCACACCCTGATACAGGTTGTATGCACCCATGATGCTCCATGCGCCACCCTCCTGCACAGCTGCCTTGAAAGCGGGCAGATAAATCTCGTGTAGAGCGCGATCGCTAACAATCACGTTTACCTGATGACGATACTCCTCGTCGTTGTTCAGTGCGTAGTGCTTCACGCACGCTGCAACACCCTTAGACTGTAGTCCCTGTACATAAGGCACCACCATACGCGATGCCAACCATGGGTCTTCGCCCATGTACTCAAAGTTACGGCCGCCCAGTGGTGTGCGATAGATGTTGACACCAGGTCCGAGCATCACGTTCTTGTTGCGATAGAGTGCCTCCTCGGCCAGACTCTCACCATACAGACGCGACAGTTCTGGATTCCATGTGGCAGCCAGACAGGTTAAGGCTGGGAAAGCCACACACGAGTCGTTGGTTTGTCCTGCCTGCTCCCACTCGTCCCAGAGCACATCGGGACGAACACCGTGAGGACCGTCGTCGGTCCACAGGTCGGGGAATCCCAGACGTTTCACACCAGGGCTTGAAAACTTACTCTGCGCGTGGATCACGGCAATTTTCTCGTCGAGCGTCATACGGCTCAGTGCATCGTCGATGCGCTGCTCAATGGGTTTACTCTCGTCGAGATACACGGGTAGACTCTGTGCCTGAGTGGTGGCTGATGCGCCTAACAGGAGTGCTGACATTACTAACTTCTTCATTACAAATTTTATAATAATTATCGTTTTTACTTTCCAACCCTTTTGTCATGTCGAGCGTCTTCTAAGGAGATCATGAGATCTCTCCATGCGCTGCGCTTAGTCGAGATGACAAGGAGGGGAGAGCGCTTAGTCGAGATGACAAGGAGGGGAGAGCGCTTAGTCGAGATGACAAGGAGGGGAGAGCGCTTAGTCGAGATGACAAGGGAGCTAATCCTTCATTCCCATACTTTTTATGTAATCAGTCTGGGGTTTGCAGTTTTCTATGCGGCAGTTCTTGGCAAACTCGTTGAGCAGCTGACGGAACTGTGCCTGGTTGGGGCGCGCCTCGCGCCACTCCTGATAAGTGTTGCGCGACGTCTCCGAATACTTCACTACTATGCTGTCCCACCCTTCTGGGCGCTGGATAGCCATCATACACGAGTTGTCCACCTTCTTGTATGGCCAGAAAGTGTAGCCGATGTTGTTCTGCTTCAGCACGTTCACAAAGTCGCGCTGCCACTCCATGGTGTTGTGTCCGAACTCACCCATGTACATTGGACGATTGATAGAATCGCGGAAGTTGATGTAGTGCGTGATAGCCTCCTTGGTGGCAGGTCCGCCATATCGATGACAAGTGTACATCAATTTATCGTCGTAGCTGGCATCGTCAAGCATCCAGAAGAAACTATTCCAGTGAGCTCCACCAAGCAATATGATATGATTCTCGTCCACCTTGCGTATAGCCTCTACAGTCTTCTTATACAGAGGTTGCAACAGTTTGTAAAGCTCATATCGGTTTTCAAAATAGTGTGCGATGGGCTCGTTCATCAACTCGTAACCCAGAATGGTGGTTTCCTGACGATAGCGGAAGGCTATCTGCTGCCAAATCTTGCAGAACAGCTGCTGACTCTGCTCGCTCTCGAACAGCCAGGGGTAGCCGTGACCGTCATCGATGTTGTCACCAGTCTGTCCGCCTGGACAGTCGTGCATATCGAGGATTAGATACAGCCTGTTGGCCTTGCACCAGCTCACCACCGAGTCGATGCGCTCATAGCCGTCTTTCGCCCCCGTCTGCCCCATGTAGTCTTCATCGGTGAAGAGCTTGTAGTTGAACGGCAGTCGGATGGTGTTGGCACCCTGCTGCGCGATAAAGTCGATGTCGGCCTTTGTCACGTAGTTATCCTTGTACTGCTTCCAGAACGCAGCAGTCTCATCGGGTCCCACGGCCTCTTTCATCATCAGGTCAATCATCCATGCCGAATTGGTACGTCCGAATCCGAACATATACCCTTCGGGATTGAGCCAATTACCCAGGTTGGTGCCCTGAATCAGAAGTTTCTCGCCGTTAGGCTTGATGAGGTCGTGCCCCTTGATAGTCACAAACCCAGTGGTTTCGTTCTGCTTGCCCACATTACAGGCCACCAGCAAGAGCGCGAAGAGATAAACTACAGTTTTCTTCATTTTCGTATGCTTATTTTTCTGTTCTGGATGTATATTCCTTTCTTTTTTGTCTGCTGCACCTTGCGGCCCTGCAGGTCATAGATGGTACCATCGGGCACATCGCAAGTCTTGGCTGCTGTGATACCGGTGGCCTCCAATTTCTGTGCGAAAGCCTGCTGCAGATAGGGGATATGCGTATTCACAAACGCCTTCAGATCGCTGATGTACCTGTCGTAATCGTTGTGATAGTTATGCTTCTCGAAGCTGTACACCTGCTGGTTGATGGGCCACACCTTGAAGTTCTCAGCTTGTGTCTGCCAGATGGCACCGCGCAGACTGTCGATATGTGTCAGCAAGTGCTGCTGCAGTCCTGCCTCCACCAGCTGGTTCAGTCGGTCGTTGCAGGCTTTGGCAAACCAAGGGTCTTTCCACAGTCGCTGCAGAATTTTTTCAAACGGACGGTTAGCCAGGCCCAGATAGGCCTCCATCTGTCGGAGCAGACTCTTTTCCGAGCTGTTATCATAGCCTAAATCGAGGTCCCATAGCGGACCGAAGTGCATTTTCTGCTCATCGGCCTCCTTATACATATATATGCTGAACAGGGCGTCGATGTTACCCGTGAGCTCAGCACCTACGTACCAATTAATAAAATCGGTCTCATCGATGTAGGCACGATAGCCTTTCTCGGGGTCCTGATAGTCGTTGCCAGCCACCGCCTTCTCGAAGGCCTCCAGCCACTGTCCAATGGCAATGCGCCTATCAACAGTGAGCAGCTCGTTGTCGGGATTCTTGATGTTGTACATGATGCCGTAGCGAGTTGAGGTGATGCATGGATCCTCTTTCGAGTACTCATTGGCCACCTCGAGCAGCCAACCGTTGTCCTCATCTACCTCCACGCGGCCCTTGTGCACCTGCACCTGGTCGCTTATCTGGTACGTACCGCGGTATTTGCCATTCAAATAAAGATCGACGAACTTGGCAGCCGGACAGAACTTCATGCCGATGAAACGTCCGAGTTGATAAGTCAGGGCATTGCGAATCATGGTCTTGTCGCCGTGATTGGCCAACAAGGTCCAGCTTTTTGCCTTCGCAAAGTCCTCACCTAACAGTTGTTGCTTTTTGTCAAACTTAACTCGGTAGGGTTTCTTGTCAGAATTCCACCACGAAGAGTTGCCTCGTCCTCTTATCTGAGTGTTCTCGAAACGGGTTGTGTTGTCGCCATCCACCATCGTGAAGGTACACATGATGTAATCCTCCTTACTGGTGATGTTCTGACCGTTCTCCGTCTCGATATACACCGTTGGTACGTCGGTGAGCTGTTTAAATTGCTGGGCCAGCATTGAGCTGGCCACAGCAACAAACAATAAAGTTGAAAGTAATATCTTTCGTATCATCACTTCTTCTGGAATACGCGTACATAGTCTACTTCCATGGTGACAGGCAGTGCAGTATCGTCTGTGCCCTGAGCGCCACCCCAGTCGCCACCCCAAGCCAGGTTGAGGATGACGTAGAACGGATCGTCGTAGGGCCAGTCGTCGCGACCCAGTCCACGGTTGTCGTAGCTCAGTTGTACTTTTCCGTCAACATAAGTAGTGATGTTCTTGGCTGTCCACAGAATAGCGTAGGTGTGGAACTCGCCCTCAGCACCTGGGCACTTCATCTCGTGGGTAACCTGGGTGTTGTTTGAGTGAACATGCGCATTGGCGTGGAGACTTGATGACACATAGTCGGGGTGATAACCTACCTCTTCCATGATATCAATCTCGCCATCGGCAGGCCATGAACGGAAGTTTACAGGCATCATCCAGAAGGCAGGCCATGTGCCCTTGCCCTTTGGCAGTTTGATGCTGGCCTCGATGTAGCCGTAGGTCCAGCCCTGCTTTACCTTGGCGTACGTGATGCGCAGGGTGCCGTTCTTCACCTCAGTCACCAGCTGACCCTCGGGGGTCTTGTGGTTTACGTAGTTCTGAAGCTCGCGGTTCACCCAGCCTGAGTTCTGCACCTCGTGGGTCCAGTCCTCTGGATTGAGTTCTTGTCTGGGAACGCCATTCTCATTAGGCGCATAGCCATAATTACCATCAAACTCATCGTGCCAAACCAGTGAATAACCATCAGGCGCGTTGTAGGCAGGCTTTGCAGCAGCGGCCTGAGTCACTGTGATGTTCTTACGGGCAGTACCCGACATAATGATGACGTTACCTGTACGCTCCGTGGTATTAGGGTTCTCGTCGATGGTCACAGCCACCGCATTGTTAGCATACTGAGCCGTGGCTTTCACGAAGTCGCCATCGGCATAAACACCCCACTCTTTTCCAGTGGTGGTAACGTTGATAGTGTAGCTGCCTCCTTCGGCAGGTGCGCTGATAGTCTCCTGCGATACGGTGATCGTTGGAGCAGCGGGCTGTGGGTCATCGCTGCCCCCACCGCAGCCAGTAAAGACTGCGGTGAGCGCGAGCAATAGAGTGTTAAACATGTAACGTTTCATTAATTATTCAATTTTTTTATTTATTATGCCTCTTTAAAGACAATCTTACTAATCTTCACCTTTGTACCAGGTGTTGATCCTCCGAAGTCGAAGAACAGACGGATAGCCGATGCGTCGGCACCATCCTTCAGCTTAGCATTCTTCAGTGTGAATGTGTAAGGCTCGTCGGCCTTGATGTCGTGACGACCCTCGCAGAAGAAGTTGCTATCGCCGCTGTCGGTGAGCTTGATGGTCACGCCTGGGCAGTCGGCATCAGCAGTTACTACCACCTGGAAGTGATACTCCTTGTCAGCCTTAGCTGTCAGCTCAGTATCAATGTGGAACTGACCCTGCCACTGGCTGCCACCCATTCCCTCGGGGAGTGTAAGTTCAACAGTGTCGCCATTGCGAGTAGCTACAGGCTGGTTAGCCAGCTCTGACCAAGCGTCGTTGGCGAACCAGTAGGCGAATGTGCTCTTTACTGAACCATCGTCAACACCCTTCCACAGGTTGCTGGCATCGTCGTAGTTCAGTACTACAGCCTCTTCGAGATAGATCTTGCTGATCTTCACGTGAGTGCCGGCAGGTGTACCACCGAAGTCGAAGAACATGCGCAGCTGGTCGGCATCAGCGCCCTCCTTCAGTGTCAGACCCTCGCGCTTCACGATGAGTGGCTCGTCGGCCTTAACAGGGATACGCTCCTCGAGCAAGAAGTTGCTGTCGCCACCATCGGTGAGCTTGAAAGTAACACCAGCGCAGTCGTTGTCGGCCTCTACTACACAATAGAAGTTATAGGCCTTTGATGCACTTGCTGTTAGCTTGGTGTCGATGTGGAACTGGCCCTGCCACTGGCTGCCACCGATACCATCAGGCATGGTGAGCTCGTAAGTATCGCCGCTGTGTGTACATACTGGGCTTGTAATCTGTGTCCAGCTGTCATCAGCAAACCAGTAAGCAAACTCGCTGGCTACTGTACCATCGTCAACAGCCTTCCAAAGGTTGGTTCCGCTCTCATAGTTCCAATCCATCACAGGCTTCTCGCCCTCTTCGCCACCACCTGAAACGATGGTACCATCGTCGTTAGCGTGATCCTTGATAACCACGTTGCTTACGTTGATCTTGGTAGCACCGGTAGCATGACCGAAGTCGAATACCAACTTCACCTTAGAAAGGTCCTTACCTGCTATGTCGCTCTGCCAGAATACGATATCCTGACCAGCCTTCAGACTTATGTCGGCTACGTCGATGATAGCGTCGGCATCAGCCTCGTCGGTGAGCTTAACAGTCACACCGTCGATATCCTTATCAGCATTGAAGATAACAGAGAAGTCGTAGTTGGTTCCAGCCTTCAGATTCAGGTCGGTGTGGAGGTGGAACTGAGCCTGCCAGCGGTCTGAGCAAGCATCGGGAACTGTCACGGTGTAGTCGTTGTTTCCACCAGTGTAGCCAGCTTCCATCTCGCCAGTGCGCTCTGTGCCCCAACCTGGGTTGAAGTAGAATGTGGCGATAGGAGTGATGCCCTTCCAGAGGTTGAAGTCGCTGTTGGCATCGAATCCCTGCTCCTCAACGAGGCGCTCATCAGGAGCGCTTGTCAAGATGTAGCGCCATGCTATGCCGCGATCAGGTGCGTCGTAAACCAGCACCAGCTTGGTGGCTGTGAGTGTCTCGATACGGAACTTAGGATTCTCGTACTGAGCGTCGCTCGAGATGTAGGGGAATGCGGTGTTGTCGGCCAACTGGATGTAGGTCTGCTTGGTCACGTTGCCCTCAGCATCCTCCCAGTCGTAGATTTCGAAGCTCCAGCTTGAAGTCTGGTTGCCCACTGCTACATCTACGTCGGCATCGTCGTTCTGGGTGTTCCACTTGGTCACGCCCTTATTTACATAGGTGTTACCGTCGGCACCTGCATTGTAGGTATAGCTACCGCCCTTACGTGTGTCGGCAGTGAATGTGATGCGGTCGTCGTAAACACCAAAGTCCTTCTTATCGTTAGGAGCAGCACTCCACCACTCTGTGGCAGCAGTTCCGGCAGGGCCGCAGCCCAAATGTCCCTGCTCCTTGTTGGCAATACGCCACTCCTTGCCGCAGAGACGACGGAAGTCGGCTGAATAGTCAATCTTAGTCTCATTGAATGTGAAACTCTTGCTGATAGTGCTCTGGCTGAAGCCATTGCGGTTACCAAGCTTCATCTCGATGGTATATGTACCGGCCTCAGGGTTCTGATAACCTACCTCTTGCAGGGTAGAATAGGTATTACCATTGATAATCCATACAGGATATGTACCAGCCTGTGGTGTGAATGTGGCAATCATCTGGTTGGTCTCCTGGTCAACAGTCATGTTGAAGTCAGCACCACTTAGCGAAGGAATGCCGTTGGGGTCTGCGCCGTCGAACTTGTCGGGCGAGCAGGCTGTCATCATCACACCTGCCATCAGAGCTCCTATCGAATATTTAATCAGATTCTTCATAATCTTTTAATGTTTAATCTTTAATGTTTAATCTTAATAGTTGTTCTGCTTCAGTGTTGGGTCAGCATCCAGCTCGCTCTGTGACAGAGGAATGTGCTTCTTGCTGGCAGTCCATGAGTTTGTGCGATAGCCATATACATCGGGTACAAGCTTTACTGTAGCCTTCTCTGTAGCACCGCTGATGCCCTCAGCACGAACCAGGTCGAAGTAGCGCTTACCCTCACCGCAGAACTCCAAGTGGCGCTCGTTCAGGATGTCGTCGATGGTCACATTGCTCAGTGCAGCCAGACCGGCACGCTCACGAACCTCGTTTACATAACCTGTAGCCTCAGAAACGCTTCCGCCAGTCTGCAGCAGCAGCTCAGCTGCATTCAGCAGGGTCTCGGCATAGCGATAGATGCGCTTGTTGTTGTTGTAGTTCAGGTTCTTTGATGTTGGGCAGTCCTGATTGTTAGCGCTCTGTGGACGATACTTACCATGCCAGATGTGTGTGTCCTGATAACGCTCGGTGTATGTGTAGCCACGAACGTCCCAGCAGGTTACATCGCGACGCTTATCATTCTCGGCATACATGTTGTAGGTCTCCACACGCATAGGCAGGAAGCCCCAACCGTCGTTACCGCTGTCCCAGCCTTCGCCGCCACCCCAGCCGTTAGGCGAGCAGAGTGTTGGGAATACTGTACCACCAGCGTGCATTGATGTACCCCAGTCGCGCTGTGCGTTGTCGTCGTCGTAGGTAATCTCGAAGATGCTCTCAGCGCACATCTCGCCGCTCTCTGCAAACAGATCGGCAAAGTCAGGATTCAGCTTGTAGTTGCTGTCGGCAATGATCTGCTTCATGTAGTTCAGAGCTGTAGGATAGCGGTCTGAATCGTTCTGATACATCACCATCTCAGCATAGAGCATGTAGGCCATAGCCTGACTTACGCGACCCTCGTTGGCAGCATCCCAGCGCATAGGCAGCACTTTAGAGGCAATGATATCCTCGAGCTCAGGCAGCAGTTTTGCATAAATCTCATCAGCAGTAATCTGTGGGGCTGTGTAAGGCTCGGTCAGGTTCTCCAGATAGAAGGGAACATTGCCGTAGTAGTGCCACAGAATATTATAATAGTACACGCGAAGCAAACGGGCCTGTGTCTCGTAGCTCAGACGGTTGGCATCGATGCCACCACCCCATGAGCAGTACTTAATCACGTCGTTGCAGCGCTTGATACCGCTGTAGAAGTCGCCCCAGAGGGTTCCCAGTGTGTTGTTACCGTCGCCCTCAAAGTTGAAGAGCTTGTGCCAGTGCTGGTTGTCGCTGATGCTTGAACCACCCACCCAGAAGTCATCGCCCAGTATCTCAGCGTCGCAAGTCAGGTCGTTATAGGCTGTTCCGTCCCAGTCGGGCCAGTGCAGTGGAGCATAAGCCGAGGTGCAAGCCTCGCTCAGGTGCTCGTCGGTCATATAATACTCCTCCAGAGGCTCTCCGGTAGGATTCTGTACCTCAAGGAAGCTGTCCTTACAAGCAGTAAGCGATACGGCCACTGCTCCAGCGAACAATACTTTATATATCTTCGTTTTCATAATTATATTCTCTTAATTATCAATTATCAATTGTCAATTATCAACTAAAGTGAGAGGTTGAATCCTACAGTAAAGATACGAGCCTGTGGATATACTCCGTAGTCAACACCCATAGATGTGCTGCTGGTACCGATTTCAGGATCGAATCCCCAGTACTTAGTCCAAGTGAACAGGTTCTCAGCACGTACGTAAACGCGGAAGCGATCAACGTTCACCTTCTTAGTGAGGTTGCGTGGCAGTGTGTAACCCAGCGAGATGTTCTTCAGGCGCAGGTAGCTGCCGTCCTGTACGTAGATGTCGCTGCAAACCCAGTTCTTCGAGTCGCCCAGCTTCAGCATAGGGATCTTGTTTGATGTGCCCTCGCCGGTCCAGCGCTGCAGCACCCAAGTAGGATAGTTACCCGATGCGATATCCTGACGCCATGTAGCATCGAAGATGTCGGCACCGCTCACGCCCTGGAAGAATACGTTGAAGTCGAATCCCTTCCAGTCGGCATTCAGGTTCAGTCCGAATGTCCAGTCAGGTGTTGGCTTACCTATCTTGGTACGGTCCTCGCTGTTGATAACGTTGTCCTCGTTAGTGTCAACGAAGATCAGGTCGCCAGGAACCGATGTTGTGCCGTACTTAGCGTTGTAGGCATCAGCCTCGGCCTTGTTCTGCAGCACACCGGCTGTCTTGTAACCATAGAAGTATGGGAAAGGCATGCCGTTCTCGGCACGTGTACCACCATCGCTGAACTGAGAGATACCATAGTTCAGGAAGCCAGTGTCGTTACCCAGATTCTTCAGCTTGTTCTTCAGATAAGAAGCGTTACCCTTCACTGCGAAATGAGCGTCGCCGATGTTCCACTTGTAACCAAGCTCGAACTCGATACCGCTGTTCTCCATGTCACCTACGTTACCGATAGGCTTAGTCTCACCTACGTACGATGGGATAGGCATGGTCATCAGCATACCGTTGGTCTTCTTGATATAGTAGTCCACGGTGAATGTCAGCTTGTTGTTCCAGAAACCGAAGTCGAGACCCAGGTCAGTCTGCTCCGATTCCTCCCACTTCAGGTTCTCGTTAGCCAGTCCGTTGGCCTTTGAACCGTAGTTCATCACGCCCTGACGTCCGAAGTAGTAGTTGCTGGTACCGCCGGTAGTAGTAAGTACGGTGTAGCGGAAGTCACCGATGTTCTCATTACCGTTCTTACCCCAGCTTGCACGGAACTTCAGGTTCGACAACCAGTCGCGTGTGCTCTCCATGAACTTCTCGTTCATGATGTTCCAACCGATAGAGAATGATGGGAATACACCATACTTATTATTGCTACCGAAGCGGCTTGAACCGTCGCGACGGATGGTACCCTGGAACATGTACTTCTCGTCGTAGTTGTAGCTCAGACGAGCGAAGAGAGAAGCCAGACGGTGCTCAACGTATGGGCCACCCCAACCGCCTACCAGGCTCTTCACGCCGGTAATCTTACCGTCGGCATCAAGAGTTGTCTCGATGTCGCCGCCAGTGGTGTAGTTGATGTATGGCTTGTTGATGTTAATCAGATTCCAGTGAGAAGCACCTACGTTGTCGCCGTAGTACTTCAGTGCGCTCTGGCCCAGCACTACTCCGATGGTGTGCTTGCCAAAGGTCTTGTCGTAAGTCAGCGTGTTCTCCACCTGCCACTGAGTGCTGTTAGCCTTCTCAGCCGATGCCTGTGTGTGGTCGCTGTTGTTGTTACCGCTCAGGTAGTACTTAGTCAGTGTAGCACTCTCGCTACCCCAGAAGCTCTGCTCAGCGCTCCAAGAGAAGTGGTACTTCAGGTTGTCCCACAACTGGAGGTCGATGCTGAACTTAGGCATGAACTTGTGGCTCCAGCCCTTCGATGGGTTGCGCTGCATCAGGGCGATTGGGTTGTTCTGCTCCTGATAAGAGCCTACATAGTTAGGAATGGTATAAGGATCGCCGTTAGCATCGCGATACAGATCGTAAGCAGCGTAGCGGTCAATCATGTCCTGAGCCACTGCACCAGTAAGAGTTACAGGCAGTGTTGGAGCCAGATACAGAGCCGAGCCCAATGGAGAACCCCATGTAGAGTTGGCATCGATACCTGTGCTGTGTGTACGCATATAAGAAAGGTTAGCGCTGATGTCGAGTTTGTTCAGGAATGAGCGCTCCTTTGAATCATCGAAAATGTTGAACTGATTGTTTGAACGGATGGTCAGACGGTCGTAGTTACTCTGTCCGTAGTTACCACCCACGATACCCTCCTGAGTGTAGTAACCCATTGAAAGATAGTAGTTTACCTTCTCGGTAGCACCGCTAACCGATACGTCGTGCTGGCTTACAGGTGCGTTGTCGTTGAACAGCAGCTCCTGCCAGTTGGTGCCGTAACCGTTAATCTTCTGGCCGTTAGCGTCGATCAGGTTGTATGGGTCGGCATACAGAGGAGCCTGTCCACCGTTCACATACTTCTCGTTCTGCAGGATAGCATAGTCGGTAGCACTTGTTACGTCGCGCTTTCTCCATGCGGTCTGCCAGCCGTAGCTGAAGTTGTAGTTAATCTGAGCCTTACCAACCTTACCCTTCTTGGTAGTAACCAGGATAACACCATTGGCAGCACGCGCACCGTAGATAGCACCCGATGCAGCATCCTTCAGCACCTCGATACTCTCGATATCGTTAGGGTTAACGCTCTCCAGACCGTACTGGTCGGCAGGCATACCGTCGATAATGTAGAGCGGGTTGGTATCATTAATAGTACCCGTACCGCGCACGCGTATCATCGACTGCGAACCTGGCTGACCCGAGGCCGATGTAACGTTTACACCAGCTGCCAGACCCTTCAGGGCATCGTCGGCACGCAGACGTGTCTTACCCTCCAGATCCTCGGCGCTAACCTTGGCGATAGAAGCTGTTACCACGCTCTTCTTCTGCACACCGTAGCCGATTACCACTACGTCCTGCAGTGTCTGTGCGTCTTCTTTCATCACCACGCGCATGTTGTGTGTAGCTTTTACTTCCTGAGTTACATAACCGATGTAACTCACTACAAGTGTAGTTCCTTCGTTCACTCTGATGGTGAAATTACCATCAAAGTCGGTGATAGTACCTTTCTGGGGATTACCCTTTTCGACGACAGAAGCACCGATAACGGCGTCGCCATTGTCGTCAACCACAGTGCCCGAGATTCCCTGGGCCCAAGATGTCAGCGACACCATTAGTGCCAACAACATCGTAATCAACCTGCTTTTCTTCATACTTTGGTTTTATTAAATGTTAATTATAAGTTAGAATATACCACTTAGGTTTTTCCGATTGCAAAAGTAGCCAAATTTTTTTTTAATATCGCGCGTAGTAATGGAAAAAGTGGACGGTTACAGGGGCCCGATTTTCGCAACCCACTGATAACCACCACTTTAACATTTTTAATAAATCTAAAAAGAGTGGACGAAATATAGAGGTGTAATACGTACATTTTTGCTATTTTTCGCCATTTTTATGATACTTTTTTGGTGTCACAAAAACCCTTTATGCAGTTATTTTTTTAACTGCCACACTGCCACGCGCAACGCGCTTTTTCTTATTAATGTTCAGCGGTGTGCTATGGGGGAAGGCTATGCTATAGGCTGCATCCAGAGCCTTCAGGTCTATGCGATAGTAGCTGATGCCTGTGCGAGCGGCTACTATGGCTCGCAGCAGTTCGCGATGCGGTCGTGGATAGAGGCTCGGCTTTTGCAGCTCGTTCCATCCCTCCTGTTCGCACATGTGGCATACCTGCCAGATAAATTCATCGTTGGCCTCAGTATCAAACCACGCTTTCAATATATTGCGGATGCAGAATCGCTTGCAGTGGCCAGCCAACAGTCGCCTTGTGCGCTCCATCATCCGCCAGAGCAGCACAAACGTTTCCAAATTATTCTGTATTTCCATTTTCTTTTTGTTTTTTTACCTACGGATTATACGGATTTTACAGATTTTTTTATCCCATCTTTGTTCTTGAAATAATTATTCCGTATAATCCGTAAAATCCGTAGGCCTATATTATTATTCCTGACTCCCAAACTTTAGTTTGTACTGTTCGGTCTTGCAGTAGCGGCCGCTCACCTCATCATACACTATGTGGCTGCGCTTTACCCAACTGCGCAGGGTGCTGTCGCCATCACCGCTCTTGCCCTGACTCTGGCGCATCTGGCGGTACTGATCTTTGGTAAACTCGTCGGGCAACAGCTCCAGCAGATTCTGCGGACCCGACTGGCGCTGAATCTCCACCTCCTCGCGCAGTTCCTTCTCCAGTTGACGTCCGAAGTAGAGCATCTTGCACCACAGATTGTACTGCTCGCTCCAGCGCACAAAGTCGGCGATGGTCTTGTCCCAGCGATAGCCGTGGGCCACGTAGAGCAGCATCCCTTTCAGCCAGGCTATCACGTTGGCACGATACGACAGCACTCGATAGGCCTCGCTCTCATACAGCTTGGCAGCATCGCTGTTTTCGCGCTTCATATCCAGTGCCAGTTTCTTGGCCTGAGGGCACTCTATCAGTCCGCTAGCTGCATCCAGTCGGTCGATGTAAGGCTTTAGTTCGGCAGCAAACAGGTGGTCGTAGATTCCCATAATGGGTGCCTCGTCGTCATCGTCGTCGCGGCGGATGATGGTAGCCACATCCAGTCGGCCCACGGTGCCGTCGTTCACCATCTTAAAGAAGAACTTGCGCGCGTTGGGCGGAGTGGTGCTGGCGTTGAAGTTCCAGCGCAGCGGGGCGATACCGCTCACGCTGTCGGCGCCCACTCGCTCCTGACCGGCCATCGAGTTGTCGAACGCCTTACGGATGAGCAGTCCCACCTCGTCGACAGAGCCCTTCGACGTCACCTTCTTCAGCGCTTCAATCTCGTCTACGATTGTAAAAATGTAGCGCTCGCCGTTGTTGTTGGCGTCCACTATGCGCTGGTTGAACACGGCGTCGGTCAGGTTGTCTATCAGCATCTGTATGCAGATGTCGGTGGGGCGCGGGTCCTTCTTCTGCTTGCCGGCAGGGTTCTTCTGTTTCCACTCGGCCTCGCGCTGGCGGTTGGGCAGGTCGCGCTGGCGTATGTCCTCCATTATATACTCGATAGGCTTTTTTATCGAGCCCTTACCTATAGACTGCCTACCGATGAGCAGATTCATAAACGTGGCCTCGTGGTCAACGTTGTCCCAGTAGCGGAATTTCACTCCGTGCAGGTGTGCGCCCAGCGCGGGGAACACGGCACTGGCCACGGCGGGCTTGTAGTACCAGGGCACGTTCTTGGTCAGCAGCTTTATCAGCGGCGGCAGCTTCTTAGGCATCGGTGGCGGTGTGGTCATAGTGCCGCCACAGGCCTTTACGCCCGCCTGCGATTTCAGCGCCTGCAACACCTGCTTTAGTCTGTACGACATACCCTTGCGCGGCTCCTTCAGAGCGTTCTCCAGCGTTTGGCGATACTCGGCCATATCGGCCTCGGTGCAAGTGCCATCGGGTTTTATCCAGTAGTTGGGCACCACCTGCATCATCTGCTCCATCTGGTAGCCGCAGATACTACGGATGGTGACAGCCAGTTCGAAGGTTAGCGCATTACGATCCCCCTCGGTAGGTGCCTTGCCACTATTAAATAATTCCCAGTACTTGGCGACAATCTCCTCGTAAGGCGTGCCGTTATATTCCGCCGTTCTGCCAGGGGACAGGTTCCTGGCAGCCACCAGCGCTTCTTTGTTTCTGCCAGGAACCTGTCCCCTGGCAGAACTGTCGAGCGCCCCACCACCCGTTGTCATGTCGAGCGAAGTCGAGACATCTCCTTCAGCAGCCGTAGAGATCTCTCCATGCGCTTCGCTTAGTCGAGATGACAATGTGGTTGTTGTCATTCCGAGCTCCCCACCACCGCCTGTCATGTCGAGCGTAGTCGAGACATCTCTAGAGATCTCTCCATGCGCTCCGCTTAGTCGAGATGACAAGGTGGAGGGCGCCTCTTCAATCTCAAAGATCGCATCATCCAGGTAGATCAGCTGGTCGGCGGATGTGGTGAAGAACACTCGGGTGATGTCCTTGGCCTGCTTGTCGAAAGCGACTCCGAGCAGGTCGCTGGCCCACTTTAAGTTGCCCTCTTGGTCGAGTTCTGGGCGGCGGCCGAACGCCAGATGATAGCCACAGCCACGGGCGCTCTCTTCCAACATTCCGAGCCCCAACTCATCCTTCTTGGCCAGGATTCGCTCTCGCACGGCAGGCATCTCCTCGGGCGATAGATGGTCGATGTCCATCCCCACCGTGGTGCTCATGCGCTTGCTGCCCTTCAGCGTGCCGTCATCGTTGGGCAAGCAGCTGTAGTTCATCTGCACCAGTTCTGATTTCAGTCGCTCCTCGCCTGCGCGGATGCGCCTCATGTAATCCACCTGGCTGCCACCATTGCGCAGCGCCAGATACTCCTCTCTAGTGTGGACGGGCCGCATCATTTTCACCCCGTCCTTCAAATAAATAAAATGTGTGCTCATAGTTTCTTTGTTTCTACCCTCCCCCATTTGTCATCTCGAGCGCCCCAAACCACCCTGTCATCTCGAGCGTAGTCGAGAGATCTCTCCATGCGCTACGCTTAGTCGAGATGACATTGGGTAGGGGAAGGCCTCGCTTAGTCGAGATGACATGAGGGAGGATAATGTTTCGCTCGGCTTTGCCGCTTGGCTCTGCCAAGAATGTTTAATGTTTAATGTTTAATGTTTAATGTTTAATGTTTAATGTATCAGACTCTGTCGATTATTTCGTCATCGGTTGGGTAACTAGGGGCGAAGAATCGCTCAGCTTCCCATTCGCGGCGGCGCACTAGGCCTGGCAACTTGCGGTCGCCAGCATATACCCAACGTTTAAACTCGCGCTGGATGGCCGCTCGCGAACCGCCCTGCCTGATGACCTTCAGCAGCGTGGAGCGCGACAGTCGGCCGAAGCCCATGTTGAATGCAAACGACGTGAGCGCCTCCATCTGTGCCTCGGTGCGTGCCACGTGCAGCGTGCGCACCTGTCGCATCACCTCCTCGGCGTCCTGCCGCAACCACTGGCGCGCCTGTGCTGCCGATATCCGGTCGCCCATGCGTACGCCGGCTGTGTGTCCATACCCGATGGTGGGTATGCCGGCCGCATCGCGATAAGCCACCAGTCGGCATCCCTCCATCTCCATCAACTTCTCCAATAGTGTGTCTGTTACTTTCATAGTGTTATTTAGATTAAGTTTTTACCGTCCCTCCCCCGTTTGTCATCTCGAGCGCACCAACGCACCGTTTGTCATCTCGAGCGCCACCCTTTTTGTCATCTCGAGCGTAGTCGAGAGATCTCCTAAAGAGATCGTGAGATCTCTCCATGCGCTACGCTTAGTCGAGATGACATTGGGTAGGGGGAAGATTAATCAAAGGTTGGGGTAACCAAGTTTAGAATTGAGGAATCGCAGGCCAGCCATCGTCCACGTCATGTAGACTCTAACTTTCTTCTCACCTTTTAGCGAATAGCTTACGTGAGTGCGCTCGGCAGTGTAGCCTCGGCCCTGCAGATCGTCGTTCAGGTACCAACGTCCTTGTGCTCGGTACTGTATACCCTTTTCGCACAATTTTGCGTTGAACTCGCGTACGGTCATATTGAACGTCTTGGCCACCTGGGTAGCCGTCAGAGTGTCCTCGGCTGGCTCGTTCAGCATGCGCAACCCCTTGCCGATGATGTCGTCTGCCATTGCCAAGATCTCCTTCGGACTGGGCAGTGCCAACTGCTGTGGCTGCTTAGCCAGTCGTTCGCGCTCCAAGAACTCCCAACGCAGCACCAGCTTGGCTCGCGCCTCCTCCCACGCTGGCTCCATCTTTCGGATGGCCTGCATCACATTCTTGTGCTGCTTACCAGTAACCTCTGCAATCTCTAGCGAAGTCATCATCTGCTTCTCTGTGTTGTTGGTTGTTGTGTGTGTAATAACTAATGTTTTCATAATAATAAAATGTGTGTTTAAATTGTTAATAACTAAAGATTTAAAAATATCCGTGCGGCCGTTCCGTACGGGTTTGTGTAGCAACATGTAGAAGATCGCTTTGTCTTATCGACGATGCAAAAGTAGGCACTTTTTCTGAATGAAGGATGGCTTTATGAAAGGCCTTCTCCAACATTCTCCAACATTCTCTGCATCTCCCGATTATTCTCCGTTTTGCTCCGTTGAGGGCATAAAAAAAGCACCAGAACCGGATAGATTCTGATGCTAATACTGATAATGCGACCTAGTGTGAAACGTTTATCTCTTATAGTATTTCGTAAACGTCTTCAGGCTGTATCCATCGCCATCGGGCATCCCCAGGCGCACAAGTTCATTGTATGCCTTCTCGGCGTTCTGCGGAAGCAGCACCTTTTTTGATTCACTCAGTTGCGACAGATACTTGCATATCTCCTGTATGCCCTGACGGGTCACCAGGCGCACTATCTCGTCGTGAATCTGCCACTCCTCATCGGCACTAACCGACGGATTTACGAAGACCGTTGGTTTCCCCTCTCTTTTCACTGGCGCAGTAGCCTTCCCCTTCTGCTTCACCTGCAACTCTATGCCCAACTGCTTCAGAATATCGGCCTGATACAGATGCTCCACGTTCTGAATGTTGATGCCACCTGGCTGAACATCCACCTGTGTGTAATGCGTAAGTGGGGCTGGCCACCTCCTCGTCGTCCAGACTGTCGATAACCGCAGCAAATTCCTCGGGCAGCGTCAAGCCGTTGGCATTGGCCATCTCCAGCACCATCTCCTTCACGGCGATGCGCTTCTCCAGCTTCTTGCGCTTCGACTTGTTCACAAACACACGCAGGGCCGGTAGCAACTCCTCTTGCGAGGCCTTCTTTGCCACGCCTACCGACAGCTTGCTCATCTCGCCCAACTGCATCTCTGCCTTTGTGCGCAGCTCTCTCTCCGTCAGCAGTTGGGTCTGTAGAGTATCATTCTCCTCTTTCAGACCCACATTCTCCGCATTCAGGCTTTCGTTCTCCGCATTCAAACTCTCGTTCTCGGCTTTCAATCTCTCGTTCTCGGCCAGTATATCATCTACAGCCTCCATGGCGCGTGCCATTCCGTTTATCAGTTCTACACGCTCCATCATCTTCTCGCGCTCCCTTTCGAGCGCACGACTGGCGCTTTCGCTCCAGTCCTTAAGTTCGGGTTTCATAATATAATTTTATAAATAATAAATAATTAATTAATACTTTCTGCCCCAGCATAGCATCCTGCCAGAAGCATTTTTCAGGGCGCAAATATAAGCAGGGGGGTGTTGCAAAACTTGATGCACCCCCCTGGCTATTAATATCTTTTAAGAAAAATCCCCCTTTTTTATCTTTTATTCAGCATTTCCACACTGTCATCTCGACTAAGCGGCCTCCTCCCCCCACTGTCATCTCGACTAAGCGCAGCGCATGGAGAGATCTCTCGACTACGCTCGAGATGACAGTGGCCTACGCTCGAGATGACAGAAGGCCTACGCTCGAGATGACAGAAGGCCTACGCCCTTGACGACAGGTCGGTGGGATATCATCCGAAATCGTAGGGATTGTTTGGGTCGGAACTGCCGTAGGGGCTGCCGCAGAGTATCTGCGGCGTCTTGATGTGGTATACCTGTGTGGTGGGCTTGATATATTTTTTCTTTTTCATTGCTTCTTGATGTTTTTAGGGTTGTACGGTGTATGTATGTTCGCTGTTGGCCTTCAGGGTTACGGTCTGACCGCCCAGATCGAAGGTCATCTTCTCGGCCGAGGGCATGAAGAGATAGGGCGTGTGGGCCTGCAGAGTGCCATTTACTTGGTTCACCTGATGCATCACCACTTCTCTGTCTGATCCACTATTACCCACACCTACAAAGCCATAGAACGTGCCGCCGCTTACTTTCGATACGGCTATGTCGAAGGGCAGCATCACGGTGGCTGCCTTGCCTTTGGTAAAGGTGCGCTCCATGGTGACGCTGGTCACCTTGATGTCTGTAGGGATGGTGATATTCTGGGCCGACGTGCCGTCGCTCTCGCCGATGGTCAGGGCAACGTCTGTGGCAGAATTGGCCGCAACAGTGAGGCACCCGTAGTGGACGGTGGCCGGAGTGATGGTAGCCGTGCCTGCATACTCGGAGGAGAAGCCTCCGTTGTGGTACTCGTCATTTTCTACTCGGTATATGATATTGTAGGTACCTACGTTGGTAGCGGTGGGTACGTCCGACCAAAAAAGAAAATTTCTGCCGTAGTATAACATTGAGCCACCCTCAACGGAGCCGGCGGTACAGAGTGCCTGCGGCGTGCCGTTCCAGGCGACAGTGAGTGGTGTCGGGGGGGTCACTTCAACCTGTGGCCTGACTATGTCGAAGCTGCGGCTCCATGTGCCGGTGTAGCCGCTGCCCGGGTTTGCTGCCACCGTCACGGTAGCCTTACCCGGTTTATCATTGTTCTCATAGCTCACCGTGTAGTCGGTGCCTTTTACCAGCTGCAGCGTTCCTGGGGAGGAGGTTCCAGTTTCAAACGATATGTCGACAATCTCAGGCACGATGGCTACGCCCGTCCAGTCATATCTGGAGTCGATCTGATGCCTTATTTGGGCATCGTTAATGTTGAGCGCGGGCTTCGTGTCACTCACGGTGACTTCCATCCTAAAGACGATGCTACCTGCGTTTACCGCCATTCTGGCCAACGTTGTATTGCTGTAGCCTTTCTGTTGAATGATATAGGAATGTGAGGTGCTATACAGTATGATTTGTTTGATGTACTTGCTTTCAGTACTACTGAACGTCAGCGTGTAGTCATCATAATGGTCAAGAGCCCAGTTGTATCCGAGTTGTCTGGCATAAAGGGCTGGAACCATTAGCTTTACACCCTCTCTTTTTGACTCGTAATTGACCGTTATCGTTAAACCGTCTACCGTAGTAGAAGCATAGCTCCACTCTTTGTTATCACTTAGTTTGTAATACTGTTCGTTAAAGAGGAGTCCTGGCTTACCTTGGCTTCCATCGAAATATAACATATAGGTCTTCTCGGTAGCCTGCGCCACGGTATTGCCCACCAGCATGAGGGCAAGGATAATATACTGTTTGATATTGTGTTTCATTGCTGTGTCCTCCTTTCTTTACTTTATTACAACCTTTTTACCATTATTTATATACAGTCCCTTCTGCGTAGGTTTACCCTGCAGCTTTCGCCCGTCGAGCGTGTACCAGTATCCACTCCCCTCGCCCTTTGGAGAGGGGTCGGGGGCGAGGCTGACGATTCCCGTTGTCTCGCCATTGCTGCCCAGCAGTCTGATGCGCAGCGCGCCAGGTGCGGTATCACTACTGCTGCCGCTATATGCGCGAGCATTATTTGGCGGAGCCGGAGCCTGCATATAGGCGCGCATGGGTTTCACGCGCACATAGCCGCCCACCTGTACAAAGGAGCCTACTTCGGTGCCTGTACCGGCAGTGCCCACAAAGCCGTAGATGTCATCATTGCTGGCCGAGAAATTTTGCGTATCGTAAGTGCCGATGAACTTCCAGCCAGACTCCACTACTAACGCTTCTACATGAACATTGCTGGCTGGCATGGTGAAGGTATAGCTGCCATTACCTGCGGCGCTTACAGCACAAGTCTTACTATTGTCGTCTATCACCATTGGTGTACCTTGCAGACTGTAGCCGCTGGCTACCTGCAACGTCACCACCTGATCTATGGTGGCGGTGGCGGCTGTGCTGCCGCCCACCGTCACGCTGAAGTTTGCGGGCGCGCTGATGTCGTATTGGTTAGCCTGCCACTTGGCATAGAGCGTTACGCTGGCACCTGGTGTAGTGGTAAGGTTGGTTACGCTGGCACCGTCAGCATATTCGGCGTCGCCATCGGCCGTTGTTGCCCACCCTATAAAGGTGTAGCCCTCGCGACTGTAGGCACATGCTGCAAGCTGATTTGCCTCGCCGACGTGCAGCGTCTGCGAAGTCATAATGCCACTGATACCACCAATGCCGGCCTTGCTGTAATTTACACGATAGTTGGCTTTCCACTTGGCATAGAGGGTGAAACTGTGGTCAACCGCAGTAGTAAAGTCGTAGGCCGAACCGGTGCACCCTTCGTTAGCATACCATCCTTCAAAGGTGTGGTGTTGCTTCACAGCGGCAGGTTGCACAGCAGAGCCTCCACTCTTGATGCGCTGCGACTCGATGACGTTGCCTCCGTTTGTATTGAAGCTCACATCATAAAATGATGTGGTGTTAGGCACAATCTTCTTTCCTGCTATATTGTTAATGTTTGCCTCTATAGCATCGTTGCTCTCCAGCACGAAGCTCTTGTCGATGGTGATAGTTCCATTGTATTTGGAACTTAGGATAAAGTCGTCGGCATTCTGCCATCCAAGGTGAATTATATCATTCAAACCGCCGATGCCTTCGCTATTATTTGCCGTTATCTTGCCGCCAAGAATGCTGATGGTGCCGCCTTCATAAGATGCGCTGCCTATGGCTAATCCATGTTCGCCAGCGGTGGCAGTAACCGTGCCGCCATAGATATATATGTCGCCGCTGCCAATGCCAACACCGCGTGTTCCTCCGATAGCATTTGAAAAAGCTCCAGTATTAGCCGTAATGATGCCACCATAGATGCGGATGGTACCAGCCTGACGTAAACCTATACTATAATCAGAGAAATCTGCACCTATGGCTGTACCACTAGCGACGCTGGCAGTCAACGCGCCAGTGCCTGCACTCTGCACGAAGATGTTAAGTGTATTGTATTCTGCCACATGTATTCCCTTCTCGGCTGTCAGCGTGGCGCCGTCGCCCAGAATCAGGTTTACAGTTCCGCCCAGCTCTATACGGCTGCTCACGGTGGTATTCTTACCCACGAAGTATGTGCCTTCTGGCAGCTCGGTGTAACAATTCTCCAGGGGCGTATAGTCGGTGAAGTCATTTACGGTATGTCCGTCGGCATCGATATAGCTGAGGGGGGCAACGTTATCCCACTTGGCATAGAGGGTGAAACTGTGGTCAACCGCAGTAGTGAAGTCGTAGGCCGAACCGCTGAACCCTACGTTGTCATACCAGCCTGCAAACTGATGGCGTGCCTTTAACGGCATGTCTGGCTCTGGAATGGTAGTGCCGCTGAGCATACACAGTTCATCCACGGTGCTGCCGTTGTTGGGCTGGAACGTTACGGTGTAGAAATTCTTTGTAGTTGGCACTATCTTATTTCCGGCAATGCTTTCCAGCGTAACGCCAAAGTTTGTTCCGTCAATTGCGAACGCCTTGTCGAAAACTACGGTGCCCCAGAAGCCTTGTGAATTGATAAAGTCGTCAGATTCCCGGCACCAGCCAAGATGAACCGTTGCACCGGTACCGCCGATGCCAGTACCGACAGTCCCGTCACCGCAACCTGCTGTAATCTTTCCACCATAGATATTGATGGTGCTGGCCTCGCCTTCGCGTGCCTGGCCGATGCCTGCAGCACCATAGACAGCAGTGGCATTGATATCACCACCATGGATATTGATGGTTCCCGCCTTGACGGGAGTACCAGTGTTATGTGCCCTGTCGTCTCTGTCACCTCCAATTGCGGCGTTATACATGCTACCATCGGCATTCGGTACGGACGCTACCAACTTTCCTGTGTTGCCGCTCTGCGAGTAGATGGTCAGCGAGTTGCCGTCCGTCACGCTGATACCCTGTTCTGCAGTCAGCGTAGCCCCGTCGCAAAGCACCAGGTTTACATCGCCGTTCAACGTGATGCGGTCGGCCACGATGGCGTCTTCGCTCACTACATACCAACAGCCCGACTGCATGGCGGTGGTAGTGCTGGACACTACAACGGCACTGCTGTTATTTGCGGGCAGGGTGCTCGAAACAAGACTGGTTCCATCGTACTTATCAAAGGCAAGAACGCGTACGCTTACCGTCTGGCTGCCGGTGTATGTGCCCTGGCCTGTGACGGTAAGCGAATATACACCTGGTTGCTTCATCTCAGTAGCGCCAGTGTAGCTCACGGTGTAATCCGTGCCAGCCGTCAGTAGCTGTGCAGCGTTGTTACGCACCACAGGGGTAACGGCACTGCCTGTATAGCGATAAATCCGCTGGACAGTCGCATATGTCATGTCATAACTGATGGCATCAGCCCACTTGGCATAGAGGGTTAAATTGCCTGTTACCGCTGACGTGAAATCATAAGCAGCTTGAAGCCCGCTGTCCATATACCATCCACAGAACACCTCATCTGTTTTGGTTGGTGCCGTCGGCACTGTGACAGTGGCACCGTCTAAGACAACTTGATCTGAAACGCTGCTGCCGCCATTGCTATCGAAAGCCACTGAATAAGCTTGCACTGGCGAGAGTTTGGTGTTGATGAGCGAAACTACTGCTGAGGCATTTGTCTCTGTGTAGTTATGACCGTTGCCGTCGGTGAAGGCCTTTCCTGTGGCAATGATCAGAGCGGATTTTGGGCCTCTCAAATAATAGCTGTTAGCGTCAATAAAGTCTGTGGTATTCTTCCAACTAAGCGATATGCCGCCTGCATTAATACCGTAGTTGCTACCCCGGGCGGTGACCTGACCGCCATTGATAATAACACGATATGCTGCTAGTATACCAAAACAGGCACCAGCCCCAGTAGCCGTAGCGGTAATCACGCCACTGTTGATGGTTATATTATTAGTTGCACTTAGTCCGCTTCCATCTTCACCATTGGCTGTGGCTGTGATCACGCCACTGTTGATGGTTAAATTATTAGTTGCTCTTAGTCCACATGCATTTTCACCATTGGCTGTGGCTGTGATCTTACCGCCGTTGATGGTGAGGTCGGCGGCAAAGATGGCATGGAGACTAAAGTTGCCGGCAGTAGCAGTGATTATACCGCCGTTGATGGTGATATGCTTATCGGCACTTAGTACACTTGAGAATGGACCACTGGCAGAAGCTGTGATCTTGCCGCCGTTGATGGTGAGGTTGTCGACAAGGATGGCATCGCTATAACCGTTGGAGGTCACTACATTCAGCTCCCCCGTACCGCTCGCCTGACCATAGATGATAAGGGTTGAATTCGTTCCGTAGATCCCCATAACATTATCAACGGAACCACTAGTATCGATGTTCATCTTGCCATCGTCGGCCAGGATGATGTTCACGTCGCCGTCGAGGGTGACGGTGCCTGTGTATTTGATGTTGCTGCTGTTCACCACGTACCAACCTGCCTGGAGCGTCGTTGCTTCGCCGCCCGTCAGCACGGTCACGTTATTCGCGGTCTGCGTCGCACCGTTCTCATCGATGTAGCTAACACCATTAATTGTCTCCGCCCACACTGTTTGCGCGGTTAGGGTCATTACTAGGGTGAGCAGCGCTACGCTAAGGCGCTGGAGGGTGCCCCTGAATGATAGTAGCCTCAGGCTGCTGGAAGGGGCAAGTTTTTTAAGATTTCTCATTGCTATTTTTTATTTGTTTCTATGCTTATTTAGAGCAGAATGCGTGTCGCAAAGACACAACATACCATAACAGCGTGCAAAATTACAAAAATATTCCAAAAACGAATAAACTTTTTCGATTTTTCTTTAATATTTTTTCCAGTCCCCTTGTCATCTCGACTAAGCGTCCTCCCTACCCCTTTGTCATCTCGACTAAGCGCAGCGCATGGAGAGATCTACGGCATTCGAAGAGATCTCTCGACTACGCTCGAGATGACAGAATGGGTGCGCTCGAGATGACAAGGGTGGGTTTGGGCGCTCGAGATGACAGAATGGGTGCGCTCGAGATGACAACGGTGGGTTTGGGCGCTCGACATGACAGAATGGGTGCGCTCGAGATGACAGAATGGGTGCGCTCGAGATGACAGAATGGGTGCGCTCGACACGACAAGAGGGGTGTAATGAAAAAAGTATCGCAAGCCGTGACGGGCCTGTCGGGTGTTGCCGTTAATACTGTGGTAGCAATCGAGCGTGGCGAGGGCAACCCTCAACTCGCCACCATGCTCACGATACTTGACACATTGGGACTACAAATAGACATTAACATCAAGCAACTTGACTATGAGACAGTGTAAAGTTTACGTTCACGACGTGGAGGCGGGCATACTGCAAGAGATTGATGCCAGAGAATACGTGTGTCGGAATATCAAAGTTTCTCCTTAATACAAAAATCCGAGCATCCACAGGGGTAGCTTGGCTCCATCGGGCATGTCCCAATCGTCGGCAAAGACATACGAGTCTTTTATTCCTGCAATCTGCGAGAAGTCCTTGCTACGGCCGCCAATCTCGAAGGTATATTTCCCGTCCACCTTGAAGTCGCCTTGTTCCTTACCGTATTCTACATTGTGCGACTCAGCTAGACTACCTATAGCGAAAGTCTCACGCAAGGTACCGATTTCCACTTTTGTAGGAGCCAAAGCATAAAGAATGTTGGGATTCTCCAGATACACCTTGTCGGGTTTGCTTAGCTTACCTATCTTCTTCTTGTCAGAATACAGCAGATTCAGCACTTTTGCATCGCCAAGGTATTTTAGGTACTCCACCACAGTGTCGCGACCTATCTCGAGAGCAGCAGCAATCCTGTTGGCATTGAGTTCGAAGGGCACCTCGCTGCATATCATATTAATGAGTGCCTGAAGCTTTCTGACGTTGGCTACATCAACCTTACAAATTCTGGGCAATTCTGTTTCGATAATATAGTTCACAACCTGTTCGATTTTGGTATGATATTCGCCTTCTCCTTCTAGTAAGAAGGGGTAATAGCCTTTTTCAAGATACTCCTTGAACAGCCCAACAGGTTTGCACTTTTCTGAAACCAACTGCCACAAGTCGTAGGGATGAGCTAGAATATCTTCTAACGACCATTTAGGGAACGACAAACCATGATAGAATCTGAGTGACTCACGGAACGACAGACCAGGCATCGTGTATTTTATGGCACGACGAGATAAGTCTGCATCGCCCTCCCTGAGCTGAAGTAGCGATGACCCGCTAACAATAATCTTCAAATCGGGAAACAGTTCATATATCTCCTTGATTTCACGACTCCAATCTGCGGTGCCAGAATGGTATTTGTGAATCTCATCAATTACCAGCAACTCGCCACCACGCATAACAAATTCCTCGGCTAGCCCCACCAAGGTGCGTACAGAGAAATCTACGGTGTCAGCCGAACAATACAGTACACGGCGGTCGCCCAATGCATAGTTTTGTTTCAGATACTGCTTGATGAGTGTAGATTTACCGACGCCCTTTGCGCCCATAATACTGATTAGCTGGGCGTTCCAATGAATCTCGTCCATCTTATCGCGGATGATTTCTGTCCGCGTGTTGGCCAAAAGCCTGTCACTTTTTCTAAATAATGCGTCCATAATAATTCGTTTACGCTGTTTGACGGTGCAAATATAATAAAAACGTTGCACACAAACAACACTTTTTTGAAAAAATGTTGTCTTAGCGCTGCATTTTAAATAAAAGCCGTTGCGCGTGGCAGTGTTGCAGTTAGAAATCAGAGTGGTGTGAGAGTGGAAAATTATCTCTATATTTATATATAAATATAGAAGTATTTTTGGGGTATGAAGTAGACGAAAAACAACCGCAACGGTGCAACGCTGCAACAGCGAGAGCGCCTACCCCACCGTTGTCATGTCGAGCGTAGTCCTTCTGTCATCTCGAGCGTAGTCGAGCGCTCGGCTTTGCCGCTTGGCTTGTCCAAGAGTTCTCTCCATGCGCTGCGCTTAGTCGAGATGACATTGGGTAGGGAAAGGCCTCGCTTAGTCGAGATGACATTGGGTAGGGAAAGGCCTCGCTTAGTCGAGATGACATTGGGTAGGGGAAGGCTGCGCTTAGTCGAGATGACATTGGGTAGGGGAAATTTTTCAGTGCAAGTATTCGTGAACCGCAATCAAAATATCGTACCTTTGCATCGTCAAAATGAATGAGGAATGGAGCGCCCGCACGAGGAAAAATTATTTCTCACGTGCACTAGGAAATTCTGCCACGTGCGGCGGCAAGCTACATTAAACATTAGACATTAAACATTAAACATTAATACATTAAAATTTTTATTTACAAAATTATCAATTATCAATTCTCAATTAAAAAACTATGGCACTAAAGGTAAAGGCACAGGAAAAGCTGCAGAAGATCGGCAAGTATGAGGGCACTTATCGCTACATCATGATGCCCGAGTTGTACACATC
>CACWMK010000046.1 GCA_902761905.1 uncultured Prevotellaceae bacterium
ACCTCTTCCCATTCCGAACAGAGAAGTTAAGCCCACCTGCGCCGATGGTACTGCAATGCAATGCGGGAGAGTAGGAAGCCGCCGTCTTTTTAAAAGAAGCCCTGGAGATACACATCTCTGGGGCTTTTAATTTTCAATAAAAACTAACGAACTATGAAGAGATTAAACATTTTATCCGTAATGCTCATGATGGTTATAGCCATCAATGCACAAACTTACAAAACTGTTTCAAACATCAGTTTCACTACAAAAACTGATAAATATGCTAAAGAGCGCTTGAAACTAGACGTGTATTATCCAGAGTCAATGAAAGATTGTCCTGTCATTGTGTGGTTTCATGGTGGTGGACTGGAAGCTGGACAAAAGGAGATTCCACAGCGACTTAAGGATAAAGGTTATGTAGTAATTGGTGCTAACTACCGATTATTGCCTAATGTAACAGTGGATACGACACTTGACGATGCTGCCGAAGCTGTAGCATGGGCATTTAATCATGCTAAGGAGTATGGTGGTGATCCAAAGAAAATAGTTGTGACAGGCCATTCGGCTGGTGGTTATCTTACCATGATGCTGTGCTTGAATAAGGCCTGGCTAAAAAACTATAATATCGATGCAGATAACGTATGGCAATATATACCTTTCAGTGGTCAAGCTATTACTCATTACAACGTACGTAAGATGCAGGGAATCAGTGCTTTACAGCCTACGATCGATCAGTATGCTCCGCTGTACTGGGTACGTAATGATTGCCCACCATTGGTTCTGATCTGTGGTGATAGAGAGTTGGAACTATATGGCCGATATGATGAAAACCAGTATCTGGCACGTATGATGAAACTGGTAGGACATAAGAATACCTATTTATACGAGATAGATGGTCATGGACATGTAGGTATGGTAGATCCATCTTTCCATATCCTTGATACCCATATCAAACAGGCATTAGGTCAGCAGGTTAATCCCTAATTCTATTTACGTTTGAATTCCAACGTCTTAGGGAGTTTTAGCCACTTGCCTTTGTTGGGAACTTTTAGTGTGCTGCCACTTTCTTGCTTCAGCACATAGATAGAATCGTTCCTACGGGTAAGTGTAGCTGTAAGGTCTTCGCTGCCGTAGTCGTTGATAAGTTGCAGTTTGGCCTTATCGCCGTTGATTTTTGCAGATGTGATGAGCCAGGCAAAAGAATTATTCTTTTTGCCGAGATAACCAGGCACTTGGCCAAAGAGATCCTGGCCTGGCACATTTACATCTTGTTCGTAAAAATTGATACGAAGAAAAACATCATATTCATTATTATATAGGTACGCGCGAAAGGGCTCGTTTTTACTTTGAGCTTTCACGCAGATAGCTGTGAGGCATAAAAGTGATATTGCTATTAACTTGTTCATAATCAATACATTTAATAATTTGCGGACAAAGATACTAATCTATATCATTATTTAAACGTTTACGTATAAAAAATTAGCAAAACGTTGTGGATTTTAGAAATATTTAAGTATCTTTGCGGCAAATTAGTTAGTTTAATATGGCGAAAAAACTGTTAATGCCAGACTGCATCTTCGAGTCAAGTTGGGAAGTCTGCAATAAGGTAGGGGGAATTTATACAGTCCTTTCGACACGTGCTAAGACCCTGCAGGATGCTCTTGAGGATAAGATAATCTTCATTGGTCCTGATTTTTGGAAAGAGCAAGAGAGTCCTTATTTCAAGGAAGATCATTCACTCTTTGCAGATTGGCAGTGGGAGGCAAAGGAACAGGGGCTTAAGGTTAGAGTTGGCCGCTGGACTGTGCCTAGCGCACCTATCGCTATATTAGTCGACTTTAATCCGTATTTTGAGAAGAAGAATGAAATATATGGTTGGCTGTGGGAACACTACAGCGTAGACTCGCTTCATGCGTATGGTGATTACGACGAGGCATCGATGTTTTCGTATGCTGCTGCTCTGGTTACCGAGAGTTTCTATAACTGGAAGCGTGCCAGTGGAGAGTGGACCAATGATACCAAGGTAATTTATCACGCCAACGAGTGGATGTGCGGACTGGGAGCACTCTATATCAACAACAAGTTGCCCCAGATTGGTACTATCTTCACTACCCATGCTACTAGCATCGGACGTTCGATAGCTGGTAACATGAAACCTCTCTACGATTACCTGTTTGCCTATAATGGCGACCAGATGGCAGGAGAGCTTAATATGGAGTCGAAACACTCTATCGAGAAGCAGACTGCACACTATGTGGATTGCTTCACCACAGTGAGCGATATCACTGCTAAGGAGTGTGTAGAGTTGCTCGATAAGCCAGTCGACGTTGTTTTGCCAAATGGCTTTGATAATAGTTTCGTGCCCAGTGCTTCTGTGTTTACACGCAAGCGCAAGGCTGCTCGCCGCAAGATGCTCGATATAGCCAACGCACTGCTTGGCGAGGATCTCGACGACGACACACTGCTGGTTTCTACCTCGGGTCGATACGAGTTCCGCAATAAGGGTATCGATGTGTTTGTAGAAGCTATGAACCGTCTGCTGCGCGATCGCGACCTGAAGAAGAAGGTTGTTGCCTTCATCGAGGTTCCCGGTTGGGTTGGCGAGCCCCGCAAGGATTTGCAGGAGCGACTGAAGAGCGGACAGAAGTTTGACACTCCGCTCGATGTGCCCCAGGTTACCCACTGGCTGCACAACATGAGTCACGACAATGTGCTTGGAATGATGAAGTACTACGATATGCACAACCAGAAGGACGATAAGGTCAAGGTGATATTCCTGCCTTGTTATCTTGATGGCAGCGATGGTATCGTAGACCTTACATATTATGATGTAGTGCTGGGCAATGACCTTTGTATCTATCCCTCGTACTATGAGCCTTGGGGCTATACACCGCTCGAGGCTATCGCGTTCAAGGTGCCTTGCATCACTACCGATCTGGCAGGTTTCGGCCTTTGGGCCAACACCGTATTCGGCAAGGATGGCGAGATAGAGGATGGTGTGAAGGTGATACACCGCACAGACTACAATTACTCTGAAGTGGCCGATATTATTAAGGACACTGTGGCAGACTTCTCGAACATGACTAAAAAGCAGATTGAGACCTGCCGTAAGAATGCTGATGCCTTGTCTAAGAAGGCCCTCTGGTCAGAATTTATCAAGTACTATTACGAGGCCTATGATATAGCGCTCCGTAAGGCTGAAGATCGTAAGAAGATTCTCTAACAAGATAAATCAATAAAAGGAAAACAAAAATTCAAATACTAAAATTTGAGAGATTATGAAAATTAAAGCTGATTATGCAAATGCTCCACAGTGGAAGGAGTTGACCGTTAAGTCTAGTCTTCCTGTAGAACTGAAGTGTTTGGACGAGATTGCCCACAACATGTGGTGGGTATGGAACTACGAGGCTCGCGACTTGTTCCGCGACCTTGACCCTGAGCTTTATCATGAAGTAAAACACAATCCTGTAATGCTGCTGGAGCGTCTTAGTTTTGCTCGTAAAGAAGAGATCGTTAAGGATAAGGCGCTGATGAAGCGTATCAAGAGTGTTTATGACCTGTTCCGTAAGTATATCGACGTTAAGCCCGACTCTAAGCGTCCGTCAGTAGCTTACTTCTGTATGGAGTACGGTATCCATTCTGCCCTTAAGATTTATTCGGGTGGTCTGGGTATGTTGGCTGGTGACTATGTGAAGGAGGCTTCAGACAGCAACGTAGATATGTGTGCTGTAGGTTTCTTGTATCGTTTTGGATATTTCACACAGAGTCTGTCGATGGAGGGCCAGCAGATTGCAAACTACGAGAGTCAGAACTTTGGCAGTCTGCCTATCGAGCGCCAGCTCGATCAGGATGGCAATCCACTCGTAATCGATGTGCCTTACACCAACTATCAGGTTCACGCTTATGTATGGCGTGTTAACGTTGGTCGCGTAAAGCTTTATCTGCTCGATACCGACAACGAGATGAACTCTGAGTTCGATAAGCCTATCACCCACAGCCTTTATGGTGGCGACTGGGAGAACCGCTTGAAGCAGGAGATTCTGCTTGGTATCGGTGGTATGCTGCTGCTCAAGAAGCTGGGCATCAAGAAGGATATCTATCATTGTAACGAAGGCCACGCAGCACTCTGCAACCTGCAGCGTCTGTGCGACTATATCGACGAGGGCATGACCTTCAACCAGGCTATGGAGCTGGTTCGTGCCTCTTCGCTATACACTGTTCACACTCCAGTACCAGCAGGTCACGACTACTTCGACGAGGGGCTGTTCGGCAAGTACATGGGTGGTTACCCACAGAAGCTTGGTATCTCGTGGGATGAGTTCATCGGCATGGGTCGTACCAACCCCGATGACCATAGCGAGAAGTTCTGTATGAGTACCTTTGCGTGCAACACTTGTCAGGAGGTAAATGGTGTATCTATGCTTCACGGTTGGGTATCACAGAAGATGTTTGCCCCAATCTGGGCAGGCTACTATCCTGAGGAGAACCACGTGGGCTACGTTACCAATGGTGTTCACTTCCCCACATGGTGTGCTACCGAGTGGCGCAAGGTATATGCCAAGTACTTCGATGCTAAGCACATGAGCGATCAGAGCAACGAGGAGATCTGGCATGGCATCTACAACTGTCCCGATGAGGAAGTTTGGGAGACACGTATGGCTCTGAAGAACAAGCTCTTCGATTACATCAAGGAGCAGTTCCGCGAGAAGTGGCTCAAGAATCAGGGCGACCCATCACGCGTGGTATCGCTGCTCAATAGCATGAATCCTAACGCACTCGTTATTGGTTTCTGCCGTCGATTCGCTACCTACAAGCGTGCACATCTGCTCTTCACCAACCTCGAGCGTCTGTCAAAGATCGTCAACGATCCCGAGCATCCAGTAATTTTCCTGTTTGCTGGTAAGGCTCACCCCGCCGATGGTGCCGGTCAGGGCCTGATTCAGCGCATCTACGAGATCAGTCAGCGTCCTGAGTTCCTGGGCAAGGTTATCTTCCTCGAGGACTACGACTTCCTGCTGGCTCGTCGCCTTGTTTCAGGTGTTGATATCTGGATGAACACACCTACACGTCCTCTCGAGGCATCAGGTACATCTGGCGAGAAGGCCGAGATGAACGGTGTAGTAAACCTCAGTGTAAAGGACGGATGGTGGCTTGAGGGCTATCGCGAGGGTGCCGGATGGGCTCTTACCGAGAAACGCACCTATCAGAATCAGGGCTATCAGGACAATCTCGACGCCGCTACTATCTATGGTCTGCTCGAGAATGAGATTATACCTCTTTATTATAATAAGGACAAGAAGGGTGTCTCTAAGGAATGGATTAAGGTTATTAAGAACTCTATAGCCCAGATAGCACCTCACTACACTATGAAGCGCCAGCTTGACGACTACTATGAGAAGTTCTACAATAAGCAGGCCAAGCGTTTCAAGGAGATTTCTAAGGACAACAACCGTTTGGCCAAGGAGATTGCTCAGTGGAAGGAGACAGTTGCTGAGCGTTGGGACGCCATCCATGTGGTATCTAGTGAGTGGGATTATCCTTCAACATGCATCGAGACAGCCCAGAAGTACACTCTGCGTTATGTCATCGATGAGCAGGGACTCGACGATGCTTTAGCACTCGAGAAGGTTAATGTCTTCATCAACAAGGAGGGTGAGGAGCGCATTTTCTCTATAGAGCCACTTAAGATGGTAGGCCACGAGGGCAACAACTACACCTTCGAGGCAACACTCTCACCACAACAGGCAGGTCAGTACAAGAGTGCTGTTCGTATGTATCCTAAGCACAAGTTACTGCCACATCGTCAGGACTTCTGCTATCTCAAGTGGTTAGAACTTCCTAACTTCACAGTATAATGCAAAAAGAAACCCGGGTTCATTTGAACTCGGGTTCTTTGTAGTTATCTTCGATATATTTTCCTAGCACATTATCTTTGTTGCGTTGGGCTGTGCTCTTTATGCAGCCTGATATCTCGCGGTGCAGACTGTCGACAATCGATTGCAGCTGGCGCCGGTCTTTTGCATCCGTTCTGGCCGAAGCCTCTGCCAGCTTTATCAGCTTGTCGCCCAGAGTCTGTACCTCGTCGTTCAGCTTCTGCCACTCGTTGTTCAACACCGTGCCCGAAACCCTCGACTGCACAGGGTAGGGGTTCAGCTCGATGGTGATGTTGCCAGGCTCCAGAAAGAAACTCACGCTCGATAGCGGATTGCTGTTCAGGTATGCTCGGCAGAACACAGTGGTGTCGGTAGTTCCTGATAGCGCAAACGTCCCCTCCGATATCAGCGTCTGTCCCAATATCTTTTGCTGCTGGTCCTCCAGCGTCAAGGTTATCGTGTCGCCATCCTTCAGCTGGCTGGCGTACCCCTTTATTTTATACGAATCAGACTGGCATGCGCAGAACACCATGCCTGCCGCAGCCAGTCTGATAACATTACGGTATGTCATTTATACGATGTATAGGTCGCTAATGCTCTTGTTGTCGATAACTCGGCGGATGGCCTCGGCAAACATGTCGGCTACGCTCAACTGCTTAACCTTGGCGCAGCGCTGTGTGTAAGGGATAGAGTCGGTGAAGACAATCTCCTCGAGAGCCGACTCCTGCACACGATCGCTTGCAGGTCCGCTCATCACGCAGTGGCTGGCACATGCACGTACGGTCTTGGCACCGTGCTCCTTCATCAGGTCGGCAGCCTTGGTGATGGTGCCTGCTGTGTCTACCATATCGTCGATAATCACTACGTTCTTACCCTCAACCTCACCGATAATCTGCATTGTAGCTACCACGTTGGCACGTGCGCGAGTCTTGTTGCACAGTACCAGTGGGCAACCCAGATACTTGGCGTAAGTGTTGGCGCGCTTCGAACCACCAACGTCGGGCGATGCGATCACCAGATTGTCGAGGTTAAGCGACTTGAGATAAGGAATAATCACGTTTGATGCATACAGATGGTCTACTGGCACATCAAAGAAACCCTGAATCTGGTCTGCGTGCAGATCCATTGTAATCACTCGGTTCACACCAGCCGCACTCAGCAGGTCGGCCACCAGCTTAGCGCCAATGCTAACACGTGGCTTGTCCTTGCGGTCCTGTCGTGCCCATCCGAAGTAGGGGATAACAGCGTTGATGGTACGTGCCGAAGCGCGCTTAGCTGCGTCGATCATCAGCAGCAGCTCCATCAGATTGTCGCTGTTGGGGAATGTGCTCTGCACCAGGAATACGTCGCGTCCGCGAATACTTTCCTCGTACGATACAGCAAACTCTCCATCCGAGAATTTAGTGATTTGCAACTGTCCTAGCGGGCAACCCAGACTTTGGCAGATTCTTTCTGCCAGGTATCTCGTTGCTGTTCCAGAGAATACCATGTAAGAGCTCTTCTCACTCATGTTTTTAATACCTATATTTAGTTGTTAGTCCTAAAATTTTAATCTATCGTCTTGCGCAGCTTCTCAAAGTGGTTCAGCAGCGCCTTGTAGTCTATCTCGTTGTGGATATTAAATCTGTTCCACAGGTCGCCGCATATCACCATACCGCCAAATCCCAGGTCTTTTATCTCCTTTATGCGGTCCAGGTTCATGCCTCCCAGAGCATACACTTTCTTGTCTATCAGTCCCTGTTTGGCCGCAGCGCGCAGTTCGTCCATCGTAAACGACTGCTTCTCGTCGGCATTGGTCTGACTGTCGAATATTGAGTGCAGGAATACGTAGTTCGACTTCTTCTTGGTCTCCTTCAGTTCGTCGATAGCGTGGCATGTACGGCTGATGTTGCCCTTGTAGCCCACTGGGGCTTCGGTCCTTGCATCATCTATATGTATGCCGCGCAGGCGGTACTCCTCTTTCAGATAAAAATGTCCGTGAACGGTTATCTTGCTGTGATAATCTTCGCCCAGCAGTGTGAGCAGGCGCTCCGAATACATCGGCGATGCGCCGGGTTTATATAGGTGAAGATTCTCCAATCCCTCCTCGAAGAGGTTCGCAAGTATCTTGTCCTCCTCGACGAAGAATGTGGGTTTCGTCATTACAATAAGCTTCATTTTCGCCATCTGTTCTCTTTCTAAGTGCAAAATTACACAGATTTTTCGATATTCTGACCACTTTCATAAAAAAAATGGCCTCAGAGGTGCATTTTTCAGAAAGTTTTAGTAATTTTGCACACCGAAAGAGTAAAAATAGGAAAAGTTTAATCAAATAAAGGATAAGAAAAGATGAAAGCATTTGTATTTCCCGGACAGGGAGCACAGTTTGTAGGTATGGGTAAGGACCTGTATGATACCAACCCACTGGCAAAGGAACTTTTTGAGAAGGCAAACGACATTCTCGGCTACCGCATCACCGATATTATGTTTGCAGGTACCGACGAGGAGCTCAAGCAGACCAAGGTTACTCAGCCTGCCGTATTCCTCCACAGCGTTATATCAGCCCTTTGCATGGGCGATGCATTCGATCCTAAGATGGCCGCTGGTCACTCTCTGGGCGAGTTCTCTGCCCTCACAGCCGCTGGTGCTCTTAGTTTCGAGGATGGTCTTAAGCTGGTTTATGCCCGTGCTATGGCCATGCAGAAGGCCTGCGAGGCTCAGCCCTCAACTATGGCAGCCATCATCGCTCTGCCCGACGAGAAGGTAGAGGAGGTTTGTGCCGAGGTTAGCAAGCTGGGCAAGGGCGTAGTAGTACCTGCCAACTATAATTGCCCAGGTCAGCTGGTTATCAGTGGTAATGTAGAGGCTATCGAAGAGGCTTGCGAGCAGCTCAAGGCCGCTGGTGCCAAGCGCGCTCTGGTGCTCAAGGTGGGTGGTGCATTCCACTCTCCACTCATGCAGCCAGCCAAGGACGAGCTCCAGGCAGCTATCGAGGCAACCGAGATCAAGACTCCTAAGTGCCCTGTTTATCAGAATGTAGATGCTAAGCCTCATACCGATCCAGTTGAGATCAAGGCCAACCTCATTGCACAGCTCACCAGCTCAGTACGCTGGACTCAGAGTGTTCAGAACATGATTGCCGACGGCGCCGACGACTTCACCGAGTGTGGTCCTGGTAAGGCTCTGCAGGGCATGATCGTTAAGATTAACAAGGAGGTAGCTGCCCATGGCATCGAATAAGACTATTATTTACCAAATCTTCACCCGTTTGTACGGCAACAAGAACACCACTCGCAAGGTGGGTGGTACGATTGACGACAACGGTTGCGGAAAATTCAATGACTTCACGCCCACTGTCCTGAAACACATCAAGGAGATGGGCGTGAGCCATGTATGGTACACAGGCGTAATCCGCCACGCCACTATGACCGATTACACAGCCTATGGCATTCCCCGCCAACATCCGGCTGTGGTCAAGGGTAGGGCAGGCTCGCCTTATGCCATCACCGACTATTACGATGTAGACCCCGATCTGGCCGTGGATGTAGACAAGCGCATGAGCGAGTTCGAATCGCTGATAGCCCGCACCCACAAGGCAGGTCTTAAGGTCATCATCGACTTCGTGCCCAACCACGTAGCACGTCAGTATCAGTCCATCTGCAAGCCCGAGGGTGTGCACGATCTGGGACAGGACGACGACCCCGAGCAGGGATTCTCGCCGCAGAACAATTTCTACTATTGCCCAGGCCAGTGCTTCAGCCCCTATCTCGACCTGTATCATGGCGAGAAGAGCCCCTACATGGAGTACCCCGCCAAGGCCACAGGCAACGACTGTTTCAACAATGCCCCAGGCATGAACGATTGGTACGAGACCGTAAAGCTGAACTACGGACTTGACTACTACGCTGGTCGTGTGGGCCACTTCGACCCCATACCCGATACATGGAACAAGATACTCGACATCCTGCTCTTCTGGGCATCAAAGGGCATCGACGGATTCCGTTGCGATATGGCCGAGATGGTGCCAGCTGCCTTCTGGCAGTGGGCCACCGATACCCTGCACATGCGCTATCCCGATGTGATATTCGTGGGCGAGGTGTATAACCCAGCCGAATACCGCAACTATATCAACGCAGGATTCGACTACCTCTACGACAAGGTGGGCATGTACGACACCCTGCGTGCAGTGATGTGTGGCGGTCAGAGCACCCATGCCATCACCTCAGCATGGCAACAGACCGATGATATCCGTCAGCACATGCTCTACTTTCTCGAGAATCACGATGAGCAGCGCATAGCCAGTCAGCAGTTTTCCGGCGATGCCCGTAAGGGTGTGCCCGCACTCGTGGTTTCGGCCCTGTTGCAGCAGAATCCGCTCATGATCTACTTCGGTCAGGAGTACGGCGAGCGCGGTATGGATGCCGAAGGATTCAGCGGACAAGACGGTCGCACCACCATCTTCGACTACTGGAGTCTCGACAGTATGATCCACGCCCTGCATCGCAAGTACACCATCCGCGAGAAGTATATCTTTGATATATATAATAAGGTGGTGAATATCGCCGCAAGTCAGAAGGCTGTCATCTCAGGCGTATCGTTCGACCTGATGTACGTCAACCAGCAGTACCAACGCCAGTACGCATTCCTGCGCAAGGCCGGTACCGAAGTATTACTTGTGGCAGCCAACTTTGCCGATGTGCCAGCCACTATGGACATCTGCATACCTGCCCACGCCTTCGACTACCTCAAGCTCAGCGAGAAGTCGGTCACCACTACCAATCTGCTCACCGATGCCAAGCTCAAGCTTACACTCAAGCGCGATGGCACAGTGCCCGTAGAGCTTCAGCCCAACAGTGCTGTAATACTTAAATTCAGAGCATAAAAATGGCCGATTACGTATTCAACGACCACAACAAGGAGGAATTCCCGCCAGCCCATACGGCCGAACATCTGTTAAATCAGACCATGATCCGTATGTTTGGCTGCGGGCGATCCTTCAATGCCCATGTGGAGCGCAAAAAGAGCAAGATGTCGTTCCACCTGGACCAGAAACCCTCGCGCCAGGACGAGCGCGAAATCGAGAACCGCATGAACGAGCTTATCGCACAGGATCTGCCCGTCACGTTCGAGTATGCCACCATCGACAATCTGCCGCCTGAGGTATCGGCCGACCGTCTGCCATCAGACGTGTCCGACACCATCCGACTGGTGCGCATAGGTGATTACGACGTGTGTCCCTGTATAGGCAAACACGTGCGCAGCACCTCGCAGATAGGACGCTTCGAACTGCTTGGCACCAACTGGGACGAGCACGAGCATTCCTTCCGTGTGCGCTTCAAGATAGTATAGTCCACAATGTCGTTTCATCAACCATAAAAAAATTTTTTTCATCGATTGCAATGTTTACAGTCATTTCTGCGTATATAATTGTAGAAGACTGATAAAACAGAGAAGAAAAGATGACTGTAAGTATCAACAACGACCGAAACCTGATTGAGGGTCTGCTACAGCAGAGCCAGCGGGCACAGCAGCAGTTGCTTAGCAACTATGGCAGCTACGTTTTTGCCCAGGTGGCCCGTCTCATCCCGTCGCAGGCCGATGCCGAAGAGGTCTATCAGGACGTGTTCGTTCGCGTGTTCAGTCACATTTCTATGTTCGACCCGCAGCGCTCCAGCCTTAAGACCTGGATTTCGCGCATAGCCTACAACGAGTCTATCAGTTTTCTGCGCCAGCGATCGCTGCCCGTAGTGTCGTTCGACGACCACGAGAGCGAGGCCTGCGCCATCTCCGAACAGGAAGTCGACGAGACCTTCGGTCGCCCCAATGCCGACACCGTTCAGCTGATACGCACAGCGCTGCGCCATCTGCCCGCCGATGAGCGAGCCATCATCACCATGTTTTATTACGAGGAGATGAGTATCAAGGATATAGCCTTTGTCACCGAGAGCCTGCCCACCACCGTAGCCTCGCGACTTAGCCGAATCCGCAAGAAACTATGTAGAATCATCAAAATGTTGCAATCATGAGAGAGGACAAGATCAACAATTGGGCCCAGACCGACGTGAATCTGCGCGACGCCATCCAGCAGGAAGAGCTTCAGTTGCCGCAGATGCCGGCCGACCTCAATGCCCGCTTGATGCAGCGCATGACTGCCCAGCAGCCCCGCCGCCAGCGCCGCGTGTGGCCATGGATAGCAGCCGCTTGCGTAGCCGCCATCCTGGTGGTTTATCTCACCCCGCCCAAGTTCTGGCAGGGTGGTGGTGCAGATTACACCGCTCAGACGGATGTCAGGGGACAGTGCCCTGGCAGAGACCTGCCAGGGACCCGTCCCCTGACATCTGCCGCCGACAGCCTGAAGCCCCAGCAGCCGGATGTCAGGGGACTGGACCCTGGCAGCGACCTGCCAGGGACCTGTCCCCTGACATCTAGGCCAGCTCAGCTGGCCACAGCAGCCGACTCGGCTGCTGACCTAGCCCCTGACAGCGCGGACCTGCCCCAGACATCTTTGATATCTGACGCGCAGCCCGCAATGGTAGCCGCAGTCGCTCCGCAGCCCGCAGCCAAGATGAAGGTCATCACCGAGCGCGACATTCCCATCACCCGTCCTGAGAACTATCAGCACACCCCCGAGGAGCTCGCCCTGCTCAAGAAACAGGCCGCCGAAGCCTACCTCAAGTGGGTTGAGCTCGAACTCGAGATTTCACGTAACAATTTAGAACAAGCAATGCAAAAATAATTAAAAATACAACATTATGAAACGACTAATTATCATGCTGCTCATAGCCAGCAGCGCCCTGTCAACCACCTTTGCACAGAAGAAAGACACCACTTGGCAAAAGGCCCGCCCTCTTAGCGAGGCTAAGTACCCCACCGTAGTTCGTGGTGCCCTCAACGACTTTATCCAGCACTTCGCCCTTGCCGAGGGACAGTCATACTCCGTCAATCGCAATCCCGTCACCGATGTGCTCGAGTCAAGCGAACGCGTGGTCCGCTTCCGTTGCGATACTGCCGAGCCCATGCTTCAGGCTGTAAAGAATGCCTACAACACCAGCGAATATATCACCTATCAGTTCACCCAGATCATGCCTGGCGGCAACGAGCAGTTTGCCATCCGTGTGGTTAGCGATGGCGGCAAGGTCAACAAGACCATCCCTGTGCGCACCAAGAACACCCAGGAGATGTGGTTCCTGGCCACCAAGAATCTTGAGAATCCCCAGCTGCGCGATGTCTATGCCATCGTGTGGGAGAAGAAATCCGCCATTGACTGGCCCGACATGTTCGAAGGCACCATCTATATGATATCATCGCTGCGCCCCGACCTCTACACCAAGGAGATGGATTCGTCTAAGAAGACCTTCCGTATCGAGGGCCGTGTAGATGCTAATATCAAGGACTCGCTCTACAATATCTATATCGCCGACACCTACGCCCAGCTATGCGGTCAGAGCGACGATGCCTACGTGGCCTGTGTACCCGTCATCAACAAGCGCTTCGAGTATCAGGTAGAGCTCGATCACCCCGTGGCAGGCCGTCTGCGCTGCATCTTCCCCGATGGCGAGCTCTGTTCAGCCTGGATCGACCTCGACTTTGTGCCAGGCGAGACCTATCACATCACCGTCCACAACGGCTATTATGACGATGATATGGACTACGAGAACCGTGTGGGCCGCTTCTCGGGCAAGAGTCTGATAAATGGCGCTGCAACAGTCGACGAGCCCCGCGAGAGTGTAAGGACTGTTACCGATCCCATGGAGCAAGTACAGTTGCTGCAAGCCGAAAGAACTAAGGAAAGTATTAATAAGGCTGTAGAAGTACAGTTGAAGTTCAAGGCAAACAAGATCGAAGTAGATATGAAGATTCTTAAAGTACTATACGAGCAACTCGACCCAGCTAAGAGAATTGAGTTCCCTATGGATCTCACCTTCGACCAGATACTTAATAAGAACAAGACTATCGAGTCCGACTTTGCCGATATGATAAAGTTAGCTGGCAATGATGTTATATCAGACAAAGATAAGATAGAGTTCAAGACCCATATATACAAGAAAGCATTAGAGCTTGTTATCGAGCAAAACAAGATACTCTCCGAGGCAAGTAGAGTAGTCGGTTTCCCAAAATCTGGCCGAAAACTCCAAACCTATCTCGAAAAGCTCTCAGATAAGTATATGAACGCCCTTACTAAGCTTATGCGCTAGACAGCGAGCATCAATTGTTTATCGTTTAATTTGCGTGATTTTATGTTTAAAAAGCATTAAATCACGCATTTTAAACATTTATTAACTCATTTTGAACACAACTTTCCATAATATTATATATCTTTGCACCAGAAAAAGATTTTAATGGTTAAGGTTTATGGTTGATTAATTTAGTTTTTTAAGTAATTATTTAGAAAGAGGTTCGTTGTGAAACGAGCCTCTTTTGATTTATAAAATACACGTTTTCTTTGGTATTTCGCTCGATTTACGCTATCTTTGCAGCCAAAAACGATGGCTATCAAGATTACATATCGTCTCACCAGTCGCCTATCTATGCGTATTGTGCGTAGCGGCGATGTTCACGTGTCAGCCCCTGTGGGTCTGCCCCGTTCGGTTGTCGAGGCCTTTATCCGCGAGCATGCCGACTGGATAGTCACTGCCCGCCAGCGCACCCTGCAGCGAGTCAAGCAGCGCGATGACTTCTACGCCCAGCTGCCTCTCACCACCACTGCCCAGCGTCGAGCCGCTGTCGATCGTCTGGCTGCCATCGTCGAGCCTTTGGTAGAGCATTACTCCCGCGAGATGGGTGTCCAGCCCAGCGCCGTTACTTATCGTGCCCTCAAGTCCCGCTGGGGCCAGTGTAATGTCCGTACCCGTCAGGTCTGCATCTCCACCTACGCCCTGTTGCTCCCCGACTGGTGCATCGAGCACGTAGTAGTCCACGAGCTCTGCCATCTCCTCGAACCCAGCCATAACCAGCGTTTCCACGCCCTTATGACCCAGTTTTATCCCCGCTGGCGCCAAGCCCGCCAAGCCACCCGTAAGCTCGCGAAAGGGTAGGATAAATACACCAGCGTACTAGCGTCAGTGTCGTAGGCCATAAAACAAAGAATCCCGCCAAATTGGCGGGATCTTATGTTATTTCAAGTATTCGTCGTCGCGGACTAGGATTTTTTCTATCTTGCCAACGTACATGGTGTGGTAGTCGCCGTTGGCGTAGTTGGCGTCGAGGGTTTCTTGGTACTGGAAACCTGACTTGTCTAACTGCTGGTGGAACATCTTCTTGCAGACGAGTACCAGCTTGGCTTGCTCGAAATAGACTGTACCATCGGCAAACACTGGGGTGAGACCGGCTTTCTCTATCTTGTTTTCGTCGCGGCCTGACTTGCTGCCCAGATATGCCATCTGCTTCTTGAACGAGTCGGGCATCACACAGAGGGTGAAATGGTCCTCGCGGTCGATGAACTGCTTGGTGAAGCGCGACTCGCGTATGTAGATGACTGCGGTGGGATCGTTATGTCCCCACAGGCAGCCCAGATGGCCCCACGATACGGTCATGGTGTTGCAGGCGTCGGGTGTGCCGGCACTGGCAAGCATCCATTCGCCCCCGATGAGGGTGAAGGGATTGAAATGCAATTCCTTGAAGTCAATTTCTTTCATAATGTATTTTTACTGCTTGTTGAGTCCTATCTTCATGAACACAGGGTTGTGGTCGGAGTAACTGAGCTCGCGCTTGTAGTAGGTGATACCGGTCATGCCCTTGTCGTGAAAGATATAGTCGATGCGGACCTTTTTGTTGCCGCCGCGGAAGGTGTACATAAATCCGCTGCCGCACTCCTTGAATCCGTCGATCTTGTCGCCCAGCATGGTGTTGTAGACGTATGAGTAAGGCACGTCGTTGAAGTCGCCGCATACGATGATGGGTGCCTCGCATTCGCGCATGTCCATTGCCAGTATGTTGGCCTGACCAGAGCGGGCTATCATACCGAGGGTGTAGTTGCCGTAGAAGGCGCGCAGCAGTGCATTGCTCTCTACGTCCATGCCCTGATTAATCATCTTGCCAGCCTTGTGCAGGGTGGTGTTGATACCTGTGGTTTCGAGGTGGGCATTGTACACGCGCAGAATCTGACCGTCGACTTTAATCTCGGCCCACATGGCGCTGTTGTTTGTCATCTCGAAATTTAGGTTCTGGCTCTTGACGATGGGGTAGCGGCTATAGATCATCATGTCGCTCTCGCCCATGGCCATATATGGGAAATACTCCTTATAAGAGTCAGAATTTTTCTTATCACCACACTGGTCGTTGTACTCCTGGAAACATACTACGTCGACCTTTTGTTTCTTCATCTCTGACAGGATGTCCTGGGCGATGAAGCCTGAGGTTTCGCGGCTGAACATGGCCACGTTGTAGGTGGCGATCTTAATGCCGGGCTTGGTGTCGGCCAGCTCGTCGAGCGAGCCGAACTGGTAGATGGTGCCTGAGTATGGTATGCAGCACAGAATGGCGATGAGGGGGATGAGTGCCCAGTGCCATCGGCGCATGATGAGCCAGAATATCAACAAAATCAGATCGCCGATGATGAGCAGCGGCAGGGCATAGACCAGCATGGCGCGGGCTGTGTTGCCTGCAGGCTGAACGTCGCCACCGTAGAGACCTACGAGGGTGAAGATCATGACGAGAACTGTAAGAATAAGAATGGTGAATGAAAAGTACTTCTGTACAGCTAATTTTCCCATAAGTAATGTGATTATTATTTATTTATCGAGATACTTACCTACCATCTCGATAAGGTTTTCTACCTTGAAAGGCTTGGCCATAAACTCATCGCAGCCTGCTATCTTGGCCTCGCGGATGTTCTCTTCGAATGCGTAGGCGCTGAGGGCGATGACTGGTGTGTTCGAGTCGACTTCCTTGATGATACGTGTGGCGTCGAGACCATTCATCTCGGGCATACGGATATCCATAAGGATAAGGTCGGGATGCTCTTCCTCGTTGAGTGTTACGGCCTCGATACCATTGTGGGCACGGATAAGGCGGTAGCGCTTGTGGAGCACAATCTTTACCAGCTCGTAGTTGCTGTCCTCGTCCTCGGCCACAAGAATGGTCTTTTTGTTCATATCGTCGGGACGGCCGCTAACACGGATGGTGCGCACATTGGCTGTGGTGGTGTTGCGAACGGGCGACATGCCACCGATGGTGCCTTCGAAAGGAAGGTGGAAGTAGAATCGGGCGCCATGACCCAGCTCTGATTCTACGAATATCTGGCCGCCAAGCTTCTCGACGATGATCTTACACAGTGCCAGACCAAGGCCGTAGCCATTGTTGTTGGTCTCGGCATCGCGAGATACGTAGGTTTCGAAAAGGTGGGGCAGATCCTTGGGGTCGATACCAGAACCGGTATCTTCGACAAAGAATTCGATCTGTGAACCCTCGTCGAGCATACGGTAACCGTAGGTGATGCTGCCCGAAGGGGTGTGCTTGAGAGCATTGCTAATGAGGTTAGAGAACACCTGGGTGATACGGTTGGCATCGGTATTGAAAGTGACGGCCATGGTAGGCTTCTTCCATACGAGCTTGAGTGTATCGGGACAGCGGAACTTGAAGAGGTTCTTGATGCTGTCGCACAGCTGATTGAGGTCGGTGCTCGACTTCTTCATCGTGATTTCGCCAGCCTCTACACGCGAGAGGTCGAGAATCTCGTTGACAAGACTCTGCAGGCGGTTGTTGTTGCTCTCGATGATTTCGAAGAACTTCATGCGGTCTTCCTGCGAGTCGGTCTCGACAAGTACGCGCGAAAAACCTTCGATTGCGTTAAGGGGAGTACGAATTTCATGGCTCATGTTGGCCAGGAAGAGCGACTTCATCTTGCTCGCCTTCTCAGCCTTTTGGGCCTTCTCCTCGTATTCCTTTAGCTTCTGGTTAGCAATCGCCAGCTGTTCCTGCGCAAGTGTCAGTCTGCGGTTAACATCTGAGTACTGCTGAAGCAAAATTTCCTTTTCGGTTCTTTCCATAATGCACTATTTCGCGGACAAAGGTAATGTTTTTTTTTATAATACAAAAGAAAATTGGAAAAAATTTCAACTTCTTTTAGCTTTTTCCCATGTTCCGCTGTTGTTATGGGTGCAAAGATAGGCCATTCCGCGAAAAACGTTGAGGTTCATAAATACGAAATAATAGGCCGTGTAGAGCAGCTTGTTCTTGACGCCGTAGCGTGCCAGAAGCCAGCCGAAGAAGGCGGCGAGGTAGAACACAACCTGCAGTGCAAGTGCCACATCGAAGATGGTGCCGGCGCGGAAAAGTGACAGTAATGCGTTGACAACCAGCAGGATAACCATGGCTACTGGAGTGACGCTCCAACGCAGTACGCGATGGCTGATGTACTGGAAGCTGACCAGGGGATAGCGCAGAGGGTTGAGCAGACTGCGCAGCCACCAGATGCTCTGCAGGCCGCCAGCGGCTATGCGGCGCTTGCGTTTTGACTCTTCGAAGATATTTGCCGAGCCGTACTCCTGTGCGTAGGCGTCGGGTGTGTAGGCTATGCGTTTGCCGTCTTGTACGATATACATTGACATCATAAAGTCGTCGAGCAGTGCCGAGTCGGGTACCTCGCGGATGAGTGTGGGGTCCATGGCGTATAGTTCGCCAGCAGCTCCCATAGCCGAAAAGAGTTCGCTGTCCCATCGCTTAAGTGTGCTCTCGTAGCGCCAGTACAGGCCTTCGCCCTCGGCGGCCATCTGGCCCTCGCGGCGAGCGGCTACTCGCTTCTCGCCCGACACGCAGCCCACGGTGGGGTCGCTCATAAACAGGCGGGCTATCTCGCGCATGGCGCCAGGATTGATCATGGTGTTGGCGTCGGTAAAGGCCACGTAGCGGGTGCGGAGTTCCTGCAGTCCGTGCTTGAGTGCGGCCGACTTGCCTCGGCGCTCGGGGCTGAACACCACATCTACCTCGGGATAGGCCTTGAGCAGCTCGTTGGTGCTGTCGGTGCTGCCATCGGTTACCCACATGATGCGGAATTTGTCGCGGGGATAGTCGATAGCCAGTGTGTTGGCCATCTTCTCGGCCACAACGTCTTGCTCGTTGTAGGCGCAGATAAGCAGTGTGATGGATGGTAGCTGTGTGTCATCGGGCTGTGCGGCCTTGCGGGGAGTGCCCGCAAGCAGCCGCTTGAGCCTGATGATAATGTATAATAGAATTCCGTAACCCAGATAGGTATAGAATACTATGAGCAACGTGCTCCAGAACAGGATTTTAAGTGTTAACATAGGCAGAGAGTGTTTACTTTGTTTCGATTTCTTCCTTCATGTCGATGTATTGCCTGTTGGCATCGTAGAACTCGTACTGAAGGAATGCCAGTTTCTGCGAGGAAACAATGTTGATTCCGAATCCATACTTGATTTGCCACTTTAGCTTGAGACTGAACAGTCCCTGGTTGATAAAGGCGGCCACGTAGGGATGTACATGCAGATAGAACTTGCGCATACCGATCTTGTGGACCAAGGTATCGATTTTACTCTCGAGAGTATCGGTGAACAGGATACTCGACTTGATGGTACCCTTGCCGAAACATGTGGGGCAGAGCTCGTCGACATTTACGCTCATGGCTGGGCGCACACGCTGACGGGTGATCTGCATGAGTCCGAACTTGGACAGTGGCAGGATGTTGTGCTTGGCTCGGTCCTTCTGCATGTTCTTACACATGCGCTCGTAGAGCAGCTGACGGTCCTCGGGCAGTTTCATGTCGATAAAGTCGACGATGATGATGCCGCCCATATCCCTGAGTCTGAGCTGGCGTGCCAACTCGTCGGCAGCTCCGAGATTGGTCTCGAGGGCGTTAGTCTCCTGACTGTTCTCCTTCTTGATTCGCGTACCGCTGTTCACGTCGACTACGTGCATGGCCTCTGTGTGTTCGATAATCAGATAAGCTCCGTGCTTGTAGTTGACGGTCTTTCCGAAGCCAGACTTCAGCTGCTTGGTCACATCGAAATTGTCGAAGATGGGCACTGTGCCGTTGTATAGCTTTACGATGTCCTTCTTGTCGGGTGCGATGAGTCCAAGGTAATTCTTGATTTCGTCGTAGATGCCGCTGTCGTTTACATGGATTCCGTCGTAAGTGGGATTGAATAGATCGCGCAACAGTGCAACGGCCCTGCTTTCCTCCTCGAAGCAGAGTTGTGGTCGCTCTGTGGTTTTCTGTACCTTGCTGATTACATCTTCCCAACGCTTCAACAGAATCTTCAGTTCGGCATCAAGCTCGGCTGCTCGCTTGCCCTCTGCCACCGTACGCACGATGACGCCGAAGTTCTTGGGCTTGATGCTCTGAATGAGCTGTTTCAGTCGGCTACGCTCTTCGCCTTTCTTGATTTTGGTAGATACCGAGACGCTGTCTTCGAAAGGAATGAGCACCAGGTAGCGGCCGGCGAAACTGAGTTCGCAAGTGAGTCGCGGACCTTTGGTGTTGATGGGTTCCTTGACGATTTGTACCAGAATCTCCTGACCCACCTTAAGGGTGTTGGCGATACTGCCATCCTTTTTCAGTTCGGGCTGAATGCTGGCTTTCTGGATAGGGTAGAGCTTCTTGCGGTCGCTCACCACCTGTTTCAGATATTTCTCGTAAGAGTAGAATTGAGTTCCCAGGTCAAGATAATGCAGGAATGCCACACGTTCGGCTCCGACATCAACGAAACAAGCGTTAAGTCCTGGCATCAGTTTTTTGACTTTTGCCACATAAATGTTGCCCACCGAGAACGATGCTGTGCGCTGCTCCTGCTGATACTCTACCAGCTGCTTGTCTTCGAGCAGTGCTATGCTGATGTCTTTCGGCTGCACATCGATGATAACTTCACTTGTCATACAGTTGTTGTTACTTCTTTTTTTTTGACGTGGTATGTCTCGTTAGTACTAAAAAGGGTGTGTCGCTATCCGTTTGGTTATGGGATTAGCAGACACACTCCTTTCATTTCTTTCTATTGGTCACAGAGAATCAAGATTTACTTGCTCTTATGACGATTCTTGCGCAGGCGCTTCTTGCGCTTGTGAGTAGCCATCTTGTGGCCCTTCTTTTTCTTTCCGTTTGGCATAATACTAAATAATTTATAATGTTAATTACTTCATTCTGTCTACGAAACTCTTAGACGGCTTGAATGATGGGAAGTCGTGAGCCTCGATAACCAATGTGGTGTTCTTAGAGATGTTGCGGGCGGTCTTCTGGGCACGACGCTTAACAAGGAATGTGCCGAATCCACGCAGATAGACGTTCTCCTTCTCCTCGGCGAGTACCTCGCGAATCGCCTCCATGAACGCCTCAACCGAAATGGCTACATCCTTCTTTGCCAGACCTGTGTCTTCAGCAATCTTGTCGATGATTTCTGCCTTTGTCATTTCTTTCTTTTCTTCTACTTTATATATATTAATAATGTGTAATCTCGAAAAATATTCGATTTCGGACTGCAAAGTTACTAATTTTCAGTCGATTACGAAAATATTTCGAGATTTTTTTTCAAAAAATGATGAAATTCGCCCGATTTTAGGCTTTTTTTTGTACCTTTGCACCACAAAATGAAGGAAAAATAACATGAAGCAGACAAAAATTGTAGCTAGCATAAGCGACAGAAGATGTGATCAGGATTTCATCAGAAGTCTCTTTGAGGCAGGAATGAATGTGGTGAGAATGAATACAGCTCACGCCGACGAGCAGGGTATCAAGAATATTATTAATAATGTACGTAGCGTGAGTCACCACATAGGTATACTTATCGATACTAAAGGTCCGGAGGTGAGAACCACCGGGTGTGAGCAGCCAATCGCCTATAAGACGGGTGATGTGGTTAAGATTTTCGGTCGCCCCGAGATGGACACCACGCACGACATTATCAACCTGTCGTACTCGGACTTTGCAGCCGACGTGCACGAGGGTTGCCACATACTTTTCGACGACGGTGCGCTGGATATGCTGGTAATCGGCATAAACGGTCCGGCCGTGATTGCACAGGTGCAGAACGACGGTGTGCTGGGCTCGCACAAGAGTGTGAACGTGCCTGGTGTGCACATAGCACTGCCCACACTGACTGAGAAGGACCGCAAGAACATAATGCTGGCCATCGATCAGGATATCGACTTCATCGCTCACTCGTTTGTGCGTTCGGCTGCTGATGTGCGTGCCGTTCAGGCCATACTGGATGCATACAACAGCGACATCAAGATTATCTCGAAGATCGAGAATCAGGAGGGTGTCGACAATATCGACGAAATCATCGAGGCATCGTATGGTATCATGATTGCCCGTGGCGACCTGGGTATCGAGGTGCCCATCGAGCGTATTCCTGGTATACAGCGACAGATAATCCGCAAGTGTGTGCGCGCCAAGAAGCCTGTAATCGTGGCTACACAGATGCTGCACACGATGATAAATAATCCACGTCCTACACGTGCCGAGGTGACCGATATCGCCAACGCCATATACTATCGTACTGACGCGCTGATGCTGAGTGGCGAGACTGCCAGCGGAAAATATCCCGTAGAGGCTGTACGCACTATGGCTGCGATAGCCGAGCAGGCCGAGAAGGACAAGATGCGCGAGAATGATATCGAGGTGCCAATGTCGCCCAACTGCGATATCCGTGAGTTTATGTCGCACTCGGCCATCGAGGCAACAGAAAAACTGGGTGTTAAGGGTATCATCACCGACGCAAGCTCGGGTGATACAGCTCGCAATCTGGCTGCATTCCGCGGACCGAACCCAGTGCTGGCCATCTGCTACAACGACAAGCTGCAGCGACTGCTCAACCTGTCGTATGGCGTAATACCTGTATTCCAGAAGGAGCACATCGACAACGAGGAGCTGTTCCATGCTGCCGTGCGCATGCTGCGACAGAAAGGTTACGTGCAGGAGAACGACAAGATAGCCTATCTGAGTGGAAACATAGGCGAGGGTGGTGGTACCAAGTTCCTCGAGATTAACACCGTGAAGGAGGTACTGACCAATCAGTACAAGTTCCACCTGCCACACTCGAAGAAATAACTCTACTTTCGCAATCTCTCCGATGTCATCTCGACTAAGCGCAGCGCATGGAGAGATCCTTACGGCATCCGAGGAGAGATCTCTCGACTACGCTCGAGATGACAAATGAGGGGGACGCTCGAGATGACAAATGTGGAGGGTTCGAGATGATAAGGTGACTTGTGATAAATATGATACTTAAATTAGATAACAATATGAAACTAACAAGAACGCTCATGACAATGAGTTTTGCAGCTATGATGCTGCCTACACTGGCCGCTGACGGACTGCCCAAGGGAGCACCCGACTTCAGCAAGATTAAGGAGACTGACTATCTGCCCGCTATCGAGAATGCTATCAAACTGAAGCGACAGGAGGTGAACAAGATAGTAGCCAACAAGCAGAAACCAACATTCAAGAACACTATTCTGGCGCTTGAGAAGAGCGGACTGGAACTGGACAAGTGGTTGAACGTGGCCGAGGGACTGGCCAGTGCACACAAGACTCCAGTGATAGCCGAGACCGAGAAGAAGCTTACACCACTGCTGGCTGAGCTCGACAACGAGATAGACTTCAATAAGGCGCTCTTTAAGCGTGTGAAATATGTTTACGACAACGAGTATAAAATACTGAAGGGCGAAGACAAGCGACTGACTGAGGTGGTGTATAAGAACTTTGTACGTTCGGGTGCTCTGCTCGACGATGCCAAGATGGAGCGCATGAAGCAGATAAACATGCGTATATCTGACCTGCAGCAGCAGTGGGGCGACATGTTGCCAGCTGCCACAAACAATGCTGTGGTTTGGGTAAACACCAAGGAGGAACTGGCTGGTCTGAGCGATACCGACATCGCCCAGTGCAAGAAGGATGCAGAGAGTCGCGGAGGTAAGGCTCCTTATGCTATCGTAATCGTAAATACCACCCAGCAGGCCATACTGGCTAGTCTGGACAATCGCGATCTGCGTCGCCGCGTGTTTGATGCTTCGCGTCGTCGTGCTGATGGTGGCGGAACATTCAATACATTCCCTCTGGTGGTGGAGATAGCCAAGCTTCGCGCAGAGAAGGCTGAGCTGATGGGGTATAAGAATTATGCATCGTATTCGCTTGAGAAGACGATGGCTAAAAACTCTGACAATGTGTACAACTTCCTGAAGCAGTTGATAGCAGAGTATAAGCCAAAGGTAGAGGCCGAGACCAAGGCTATCGAGGACTATGCCAAGAAGCAGATGGGCCCACACTTCAAGTTGCAGCCATACGACCGTTTCTACTATTCGGCCAAGATGAAGCAGGAGATGCTGAACATCAGCGACGACGAGGTGAAGCCATACTTCAACATCGACAGCGTGATAGTAAACGGTGTGTTCTATGCCGCCAACCGTGTGTACGGACTTAGCTTTGTGGAGCGCAAAGATGTGCCCACATATCACCCTGACATGAAGGTGTTTGAGGTGCGCGACAAGGATGGCAAGATGCTGGCCCTGTTCTATAGCGACCCATATCGCCGTCCTACCAAGCGCGGTGGTGCATGGATGAGTGCTTTTGCCAAGCAGAGCAACTTGCGCAAGCAGTTACCTATTATATATAATGTAACCAACTATGCCAAGGCTCCGGAGGGACAGCCCACACTGATAACATGGGACGAGGTGACAACACTGTTCCATGAGTTTGGCCACGCACTGCACGGTATGCTGAGCAACTGCTACTACAACACACTGAGCGGTACGGCTGTGGCACGCGACTTTGTGGAGATGCCATCGCAGTTTAACGAGAGTTTTGCTTCGATTCCCGAGATATTCGACCACTACGCCAAGCACGCTGTGACAGGCGAGCCTATGCCGGCAGAGCTGAAGGAGAAGATGCTGCAGAGCATCAGTTTCCATCAGGCCTACGCACTGGGCGAGAATCTGGCTGCCACATGTCTCGATCTGGCCTGGCACCATCTCTCTAAGGACGAGATACCAACAGCCGAGCAGGCTGAGGAGTTCGAGGTAGAGGCCCTGAAGAAGATAGGTCTGTACGACCAGCAGGTGCCACCACGCTATAGCACATCCTACTTCAACCACGTGTGGGGTGGAGGCTATGCAGCTGGCTACTACAGCTATCTGTGGACAGACGTGCTGGCCTGCAACGTGGTAGAGACATTCCAGAAACTGGGTGCTGTAAAGCGCTCTACAGGTGATGCATTCCGCCAGAAGATTCTGAGTCGCGGAAACATCAAGGACCAGATGGAGATGTTTACCGACTTTACTGGTATGAAGACACCCGACTCATCAGGATTCCTGAAGTATAGAGGTCTGTAATACCACTGGTTAGGTTAATAATTCCTAAATGATAGGCTATAACACGGATTTTCTCGAAAAAATGGAGTAATTTTGTAGGTCAAAAATAGGATATATTAAGTTGTTTAACATTTAAATGTTTTATTATCAATGATTTATTCAAAAGAAGTGGAGAACATGTGTAGCGTTTGTAAGGGCGCTTACCATGGACCTGCACCTATCCCAATTTCTGGTTACACCCACGGTATCGGCTGGTGCGCACCTCAGCAGGGCGCTTGTAAGCTGAGCCTGAACGTTAAGGACGGTGTTATTCAGGAGGCTCTTGTAGAGACCATCGGATGTACAGGTATGACACACTCAGCTGCTATGGCTTCTGAGATTCTGCCTGGTAAGACTATCCTCGAGGCTCTGAACACTGACCTGGTTTGCGATGCTATCAACACTGCTATGCGTGAGCTCTTCCTGCAGATTGTTTACGGACGTACACAGAGCGCCTTCTCTGAGGGTGGTCTGGCTATTGGCGCTGGTCTTGAGGATCTTGGTAAGGGTCTTCGTTCACAGACTGGTACTCTCTATGGCACCGTTGCTAAGGGTACACGTTATCTTGAGCTTACTGAGGGTTACATCACCAAGCAGTACCTCGATGCTAACAACGAGGTTTGCGGTTACGAGTATGTACACCTTGGCAAGATGATGGAGGCTGTTAAGAACGGCATGGATGCTAACGAGGCTCTGAAGAAGTTCACTGGCTCTTACGGTCGTACAACCGAGGAGCAGGGTGCAGTTAAGGCTATTGATCCACGTAAAGAATAATAGGAGGATACGACAATGATTAGAAAAGTACAGTTTGAGAGTCAGGAGCGCCGTATCAACCAGGTTCTTGCTGCTCTGAAAGAGAATGGCATCAACTCTATCGAGGAGGCCAATGAGATTTGTGAAAAGGCAGGTATCGATCCATATCAGATGTGTGAAGACACACAGCTCATCTGTTTCGAGAACGCTAAGTGGGCATATGTTTGTGGTGCAGCTATCGCCATCAAGAAGGGTGTTAAGACAGCTGCCGAGGCTGCTGAGGCTATCGGTATCGGTCTGCAGAGCTTCTGTATCCCCGGATCAGTAGCCGACGATCGTAAGGTAGGTATCGGTCACGGTAACCTGGCTGCTCGTCTGCTCCGCGAGGAGACTGAGTGCTTCGCATTCCTGGCTGGTCACGAGAGCTTCGCTGCTGCCGAGGGTGCTATCAAGATTGCTGAGATGGCTAACAAGGTTCGCCAGAAGCCACTCCGCGTTATCCTGAACGGTCTTGGTAAGGACGCTGCCCAGATCATCAGCCGTATCAACGGTTTCACATACGTACAGACCAAGTTTGATTACTTCACTGGCGACCTGAACGTTGTTAAGGAGGTTCCTTATGGCAACAATCCTAACCGTCTGAAGGTTAAGTGCTATGGCGCTGACGACGTTCGTGAGGGTGTAGCAATCCTGTGGAAGGAGAACGTAGACGTATCAATCACTGGTAACTCTACCAACCCAACACGTTTCCAGCACCCAGTAGCTGGTACTTACAAGAAGGAGCGCGTACTCGCTGGTAAGCCTTACTTCTCAGTAGCTAGTGGTGGTGGTACTGGTCGTACCCTGCACCCAGATAACATGGCTGCTGGTCCTGCTTCATACGGTATGACTGATACTCTGGGTCGTATGCACTCAGACGCTCAGTTCGCAGGTTCATCTTCAGTTCCTGCTCACGTAGAGATGATGGGATTCCTGGGTATGGGTAACAACCCAATGGTAGGTGCTACTGTATCTGTAGCAGTTGCTATCGACCTGGCTATCAATAAGAAGTAATCACTTTTTCTTGATATAATAATTAACCCTCGCCGTTTGGCGGGGGTTATTTTTTTGCGTGGGATCTTAAAGTTTTAGATCTCAAAGTCGAGACACGAGCGCTGCACTGTGTAGGGGCGAACCTTACCGTTGGCCACAGCTACATGCTCGGGATGAACGGCATAACCCTTCAGTGCCTCTTCGCTCTCGAGTGTGCTGTCGAGCATCACGTCGGCATTCGACGATGCCAGGCGACCATCGATGTGAACCTTGACATCAATGAGTCCTGGAACCTTGCCTACCAATCCCTCGAGACCAGCCTTGATGCCAGCCTTTACTTTCTGCTTCTCTTCTTCAGAGAGTTCTGGATTAAGTGTCCAGAGAATAATGTGCTTAACCATAACCTTGAAATTATTAATTGATTATGCCGCAAAAATAAGCAAAATAATCTGTATGGCAAAGAAAAATGACGAAAACATAGTTGATTTCGAGGAATTTTAGTAAATTTGCGCCAAATTTAAAATAATCAAGAATCATTATGGCAACAGTCGACGACAAGAAGGTAATCTTCTCGATGGTGGGGGTGAGCAAGACCATCCAACAGAATCAGAAACAAGTGCTCAAAAACATCTACCTAAGCTTCTTCTATGGTGCTAAGATCGGTATCATCGGACTGAATGGTGCAGGTAAGTCAACACTGATGAAAATCATCGCCGGCCTGGATCAGCAGTATCAGGGCAACGTGGTGTGGAGCCCAGGCTATAGCGTGGGTTATCTGCCTCAGGACCCACCACTGAACGAGGAAAAGACGGTGAAGGAGAATGTGATGGAGGGTGTGCAGCACGTGTACGACGCACTGGCTGAATACGACGAGATAAACGTGAAATTCGGACTGCCCGAGTACTACGAGGATGCCGACAAGATGGACAAACTGATGCAGCGACAGGCTGAACTGCAGGACATCATCGACGCTACCGATGCGTGGAATATGGACTCGAAACTGGATCGCGCGATGGCTGCACTCAACTGTCCTCCTGGCGACTGGAGCGTGCAGAACCTCTCGGGTGGTGAGCGCCGCCGTGTGGCTCTGTGCCGACTGCTGCTACAGAAACCCGACGTGTTGCTACTCGACGAGCCTACTAACCATCTCGATGCTGAGTCGATCGACTGGTTGGAGCAGCATCTGCAACAATACGAGGGTACGGTAATCGCTGTTACCCACGACCGTTACTTCCTCGACGATGTGGCTGAGTGGATACTGGAGCTGGATCGTGGCGAGGGTATCCCCTGGAAGGGCAACTACTCTAGTTGGCTGGAGCAGAAATCACAGCGCCTGGCTCAGGAGGAGAAATCGGCATCTAAGCGCCGCAAGACTCTGGAGCGCGAGCTAGAGTGGGTACGTATGGCGCCTAAGGCCCGTCATGCCAAGGGTAAGGCCCGACTCAACTCTTACGAGATGATGCTGAACGAGGAGCAGAAGCAGAAGGAAGAGAAGCTGGAGATATTTATCCCGAACGGTCCACGACTGGGTAATAAGGTTATCGAGGCCGAGCACGTGGCAAAATCGTACCCGGAGAAGACACTGTTTACCGACCTGAACTTCAATCTGCCACCAAACGGTATCGTAGGTGTGATTGGTCCTAACGGCGCTGGTAAGACCACGCTGTTCCGCCTGATTATGGGCTTGGAACAGGCCGATGCAGGTTCGTTCGCAGTAGGAGAGACCGTGAAGCTGAGCTATGTAGACCAGCAGCACAAGGATATCGACCCCGCTAAATCGGTATATGAGGTAGTGAGCGGAGGCAACGAGACCATCCGTATGGGAGGCAAGGACGTAAACGTACGTGCTTATCTGTCGCGATTCAACTTCAGTGGTGCCGATCAAGAGAAGAAATGCGGCGTGCTGTCGGGTGGTGAGCGAAATCGCTTGCATCTGGCCATCGCACTGAAACAGGAAGGAAATGTGCTGTTGCTCGACGAGCCTACCAACGATATCGACGTGAACACCCTGCGTGCACTCGAGGAAGGTCTTGAGGCTTTTGCCGGTTGTGCTGTTATAATCAGCCACGACCGCTGGTTCCTGGATCGTATCTGTACACACATTCTGGCTTTCGAGGGCGAGGGGAATGTGTTCTATTTCGAGGGTAACTATAGCGAGTACGAGAGCAACAAGGCTCAGCGTCTGGGCTTAGAGGAGCCAAAGCGCGCACGCTATCGTAAACTGATGGATGAATAAACTTAAAAAATAAAATGAGTCAATTTGAAGAGAAAGAAGGCATCACTGATGCCAGAGAACTTGGTATGCCCAAGTACATTATCCTGGGCGTACAGCATTTGTTTGCTATGTTTGGTGCCACAGTGCTGGTGCCTGTGCTAACTGGTCTTTCTGTGTCGTCTACCTTGCTGTTTGCGGGTATCGGCACACTGGTGTTCCATTGCGTAAGCAAGTTTAAGGTGCCCGCATTCCTGGGCTCGTCGTTTGCCTTCCTGGGTGGCTATCTGTCGGTTAAGGCGCTGGGAGTAGAGCAGGGGATGAGCGAGACATTGGCCTTGGACTATGCCTGCATAGGTGTGCTCTTTGCCGGACTGTGTTATTTCGTGATGGCCGGACTCATCAAGTCGTTCGGTATCGAGAAGATGATGCGATTCTTCCCACCACTGGTTACCGGCCCGATGATTATCGCCATTGGTCTGGTGCTCTCGGGTAGCGCTATTCAGAATTGTACCACCAACTGGACACTGGCCATCGTGGCGCTTGCAACGGTGATTATCGCCAGCGTGTGTGGTAAGGGCATCATCAAGATTATCCCGATCCTGCTGGGTGTTGTGGTTAGCTATACCACGGCTGTAGTGATGGGCGAGGTTGATTTCACATCGCTTGGCGAGGCTGCCTGGATAGGTCTTCCATTCAGCAGAGAGCAGACGGTGCTGGCTGTTTTCGACAATATGGACACTACATTCCTTATTTCTACCATCATTGCTATCATGCCAATCGCTATTGCAACCATCATGGAGCATATCGGTGATATGTGCGCTATATCTTCAACAGTAGGCAAGGACTTCTTGAAGGAACCTGGATTGCATCGCACACTGATGGGCGACGGACTGGCCACAGCTATTGCATCGCTCTTTGGCGCCCCAGCTAATACTACTTATGGCGAGAATACCGGAGTGCTCAACCTTACTAAGGTGTTCGACCCGGCTGTGATTCGCCTGGCTGCATGCTTTGCCATCCTGCTGTCGTTCTGTCCTAAGTTTGCCTGTCTCATTGGCTTGATGCCTGCCGCCACTATCGGTGGTGTGAGCCTGATTCTCTACGGTATGATTTCGGCCGTGGGTGTGCGCAATCTGGTAGAGGATAGCGTCGACTTCAACTCTTCGCGCAACGTGTTTGTGGCTGCCCTGATTCTGGTGATAGCCATCGGCGTGAAATATGGTGCCGACGACAATGTGAACATTGGTCCTATCCACTTCTCAGGTCTTGCCCTTTCGGCCATCGTAGGCGTAGGTCTTAACGCCATCCTGCCTGGTAAGTTAGGCATGAAGATAAAGAGCGTTCACGGTAAAGATAAAAATCCCAAGGCATAGTCAGTCTTGGGATTTTACTTAAATCATAACTCAATCGTTCCGCAGCCCATACAGCTAGTGGTGCAAAGAGTAAGTAATGATTAACGGCTGTAGAAATCCTCTATCAGCTTGCCGATCTTTGGAATATCGAAGAATTCGTCGACTTCCAACGGGTAGTCGGGCTCGATACCTTCTTCGATGTTCTCGCCTTTCAAGTTGTTGAGGCGAATACGATGCGTGGAGTAGCGATAAGCGAAGCCATCGGCTGAGGGGCTGTAGAGCACCGCGCAAGATCCGCCTCCCGACTTCTTGCCGAGCAGGCAGATGCCGTAGTCTTTCAGGAGTGCGGGCAGCAGGTTGCCACATGAGAAGCTGTGAGTGCTAATGAGCACACCGATGTTCATCGTCAGTTTTACATCCTTGTCTTTCTCGTCGAATTTGCCGTCCAGGTTGCGGTCTACCTCAAAGGTGCTCTTCATTTTCTGTCCTGTCAGCACGTTTTCGTGCACGATGTCTGACGAGCCACCTCGATTGGCGGATATGTCGAGGATAAAGTTCTTGACCTCGGGGTCGTTCTGCGCCTTTTCAAGTGCGTCGACGAGGATGACCAACCAGTCGTTGGGATACTGGTCGATGGTGGGTTTGGGGCCTTCACCCTTGTAGTACTTGCGCCATCCGGAATCATCGCATAGGAAGGTGCCGAATTGACAATAGGCTGTGTTGCCCACCTTATAGTAGTTCACACCCTCGCCTAACGCTTTGGCACGAGCCTCGTTCAAATGGTCGGCAAGCGCATTACGACCAACCCAATGTTCATAGATAGGTTCATATTCAGGACAAATGTCCCCAAATTCACCCCTTTTAGCGTTTTTGATACCGTTGAGCGTCGATAAGAAGGTGGAATTGCCGCTGAAGTCACTCATCACTGTTACGTCTGTATTGGTGTGACCTTCATCACAGAGGAGACAACCCAGCGTGACGGTGCCGGAAATGAAGTCGTACATATTGGTAGACTGCAGCAGCTCGCGCGTCATCTGACCCGCCTTTCCGTAGTCCTGCAGGGCTTGATCCAGCCCCTTTTCCTTCAAGCCCTTGTTTTCAAGAAGCGTGCGCCCGGGATAGCCGAAGAAGTTGGTGAGCGTGAAGCAGAGGTTGCGATAGGCGAAGTCGGCCATGTCAGCCGTACGTGTCTCTTTCAGGATAGGCGTGATGAAGAATGAGGGATATCCGTTGTCCAGAGAATAGGCGCCATCAGGAGCCACCATCACAGCCTCGCCGTTGAAGTCAGCCATATGCATGTAACTGTCTGTGTAGAGGTCGGCAATGGTTGCGAAGGGGAAATAGACGTTCTCACCGTCCTCCCTGATGTCGATGCCGTATTTGCCATAGTCCAGCGTCACATCGACCTGCTTGGGTGAAGCGTCCAGCGACTTCCACCGGATGATGGGCAGGGCGTCGTAGATAGTGTTAGGCATACCTGGCTGCACCATCCCCATCATGTTGGTGAACGCCTCGTAGTCGTTGCTCTCAAACAAGTCGTTCGCCGTATCAACCTTAGCCGTGCCGCAAGGACTGGTCAGGGCGTACTGATGCTCTGCAGTCTTCACCACCTGCACCGTCGTGCCGGGATACATGATGCTCTGGAAGTTGCTGATGCTGACGTAAGCCACGCTGGGCATATCGTTGTAGAAGCGCAGCATCACCATACCCTGGGGACTGTTCTGTGGATCTACGACGGGATACATACGCTCCACGTAGTCCTTCACCTCCGGCTTGGGCACATCGGGAGTCACCACGGGGTTGTCGATGTCGGTGGTACACGAGGCCATGGTCACTGGTGCCAGGCCGCAGACGATGATGGCGGCGAGCATCCATTGTAATTGTCTCTTCTTCATACCTAAATTTCGCAGCACTTTAGTTTAACTTTCTTTATAAGTTCCTGTGCAACAAAAAGTTCTTCGACGCGCGAAGCGGCCGCTCGATCTCTGATCGCTTGCTACCGCAGGGACGCAAGAAAGCCGAGCGGCTCAGGATTTTGCCATGTCAGATTTTTCACTTATCTTAGTGCTGCAAATCAAGACAAGCAAAATCATCAATGACATGGCAAAGGTACAACAAAAATCTGTGAAAATCACCGCTTTTGGTGGAATATTTTTCGTTTTGGACAAATTCGACTCTATTCTGTCCTCTGTGATAGACTCACACTTAGGACTTCGCAGCACTCTGATTGGCTATCAGTACAGCGAACTCAATCGGTCCGCAGCCCATACAGCTAGTAGTGCTGATGGCTGTAAGGAATGCTGTGAGTGCGGCTACTAGTACCTTCACCGCTATCTCCGTGATGCTTTTCCTATTCATACGCTAGTTTGTTAGGTTACTTACTCCTCCCTTTTCATCTCGAGCGTAGTCGAGAGATCTCTCCATGCGCTACGCTTAGTCGAGATGACATTGAGGCTTTGATTAATCGTAGGTTACGTCGTCATCATCGCTGCCACCACCTCCGCCGGTGTTACCACCTCCTGAGGTGTTTCCACCTCCGCTGGTGTTGCCACCCTGGTTATGATTCTGACTGCCGCCATTTGCTGGCTGGTCGTTCTCTGGGTCCTCGATCTCGCCCGAGGTAGAGGTAACTCGCTTCACCTCCTTGCCGGTGCGGTCGTAGCATGAGATTACGATGGCGGTAGCTGCCAGCTCTTCCTTCAGGTCCGTGCTTGGGGTGAAGATGATGCGGCGACTCGAAATCAGACCGGCCTTCACGTCGTTCACGTTCTCCACAGCCTTGCTTCGCAGTCCGAAGCGCATGTTACCCAGTCCGGGCAGTGCCACACTGTGCCCCTCAGTAGCCCATGCCTTGATTACTTCGCCAGCTGCATCCCAACATGCCTTCATCACGCCCTGACTCACTCCGCTGCGCAGAGCAGCCTCCTTGATTACCTTTGCCTGGGTCAGTGTAGAATACATCTCAGGCTTCATCACATAGCGGTAAACGCCAGGATCCTTCGGATCGTTTGTAAACTTCAGCAGTCTCTCTACTGCCTTTACT
>CACWMK010000047.1 GCA_902761905.1 uncultured Prevotellaceae bacterium
CAGAGGTTTGCCTTGCGGCTGGAGGCGTGAAGCCTCCAAAGAGCGTCAAACGTTTATGCCCTCACGGTTTTGCGTCTGCAAACATAGTAACTGGCAGGGCTCCTCAGCGTCATACTTCGCTCACGCGAAGCCTGCGTCGACTACATGATGCCTATAGGACTGCACCACATCTTCACGTTCGACCATCAGAAAAACAAATCCCCTAGCGATTGCTAGGGGATTATTATTTTCTAGAACTTTGGAAGCTCAGGTTTGTCGATAGCTTTTACAGCCGTACACTCCATCTCGACTAGCCAGCCTGGACGGCATACTGGGGCATGGACGATGACTGTAGGTTTGCCTGGGAAACGCTCCTGGTATAGTGCGCTAACCAGATCGTAGTCGGCTATATCGCGCAGGTAAACTATCATCTCGCATACATCGTCGAATGTACACTCGGCCTCAGCTAGCAGAGCCTCAACATTCTCCCACATGCGACGTGTCTGCTGCTCTACATCCTTGGCATACATCACCTCGCCCTTGTTGTTGATAGAGGCTGTGCCAGAGATAAAAACATGGCGACGATCGGCATAGTCGACATAGGTGCCACGCTCGAACGACACACCATAGTCGCTAGTGCGATTGAGATGTGTGGGAGCATAGAGGTAATGTATCTGTTCTGGCTTAACACCTGCGATGGCATAGTTGTCCATCTGCGACAGGACATTAGGATCCTGCTGGCGACCACCAATGCCAGTAGAGGCTATAAAATGGGTGTTCTGAGTGAGTCCCTGGGTGAAGAACACCTGATTGCGGGCACGTACTACTCCACCATAATTAAGATCGATATCATTTACAAACAACCATGTGCGGATGCAGTTATCAGCAAGGGTGCATCCCTCCTCGGCCAACTGCATGACATACTCATTGAAGAGCAGTCGCATCTGATACTCTGAGTTGGCAGCCAGGTTATGAGCCGAAGCATTGAACAGATGGCGGAAATCGCCATGACGAACCTCATAGAGACCAGACTTGGTCATACCAGTCTGCACACCAGTCATAAGCCAAACCCACAAAGCCACCTTAGAACCATTAAGTGGTGCCTGCTGGATAATGCTCTTGGCGCAGTCTGTAACATCGGCCACAACTACATCGTCGGCCTGGTTAGCAGCATCGCTCAGGAAATAGCGCTTGAACACAGCCTGAGTATTAGGCAGACGGTCAAGCAATTCATCGTAGGCGCTAATAACAGCCTCGAGCTGCATGGCAAATGGCAGCCGACGGTCGGTTATCTGTATCATGGCATGGTATTCGCGCACATCGGTTCCGCAGTCAAAACAGAACACATCGGCGCCAGCATGCTCAAAATCTATATGGGTCAGTTTCTGATTCATAATTGTCTTCTTTTGGGGTGCAAAGATAACACAAAAAATCTAGAAACTAGCATAATGACTAAAAAAATTGCAGCTATAATGGCAAGCTGCGCAGAAGATACTGGCGATGTGGCCTTAGAACCACCAAACTGGCACTGATACTGCAACATCTTATCGATGTAAGCGTCGACAGTGGTCCAGTCGCCAGCCTCAACCTGTGCTATCAGACGAGGGAACACCTCGAGTATATACTTACGATGCTCAGCATTGATAGTGGCAGGCAACTTATCAGCCGCACTATACCATACCACATTGTCACCATCCTGATGAGGGAAGAAACGCATGCCCTGCCAATTGTCGTCCTGAAGGATGAAACTGGTAAACAGCTGCTCTACACTGAGAGTATCTTCAGGCTGCATCATACGACGAGCATGGTAATACAAAGGCGAAGCACCTGTACCGTCGTCGAGCAAAAGCTGGCAGAAATGTTCTGCCTGCTGACGGGGCATGATGAGTCGTGAAGCATAGACAGATGCTGACCCTACCATAAAAAGCAGGGCCAGCACAACGTAGTATCGAAAAAGAGAATTTTCCTTTATCATCAGATAGACTCGATAAACTTAACTACAGCATCGCGATCGGCCTTAGGAAGATTGTAGAACTTCTCTACAGGACGATAAGCATCGCTCTGCTTAGAATAACCATGCCACATGATAGCCTCGATGACAGTACGTGCACGACAATCGTGCAGACGATCATCAGCGCCAGTGAGTCGGCGGCTCAAGCCACGTCCCCAAAGTGGCGTGGTACGACACCAACCTGTGCGGATATCGTTGGCCATGAACAGACGGTGCTGAACCATATCAGTGTATGGCCAGATGGTCTGATTGGCGTATTTAGGCAGCATACTATTAGCGCTCTTACCAACTGACTGAGCATAGGACTTGATGCTGGCGTCGATCCACATATTGTCTGAACCTGTCTTCCAAGAAGGGCGGTGACAGTTGGCACAACCAATCTCTGTGAAGAGTTCCTTACCACGCTGCACATCTGCGTCATTAAGGTTACGTGCTGCAGGAACAGCCAGTCCACGATGCCATACCATAAACTGGTAGTACTGCTTGTCGCTCATCTCGTCTTCGCCATTATAAGGTGCGCCCTTGAGCAGATACTTCTCGAAAGTGTCCTTATAGGCTACGGATGGTGTATTGAGCACCTCGTAGACACGATTGGCAATACCCTCGCTGGTACCATCGGCATAGTAAGGATATAGTATGCTGGTAGGCGACGAGCCATGCTCCTGAATATAACCGATGACCTCAGGATCCTCGCTCTGAGCCTTAGCCCATGCTGCTGTGGTATACAACCAATGACGATCAGAACGAGTTACGTTGGTGATATTCCAGATAGCATTTGAACCTGCACCATCCTGTAGCGAACCACGAGTCATGGCATAGGTGAAGCGCTTGAGCGGACCATGAGAGCCATGATGCGCACCTGTGTCGTTATAAGGAGCTGAGTAATATGCACTAGCCTTGAAGGTGTTAGCCTCCTTATCCCACATGGCAGGATTGAGTTCGGCATGCTTAGCCTCCTTGGCCCACTGCTCCTCGATATCTGCATCGTCGATAGCATCGAGCAGACCAGTACCATAAACACCAATGGTAGACTCCAAGCGGACTGCATAGTCAGTTGGCTTAGGATTGGTATTGAAAGCCGACTGAGGGATGCGAACCTCTGGATAGATAAGCGAATAGCTCTCGCCATCAGGGAAAGTCATAGCGAGTCCACTCTCCATCGCAGTAACGTTCTTCCACTCTATCTCAATCTGATTTTCATCGATAGGAGCTTTGAAAGGAGCCATTGCCTGAGTCTGCGGCATACCTGTTACCTCAGAGATATAGGCATTGGTCTCAGGGTGGTAGATAACCAGCAGATAGCCATTGCCAACGGTATTGGCACGATACTCTGTCTGGCGCTTACCATGTCCATAAGAGGGGTGACAAGCGATACAACCATTGCGCACCCATGCAGGTCCCAAGCCCTTACGAGGAGCCTGCTCGAAGGTGTAGAGTTTCTCGAAGAAGCCCTCACCGACATTAAAGTCTTCCATCATGCCTGCTATCTGCTCTACAACAGGTGTAGGGGCAGAATAGCTGGCCTTCTCAGTAGTTCCAAGCTGTCCGCCAGGGAACCACTCATCGGCAGTAAAATTGCCAGTAGCCTTACCAAATGCCTGCTCCTCCTGTTCCAGTTCGCCAAGTCCGCTAGGATCATCGCTAGAACATGCAGTAAGCATAGGGGCTGCCACAAGCGCTGCAATTGCCAAGTTCTTAAATCTCCAAGTATTTGTCATTGTTTTGTCTTTTAAGCCAATTAAGCGCCCCATCTGTTTTACTCTTCAACTTCCCAATCCTCATCATCCTCGAATGCGATGTTCCAGATGGTGCAGCAGTACTTAACGAATGGTGATGGCATATTGCTGATACCCTCGATAGCACTTACATAGGCATTCTCAACACTATTGTTTACAGCATCCTTCTTAACGCTGGCAAAGAATGTGTGGAAGCTGAACTTATTAGCCTTCTTATCTGTAGAACCAAGCCATACGTTGCGGATAGAACGGATGTTATCACGGAAATCGGTGATAGAGTTGTAGCTGTAAGGTGACTCAACATACGACACGTCGCCTGCTGAGAATGGATTGGCAATCTTAGCTGTACCAACCTCGTTGGCAATAGCCAGACAACTACCCTCATCGTCAGAAAGAACCTGTGCGATAGCATCCTTAAGTGTTGGGAATGAGCTGTTGCTACCAGCAACACCTGCGTTAATAAGGTTATCGCCATAAGAGAGGCCCTTCTGTGTCTGATAGTCGAGACCGGCAGTCTTTACAACTGACAGACGGCTAGCATCCTTACCACCATCCCAAGCACACTGCAACTGGAATGTGCGCTGCTTGAGCAAGGTGCAGATGGTCTGAGCATAAGCCAGCTCCTTCTCGCCAGAGATATTCTCGAAGTTCTTATAGGTGTCATTACCCTTGAGCTCAGCAACCTTACGTGGCTGACCATCGCGGAACAGGATGAACTCGAGTGCGTGGAAACCAAGGATAGTAGCATCGTCGAGCATCTCATCGTTCATACCATTGTTGAAGTAGCTGAGCAGCAGTGAACGATTAAGTGGCCATGAGTCGATAGTAGGATCGACATCGAAATCAGATGCGGCGCCACCAAGGAAAGCCTCGCTCTGCTCCCAATACATACGAGCAGCCTTAAAGTCCTTACAAGCCTCATCGATCTGAGCCTGTGTGATAGTGCTTGTGGTAAGGCCGTTAAGAGTCTTCTCGAGAGCCTCTGTGTTGTCGGCCAGCTTGGTATATGTAGGAACAATTACATTGTTTACAAGATTCTTGAGTACCTCGCGCAGATAAGCCTCCTGAGCCTCAGTAAGCTTAGCTGAACCAATGATGGCATTGGCAGACTCGAGCTCGCTTACGATATCAGCACAACCATCTACTGCTGACTCGCCAAACGACTTAACACTGAAGTTTGCAGCTGTAGTATTAGCTGAATAGCTATCAGCATCTACAACAGGAGTGGTCTCGGTTACATTGAAATCTGTTTCATCATTCTTGTTGTCATCATCGCTGCTACATGCAGTGAAAGAGAGTCCCATCATCAGGACTGCCATTGAATAAAAAATCTTTTTCATTTCTTTTCTTATTATTAATTGGTTATGATTATCTGTATTGCTTTAAAGGAAGAATCCCTCGTAAGTTACACCTATATTAATAGAGGGTTCGTTGTTATACATACTCTTGAGCATACGGTTAGAGTACTCGGCCTTGATGGCAATCTCTGGTATAGGATAGTAGTTCACGCCAAAGGCCATACGCTTAACCTCTGTATAATCGTAGGCTGTATTCTTAGTATTGCTGGCGTAGGGATTATACTGCTCGTAGCGACCAAAGACATACAACTTCTTGTCAACGCGACGCATACTGCTGATCTGCGAGAAGACGTCGTAACCAGCCTCGATGCCAATGGCATAAGCATTCTTGCTGACAAAGGCTGAGTGATGATAAGGTGACTTCTTATTGGTGCGATTGTAGATATACTTAAGCTGCTCAGCATCGCCCAAATAGCCATAGTCGGCCTGACCACGGATTATCCAGTTGTGAGCATCGTAGGTAAAGTCGAAAGCGCCAACCAGTACCTGACCTTTATACTGTGCATCGACGCCATTGGCATTCTTAGGATAGCTATTGCCAATACTCTCGCCATAATATCCGCTAAGGCCAAGACGAAGGCCAGGCACAGAGTAGTTATCGATACGAAGAGAAACACCATACTTATTAGCAACCTCGAACTCAAGAGGATTGGCAGCACCCTTCTTTATCCAGTTTACATTGGTAAAGTTGTCGGCATTAAGACCTGCCAGCAACTGTGCCTCGTAACGGAAAGACTTATAGCGACCAAAGAAAGAAACACCAGTCTGATGCCAAGTGCTAGGCATAATGGTGTTTTCGCCCTCAGGACGATATACTGTAAAGAAATTGAGAGGCTCGTGGTGGGCATTGTTCAGACCTACAGGTACAACAATATGGCCAAAGCGCAGGTTGGCAGCACGCGAAAAAGTCTTCTGAATCCAGAACTGCTCAAGTTCTACCTCACCACCCTTCTCTGTCTCCTGTTCCCATTCGCCACCTTCCTCATCTTCTTTCTCATAGGCAAGGCCTGCACCTCCATGCTCGAACTCAATCTCTGTGCCAAACGACCAGCCCTTGCCAAAGTCGTAGCCCAGGTATATCACAGCATGAGGAATATCGAATCGACCATGGCTAGGATCGTTCTTATGTTCCTCGGGCTGACTATATCTACTAACATGATCACTAAAAAAATTGCGTGAGTAAGCTACCTCACCGTAGCCACCCACGCTTAACTTGTTGCCCTTAACGTGCTGCATCACGCTATCGGCAGCATTAACCTGTGCCTGTACAGTAGCCACACCTGCTACCGCTAAACAGCACATAGAAAACTTCACAAATTTATTCATTACTAACTCAATTTTCATCAACTTTGTTATTTTCGGCTGCAAAGGTAACGGCATTTTTGCGGATAACCAATACCTAAAAATGATGAAATTAACTATTTTTGCTAGTTTTGTGGGAATCTGACACCCGAAAATACCTAATACTTATTATTGCAGATATCAAAAAATAGTATTAATTTTGCACCCGTAATCATTAATAGGTAGAAGAAGGAAATGAAGAATCAGAAAATGTATGAGGCCGACGACAAGATGATATCGCTGATACGCGATAACTATGACTTGCTGCAGAGCCTTGGCAGCTTTGGTATTAATCTGGGATTCGGCGATAAAACTGTGCGAGAGACATGTGAAGACAACAATGTGGACACCTACACATTTCTGGCGGTGGTGAACTATACCATCAACGGTTATGGTGATTTTGACGCCGACACACAGTTAAATGTACCCACCCTACTGCAGTATCTGGAGGCCTGCCATGCTTATTTTCTGGAGTTCCAGCTACCTTATATACGTCGCGAGCTAACAGAGAGTCTGAACGAAAACGACTCGCTGGGACGACTGATACTTAAATTCTATGATGAATACGCACACGAGATAAAACGACACATGCAGTACGAGCAGAAGACACTGTTCCCATATGTAAAGTCGCTGATCGACGGACATCCAGCCAACGACTATAACGTTGAAACATTCTCAAAACATCATGGTGCAACAGACAAGAAACTACGAGAGCTAAAACTGCTCATCATCAAATACTTGCCACAGGACGGACTGCACAACAACCAACTGACAGCCACACTGCACGATATCTATGAAAACGAGGTATGGCTGCGACAGCATGCAGAGGTAGAGGACCACATATTTGTGCCTGCCATACGCCGACTGGAGCAGATAACCAAGAAGAACGATGTGAGCCGTAATATATCAGGAATGGTATTTGGAAGCGCTCAGGCACAGAATCCTGATGCACTAAGCGACAGAGAGAAAGATGTAATCATCTCGCTGGTTCAGGGTATGTCGAACAAGGAGATAGCCGACCATCTGTGTATATCAACCAATACGGTTATCACTCATCGACGCAACATAGCCAGAAAGTTACAAATACATTCACCAGCCGGATTGACCATTTATGCAATAGTCAATGGGCTGGTGGACATATCAACTGTAAAGTTATAAAAGGTGTGTAGTGTTTGCTTAAGAATGTAAGAGCAACACAAAGCGTGTACCCTTAGTAAACTCGGCATCGATGTCGAGGTCACCCTTCATCTTTATTGCCATCTGCTTACAGATGGGCAGACCAAGACCATCACCCTCAGTAAAGTCCTTTACCTCAGTAAATGGCTTGAATACATCGTCACGTTTCTCCTCAGGAATGCCTGCACCTGTATCAGATACCAGGAACTGGTGAACATGTGCACCACGTTTCTTGTAATCCAACCAGATGGTACCATCACTAGGAGTATAGATAGCTGCATTGTTGAGCAGGTGGAGAAGGATATGAGATACATACTCCTTGTTGATCTTTGCACTCATATTGGGTACATTAACCTTCAAGGTGACGCCTGACTTAACTTTTTCGCGAATATCATCCATAAGTCCCTCACAGAATGGAGTGAGCTGAACATCCTCAAGTTCTACCTCCTCGTCAATAGAGTTTTCGAGATCTGAAAGCTGAGAAATATGCTCAGAGAACTGCAGCAATGCCTTAACTTCAGGAATCTTCTCGTCGAGCTTATGCAGTGTAGGATTAAGCTGAGCAGAGATATTGCTGATGAACTTAGCCTTCAATGCATTATTCTCATTAGCCAGATTTATCATCTTCTTCTGCTTACGGGTGAGCAGTATGAATCGCATAAGTACGATACCACCCAGTACCAATGCAGCTGCAAGTGCAGCAGCCAGAATACAGAGACCAACTATGATGGCCTGACGCATGGTGAGCGAGCTATCCTGATCGTCGATCTTCTTCTCGTTGTCGGCAATCTGCTGCTTCAGTGCACCAATCTCATCAGCATGCTTCAGTGTATTTACAGAATCCTTCCAAGCCAGATAGTTGCTATACGACTGGGCAACCATATTGGCATTGCCACTGCGACGTGCGTTAGCAATCAACGTTTTATAAACGTCATCTACCTTGTCATACTGCTTTGATGCAGTAAGCTTGCTGGCCATCTCCTTAAACACGGCATTGCCCTGGGCATTCTGTCCGAATGAATAGTGATATACAGCTTTATTATAGAGAAGGTCGTTCTTAAGTGCCTCATCGGCTGCATAGGTAACCTGATTCTCCATAATCTCAATCTGATCTTTGGCGCTATCACCCTTGCGCAGCTTGATATACATAGCCAAGCGCTCCTTGGTGATAATATAATGAAGGGCAGCCTTCTCCTTGGCATTCTTGCCACTGGCATCTACCTCCTGGTCGGCACGACGAAGCAGGTCGAAGGCTTCTTTCCAATAGTTCTCTTTATAATACATAGCTGTACCGCGTGCAGCACACTCCATACCTGATTTAAGGTCACCCTTTTTGGCATAGTCTTCGAAAGCACGGATAAAATGGAATCGGGCACTAGCCACATTCCCTTTCTCAAAATCGCTTTCTGCACGCTGGTGTAATTCGCTTTTCTGGGCTTCCTGTGCATTTACAACTGAGAAGCCTAAGCTTAAGCTTAAGAGTAGAATAAATACCTTTTTCATAATAATTATAGATTAGATCAGAACTTAGCCATCTTGATAGCAACTACGGCACACTCATCACCCTTGTTGCCAAGGCGTCCACCTGCACGGTCGAGAGCCTGCTGCATGTCATTGGTAGTAAGGAGTCCGTAGATGACTGGGATGTTGCTAGTAGCATTAAGACGTGCTATACCCTCGGTCACACCCTGACAGATGTAATCGAAGTGGGGAGTTTCGCCACGGATAACACTGCCAAGCACAATGACTGCGTCGTAACCATCGTTCAGCGTCATCTGGTGTGCACCATATATCAGTTCAAAACTGCCAGGCACAGTCTTAACATGGATATTTTCAGACAAAGCGCCATGCTTTTCGAGTGTGCTAACACATCCTTCAAGCAGGGCGCCAGTTATTTCAGGATTCCACTCGGCCACGACTACTCCGAAAATCATGTTCGAAGCGTCGGGCACAGTGGTGATATCGTATTCTGATAAGTTTTTAGTAGCCATGGTTATTATTTAGCTGAAACACGCTCAATATAACCATCGATAGTCTGATAAGCCATTGAGTTGAAATACTTATCCTTGACCTGCTGATACAGCTTCAGGGCCTCGTCGTTCTTACCCTGGCTCTCGAGAATCTCACCAGCCTGAATAAGGAATGTGGGAGACAGAGAGTTGTTGTCGGCTTTCTCGGCAGCCTTCTTAAGGTGAGAAACAGCCTTGTCGAGCTGATTAAGGTGAGCGTATACATTGCCCAGAGCACCCTCAGCAGCAGGTGAGATCATCTGATCATCAGCACCATCGAACTCCTCGATATACTTGGCAGCATCCTCCCACTTGTTGAGCTTAGCGCAGCAAAGACCTGCATAGAGGTTAGCCAGATTACCGGCTGCTGTACCACTGAACTCGTCGGCCAACTTAGCGAAGCCCTTGAAGCTGGCGCTGTCGCCATTAAGTGCCTGCTGGTAGTTATCGGCCATGAACAGCTGCTGACCCTTGGCAATAGCTGTGCTAGCCTTAATCTCCTTAGGACCGCTGACATAAGTCTTGTAGAGGACTACACCTGTAATGATTACTACGATAGCTACTACTGTAGCAATAACTGCCTTCTTGTACTTGATGAAGAAGGCCTCACTCTGATTCAGGCTCTGTTCAGCTGTCTGAGCGGCCTGCTGTTGATTTGTTGTATTTGCCATTATAATATTTATATTTAATTTCAAAAATCGGGTGCAAAGTTACTAAAAAAGACACATATTTTACATATTTTCAAGGAAAATATTTATTAATCTGTGTTAATCCTTGCCATCAATGCCCAAAAATAGCTACCTTTGCGCCATGATTCTACAAAAGTTATCGGTAATCAACTACAAGAACATAGCAGAGGCTACATTGGAGTTCTCGCCCAAAATCAACTGTATGATAGGACAGAACGGGGTGGGAAAAACCAATGTACTGGATGCTATATACTATCTCTCGTTCTGCCATTCGGCTAACAATCCCATCGACTCGCAGGTGATACGACATGGTGCAGAGTTCTTTGTGCTAGAGGGTACATATGAGGGCGATCTGCACATATACTGCGGTATGAAGAGGGGCGTAAAGAAACACTTTAAACGTAACAAGAAGGAGTATCGCCGACTGTCTGAACATATCGGACTAATTCCTGTTGTGGTGGTATCGCCATCTGACACCTTATTAATAGAAGGTGGCAGCGAAGAGCGACGTAGACTGATGGACATGGTGATATCGCAGTACGACCACGGATACATGGAAGCGATGAACCGATACAACAAGGCACTACAACAACGTAATGCAATGCTGAAGCAGGACGAAGAGCCCAACGTAGATGTGATAAGTCTGTTTGAGGAGCAGATGGCTACTGAAGGCGAACGCATATATCAGAGCAGAAAAGCCTTTGTAGAGGAACTTACACCGATTTTCCAGCGTATTCACGAAACTATCTCAGAAAATCGCGAACAGGTAGGGCTGAACTATATATCACACTGTCAACGAGGTCCATTGCTAGACGTTATCCAACGCGACAGATTCAAGGATCGCGCCATAGGCTACTCACTACATGGTATACATCGTGATGACCTGGAAATAACACTTGGCGGGCACCTGATGAAACGTGAAGGCAGCCAGGGACAGAACAAAACATTTGTAATCGCCCTGAAGTTGGCTCAGTTCGACTTCCTGAAACGTACGAACTCGAAGACTACCCCACTGTTGCTGCTCGATGACATCTTCGACAAACTGGATGCACAGCGAGTAGAGCAGATAGTAAAACTGGTTGCTGGCGATGAATACGGACAGATTTTCATCACCGACACCAATCGAGACCACTTAGATTTGATTCTTAGCAGATCAACACTCGATTATAAGATATTCCATGTAGACAACGGTGAAATAGAAGAAATAAGAAAGGATGTTTAAACGCGACGTACATGATATCAAGGAACTTATCCTGAAAAATCTAAGAGTTCAGGGACTAGAAACGCCTCTGCTGCAGAAGCGATTGATAGACTCTTGGCCTGAGGTTGTAGGCAACATCGTGGCTAATTACACTGACAATTTGTATATCAGAAACCAGACACTACATGTACATCTGACAAATCCTGCATTGAGAGCGGACATGTCGATGATGCGTGCAGAACTGGTAAGAAAACTGAATGCCCACGTAGGCAGTCAGGTGATAGCTGATATAAAGTTTAATTAAACAACCACATCTACAGAGAAATCAAATGGCTCTGTAGGAACTGTTTCAACTTTCTGAAAATCAAAGCAAACTCCTAGCAGCTGTGGGAGTGGACGGCTTAATGATGAAAGGAAGCGGTCATAATATCCCTTACCCCTACCCAACCGATGGCCTTTGCCATCGAAAGCCATACCGGGAACCAGCACTGCATCAATATGCGCATCAGCTGGCATAGGTTCTCCTATTGGTTCCATAATACCATATGCCCCTTTACTAAGACTATCTGGACCAGTATAGCGACAAAGCACCATTTCGTCATCACTGACAACCCTGGGCAAATATACTGTTTTGTCATCTGCCAGCAGTTCATCAATAAAACCATGCGTATCAACCTCGTCATCCAATGAGTAATATGCAACAACAGTATCAGCACCATTAAGCATATTTCTAAGACGAGCTATAATTGGCAGCGACAGTTCACACAGCTGTTGCTGAGTGAACTGTCGCTTGCGTTGACGCATAAGTGAACGTAGTTCGTTTTTATGCATGGGCAATGTGCATGTTTAGCATACGCAACTCACGACAATCAGATGCTTTGGCCACCTGCTTGCCCTTGCTACCTGCAACAGGTTTCTGAGGGAATGCGCCCTCATTATGGAACAATCGCAAGGTCTCAATTATAACAGGATCATCCTGATTAAGATACTCTGTCCATGACTGTTCACTATGGATATTGTAGATGATACGACTAATCACAAAACGCTCCAATAGTTTCTGTGATTTCTGGATCATCAGGTTACGACGCTTGAGACCATTCTTGTCTGCATAAACCACAAATTGATCAAGAATATTCTGGCGCTTGAGGTATGTCTCCATATCCTTTACCTTGGTAATAGTACTAAGTTTCGCGCGATTCTGATCAGTATAGGTAAATGCAAACTGAAGAATAAGTCCAGACATTGCAGCCTCCTTATAATAAGAGGTAACACCAAGTGTATCTTCTGGGATAAAAATGTCAGGAGTAATACCACCACCGCCAAAAACAATACGGCCATTATTGGTGTGATATTCTGGGCCTGTATTCTTAATACTATCCTTCGAGAAGAATTCACCATGCTGATAGCGTGTAAGCCAATCGTCATCATAGTGATTGCCATTGTTGTATGGCTTCTGGATGCATCGGCCTGAAGGTGTATAATAGCGGGCAATGGTAAGACGAATCATAGAATGATCGCTGAACTCCATTGGTTTCTGAACCAGTCCCTTACCAAACGAACGACGACCAATGATGGTACCACGATCGTTATCCTGGATAGCACCAGCAAGAATTTCTGAGGCAGATGCAGAACTCTCGTCGACCAATACTACCAAAGGCAGGCGCTGATATGAACCACGTCCATCAGCACGATAGTCCTGACGTGGGAATGCACGTCCCTGAGTATAGACGATAAGCTGGCCACGTGACAAGAACTCGTTGGCTATCTGAACAGCCGACTCAAGATATCCGCCTGTGTTTCCTCGAAGATCGATAACCAGATTACTAAATCCCTGTTGAGCAAGCTTTGCCAATGCAATAAGCAATTCTGGATATGTATTCTCGCCGAAGTTACGAATCTTAATATATCCACACTCATCGTCGAGCATATAGCATGCTGTCACACTCTTAGTAGGTATCTCGCCACGAGTGATGGTAATGTGATGAATCTTACTCTCACCATAACGGATAATGCCAAGTTTAACCTTAGTATCCTTAGGACCTTTAAGGCGATGCATGGCTTCCTCATTAGTAACCTTTTTACCGACAAATACAGAATCGTCAACCTCGACAATCTTGTCGCCTGCAATCACTCCTGCACGCTCGGCAGGACCATTGCCAATGACATTCTGTACACGAATGGTGTCCTGACGAATAGTAAATTCGATACCTATACCAAAGAACGAACCACGCAGGTCATCGTTAGCAATCTCACCATCACGGGCACTGATATAAACAGAATGAGGATCGAGCTCAGCCAAAATCTGTGGCATAGCCTTCTCAACCAGATCGTTGATATTAACAGTATCTACATACTGGTCATCGATAATGTGCAGCAGATTGTTAAGTTTATTTCCGCTTGAATTAATGATATTAAGACGATTGCCCGAGAAATGGTTAGCATAAAAAGTACCAATCACAATTCCAACAACCACACATACGGCCATCAGAAGGGGCATCAATCGATTTGTGTTGTTTTTATTCATTTTTCTATATTTTCAAGTCCTAAGTAGATAACTTCTATACCAGCACGCTCTAGCAGTTCGATACCATCTGTCAGGCGATATTTCTCACCATAGACAACACGCTTGATACCTGCCTGGATAATAAGCTTGGCACACTCGATACAAGGCGAAGCTGTGATATAGATAGTAGATCCTTCGCTATTGTTGTTGCTGCGAGCTAACTTTGTTATAGCATTGGCTTCGGCATGAAGTACATAAGGTTTGGTTACATTACCATCGTCCTCGCACACATTTTCGAATCCACTGGGAGTGCCATTATAACCATCACTGATGATCATCTTATCCTTGACCACCAGAGCTCCTACCTGACGGCGCTTACAATATGAGTTCTCTGCCCATATACGCGCCATACGCAAATAGCGTGCATCCAGTTTACTTTGCTTGTCGTTTGATTCCATTTCTTTTAAGTAATGCGTCAATGGTGGGTTCGCCACCCTTGAATCGTTTATATAATGTCATCGGATTTTCTGTACCACCCTTAGAAAGAATGTTCTCACGGAAACTATCGGCAGTCTTCTTGTCGAATATACCATGTTTCTTGAACACGCTGAATGCATCTGCATCGAGCACCTCGGCCCACTTATAGCTATAGTAGCCAGCTGCATATCCGCCAGCCATTATGTGTGAGAACTGAACCGTCATACAAGTGTCAGGCAACTGGGGGAGCACCATTGCTTTTTCCCAGGCCTTCTTCTCGAACTGGATGATATCATCAGTAAACTCATCTTTCTTAGTATAGTAAGCCATATCTAACAAGCCGAAACTTACCTGGCGCAAACAAGCATAAGCAACATTATAATTGCGGCTCTTAACTATACGATCAATTAGTTCATCAGGCAATGGCTCACCTGTCTGATAGTGGAATGCAAAGGTACGAAGGAATTCTTTCTCGATAGAGAAATTCTCCATAAACTGTGATGGCAACTCAACAAAATCCCACCATACATTGGTACCACTTAGACTCTCGAAACGGGTGTTGGCAAACATACCGTGAAGCGAGTGACCAAACTCATGGAGGAATGTCTCGACCTCACCAAGTGTGAGCAGAGCAGGTTTCTCCTCTGTGGGTTTAGTAAAATTCATCACTACACTTACATGCGGACGGACATTCTCGCCCTCTTTAGTAATCCACTGCCCTTGATACTCTGTCATCCAAGCTCCACCCTGCTTACCCTTACGTGGATGAAAATCGGCATAGAATACAGCAAGGTATGACCCGTCCTTATCATAAACCTCATAAGCCTTTACATCGGGATGATATACTGGTATTTCCTTATTCTCCTTGAAGGTGATGCCATAAAGGCGATTAGCCAAGCCAAACACACCATCGATAACCTTTGACAGTTCAAAATAAGGACGAAGCATCTCTGCATCGAGATTATACTTAGCAAGCTGCAGCTTATGAGAATAGAACGAGAAATCCCATGGCTGCAACTGAAAGTCTTTACCCTCTATCTTACGTGCCATCTTCTCGATAGCTTTTATCTCCTTGATGGCTGTAGGTTTGTAAGCTGTGATAAGGTCGTTGAGCAACTTATACACACTGCGGACATTACCTGCCATACGATGTTTGAGCACATAGTCGGCATAAGTCTTATGCCCTAATAGTTGAGCTAACTCACGGCGCAAGTTTATCAAGCGCTTACAAATCTCTATATTGTTTTCTGAATTATCGTGGATACACTCTGTATTCTTGGCCATAAACAACTGGCGTCGGAGTTCGCGCTGGGTTGAATAAGTCATGAATGGAGAGTACGAAGGGAAGTCGAGAGTAAACACCCAACCTTCTTTCTCCTGCTCCTTTGCAGCAAATGCTGCAGCCTCGCGAGCGGTTTCCGGCAGGCCATCAAGCTGACTCTCGTCTGTGATATGAAGTGTGAATGCCTTGTTCTCTTTAAGCAGATTCTGCGAGAACTGTAAACTTAGCATCGAAGCCTCTTCTGTAAGTTGACGCAAACGTTCCTTATCATCAGCATCAAGCAGTGCGCCACTACGCACAAATCCATCGTAGCAGTTATCAAGCAGCATTTTCTCCTCGGGAGTTAGCTTTCTGTGATGTTGATGTACATACTTTATGCGTTCAAACAAGCGCTCATTCAGACGAATATCATTTGCATGCTTAGTAAGTATCGGGCTCATCTTTTGGGCTAAAGCATCCATTTCGTCATTAGTCTCAGCCGAGAGCAAATTGAAGAATACTGTTGAAACACGTCCCAACAAATCATAATATCCATCCTTATCCTTCTCATCATCTACACTGATAATGGTATTGTCGAAGGTAGGTTTTGCCGGATTATTGATAATCTTCTCTATCTGCTCATCGTCACGACGTATTCCCTCAAGCATAGCCTCTTCAAAATCCTCCATGCGGATACGATCAAAGGGGGCAGTGTTGTGAGGTGTGTTATAAGGTTCGAAAAACGGATTCGTTCTCTCAATATTTTCATTCATCTTCATACTAACATCTTTTGGGGAGCAAAGTTACTACAAAAAATTGATACTTAAAAAAACTATACATTAAAAAAATTGAAAACAGTCCTATTAACCATTTTATGTGGTGTAAAGGAGTCTTTCAAGTTGTGGAATATCTATTTTTCCTCTACCTAGAGTTATCAACCCTTTGTGTTGCATATCATTAAGGACACGCGACACATTGAGACGACTATCATTTAACTCATCAGCCAATCGGGTCATCAGGATATTAAAAACCTTATGACCTGCTGGATAGGTGGAGTGTTGTACAAGGAATCGGATTACACGCTCCTCCAGCGACTGGGGAGGACGAGTCCACGCTTGTCTCATCTTTTTCTGAGCCAAAGTGGCAAAGTGATTAATAATATTCAGTCGGAACACCAGGAAATCCTCTGTCAGTCGCATCACTTCTTCCTTATCGATAGTGATGAAATTAACATCTGTCAGCGCAATAAAATCGTGAGTATAACGCTGGTAGTAGCCAAATACGGATTCAAGTTGAAGAATGTTTGGCGCTTGCATCTGTTCTTCGATAGAATAACCATAATCGTCAGAATATGTTCGTATTCTAAGGCAGCCATTTATCAAGAAATGAAGTTGGTTGCAATTATCGCCCGACTTTACTACTGTCTTGCCTGCCTCCAGTTTTATGAATCCAAACCTTGTATGACCTGCGACAATCTCCAAATCATCGCGGCTCATACCCAAGAACAATGGGAATTGTAACAACTTATCAAGTAACTGGAGTACAGCCATACGTTAATTCTGAATTATGTTTTTTAGTGATGGTGAATACCACACAGCATTCTTGCCGTCGCTATCACTGTAGATAAGGTAAGCCATAAGCTCTGAATGTTGTTCAAGTATACGCTTGGCCTTTTCCAATCCCATCACCATAAACGACGTAGCATAAGCATCGGCTACAGCACAACTATTAGCAAAAACAGTAGCTGACAGTATGCTATGCTGTACAGGATAGCCCGTATTGGGATCTATAGTATGTGCATATCGCTTACCATCTTTATAATAGAAATTTCGATAGTTTCCACTAGTGGCCATAGCTTTATCGGTAATGGCAACGATACTCTGGACGCCCTGATCCGTTCCCATTGTATCTTCTACGGGTTTCGATATACCAACCCTCCATGGCTTTTGTTCTGGATTAACGCCACTTGTAACAATCTCGCCACCTATCTCAATCATAAAATTGGTAATACCCTTGCTACGCAACAGTCTTGCTACGATATCAGTTCCATACCCCTTAGCAATAGCTGAACAATCCAGCATTATTCTGTCGTCAGCCTTGCAAATCTTGCCTTTTTCAAGCGAAACTTTTTGATAGCCGATAATCTGCATCAAACTGTCAACCTGTCCTTTGGTGGGCTCTATACCATTTTTGAATCCGAATCCCCAAGCATTGACCAAGGGAGCAACGGTAATATCAAAAGCGCCATCTGTCTCATCAGATATTTTCATCGCCAAACTAAACACATCGAGAAACATATCATTGAGCTTTACATCCCTATTCTGATTAACAGCTGTTATAATCGAATTCGGATTGAATGGCGATAAAGATTGGTCTACCTTTGCAAGTTCCTGATTGATACTATATGTAAGATCAGAATCGCACTGATAAGTTGCATGATAGAATGTACCAAATACCTTATCGGCACTCTTCTGATAAGGGATATTGCGCTGCTGGCGTATTATAAGGATTGTACCAACAATCAGCAGTACCAAGAATGGTAGCTGCCACAGTAACTTTTTATTTTCTGGTTTCTGCATTAGTCTAGATGTCTATGATAACATTAAATGTTCCACCCAATCGTGTATCACCATAAATTCCAAAACCTGGCACATACCATGTTTTATCAAACTCACCTTCCTTGTGGGCAATACGACGTTTGTATCTAAGACTCCATCCCAAATGCAACGGACCGTATATCTTAGCATCTACACCAACTACAGCCTCAATCCAATGGAAGTTGCACTGAGCATCCTTAATACCATAGCCAGTATCCCACAACCAAACAGGATCTGGAAAATCGGGGCGAGAAATATCAACCTTATACGAAGTAAAAGCATAGCGCAATCCACCATATAGTCTGTTTGCACCATGTTTGTCCTTTAATAAATTCTTATCGATACCTATTTTAAAATAGGGAGCAGATGTACTATAGTGAATCTTTGTCACCTCATCATTGTGATTAGCCTTTCCCAAACCAGCCTCAATAATTGGGAACCACTCATCGTGCAGGTTTATTCGCAACGCACCTTCATATTGTCCATTATCACTAAATGCCATCAGTCCTGCACCAACCAGATCAAACGACACAGCAAATCCACGGAACATGGGCACAGAGTCTTTCTGAAACGAGAAAAACTTCTGAGCCTGTGATGGAAGTGCTGCAGATAGCACAACAAGACTAATAGTTACTCTTAGGATAGAGGTAGAAATGAACCGTTTTAGAGTCATAAGTTACCGAAGAATTATTAATCACTATTGAGTCGATGTAGTTACATGTGTACTTCACATCCGTAATGGTGTGGAAATAGACTGTATTGCAGTCAACCGATTCGAAATGCGGATAGTCGTATTTCTTTATCCATAATGTATCAGCGACATGCTTATTATTATCACTATTATCGAATTGAAACACCAGTACATCCTCTGGATGCGAGTAACTGATAGGAAGAGAGAATTCACTGATATTTATACCTTTATTATATAGTACAGAATCCAATAGCTTTACCTCTACACCATCTTTACGAGTAGAGGTTACAGTCATCGTATCAGTGAGTGTCCACGCTGTACCGTCGCTATTCTTTATCTGATACTGCGTTGTCACAGTAGCATCTACAGGGCAGTCGATAGATGAACATGCCACCATCAGCATCACTAACAATATATACGGGATTCGCTTAATCATATTGTTTCCTCAATCTGATAATCATTACGTCCGCTCGACGAACGACTTATCAAGTCGCCCAGGAATCCTGTTAGGAATAGTTGAGTACCAAGTATCATCATCGTCAGAGCAATATAGAAGAATGGCGAATCAGTTACTAGACGCTGGGGAATATGATTGGCCAAACACCAGAGTTTATCTGCACCAATCCAAGCAGCAGCAACAAAACCGATGAAGAACATAACAGTACCAAGGAAACCAAATACGTGCATAGGTTTCTTTCCGAATGTACTCAAGAACCAAAGTGTGAGTAAGTCAAGATAACCATTAACAAAACGGTTTAAGCCCATAAACTTTGACGAGCCATATTTACGAGCCTGATGCTGAACAACCTTCTCACCAATCTTATTGAAACCAGCATTCTTGGCAAGATAAGGTATGTAGCGATGCATCTCGCCATATACCTCTATGTTTTTAACCACAGCCTTACGGTATGCCTTCAGTCCGCAGTTAAAATCATGCAGATTCTTGATACCACTTATTTTTCTAGCTGTGGCATTAAACAACTTTGTAGGAATAGTTTTTGAAATAGGATCATAACGTTTCTGCTTATATCCGCTAACCAAATCGTAGCCATCCTCCTTAATCATGCGATATAACTCAGGAATTTCATCAGGTGAATCCTGTAAGTCTGCATCCATAGTGATAACTACATCGCCCTGAGCTTGCTCAAAACCACAATACAGAGCAGGGCTCTTTCCGTAATTTCTACGGAACTTAATACCCTTTACTATATCTGGTTGTTTTTTATTCAAATCAGAAATAATTTCCCACGAACGATCAGTAGAACCGTCATTGATAAAAATGACCTCATAACTAAAGTTATTAGCCTTCATCACACGCTCTATCCATGCATAAAGCTCTGGTATAGACTCATCCTCATTAAAAAGAGGTATAACTACAGATATATCCATAATCTTATTTATTTTTTCTTTGCATAATCAAACCGATGGGAACACCTAATATAAATCCCAGCGATATATTAATTGTCAGGATATTCAGAGCATAATCTATTGGACGGGTAACAGCCATTTCTGCCAAGCTATCGTCTACGACCTTACTCATTCCATATTGTTCCAACATCATCTTGCCTTCTTCTGTCGACATCATCCTTGCAAACGAACTAACAAGATAACCATTATCAAAATAAGCAAAATACAAATACTGGACTACTGCCAGCAAAACCGCACCATAGAAGAATACGAAAATTGTATAAGCATAACTACGACCAAAAGAAATAACTCCTTCTCTGCCAACATCTCGAAACTTACGCAATCTACTTGCAACAAAGAAAGGACTAACTATAGCAATAATCATAGATGCCATAGACAATAATGGATTACTCAGACCTATTATATAGCTTATAAAACTAGTAATCCATAATAATGCCAAGAAGAAACCATCCTGACGGGCAAAAGCCTTTAATTGTATATATTCTGGTGCTGTCATTTTAACATTTTATCTTCTAGGGTGCAAAATTACGCATTTTCCTGCACATAAAATGGTGTTTGTCTCAAAAAATAGTTAAAAACCAGAAAGTTTTCACATTTAGTTGTACATTTCTCACTTTTTTGTTGTACCTTTGCACCCGCTTTCGAGCAATTAGTTCTTTAAAATTATATGGGTAAGTCCTGTACGGCCAGCTCCCTTTGAATCCCCCAGGGTGGGAACGCAGCAAGGGTATTAGGTCGTAGCGGCGCGATGCAGATCGCTTACCCACCCGCCTCTTTAGCTCAGTTGGCCAGAGCACGTGATTTGTAATCTCGGGGTCGTTGGTTCGAATCCGACAAGAGGCTCAAAAAAAAAGCAGATTGTTAATCTGCTTTTTTTCAATATTAAAGTGTAATCTTGAGGGTGGCACCTGCGCCGTTTTCGCTATTCTTAAGAACAGATTCCACCAAATCAGAGTCAAAAGTCCTATAGTCATAGCTAGGCACGAACTGCTCACGGTTGCCTTGTGACAACTCAATGTCATCTACGCCCAGACAGTCCACTAACTTGATATTGAAATCCTTGTCGCCATGCCAGTCTTTAATAACATTACTCTTTGCCGCCTCAGACACGAAGGCGCACTTCTCTACAAAGATATTAGAATAGACACCGTAACCTACACAATAGCTAAAGTCATTACCATCATAAAGGCAGTTGGTCACATGCACTTTTCCAAAGCGGACACGCGGACAACGCTCAGAACAGCCATCTCCCCACCAACAGCAGATGAACGTACAGTTGAGATGACCTGCATCTAAGTCGGCTGTATTGTTGCTGTTACCTATCAGATTGCAGTTACGGTGATCATCGCTGCCGCCACTGCCTCCTCCTTTCGGTGCTATAAGGTAACGGAAGCGGGTCCAACTGACACAGATGCTGTCAGATCCTTCGACAATGTCGAAATTGCCATCAATACCATCCTGGATGTCACAGTGGTCCACCCACACATTCTTAGCACCAACCAAACTGATGTTATCACTATAGTTGGCATCAATGTCGTAGGCGCCAGGACCGAGTAGAGTCAGGTTGCGGATAATGACATTATTGCTGCCTTTCAGCAAAAATATACCAGCATTTTCGTTACAATTAAGATTACTAATGGTGGCCCCGTAGAGACCGATAATCGACTTATTTGAACCCACTGCAAGCATATTGTCTAGGGTGATATCGCCTTGCACATAAATAGTAGCCGGATTGGCGCCACTCACAGCTTCTGCCAATTGTTCGGCGGTAGTCACCACTGTTATGTTGTGATTATTGCCACCAGTAGTATTCTCACCAAAGCCTATAGGTTTTAGACTGTCGTAAGAAGATGGAGAAATTACATCCACTATCTCATTATCTTCATTCGAACAAGAATACAACGAAAAAAACATTGTTAGAAGAATACCTTCAAACACTAATTTGTAGAATTGATGATTGCGGTTAATAGACATACGCTTTTAATTTATTATTAATAATACATGTGCAAAGATATAAAAATAATAAGAAAAAAAGAAGATTATTCTAAAAAAAAAGTGATTATTCGGAAAATCTGATTATATTTCAGAAATTCATCTAAAAAAGAAAAAGAGAAATGGAGAACAAAGTACTTTTACTAATTCTGTCAGCAATAGGATTTGGCTGGAGTGATACTGCAACTGCCCAAACTACTGCAGGAGAACCTTACACGTTTAATGAGCAAGTGAGATAATCACAACTGGTTATCAACTCACGCATCAATGATTTTAAGGCGAATAAAGCAGATGCAGGTTTCGGCGTGTTCGACAGCCAAGGCAATATTGTTGCTAAGCCAAACTATTCAATGAACAATCTTGACTATGTGCCAGGATTGGTAGCAAAAGCAATCATTGAGGCTGTGGATTTTTACAAGGAGAATAGCGAGGTGGATGTCAGGCCTTGGTATTATGCCATCCAATATTATGCAAATAAATACGATATCTCTCAAGATGGTAAAGACGGAAAATGCTTTGATGACATCAATGCCGTGAAACTCTATTTCAGACTACAGGAAATGGCTAAAAACGGGACTTTCGGCGATAGTCCTTATTTCACGAACGACGAAACCGTATCTACATCAAAAAAACGTTTTGCCGATGCCCTCGTATCCATAGACATCGCCAATACCAACTATGCCTTCAAGGAAAGCACGCTGGCTGGTGCTGCAGGCGGTTGGTGGCACAAGTCTTTTTATACTGACCAGATGTGGTGTGACGGCCAATATATGGGACCGGCACTCTTGGCACAGATGGTCAACGAATACACAGGCTATGCTGCCATCAGTGATAATGACTGGGACCTGATTACCAAACAATTCACTATCTCATGGCGTTACTTATGGAACGATGAGGTAAAACTGCTCTACCATGCTTTCACTGCCGATCCTGCTGGAGAGGCTGCAAAAATATGGGCGGGTATCTCGGCCGAACCTGGTTCTGAGGTTTATCATTCTGCCGAGTATTGGGGACGTGCCACTGCATGGTACTTCCTGGCACTGGTTGATGTTCTAGATCAGATGATAAAAGCAGGATTAACAACTAGTGAAAACTACCAAACCTTGCACAGCTATCTTCAACAGCTGGCAGCAGGCCTGGCTGCCAAACAGGATAGTAACACAGGGTGCTGGTATCAGTTATTAAACCACGACGACAGCTACGTCGCTACAAGCTATGATAGTAGTTTCTGCTACACCACATCACCTGTGGCAAACTACCTAGAGTCATCGTGCACAGCTATTTTTATTGCAGCCTACCTCAAGGGAATGCGTCTTGGGCTCTTTGACACAGACTATACTGATTTAGCAAAAAAAGCCTATCGTGGTTTTGTCGAAAATTTCATGGTTGCCGACGGTATGGGGGGTGTCCACTTGGTCAGATGCTGCAAGTCGGCAGGACTTGCAGGCTTTGCATTCCGTGACGGTTCTGCCAACTATTATCTCATAGGCCAAGATACTGAACCTACCTCCACGTCAGGAAGCAATTTCTATACAGAGGGTAAGGTCTTAGGAGGTTTCATAATGGCAGCTACGGAATATGAACGTTTGAAAGAAAAAGAAACAGGCATTATTCCTATAAGGAAGCAGGATCACGCCCCTCAATCATCATATTCGCTCTCAGGGATCAAGCTCAACCAGCCATTCCTACATGGCATCTATATCAAGGGAGGAAAGAAATATATTCAAAACAAATAACAGAAGAAATCCATAAAAAAAGACCTAGCAAGGTAATGACACCATCCGTTTGGAGGTGTGTCTGTCATATAGCTACGAAGGCGTTTATTAGAATACGTTCGTGCTGAACAAACTAACGAAAGAGCCCCGAGAATATTGTATTCTCGAGGCTCTTCTTTTAAAAAGACGGCGGCTTCCTACTCTCCCGCATTGCATTGCAGTACCATCGGCGCAGGTGGGCT
>CACWMK010000048.1 GCA_902761905.1 uncultured Prevotellaceae bacterium
TATTGTTTCAAATTGTCGACAAAGATACAAATAAGCGAGCAAAAAAACAAATAAAATAGGAAAAAAATGTTATTTGTATAGAACAAAGAGGATGTGCCTAATTTGACACACCCTCTTTGTTGTTCGCCCGATTTACGATAATTAACCTTTTTTAAAGAGTTATAATCGCTTGTTTTAAGAATATTTCGTAATTTTGCAAATAATAGAACTATAAATACGGTATTATAAATATGAAACTGAATGATACATGGATGAAGACCGCCATCCTATTTTGCGGTATCACATTGGCTGCTTGTACTAACGACGATAACCCTGTAGTGCAGCCAGGCGACGATGTAGAGGAACAGTTGGCCAAGATGACGCTGCGCGAAAAGGTGGGGCAGATGTTCTATGTGCGCACAGAGGCGCTCGACACCACTATACACTGGACATCGTATACCGAACTGATGCCATTGGAACTGCGTGAGGTTAACGACCGCATGAGGACGCTGTGCGAGGATTATCCCGTGGGCGGCGTGATACTGTATGCATGGAATTTCAACGACGAGGCGCAACTGGCTACGTTAATAGCGCAGATAAAGGCACTTAACGGCAGTCCGCTGCTGTGTATCGACGAGGAGGGCGGACGCGTGGCGCGTATTGCTAATAATCCCAACTTCGATGTGAAGAAATACGAGTCGATGGAGGCTATCGGCAATACGGGCGACCCGGCTAATGCATACGAGTGTGGCAATACCATCGGCACATATCTGCAGCAGTATGGTTTTGATATCGACTTTGCCCCCGTGGCTGATGTAAACACCAACCCTGAAAATATTGTTATAGGTCAGCGTGCGTTTAGCGGCGATCCCGCTGTGGCTGCACCGATGGTGACCAACTATCTGCAGGGACTGAAGGATGCTGGCATCACAGGTTGCATAAAGCACTTCCCCGGTCATGGCGACACAAAGGTTGACACACATTATGGTTACGCGCAGACGATGAAGACGTGGGCCGAGATGCTGCAGTGCGAGATGGTGACATTCCGTGCGGGAATAGAGTGGGGCTGCCAACTGATAATGACTGCCCACATAGCTGCGCCTAACGTCACTGGAGAGGATGTGCCTTCGACTATGTCATCGATAATTCTTCAGGACAAGTTGCGTGGCGAGTTGGGCTATCAGAATGTCATCGTGACCGATGCCATCAGCATGGGTGCCATCACCAATCAGTACAGCACCGCCGAGGCTGTTGTGGGTAGTATCCTGGCTGGCGCCGACATTGTGTTAGACCCAAGCAACTATGTAGTAGCCTTTGAAGCTGTAATGGCTGCCATTGACAACGGCACCATCACCGAAGATCGCATCAACCAAAGCGTCCGCCGCATACTGAAACTCAGAAAGAGCATGGGGAAGTGAAATCATTCATTGTAACCATCCTACTTACCCTCGCCGCCCTGACGGGACAAGCGCAAGTAAAATGTCATGTTGTTGGGACTGTTGCTGACGGTGTGAAGCGACAGACTTTCTACGTTGCACAACAAGGCACGGCAGACGACGATGATGCAAAATGGACGGAGGTAAAAGTTAAGGACGGACGTTTCACCCTCGATATTGAAGCTGAAACGACTGAGATGTACGAAATCATAGAGGATCACAAGGAGGGTGGACATTTCGCACTTTTCCTTGTAGAGAACGATACGGTACATATCGCTATCACACCCGATGAAGATGGTGCACGCCTGGATGTTGTCGCAGGAGGGCCAGAGCAAGAGAAGTGGTTGGAGATGCAGCGTAAGTCCAAAGAGTTTTTCGGGCAAGAGACAGAGATGATAGAGAGCAAGCTCGACTCCTTGGAAGATAATGATCTGCTCGAATCGCCCGAGGGGCAAAAAATGGTGCAAGCGCACAACTCACTCCAAGCACGGATAGATGCTTGGACTAAAGCCTATAAAGCCTATAATCCGATGCTTTATGGGTTACTTTATTTAGAGGTAGAAATGTTCTACGCATACGATGATTTAAACATGGCACGGCCTTATCTTGATGAATACCATCAGCTATATCAGCACCTCTTCACAGAGCATCCCGCTCACCGCCGTATTGCTTTAAAGGAACTGGGACTACGTCTTCAACCTGGACAACCATACTTTGACGATTACGAAGCAGCAACTGCCAACGGAGAGAAAGTAAGCGTTGGCTCGCTCTATCGTGGACATGTAACCCTCATCATCATGTGGGCTTCATGGTGTAACTCGTGTCGCGGTCATGCTAAGTTGCTCATCCCACTATATGAAAAATACCGCGATGCAGGACTTACCGTAGTAGCCATTGCCCGGGAGTGGAACATGAACTCTTTCCGCCGTGCTATGGAGCACGACAAGTACCCGTGGCCTAGCCTTGTAGACTATCAAGACCGCTACGGCGTTTGGGAGAAACATGCTAAAAAGAACGGCTCAGGTAAATTTCTGCTAATCGACCGCGATGGTACCATATTATCCACCTCCTACGATGCCCGGGAATTGGAGCCAATTATCATAAAAGCGCTAAAATGAAGACAACCATACGCTTGACTGGGTATGAAGAAAATACTATTCTTACACGGCTTTTATGCCAGCGGCCAATGTGTTCCCGCTATGGCGTTAAAGCAAGCATTCGAGGATAGGGCAGTCGTTCTTACTCCGGACCTTCCTCTTCATCCCAAGGAAGCCTTAGGCTTTATCCGCGCTCTTGTCGACCGCGAACAGCCTGACATCCTTGTCGGCAACAGCTGCGGCTCCTTCTATGCCCAGATGCTAGCACCAATCATCGGCGTTCCCGCCCTGCTAGGCAATCCCCATTTCAAGATGACAGAGTTCCTGCAATCTCGAATCGGCCCGCAGCAATATAAATCTCCCAGAGCTGACGGTAATCAGGATTTTATCATAGATGAAGCCTTGATCAGAGAATTCGACAATTTGGAGGAAATGCAATTTGAGTACACTAACCCTTATTATAAGGAGCGTGTATGGGGACTGTTCGGTGAACAGGACACATTGGCTCATTTCGAGCCTCTCTTCCTAGAGCACTACAATCAAGCCTACCATTTCCCAGGCGGCCACACGCCCACCGAGCAGGAAACAAGAACATGGTATGTCCCCTTGATTGAAAAGCTTCTGATGACATACCCGAAGAAAGAAGGCTGGATTCGTTACTTCCAGCACTTCAAAGGTAATAAGTATCGTTATATTCACTCAGCTTTCGATAGCGAAACTGGTGAACGACTCGTTGTCTATCAAGCCCTCTATGGCGACCGCCAATATTGGGTACGACCCGAAGACATGTTCTTCGAGGTCATCGAGCGCGACGGCAAGCGCTTCAATCGCTTCACCGAAATCGACTGGAAAGAATAGCATTCTTCCCAGCCCTATATCCAAAAGAGGTGGCGAACAAGTCGCCTCCACATTCAGCTTATAAAATAAGCAAAAGTGATTTCCAACACCTTTGCCTCTATTCTTTACCTATGGTTTTTGCCGCAATTCTTTTGGCTTTAGCTTCAGAATCTTCTGAAAGTTTTCCTTTTAAGTATTCCTCGATGATAAGCCCAGCTATTGGTGCTGCCAAATCTGCACCAAAGCCGCCATGCTCGACATACACACTCACGGCAATCTTAGGATTCTTCATTGGAGCGAATGCTATAAATGCCGAGTGATCCTGACCAGGATTCTCAATCGTACCGGTCTTACCGCATATGGGATAGGTCGTTTTGATACACGTGGCAGTACCTTTTTCTACTGCCATGCGCATCCCTTCAATCACTGGGGTATAGGCTTCTTTTTTTACCTTGGTCTCGCGCTTCTTTAAGTACCGCTCATTCTTCGTGTCTTTATGGATATGCGGCACATAGTACCAGCCTCGATTAGCAATGGTCACTGCCAGATTGCAGAGCTGCAGCGGGGTACAAGTCACATCGCCTTGTCCCATGCCAGCCCACCAGATGGTCTTTCCGTCCCATCCATCCTTATATCTGCGGTTAAGATAGTCGGCTCCTGCAAGAAGTCCGCCTTGTTCTCCCTTGATGTCAATGTGCATCGGGCCTCCCAATCCCATGCTTTGCATGTAGCTTCGCCATGTAGTGATGGCTTCGTCCTTCGATTCATACATGAAATCGTCGTTTATCATCGAGGCAAACGTCATCAGAAACCATGTATTGCATGACTGTGCCAATGCCTCTTTCAGCGCCAATGGTGTCTGATGCTTATGGCATCCCACCTTGATGTTCCCGTCTGTCACCCCATTATTGCACTCCACGGTGGTTTCAGGAGTGACGATCCCTTCAGACAGCAGCGTCAATGCCTGTGCCGTCTTAAACGTCGAGCCAGGAGCTTGTGGCTTGCCAATGGCCTGTCTCACATCATACCCATTGGGTGTGTTCGTAGCTAGGCATAGAATCTCTCCATTAGCAGGATTGATTGCCACAATGCTTCCTGTCTTACCCTGTAGCAGCCTCTCTCCAAGCTTCTGCAACATCGGGCGAATGGTCAGCTTACCATCCGTCGGTAGTTCCTGCGCGCAAGCGGTATAATATCCAATCATTACTGCAAAAGCAGTTAGTAGTATCTTTGATTTCATAAAGTGCTTTCATTATTTACATCTGCAAAGGTAGGCGTTTTATTTGTATTGCCCAAATAAAACGTCTACTTTTTCTTTCCAAATTTACATCTCCACAGCCGAAAGAGGCAGTGGACAAGCCCCTGCCACATTCGTCCCAACACCTCGCAGCCGTGGCAAGCCACCTCTGCCCATCACCGCACTTCGTGCGCCAAGGCGGACAAACATTAGGGTGTCAAAAGAAGCTATTTGGTATCAAAGTCACTTTGGAGTATCAAAAATGGTATCAAAATCGCCATATTCCATGATTCCAAGTCATTCCAATCAATTCCAAATCATTCCAACTGTCTGCCGTTGTTACAACATGTAGGAATCTTCTAATCGACTTTGAATCAATAAGTTATAATCGAAAATTTTCTCTTATTTTAAAGCAAAAGCGTCAGGATCTCTCCCAACGCTTAAGTCTTGCTTTGTACACCCGCAGAGGCTCGAACTCTGGACACCCTGATTAAGAGTCAGGTGCTCTACCAACTGAGCTACGGGTGCATCAAAAATTTTGGTGGCTTTTTAGGCCTTTTTTCTTGCGAAATGTACACCCGCAGAGGCTCGAACTCTGGACACCCTGATTAAGAGTCAGGTGCTCTACCAACTGAGCTACGGGTGCATCATTTTTCGCTTTAAATCAGCTCTCTTGCTGAATTGCGGGTGCAAAGGTACGACTATTTTTTGAAACCACCAAACTTTTTTGCGATTTTCTTTCAAAAAACATCAAATTCGTCTAAAAATCACGTGTATTTATGAATCCTTCGATGTTTTCATACCTTCTTTTCATCATTCGGTTGTAAATATTGCGAATCCAAATCTGGTGGGTTGCAATGAATGCCAAACCGACTATACATAATATAATATAGGTATAGGTGAGACCTACAAGCAGATATCCCAGGAAGGTGATGAGTATCGGACCGAAGAACGCAAAGATCTCGATGACGAGTTGCATGCCATTCTCGAAGTTGCCCTTGGCCGTTACCTTAAGCTGCAAGGGGATGGTCTGCTTGTTGTAAACAGCCAACTGGAATATCACAAAGTGCAGGAATCCGGCCGTGAGCAGCATGTAGGCAAACAGCATAAGTAAGGTGTACTTGCCGGTAATCACGGCAGGTAGCATGATGACAAACGGAATGATGAGTACCGAACTGTAGAAATAGAACTTGGCCTGGAGCAGTGCGATAAGATTCTCGCGGTGCATCATCAGCAACTCGATGTAGTTGCCCTCCTGACCCATAATCTTGATAAGAGCGGTGGCGCCATAGAGAGAAAAACAGTACAGACACCAGAAGTTCTGCATCAGCTCGTTGTCGTAGATAGGAGTATAGGCTACCAACAGCGAGAATGCAATCACCGCTACCAGGCTGAAGATGCAACGGGTGCGCATGGTCTTGTTGCGGATGTTTGACTTGAGCTCAATCTTAAGATATTCGCCCACCAGACCGAAGCGCTCGAAGAATGTAAACTGCGATACGTGCTTAAGTTCCTTCTCGGTCTTCTTAGAAATCTCTTCATAGACATACTTGAACTGGAAGTAGCGGTTGACGAAGAACAGACCGCAGATCACGGCCAGCAACAATGGCAGAAAGTACCACGACATGCCAACGGCCATATATACATCGAAAACCTTATCGATGGCATTGGCCTTATTGTTGAGATGGAACAGTACGGGGCTGTAGGGCAGGGCATAGAACAGCAAGCCCAGGATGAGCCACAGCACTGTGCGATTGATGAGTGTGCGGAAGAAGAGGTAGATCTGGCTGTTGAGAATCATGAGTATCAGGCAGATAATAACCTCGTAGAATACCAGGCCGAAACTCTCGCCGGCAAACAGCAGTATGATGCCATAGGGCACAAACATACAGAGCCATAGGAAGTTGTAGCCGCTTACATGTTCGCCCACAAGGAAACACTCGATGGCGGTATAGCGCGATATCGGCTGCAGAATGTAGGGCTTAACCATCATGCCAGGGGTATTCTGTACTACGAATCGGAACAGAAAATCGATGGGCAGGTATACCATACTGGCGCCAAGCATGAAGCCGGCTGTGCCGTCGGCGCTGGCACCGATAATGCATCCATACATTATCAGGTAGATACCGAACATGACGGCACCAAAATAGATTAATCCCTTAGCCCACTTGTTCTGCTCGAATGCAGGGCTGCGCTTGTAGCTAAGGTTAGTGTTCTTACGAAGAAGACGATACAGTTGAAATTTGTTCATTGTTTATTTAGTTTTATCTTAAATCTATTACTTCTGCTTTGGGGAAATCTTTTGCATTGAATCGGAACTGGCTGTCGGCGATGTTCTCCTTCTTGATGCTGTTGATGTCGAAGGTGGTCCACTTCTTGCCCTGCAGCATCTTTACCTGCTTGGGCTGATAGGTCTTCTTGTTGACCGAGATAAACAGTTCCTTGATCTTGCGATCGGTGCTATTGGCTACCAGATGGATTACGTAGTCGGTGCCGGCGGTATTCATCGTATAGGTGTAGCCACGCTTGTACAGATGGATGAAGTTGTAAGGATTGATGGCCTGAAGCTGTGCCTCGGTGGGATTGCTTACGTTTACCTCATCATTGTTTTTAAGATACGTCCACTGTGTCTTGCCGTCGAACCACACTTTGGCCTGTGGGGTAGTGGCATAGAATTTCTTACCCTTGATGGCTATAGTGCCGCTGGTGCTACCGTTGGCAGTGGTCATCTTGAAGTTTGCTTTTACTCCGCTCTGGGCGGTGATGGTGCCGGCTGCTTTGTCGAGCACCGCCTTGGCCGACTGAGCGAATGAGCCCATGCTCATAAGCGCTGCGACCATAATAATACCTATTCTTTTCATTATCGTAAATTGCTTAAAAGATTATTCAGACTATTCTCATCCTGTATGAGTACCTCGCGTGGCTTAGAACCCATGGCGGCGCCTACCACACCAGCTTTTTCGAGCTGATCCATCAGTCGGCCTGCACGGTTGTAGCCGATGGCAAACTTACGCTGGATGAGCGATGTAGAACCACTCTGGTTCATGACGATCAGTCGGGCTGCATCGTCGAACAGTGGGTCGAGATGCTGCATGTCAACATCCTTATCCATACCGTCGCCCATGTCTGCATCGGGCATATCGGGCTCAGGCAGTTCGAATGGTGCACCATAACTCTGCTGGTCGCTGATGTACTCGTTGATTCGCTCAACTTCGGGAGTATCAACGAATGCACACTGTACACGTTCGGGCTCAGAACCGCCTACGAGTGCCAGCATATCACCACGACCGATAAGCTGCTGAGCGCCTGTGCGGTCGAGGATGGTCTTAGAGTCGATACCGGCCGAAACCTTGAATGCAATACGGCTTGGGAAGTTGGCCTTGATGGTACCGGTGATGATATTGGTAGTTGGGCGCTGTGTGGCGATGATCATGTGGATACCCACGGCTCGGGCCAGCTGGGCGATACGTGCGATAGGCAGCTCAACCTCCTTGCCGGCAGTCATAATCAGGTCGCCAAACTCATCGATTACCACCACAATGTATGGCAAGAATCGGTGACCATTGTTAGGATTAAGCTGACGGGCTATGAACTTCTGGTTGTACTCCTTGATATTGTGAGCGCGGGCAGACTTAAGCAGGTCGTAACGTGTATCCATCTCCTTACACAGCGAGTTGAGTGTGCGTACCACTTTGGTAACATCGGTGATAATCGGATCGGCTTCCTCATCGGGTACCTTGGCCAGGAAGTGATTGCAGATAGGCTCGTAGAAGCTGAACTCTACCTTCTTTGGGTCAACCAGCACAATCTTGAGCTCTGCTGGGTGCTTCTTATATAATAATGAGGTGATGATGGCGTTCAGACCTACTGACTTACCCTGACCGGTAGCACCAGCCACGAGCAGGTGTGGAGCCTTGGCCAGATCGAACATAAATACCTCATTAGTGATAGTCTTACCGATGGCGCAAGGCAGCTCCATCTTCGACTCCTGAAACTTCTTAGAGTTAAGTATCGACTCCATCGAAACGGTTGAAGGCTTGGCATTAGGTACCTCGATACCCACAGTACCCTTACCAGGCATCGGGGCGATGATACGTATACCGAGGGCCGACAGGCTGAGTGCGATATCGTCCTCAAGATTCTTGATTTTCTGGATGCGCACGCCCTGTGCCAGAGTGATTTCGTAGAGAGTGATAGTAGGACCAACGGTAGCCTTGATGCTGGAAATCTCTACACCGAAGGTGCGCAGCACGTCAACGATACGGTTCTTGTTGGCTGTCTGCTCGGTCATATCGATATATGGCTTTCCGTCGTTGTCATACTTCTTCAGGAGGTCGAGTGTGGGGTAGTGGTAGTTCTCAAGATCGCGCTTGGGATCGTATGGCTCCATGCTCTCAACATCTTCTACCAGTGTCTTCTTGTCGGCAGTCTCGGTGTCGCCCTTGGCTACTTCGATGTCCATCTCAATACCGCCATCGGCAGACTTCTCTTTCTCCGCAGACTTGACCTCGGGCTCTTTCTTCTTGCGGAGACTGCTCAGGAATCCTGGCTTGATATTGCTGTCTTCGTTCTGATAGCCCTCGTCGATTACCACAGCATCGCCGTTGTCCTTGAACTCAACGGTCTGAGTGGCAGGATCGTCGAACACCAGTGGTTCTTCCTCTTCCACGGGCTCGTGGTTCTCAGGCTCAGCTTCGCCTGGCTTGTTTACGGTGAACTTTACCTTATTATAATAGATAGCGGGGTTGAGCATCTTGCGGATGAACATGACTGTAGCTGCGCTGAAGTAGGTCAAGAATGCCACAGCGATGAGTATCAGCAGGGCTGTGAGCCCCGGTGCTCCCACCAGATTGCCTATGCTGTGACTGATGTACATGCCGTGATCGCCGCCAGGACTGTAACTCTGGTTATCAAATAGTGGCTGCAGGAATGTGGCCAGCGCTACCGATGCCCATACCAGCAGCAGGGCTACCGACAGAGTCCACTTGAGCAGGTTTACACGATAAGCCTTCATCAGATGTATGCCCACAACAAACAGCAGTAGCGGCAACAGGAATGCGGGCAATCCGAAGCAACGCTTGATAAAGAACCATGCTGCATAAGCGCCCAGACTGCCGCAGGTATTGGTAAACTCATGGTGCTCGTTAAGCACCTCGCCGTCGCGTGGTTCCTCTATCAGAGTCTGGTCGGCTGCACCAGTGCTGAAGTACGAAACGAATGCAAAGCACAGGTAAATCGAGATACCGAAAAATATGGCTCCCAAGATGAAACTCAGGCGCTCTTTGTTTTCGTTGTTTGAAGTCTTTTTCTTAACCTTCTTCATACAGTTTATGATATTTTCGTGCAAAAGTAGCTGAAAAAACTCAGATTTCATCATAAATCGGGATTTTTTTTATAATTTTGCACGCAGAAATGAAAAAGTTGATACAAAATAAGGTAGATAAGAAGACGATTGCCACCTTTCCGACGGTAAGTTTCCCCGGGCGCATAGTTGTGGTTTTGTCGGCCACCGAGGCCGAGAGAGCAGTGGATTATTTGCTCTCGCAGCCAGTGCTTGGTTTCGACACCGAGACGCGTCCCAGTTTTAAGAAAGGTGTACACCATAAGTGCTCGTTGCTGCAGGTTGCAACTGGTAACTGCTGTTTCTTGTTCCGACTGAACTATATCGGAATGTGTCCGGCTGTTAAGCGACTGCTTGAGGATAATACCGTGACCAAGGTCGGTCTGGCTTGGAAAAACGACGCATTGGGTCTGCACCAGTTGGGCGAATTCCAGATGGGGGAGTTTGTTGACCTGCAGGATATGGCTCACCAACTGGGTATCGAGGATCAGAGCCTGATGAAGCTGTATGCCAACGTGTTTGGCGAACGAATAAGCAAGCGCCAGCAGCTTACCAACTGGGAGCGCGACGTGCTGGAGGAGTCGCAGAAGCGCTATGCCGCTATCGATGCATGGGCTTGTGTACGACTATATGAAGAATTTAAGAGGATGATAGAAACCAATGATTATCAATTGGTTATAGTTCCAGAAGAAAACAACCAATAAAAAATGAAGAAACTATATCTTAAGCGTGGTAAGGAGGAGAGTCTGCTCCGTTTTCACCCCTGGGTGTTCTCGGGTGCAATACAGCAGGCTGATGAAGATTTGAAGGATGGCGACCTTGTGCGTGTGTTTACTTATCAGGGCGATTTCATCGCTGTAGGACACTTTCAGAAGGGATCAATCGCGGTACGAGTCCTATCGTTTCGCGATGTAGAGATAGATGCTGAGTTCTGGGTTTCGCGACTGGCTTCGGCTCTCGAAGTTCGCCAATCCATCGGTATTGCCGATAATCCGCAGAACAATACCTATCGACTGGTTCATGGCGAGGGTGATAACCTGCCTGGACTTATCATCGATGTGTACGACCGTACTGCGGTGATGCAGGCTCATAGCATAGGTATGCACCTGTGCCGCAAGCAGATAGCCGAGCAGCTGGTTAAGGTTATGGGTAGTCGTATAGATAATGTATATTACAAGAGCGAAACCACACTGCCGTTTATGGACGATATGGAGAACGGTTTTGTGTATGGCGGTAGCGAGGATAACGTGGCTGTAGAGAATGGTTTGAGGTTTTATGTAGACTGGTTGCGCGGACAGAAGACGGGATTCTTTGTTGACCAGCGTGACAATCGACAGCTGCTGGAGCGCTATTCGGCAGGTAAAAGTGTGCTCAATATGTTCTGCTACACCGGTGGATTCTCGGTTTATGCTATGCGAGGTGGCGCTAAACAGGTACACTCTGTCGACAGCAGCGCTAAGGCTATCGAACTGACCAACCGTAATGTGGCTCTGAACTTTGAGGGCGACAAACGTCACGAGGCATTCTGCGAAGATGCATTTAAGTATCTGGAGCAGGCTGGCAACAACTACGATCTGATAATTCTCGATCCTCCTGCATTTGCTAAGCATCGTGGTGCTCTGCACAATGCACTTAAGGGGTATACTCGCCTTAACAACAAGGCGTTCCAGAAAATTAAACCTGGCGGAATACTGTTTACGTTCAGTTGTTCGCAGGTGGTTACTAAGGATAATTTCCGCAATGCTGTATTTACTGCAGCAGCCCAGGCTGGTCGCAAGGTTCGCATTCTGCATCAGTTGCACCAGCCAGCCGATCATCCAATTAATATCTATCACCCAGAAGGTGAGTATCTTAAGGGCCTGGTTCTGTATGTTGAATAGGATTCAAAAGTTTATCGACAGCCATCAGTTGCTGGAGCGCACGGACCTCCATCTAGTAGGATTGAGCGGAGGCGCTGATTCAGTGGCCTTGCTTCTAATTTTGCGCGAACTAGGTTATCGCGTAGAGGCGGCACATTGTAATTTTCGCTTACGCGGCGAAGAATCGGATAGGGATGAGAATTTTGTAAAAGAACTGTGCTCTAGGCTGAATGTTTCGCTGCACTTAATTCATTTTGACACAAAGAGTTATGCTGAACAGCATCAAGTAAGCATCGAAATGGCTGCACGCGATCTGCGATATGGATATTTCCGTGAACTATGTAAGGATATCGGTGCTGCCGATGTGTGCATAGCTCACCATCGTGATGATGCCGTAGAGACACTGCTGATGAATCTGCTGCGTGGTGCCGGAATACATGGGTTGACGGGTATTCGCCCTAAGAACGATTTCGTGCGTCGCCCGCTTTTGTGTATTAATCGACAGGAGATCATTGATTATCTCGATTCCATCGGACAGGCATATGTTACGGATTCTACAAACCTTGAAGCAGATGTGCTTCGTAATAAGGTTCGCCTGCGCGTATTGCCGCTACTCGAAGAAATCGCCCCTGGTGCTGCGGCCAACATCGATAAAACCGCAAATTATCTGCGCGAGGCCGAGAAGGTTTACAATAAGGAAATTGGATATGAGTTAGATATTCTAACGCTTGGTGATAAATTCCCCAAAGTAACAAAGCCACCCGTACCCTCTGTATCGTCGTTTATGCATGAGTGGTTGTCGCCTCTAGGTTTTAATTCTACGCAAACTGAGCAAATAGTTGGTTGCATGAACCAGACGGGTCGTGAATTCCATTCGGCTACTCATACTTTAGTGGTTGATCGCGAGTTTCTGGAGCTTGAACCTATCAAGGAGCCGATAAAACCTCTTATAATACCCGAGCCTGGCACGTATCGTGACGAAGACCAAACGGCCTTTAAGTTTGAGATAACCACCGATACCACAGTATCGCGTGACGCTTATGTGGCTACGGTTGATGCCGATAAGGTGCAGTTCCCGCTCACGGTGCGCCTAGTACAGCAGGGCGACAGATTTGCACCATACGGCATGAAGAGAGGCACAAAATTGGTGAGCGATTACATGACCGACCAGAAGCTTAGTATCTTGGAGAAGCGCCATCAAGAGGTTTTAACCGATGCCACAGGCGCCATCGTGTGGATAATTGGCTATCGCACCGACAATCGATTCAGAATCAGCAACGACACAAAACGAACATTACGTATTACAATCAAATAGTCAAAAACTAAAATGAAGAAATTCCTTATTTTCATCGGTATCATTGCTGCGATAGCTATCGCGCTGATGGCTACAACGCCCGACAAACAGCAGCATCATGATACCATTAAAGAGGTATTGAGTAGAGCAGTAAATGCTGAACTGCGCGATAATAACATCGACGGTGCAGTAGCATCGATAGGTTCGGTGTTTGCTATGAATGCTGTCGATGAGTTTTTGAACAGAAGTCTGCTTATCCGCGATCATCGTTTCTATAATATAGGAGTGATTGACTATGATGGCGAATTCCAGATGGTTTCGGTGGGTGTGTTTAATCACGTATACACCGTCGATGAGAACCAGGCCCGCGAGCTGATAAAGACAAAAATAAAGGACCTGATACATCTCTAGACTGAGAAAAATAGGGTAGGTATAAAAACAAATAGAGGCGAGCATTCACTGCTAGCCTCTATAACTTAAAAAACTAAATTAATCAACCATAAACCTTAACCATTAAAATCGTGTGCAAAGGTACGAATAAATCTTGAGAAACACGAATTTAAGGTGTAGCGTTAACAATATTTATAATAAATATTTGACGTATATTAATACCTTAACACAATGCATGCCCAATCTTTATCGTTATTCTGGAAAACTGGCGAAAGTCCTAAAGTTTTCGCCTTGTCAACGAGTATTTCTACGTCGGCGGTGTAGAATCCGCTAAGTATCAATACCGAGTCCTGATGCATCTTGCTTACAAAGCGTGGCATGTCGGCCAATAATATATTTCGGTTGATATTTGCCAATACCAGGTCGAATGTTCCTTCGACTTCGTCCAGCACGCTCGAATCGCCCAACAGCGATGTGAATCTGTCGTCGACTCGATTGATTACTGCATTGTGGCGTGCATTGTCGGCACTCCATTCGTCGATGTCGTAGCCTACGGCCTCGGTTGCGCCCAACTTAAGTGCTACAATCGAGAGAATGCCAGTACCTGTGCCGCAATCCAGCACTCTTGTGCCGCTAGAACGATATATCAGCTCTTTGCAAATCATGCGTGTAGTTTCGTGAGTGCCGGTTCCGAAGGCCAGTTTGGCATCGATTTCTATCGAAATCTTGCTGTCAACTTCAGGCAGATGGCGACCATCGTGTATTACCAGCTGGTCGGAGATCACTATCGGCTCGAAACCTTCCTGTTCCCACTGCTCGTTCCAGTCGCGATCCTCAGCTTCGCGTACATTATATATAATAGATGTGCCCTCAAAGGGGAAATCATCGATACACTCGCGAAGAGCATCTTCGCTGAACAAACTCTGCTGGACATATCCCTTAAGACCTGTCTCGGTCTCCTCGAAAGTTTCGAAACCTGCTTCGCCAGCAAGCGAAGCCAACAAGTCGGCAGCATCGGCCGAAAGTGGTGAAATGGTGAATTCTACCTCGTAATATTTCATATATTTCGTTAATTTTTGAGGCAAAATTACAAAAATTAGGGAAAATCCTACCATAAGTTAGGGTTTTTCCCTACTTTTGCACCAAAAATCGTTGTATTTTTGCAACGTGAAACTATAAAATGTAGAAGAAAATGAAGAAACTGTTATTAATTTCAATGCTGATCGGAGCCATGCCACTGGCAATGATGGCTCAGGATGATGACCTCTACTTCGTTCCTAAGAAGAAAAAGGCACAGGTAGAGCAGGTGAAGGAAATCGCCCCCGTGGTGGCTCCACAGCCTAAAGCCAAGAGCAGCTACGAGGTGATAGACGGTGATACTACCAAACTAGACGTAATCGACTTTACCGAAGGCAAGGGTATTTATCCCGATTCGTTGGATGCCGAAGATTTCGCACTCACCAAGAAGATGGTGCAATTCGACGACTACGACGTAAGTAATAATGATGCCTTCTGGGCAGGATACCGTGCCGGTGCCAGCACTTGGCTGTGGCATTCGCCTTGGTACTACAGCCGTTATGGTTTCGGATGGTATGATCCTTGGTGGTATGGTTCATGGTACGGATATAGCAGCCTGTATGCCTGGTATGATCCCTGGTACTATGGTTGGTATGATCCATATTGGAGCTCATGGGGTTGGAACTACTACGGATATCCCGGCTACTACAGCTCTTGGTATTATCCATATCGCTACTACGGTGGATATACTCACTACTATGGTGGCGGTGGTGGCGGCCACTACTACGGACGTACAGGTAACGCTGGAACTATCCACGAGAATGGTAGTACAGGTTATCGCACATATCATCGCAATAGTGTTACTAATAATAGTACGCGTATGGGTAGTCTGAGAGAGCGTGCCAGCAGCATGGGTGGCGGACGTACATATAGTAGTGGTAACACCGTACGCTCAAGCAGTGGTAACTTCAGCGGATATCGTGGTGGATCTAATTACTCAAGCGGCTCGTCGAGCAACAGCGGCAGAGTGGTTAACACATCTAGCAGCAGTCGTTCTAGCAGCAGCTATAGCAACAGCTCAAGCAGTCGTTCATCAAGTTCTAGCTCAAGCAGCTTTGGTGGCAGTCGCAGTAGCAGTGGAGGCGGAAGCTTCAGCAGCGGCGGTACCAGAAGTAGCGGCGGCGGAGGCGGCGGTGGAAGTCGCATGGGCGGACGCCGTTGAGATGAAACATTAAACATTAAAAGATTAAACATTAAATAATTAGCCATTATGAAGAAAATATTATTGGCAGCAATTGCTATGGGCATGATAATGCCGGCTGCTGCACAGGATACATACGAGAGCGCCCGCTTGCTGGGTTCTGACCTTAACGGTACAGCCCGCTACGTGGGTATGGGTGGAGCGATGGAGGCACTGGGTGCTGAGATCTCAACCATGAGTACTAACCCTGCTGGTATCGGTCTCTTCCGCCATTCTAACGCCAGTCTCAGTTTCGGCTTCCAGTCGCAAGCTGATGCTAAAGAGTTCGACGGACTGGGCAAGACTAATATGAGTTTCGATCAGGCAGGATTCGTTTATTCGGCCAAGGTTAGTCCGATTTCTTATGTAAACGTAGGTTTCAACTACCACAAGAGTCACAACTTCGACCAGATTCTGTCGGCTGCCAACTCGCTGAGCAACTGTTCGCAGAATGGACTGACCTATGAGAAGGGACTACGTGGCGATGCCCGTCACGGAGGATATACACTCGACTTCAACAAGCAGGGCGATGTGATAGGATGGGATGGTGATGCCGACTATCGTGCATACACCTTCAACCAGGCCGACTATATGAACTCTAATGTTCTGTTGTACGACCCTGATGATGATAATTTCTACTGGAACGAAGGCAACGCATATACTTTCGACCGTGCACACAGAGGTTGGGTTGCCGATTACGACTTCAACTTGAGTGGTAACTACGACGACCGTTTCTATTGGGGATTCACCGTTGGCATCAAGGATGTGCACTATAAGGGATATTCTGAATATGCCGAGTCGCTGCTCGCTGGCGGTACATCATGTGGATCAGTGGCCTATGGCGATGAGCGCAAAATAACCGGTACTGGTGTTGATATCAAGGCTGGTTTCATCGTTCGCCCGATGGATGAATCTCCATTCCGCATTGGTGCCTATGTACATACTCCAACTTGGTATGAACTTACAACTACCAACTCAAGCTATATGCTCAATAATACTAAATTTGGAGCATATGACGAAGGTCAGAGTCAGGAGAGCTACGATTTCGGTTATCACACACCTTGGCGCTTCGGTCTGAGCATGGGTACTACTGTTGGAACAAATCTGGCCCTCGGTGCTACTTATGAGTATAGCGACTACGGCGCAAGCCAGAACCGCATCATCGACGGCTACGATTATTACGACAATGCCAAGACATCAAAGGATGTAAACATGAAGTATAACACCGAGCAGTCGCTCAAGGGTGTATCTACATTCAAGGTAGGTGCCGAAATCAAGCCTGTTCCTGATGTAGCTATCCGACTTGGTTACAACTATCTTACCAGCGGATATAAGGATAATGGTGTGCGCGATATGACAGTTAACAGCCCAGGCAACATGTATGCATCGACTACCGACTACGTAAACTGGAAGGACACTCAGCGCCTGACCTGTGGTGTAGGTTTCAAGGTAGGCAAGATGAATATCGACCTGGCTTATCAGTTCAGCAAGACCGATGGTGATTTCCACCCATTCCAATCGTACGATGCTGGTCAGAACACCGGAGTAACCAAAGTTTCCAATAAGCGCAATCAGGCACTGCTTACACTCGGGTATACATTCTAAAATTAAGCAATGTAACAATAATAAAATGTAAAAACTGAAATGTGATTGAATAAAAATACGGCTTATGCAAATTAAGCCGTATTTTTTTGGCTGTTTGCGTAATTTATTGTACCTTTGCCCGTGATATTGAAACTGTAAATAGTAAAAACGTAAAATAGTCAAATTTAAAATGAAAAAGCTTTTATTGGGAGACGAGGCTATTGCTCAGGGCGCTATCGATGCTGGTCTGAGCGGCGTATATGCCTATCCCGGCACTCCATCAACAGAGATTACTGAGTATATCCAGGAGTCGCCTATTGCCAAGGAGCGCAACATCCACCGCCGTTGGAGCACAAACGAGAAGACGGCTATGGAGGCTGCACTCGGTATGTCGTATATGGGCAAGAGGGCACTGGTGTGTATGAAACATGTAGGATTGAACGTATGCGCCGATCCGTTTGTCAACTCGGCTATGACGGGTACCAACGGTGGAGTAGTGGTTCTGGTGGCCGACGACCCATCTATGCACTCATCGCAGGACGAGCAGGACTCTCGTTTCTATGCCAAGTTTGCCATGATTCCTACACTCGAGCCCAGCTCGCAGCAGGAGGCTTACGATATGATGCAGGAGGCATTCGACTTGTCGGAGCAGCTGCATCTTCCTATTCTGATGCGTGTTACTACCCGTATGGCTCACAGTCGAGCCGTTGTAGAGGTTAAGGACGAAGCCCGCCCACAGAATGAGCTTAACTACGATGCTCAGGCTAGCAACTGGGTGCTTCTGCCAGCATTCGCCCGTAAGCGTAATGTGGTAGTTACCGGTCAGCAGCCATTGCTCGAGCAGATGGCAGTAGACTCTAAATACAATAAGTATATCGATGGCGCTGACCACAAGCTTGGTATCATCGCCAGCGGTATTGCATATAACTATCTGATGGAGTGCTATCCAAATGGGTGTCCATTCCCAGTGCTTAAGATTTCGCAGTATCCTATACCAAAGAAGCTCATCCGTCGTATGACCGACGATTGCGAGCAGGTTCTGATAGCTGAGGAAGGTCAGCCATTCATCGAGGATCAGGTTCGTGGCGTTATGCCAGGCAATGCTGTCATCAAAGGGCGCTTAACAGGCGAGCTGCCTCGTACAGGCGAGCTGAATCCCGACTTCCTGAAGAAGGCACTTGGCATAGAGAGCAGCGAGAACTATGCTCCATGCGAGGATGTTACCCCACGTCCACCCGCACTGTGTCAGGGTTGTGGACACCGCGATGTATATACCGCGCTGAACGAGGTGCTCAAGGAGTTTCCTAACGCCCGAGTATTCGGCGATATCGGTTGTTATACACTCGGATTCCTGCCTCCATACAAGGCTATCCACTCTTGTGTAGATATGGGTGCATCCATCACTATGGCCAAGGGTGCCAGCGATGCTGGTCAGTGGCCTGCCGTAGCTATTATCGGCGACTCAACCTTTACCCACAGCGGTATGACCGGTCTGCTTGATGCCATCAACGAGAATGCCGACATCACCGTTATCATCAGCGACAATCTTACCACAGCTATGACCGGTGGTCAGGATTCGGCTGGTACCAATAAGTTTGAGGCTATCTGTAAGGGTCTGGGCCTGTCAGAGGATCACCTCAAGGTGGTTAATCCTATCCCTAAGAATATGCCCGAGATTACAGCAGCCATCCGCGATGAGATCAACTATCACGGTGTGAGTGTTATTATTCCTCGTCGTGAGTGTATGCAGACGCTGCAGCGCCATCTTAAGCAGAAGAAAGCAGCAGCAAAAAATGTTTAATGTTTAATGTTTAATGTTTCATGAAAACAGATATTATACTTTGTGGAGTAGGAGGCCAAGGTATCCTCTCGATAGCCACCATCATCGGCGAGGCAGCCATGAAGGAGAACCTCTATATCAAGCAGGCCGAGGTTCACGGAATGAGTCAGCGCGGTGGCGATGTACAGTCAAATCTGCGCATCTCCAGCAATCCTATCAGCAGCGACCTTATCCCTTTGGGCGGTGCCGATGTCATCATCTCGATGGAGCCTATGGAGGCCCTGCGCTATTTGCCATTCCTGGCTAAGGATGGCTGGATTATTACATCAAGTGCTCCTTTTGTGAATATTCCTAACTATCCTGATATTGAGACTATTAAGAAAGATCTTGAGGGTGTTAAGAATGTGATTATTCTCGACATCGAGCAGGCAGCCAAGGATAATGGCGTGCCACGTTCGGCCAACGTTATCCTGCTGGGTGCTGCCCAGAAGGCTCTTGGCATCGAGTACGATAAACTTGAGGATGCCATCCGTCGAGTATTCGGCCGCAAGGGCGAAGCTATCGTCGAGGCAAACATCAAGGCATTAGCAATCGGTAAAGCTGCACAGAAGTAATGGAGACACCTATAAAAAGAGAAATAGTAGACTCGCTGGTTGCCGAACTCGGAATCGATGATTTCGCCAAGGCTACTATTCGCGAGGTTAAGCAGGTAGCCGCTAAGTCTGAGAAACAGAGTGGGGTGGAATTCATCAAAATGGAGATGGGTATTCCCGGTCTGCCTGCTGCTCAGGTTGGTGTAGATGCACAGATTAAGGCTCTGCAGGACGGTATAGCCCACAGCTATCCCGACATTCAGGGCGCTCCTGTGCTTAAGGAAGCTGCTTCGCAGTTTGTCAAGGCGTTTATTGGTGTAGATGTTAAGCCTGAGGGTTGTGTTCCTGTTACTGGTTCTATGCAGGGCACATTCGCTTCGTTCCTTACCTGTTCGCAATGCGACAAGCAGAAGGATACAGTGCTGTTTATCGATCCCGGATTCCCCGTGCAGAAGATGCAGCTACAGGTGATGGGAGTAAAGTACGAGACCTTTGACGTGTACGACTATCGTGGCGACAAGCTTCGCGACAAGCTTGAGAGTTATATGAGCAAGGGCAACATCTGCGCTATCGTTTACTCTAATCCTAACAATCCTTCGTGGATTTGTCTGCGCGAGGAGGAACTGCAGATTATTGGCGATTTGGCTACCAAGTACGATGCTATCGTGATGGAAGACCTGGCTTATTTCGCTATGGACTTCCGCAAGGATCTGTCTAAACCCTTCGAGGCACCATATCAGGCCACAGTAGCACGCTATACTGATAACTATATGCTGCTAATCAGCGGTTCTAAGGCTTTCAGCTATGCAGGCGAACGTATCGGTGTGGTTTGCATCAGCGATAAGCTGTTCCATCGCCATTTCCCAGATCTGGCTGCACGCTATCAGGGATTGCCATTCGGTCCGGTATTCTCTACCCGTATGCTCTATGCTCTTAGCTCTGGTACCAGTCATAGTGCCCAGTATGCTATGGCCGCCATGCTTAAGGCTGCCTACGAGGGCAAGTACGACTTCCGCAAGGAGATAAGCGTTTACGGTCAGCGTGCCAAGAAACTCAAGGAGATTTTCTGTCGCCACAATTTCTATGTGGTTTACGACAAGGACCTCGACGAACCGATCGCAGACGGATTCTACTTCACGATCGGTTATCCCGGCATGACATCGGGTCAGTTGGCTAAGGAGCTGATGTACTACGGCGTATCAGCCATTTGCTTGATAACCTGTGGTTCTGAGCAGGAAGGTCTTAGAGTATGCACATCGTTTATCGAGGATCATCAGTACGATATGCTCGAGGAGCGAATGAAGATATTCGAGATAAATAATCCCCGCTAAAAATAAATAACCCTCGCAAATCTGCGAGGGATATTTATTTTATTCTATCGGAGACATATCTACGGTCTCAAACTTGAAATCACTTTCCGATATGTTTCTTACGTCGTATGGTTTCTTGCTCTTAACCAGATACTTGTTCTTCATCTTGATATATTTCTTCTCCAGCTTCTTTCGGTCTACGTTTGCTATCACCACGCAAGTGCGGTTGGGCATGTTGCGCTGGTTGGCAAAAAACTCGCGGAGCTGTATACTGTACTGGTTGCGACCGGCCAAAAATTGCTTTTTCTTTGTTACCCAGGCGTTGTCAACCTGCTGGATATTGGTGAAATATACTGTAGAATCGTTGAACGAAGCTACAAATCCGAACATATATGCCTGTGGAACCTTAACGTCTTGAGCCTGCACCTTCATTGTGCCGGCAGCCATCAGTGCGATGGCAATCATCAGGGGTTTAATCAATCTCATTTATCCTAAATATGTCTTTAAAAATTTATTCGTTTTACTATTCCGTAACTTACGGATAGCCTTTTCTTTTATCTGGCGGACTCTCTCGCGGGTAAGTCCGAATTTCGAACCGATTTCCTCGAGTGTAAGCTCGGGCTGGTTTATTCCGTACGATGCTTCAACCACATTGCGCTCTCGCTCGTTCAGTGAGTTCAGCGCTGTCTGTATCTCCGATTTCAGACTCTCATCCACCAACTCCTTGTCAGCCATTGGGGCTTCGGCGTTTGTCATCACATCTAGCAGACTATTGTCTTCGCCCTCCACGAATGGGGCATCTACCGATATGTGGTGGCCGTTGATACTCATTGCCTCGTCAATCTTTTCCTGAGGCAGATCTATCTTCTCGGCAATCTCGTCGACCGATGGACGGCGCTCGTTCAGCTGTTCAAATCTGTTTATCTCGCGGTTTATCTTGTTTACCGATCCTACCTGGTTCAGTGGCAGTCGTACTATACGGCTCTGTTCTGATATTGCCTGCAGAATGCTCTGGCGAATCCACCATACGGCATACGATATAAACTTGAATCCACGAGTCTCGTCGAAACGTTCTGCAGCCTTAAGCAGTCCCAGGTTTCCCTCGTTTATCAGATCGGGCAGCGAAAGTCCCTGATTCTGATACTGTTTGGCCACAGATACCACGAAACGAAGATTTGCCTTCGTCAGTCGCTCCAGCGCTTTTTGGTCTCCCTTTTTTATACGCTGTGCCAATTCAACTTCCTCCTCAGCCGAGATCATTGTTTCCTTGCTGATTTCCTGTAGATACTTCTCAAGAGCAGCACTCTCTCGGTTGGTTATAGATTTGGTGATTTTTAGTTGTCTCATCGTGGTAAATATTTTAGTCCGCGCAAAAGTAAGGCTTTTTCCTGAAACAACCAAAAAAAAGCCACGAATTTTTATGTTCGTGGCCCTTTTTTTATAAAAATAGCTTATTCGTTCTGCAGATATACCACAAATCCGCCTTTTTTGCCGGTTGGGAATATACCGCGTATTACCAGCATCTGGTCCTTAGAATTGTTGGCTTCCTTCACTGCATTCTGCAGGTCGTCGAAGCTGTGCATTGGCTCATCGTTCACACGCTGTATGATGAATCCCTTAGGCACACCGGCTTCCTTCATCTTGCCGCCGTTAACCTTGATTACCTCCAGACCGTAGTTGATTTCCAACTGCTTCTTCTGTGCATCGGTGATGGGACGGAAGTCGGCACCCAGCACGTCGGTATCAGCATTCTTCACCACCTTGGTGTTGCCCTGCTCGTTCTTCAGAGTCAGTGTGGCTGTGCGGTTCTTCTTCTCGCGAAGATATGTGATGTTAACCTTGTCGCCTGGACGCTTCTTGGCCAGCACACCCTGCAGTTCGCCGAATGTTGTAACCTTCTTGCCGTCGATCGAGGTGATTACGTCGCCTTCCTTCAGTCCGGCAGCCTCGGCAGCACCGTCTTCTACTACCTTGGCTACATAGATACCCTCCATGGTGCCCAGGTCAATCTCCTTGCCGTTATCCTTCTGGTTGTCCACGTAGCTCTTCACGTCGCTACCTTGTATGCCGATCATCGCACGCTGTACGTTACCATACTGTTTCAGGTCGTCAACCACCTTATTCATAATAGCTGTTGGGATAGCGAATCCGTAACCGATGTTAGAACCGGTGGGCGATGCCAGCATGGCGTTGATACCTACCAGTTCGCCACGGGTGTTAACCAGTGCGCCACCAGAGTTACCCTGGTTGATGGCAGCGTCGGTCTGGATAAAGCTCTCTACGCCGTTGGCACCCAGTGTGCGTGCCTTAGCCGAAATGATACCGGCTGTTACGGTGTTGTTCAGACCGAGTGGGTTACCTACTGCCAATACCCATTCTCCTACCTTTACGTTGTCGCTGTTGGCGATAGTGATAGCGGGCAGATCCTTGGCGTCGATCTTGATAAGAGCCAGGTCGGTAGTCTTGTCGGCACCGATCACACGAGCCGAATACTCCTTCGAGCCCTCGTTCAGACTTACTGTCAGTTCGTCAGCACCGTCTACTACGTGGTTGTTGGTTACGATATAACCATCAGCCGAGATGATAACACCCGAACCAGCGGCAGCACGCTTTGGAGTCTGTACCTGACGCTGACGGCGACCGCCATTGCCCTGACCCTGACCGCGACCGAAGAAACCGCCGAACGGATCGCTGAAGAAATCCTCGAACGGGTCGCTATATTCTACGGTTTGAACCTTTGAGTTCTGTACCGACTTGATGTAAACTACCGATGGAAGAGCCTTCTCTGCTGCATAGGTTAGGTCAACTGGCTGACCGGCTGGTGCAGCTGTGGCTGAAGTAACAATGGGAGCGGGAGCGGTGGCAGCGTTGGTCTTACTGATAGCCGTTACCGAAAGAATCAAAGCAACTGCGCATACGGCTGGAGTTGCTACATTTACGATCTTTTTCATATTCTCATTCATTTTTTTAAGTTTTAAATTCCACAATAATGTTTCCTTTCATGTTTTGATGGTGCAAAAATAAGTGCATTATTTGGAATACTGACAATTTGTCGTTAATATTTGTCCCAATTTAACAATTATGCCCTAATGCTTAACGCGCATTTGCGATTAATACTTAAAATCTTAAAATACTGACAAATTTAAGTATTAATTATGTTTTTAGTTGCATATATGTAATTAAGGCAAATATTTTTGGCAGTTTTTGCCTGATTTTGCTTTATTTTGCGAAAATATCCTTACCTTTGCACCCAGAAAACGCACTGCTACGGTTTGTCGCTGGCGCTTCTGAAAGGTCGCGCGAGAGGAAAGTCCGGGCAGCACAGGGCGCTCCACTTCCGAAAGTAGAAGCTATTGGTGACAGTAGAGGTGGTGTAAGAGACCACCAGCCAGCGGGTGATCGTTGGGCTGTGCCGACTGGAGGCTGCAAGTTCATGTATACCATCGTCTGAGGGTTGCCCGCCCGAGTAATACGGTGGAGGGTAGAACGCTTGAGCCACGGGGTGACTCGTGGACTAGATAAATGACAAACGCCATGCATGTCGTGGTACAGAACCCGGCTTATAGGGGCAGTGCTTTTTTATTGAAATATGAAATTAAACCAGATATACCGCACTCTCGAGCTCACCATTCGTTTCTTCACTGCAAAACGAGTGATGACTCAGGCGTCGGCTCTCACTTATTCCACATTGCTGGCCATCGTACCCATGCTGGCCGTAATCTTTGCCATAGCCCGCGGCTTTGGTTATAATAAGTATATAGAGATATGGTTTCGCGATGCCTTGTCGTCACAGCCACAGGTAGCCGACATCCTGACCGACTTTGTCAACAGCTATCTCATCCATACTCAGAGTGGCATCTTCCTGGGTGTGGGTTTGATATTCATGCTCTACACAGTGCTCATGCTGGTTAATAATGTCGAGGAGACTTTCAATCAGATATGGCAGGTCAACAATTCGCGCCCCATCATCCGATCGATAACCAACTATCTGGCCATGTTCTTCCTGTTCCCAATCATCATCGTGGTTTCGATGGGTCTTTCTATCTTTATGGCTACCATTGCAAAACATATGGAGGGGATGATTCTGCTGGGGCCGGCCGTTAGCCGACTGCTCGATTTCTCACCTTATCTGCTGCTTTCGGTGCTATTCATATTGGCTTATGTCTATATGCCTAATACCGAAGTAAAATTCAAGAGTGCCATCATTCCTGGCATATTGGCAGGCGTAGCCATGCAGTTGCTGCAGCTGTTCTATATTCACTCTCAGATTTGGGTTACTGGCTATAACGCCATCTACGGATCGTTTGCCGCATTGCCTCTATTCATGCTGTGGGTACAGATTTCGTGGACCATCTGTCTGTTTGGTGCGCAGCTTACCTATACCAATCAGAATATGGATCGTATAGGTATCAATCTCGATGAGATTATCATGCATCCGCGTGTTGACATGACGGATGATGAAACAGGCGAAGCGGCCAGAGAATTATACTCCGACCGCCTCGATTCACTATAGGTTTTGTTTTTACCTACGGATTATTTTTGTTTTACCTACGGATTTTACGGATTTTACGTATTAAATTATCCGCGATATAAATCTGTATAATCCGTATAATCCGTAGGCCATATAGAATTATTGGTCTAACAAGTAATTCTTGAAATCGGCGAAATCCTTGCTCATTGCTACGCTTTGCTTTTGGCCGCGCATGAAGGCTGCCAGACGCTCTGGGATTTCTACGTCGATGCCCAGTATCTCGTCTACCTTCTCCTTAAACTTGGCTGGGTGAGCAGTCTCGCAGAACACACCGAACTCGCCGTCCCTCAGTCCGTCCTTCAGTGCCTGATATCCGCATGCTCCGTGTGGATCAAGGATATAGCCCGATGCCTTGTAGCACTCACGCATGGTCTGCTTTATATCCTCGTCGGTGTAAGTAGCACCACTGATGATAGAAGTAATCTTAGCGTGACTCTTGCCGTACAGATCGTAGATACGGGCAAAGTTTGATGGATCGCCCACATCCATAGCGTTGGCCAGAGTCTGTTTAGATGGCTTCGGCTCATACTTGCCTGTCTGCAGATATTTGTAGAAGATATCGTTGGCATTGTTGGCAGCGATGAAACGCTTGATAGGCAATCCCATCTCGTGGCCGAACAGGGCAGCGCAGATGTTACCGAAGTTGCCGCTCGGAACACACATCACCAGATTGTCAGCCTTACCTTGCTCCTTCATGCGTGCGTAGGCATTAAAGTAGTAGAATGCCTGAGGCAGGAATCGGGCTACGTTTATCGAGTTGGCCGATGTCAGTTTCATATGGTCGTTCAGTTCGGCATCCATAAATGCGTTCTTTACTAATGCCTGACAGTCGTCGAACACACCGTCAACCTCGATAGCGGTGATGTTCTTGCCTAGTGTGGTAAACTGGCACTCCTGTATGGGGCTAACCTTGCCCTTGGGATAGAGTACATATACATGTATGCCGTCAACACCCAGGAATCCGTTGGCCACAGCCGAACCGGTATCGCCGCTGGTAGCTACGAGCACATTCACCTCCTTGTGGTTGTTCTCCTGCTTGATAAAGTACTGCAGCAGGCGGGCCATAAAGCGGGCGCCTACATCCTTAAATGCCAGCGTTGGTCCGTGGAACAGCTCCAGTGTGTAGATGCTATCCTTTACGTTCACCACCGGACAGTCAAACTGCAGTGTGTCGTAAACTATATCGTGGAGAGCATCAGGGTCTACATCCTCGCCAAAAAATGCGCTGGCCACGGTGTAGGCTATCTCCTGAAAACTCATCTTCTCGATGTTGTCGAAAAACTCCTGGGGCAGCTTGTTGATACGCTCGGGCATATACAGTCCGCGATCCTCAGCCAGTCCCTTAACTACTGCTTTGTGCAGGTCGGCAATAGGAGCCTTGCCGTTGGTGCTATAGTACTTCATATCTTCGATATTTCGTTAATTTAAAAATTTAACAATGTAATAATGTAACAATTATCTCATTTTACATTTTATCATTTTTACATTTTTTCATTGAATCTTCATGAATTTAAGCATGAATTCTTGAAGTTTTAAAATTCCGTAACTGCCTGATACGCAGCTTACTTCGTCGTATTGCTGTACTTCGTCGGGGACGATGCCTTTGTGCCAGATCAGGAATGGTACGGGCTGGCCCACGTGGATACGCATCTCTACCGGAGTCAGGTGGTCGGGCAGTACTGCCAGGCATACCGGCTCGTCCATCTGCTGTATGTGTTCGTAGATGGGCTTGATGAGTCGCTGGTCCAGATACTCGATAGTCTTCAGCTTCAGTTCCAGGTCGCCGTCGTGTCCGGCTTCGTCGCTTGCCTCTACGTGTACAAACACAAAGTCGTCCTTCTGCAGCGCCTCTATGGCAGCCTGGGCCTTACCCTCATAGTTGGTGTCGGCCAATCCTGTGGCGCCTTCCACCTCAACGATCTTCAGGCCGGCGTAGTGGCCTATGCCACGAATCAGGTCGACGGCCGAAATCACCGTACCCGATTTTATCTCCGGATATTGCTGCTGTAGTGTCTCCATCGACGGACGATATCCGCCGCTCCAGGGCCATATGCTGTTAGCCTGTCGCTCGCCACGTGCCGCACGCGCCTTGTTGAACGGGTGCTCCTCCAGCAGCTTCTGACTCTTCAGTATCAGTTCGTTCAGCAGGTCGGCAGTCTCAGCAGCAGTAAGGGATGAGATCTCTCGACTTCTTGCGTCCCTTCGGTAGCAAGCGAGCAGAGCTCGAGCGCGCTCGAGATGACAAGTAGAGGCGGTTTCATCAGGCTTTACCAGCAGTGGGCGCCATTCCTCGTTGGGGTGATCATGGGGTGGGGCACAAGTGATGTGCTTGTTGCCGCCCTTGATTACCAGCAGATGGCGATACTGTATGCCAGTGATGAATTTCACCTGGTCGCAGCCCTCACGTTCGTTGATGGCTTTAGCCAGCGTCTCGTTCAGATAATCTATCAGCACTCGGGCGTCATCTGTCTCTAGGTTTCCACCGTTGTGAGTGATGATCTTGCCGTCCTGCAGATTGATGATGTTGCAACGTAGAGCCAAATCATCGTCAGCCATTTCGTAGCCGATAGAAGCAGCCTCAAGCGGTCCGCGACCCTCGTACACCTTGTTCAGGTCGTAGCCCAGTATGGCTGTGTTGGCCACCTCGCTACCAGGAGGAAATCCCTCGGGCACTGTTATCAGTCGTCCGCATCGTCCCTCCTTAGCCAGCTGGTCCATCATCGGCTTCGCCGCATATTGTAGTAGCGTCTTTCCCCCTAATCTCTCAACGGGTAAATCCGCCATTCCATCTCCCAAAATAATTATATGTTTCATAATATTAATCTGTGTAATCCGTAAAATCCGTAGGCCAAACTTTAAATGTTAGCGATACTCATTATATTCGCGAAGACACCGGCGGCGGTTACTGATGCTCCGGCACCGTAGCCTTGGATTAGCATCGGGTACTCCTTGTATCGCTCGGTGGTTAGCAGCACTATGTTGTTGCTTCCCTCCAGACGGTAGAATGGGTGATTGTCGTCTACCTCCTTCAGCGCCACATTAGTCTTGCCATCCTCCATCGTAGCCACAAAGCGCCAACGCTTGCCATCGGCCTCCAGCTTTTTGCGGCGGGCCTCAAAGTCGGCATCCAGCTGCGGCAACTTCTTCCAGAAGTCATCTACCGAGCCCTCAAAGTACTCGTTGGGCACAAACAGATTCTTCTCCACATCAGCCTGCTCCACCTGATATCCAGCCTCGCGGGTCAGGATCACCAGTTTGCGGATAACATCCGTTCCGCTCAGGTCGATACGTGGATCGGGCTCGCTGTAGCCCTGCTCCTTGGCACGGCGTACTGTCTCGCTGAATGGCACGTCGGCAGCTATCTCGTTGAATATAAAGTTGAGTGTGCCGCTAAGCACAGCCTCGATTTTCAGAATCTTGTCGCCCGAGTTTCTCAGGTCGTTGATGGTACCGATGATAGGCAGTCCGGCGCCCACGTTGGTCTCATATCGGAACCACACGCCGCGGTTGCGGGCTGTCTTCTTCAGTCGCATATAGTTCTCGTAGTCGCTCGATGCAGCAATCTTGTTGGCAGCTATCACGCTGATGTTGTGCTCCAGGAATGTCTGATACAGCGATGCTATATCCTTGCTTGCCGTACAGTCTACGAACACTGAGTTAAAAATGTTCATTCCCAGCACCTCGTCCTTCAGACTCTTACCCTGAGCCTCGGGCTCCTTCAGCAGTTCGCGATAGTTGTCCAGATCTATGCCGTCGCGGTTGTACACACCAGCTTTTGATGATGCTATACCTACCACGTTCAGCTTCAGTCCGTTGCGCTGCATCAGTGTCTCGTACTGACTGCGAATCTGCTCTATCAGCTTGCCGCCCACGGTACCTACACCGCAGATAAACAGGTTGAGCACCTTGTATTCCGACAGGAAGAACGAGTCGTGCAGTACGTTGAGCGACTTGCGCAGGAATCGTCCGTCGACTACGAATGATATGTTAGTCTCCGATGCACCCTGAGCGCATGCTATCACGCTGATACCGCTTCGGCCCAGCGTACCAAACAGCTTACCGGCGATACCCGGAGTATGTTTCATGTTTTCGCCCACGATAGCGATGGTGGCCAGTCCGCTCTCGGCGTGCATGGGGAACATCGCTCCCGTCTCAATCTCCTTGGCAAACTCAGCGTTCAGCACCTCTACAGCGTCGGCGGCATCCTCGTCGCGCACTCCGATTGAGGTTGAGTTCTCTGACGAAGCCTGCGACACCATGAATACCGAGATACCCTTGTTGGCTAGGGTAGTAAATATTCGGCGGTTCACACCGATCACACCCACCATCGAGAGTCCGGTTACCGTTATCAGTGTGGTACCTTTAATACTGCTGATACCCTTGATAGGCTTCTGGTCGTTTTCTATGTGGTCCTTAATCAGAGTGCCCGGGTGTTCGGGGTTGAATGTGTTCTTAACCTTGATGGGGATATTCTTTACGCAGACGGGATAGATCGTCGGGGGATAGATAACCTTTGCACCGAAGTTACACAGCTCCATGGCCTCGATGTAACTCAGTTCGTTGATGGTGTAAGCCGTTTTGATCACACGTGGGTCGGCCGTCATAAATCCGTCTACGTCGGTCCAGATTTCCAGCACCTCGGCATCCAGCGCAGCAGCTATGATGGCAGCGGTATAGTCGCTACCTCCACGCCCCAGGTTGGTTGTCTCGCTTGTGTCCTTGTCTCGGCTGATGAATCCCGGCACCACAGCCACGTCGGGCATCTCCTTGAATGCCTCGCGTACCAGTTCGTTAGTCAGGTCGACAGCCAGTCGGTGCTTACCGTTCTTCTTCTCCGTGCGTATAAAGTCGCGGCTGTTCATTCGCTTGCCGCCTTTTATCATTGTGGCTACGATGTTCGACGACAGTCGCTCACCGTAACTTACTATTGTATCTTCTGTTTTCTTCGAAAGGTCGTGTATCAGGAATACACCATAATATATACTCTTCAACTGGTCGAACAGCTGATCCACCTTGTTGAATAAGTCTACACGTTTCTTGTCATCAGTGATGATTGTGTCAATCATCTGGTGATGCCTTGTCACCATCGCGTCGAATTCTTCGCGCCACTTATCATCACCCTTCAGGGCCAGTTGTGAGGTCGCTATCAACTTATCCGTGATACCGCCCAGCGCACTTACTACTACTACGACAGGTTGCGTCCGAGCCTCTGCCTCAACGATTTTTTTCAAGCTAAGAATGCTTTTTACGGAACCTACGGACGTTCCGCCGAATCCTATAGCGGTACCCTTAAACAAGCAGGGCTTCATCCACCGGCGCTGCAAAGGTAAGTGTTTTCCGTCAAACCGCCAAATATCTGAAAGGATTTTTCGCGATTTACTTTCATTTTATCATAATTCCCGTATAAATTCTACCACTTTTTATCCCGAGCCTGCGAGCCGAGAAAAATCTGTCGTACTCCTGATAGGTGCACACGCCCGCTATCTCGATGGCATCGTGGGGCACTCCAGCCGCCTCGATGTCGATGGCATTGGCCTGCCACAGGTCTATGTGCCACTTGCCGTCGCGCTTAAATGCGATACGACTCATGTCGAAGTCAGCCTCACGGAAAGCCTCATACACCTCGTCGCCCACCTCGAATGCATCCGGTCCGATGCTCGGTCCTATCACCACCTTCATATCCGCCGGGATGGATGCGTAGCTGTCGGCCATAGCCTGGATAGTCTTCCGACCGATGCGTTGCACCGTGCCTCTCCATCCTGCATGAGCCGCTGCTATCGCGCGCGTGCGCGTATCATATATAAGTATAGGCACGCAGTCGGCAGTCGACACGCCGATGCAAGTGCGGGGCAGGGTAGTGATGAGTGCGTCAATCCCGTCAAACTTATCACCCAGATTCTGTGCCGTCACTTCGGCTATCCGTGTGTCGTGCACCTGGCGTGGCAATATCAGGTGGTCGTCGGCCACCTCAAGCAACTGCCTCAGGTCGTATCGGCACTGCGCTATGTGCTCAGCATCGTCGTCGGTATAATACGTGATGTTAAACCCGTCGTAGGGCATATCCTTGTCTACAAAACCCCTCTCTGTCGAGAAGGCCAGTACGTTCTGATTGTCTATATTGTATATCATGCTGCAAATTTACGTAATTCCTGGCACTATATGCAACGTTTTTCGTATTATTTTTGGTTTTATCTTTGATATGTATCAACAAAAGGGCTGTGTTCGCACACAATTCTACGTAAACATTTGCGTATTAGTGAAAATCGCCGTACCTTTGCATCGTCAAAAGAAATAAAACGGGTATGATAACCCGCTGGATAACAAATGTTTAAGGTAGGCCGACCGCAACAAGCCGACCGAGTAAAATTAAAAGAAAGGGTAAAAAGATGAAAAAGATGATTTTGACAATCGTAGCAGTGCTTGGTTTTGCAACAGCATTCGCAGCAGAAGAGACTTCAACTACAGTAAGCAACGTTAAGGCTTATGACATGACTATCAATATGAATAAGCTTTCATCAGCGCTGAATCTGGCCGACGACCAGAAGGAGGTAGTTGAGAACATTCACCACACATTCGCAGCCGAGATGAGCTTTGCAGCTCAGTATGGCGAGGGTGAGCGCGAGGCAATGGTAAAGCGCGCCATCGAGAACGATGTAAAGTGGATGCGCTACGTGCTCAACGACGAGCAGATGCGTAAGTATCTTGTTCTGCTCAATGCCACTATCAACAACCGTGGCCTGAACAAGTAAAACTCCATAGGATACATAGTGTTGAAACCATGAAATAGGTACGTTAGTTTTTAGTTATTATTTGATCATTCTATGATGAGAGGCCCATCTTCGCGGGCCTCTCATCTGCTTTTTATCTTCACTTTGTACTGCTCTTGTGCAGCCATCGATAGCCACATGGCAGCAGCAATGATTGTAAGGGTTAGTTTCTTCATAATTATTCTAGTTTTTTCAGGTGATATCGTTCGGCGGTGTTGTAGTCGCGATCCTTATCCTTGCCGAAATACTCCAACAGGTATCGCTTGTCATCCAGTCGTGTCACACGTATCAGTACCTCGCGATACGTGATATTGTTATTTTTTACAAACGCCTCGTAGGCATTATACGTGGTTGTGGCATCCTTCTGCGCCGACTTGACCAGCTTAAACGCCGACACCGTACGCTGGCTCTGAGCCATGTCTACATACAGACTGTCGCCTGTAAAGTGAAATATCAGTTCGCCACCCTGCGACTGGTACATCCCGTCAAATTCGGTAGCCCAGGCTCCCAGCCCCCAGCACAATGAAATAATAGATAATATAAGTTTCTTCATAATCGTATAAACATTTTATTCTTGTATTCTGTTGAATGTTCTGATTTTATCCAGCATGGCGGCAGACCAGGTGGCGTCGCCTGCTATCTGGTAGCGGAAATTACCGGTAGCCGAGGGAGTAAAGATGGTGGCGCATTCGGGAGTGACGGTCAGCGTGCCACGTTCCGAGAGTGTGAATAGATTATCGCCCTCCACAGCCTGTACGGTAGGCATCACATCCCACATGCGCTGGCCCGTGTTGCAGTTGCATGTCATATACACCTGTTTGATAGGGTGGGTGTCGGTCCACGATATATCGCTGATTACTTGTTCGGGCGTGTACTCCACCGTCTGTCCCGTCTCCATCGGCGAGAACACCATATCTACATCCGCAGGCCAACGGCTGAAGAACTCTTGTGCGAAGTTGGCTCCTTGTGCAAAGTTGAAGTCGGGCTCTTCGGAATCGCCAAACACGCCGCCCTGCATATAGATGCACTTAACCTTGCGGCGCACCAGTTCTACACCGTTTAGCATCGAGTTTTCGTCGGCTCCCGACTGTAGCAGCTGTGCCAGACAGGTTACGAAGCCTGTGCACAAAATGCTTACTGAGTGGTCGGGCTGAGTGGCCAGGAGCTGGCGGTAGAGCTGCCAGCCGTCGGGTAGGGTGCTATAGTCTGCGACGGTGCGTCCGAACATCTGCTGTCCATTGCCTTGTTGCTTGTCGGCCACATGTGCGTAGTCTATCCACACGGCAGGGTTCTTGATGCCTTCGCGCACCAGACCGATGGGCACATCGCCGCGTCCGAAGTACGTGTTCATCACATCTGTAAATACGGCGTTCTGTTCGCCTTCGCGATCCACCACCACGCCCAGCAACCGGCAACGTCCCTGCTGCTCGTAGCGGTATAGCATCTCCATCGCAAACAGGTCGTCGGTCGAAGAACCGATGTCGGCATCGAGTATTATCAGTGGCACGCCCTTATACACCTGAGGAATTTCAGGATTATCGCTGTTGCTACACGATATGCATAGTATTACGCCGATGATACTAAGGATGGCGGCGAGCATCCGCTTCATCATTCTTTTCATGTTAGATTGTTTAGATCGTTTGGGTGCAAAGATAAACATAATATTTTAGAACAACAAGTAATTCAGATTATTTTTTTCCTGATTTGAGACATATTTTTCCGGCAGTGATACAATAGTTTCGAAAATTTTGCCTATTTTTGCAGCAGAAATCAATAATTAAACATTAACATATTACGATTCACTTTTAAAACTTTAAGATTATGGAAGAGAAGAAAGAGAAGCGCGTGCTCACAATTGAGCTCGACAATAATGTGAAGAAGGTTTCCATCACCGGCTTAGGCGATGATAACCTGTGATGGCGCAGGAACTCAATGAGGAGGAACTTGAGCAGGCCACGGGAGGCTTGTCTGCAAACCGTACGGTAAAAATGCCTCACGAATTCTAACATGGAACCCCGACATCAACTCGCCGTTGATGAACAAATCAGATTATATGAAGAGAAAGTTGTTACTGTTAGTGCTTGTGCTGATGACCGCAGGTGTATGGGCACAGCAGATTTCGGAAGAGCAGGCGCGCGATCGTGCCCTGAAATTCCTCGCCAATAACGCTCCTGCCAAGACCAGAGGACTGAATGTGGGCATGGACCGGAAGACGGTTACGGCTAAGACGGATGCCAAGAGCATCTATGCCTTCAACCTGGATGGCGGCGGCTTTGTGATTGCCTCTGGCGACAGTCGTGCGCTGCCCGTGCTGGGCTACAGCGCCACCGGCAGCATCGACTGGAACAGGATGCCAGACAACATGCGGGCGTGGCTGAAGAGCTACGACCAGGCCATGGCGACGCTGGGCAACACGAAGGAGTTCGCTGACGGCGTGAGCAGACACGGACAGACGACCCGCTCCCCGCATGAAGCCATCGGCCCGCTGCTCAAGACCCAGTGGAACCAGGCAGAGCCTTACTGGAACGACGTGCCTCCTTACGATGGTGCCAATCCCGACTGGAAGGGGCAGCCGTCGTATACAGGCTGCGTGGCCACCGCGATGGCGATGGTGATGAACTACTACCAGTGGCCGAAAGAAGCCTGCACGGAGATTCCCGCCTATGACATCACCACGGCCCACGAGAATGTGGAGAAGGTGTGGCATTTCGACGCGCTGCCGCCGACGACCTTCGACTGGGACAACATGCTCGACAATTACGTGACGCCAGAGGGTATCATCGGCACTCCCGAACAGCAGAAGGCCGTGGCCAAGCTGATGCGCTACTGCGGGCAGGGCACCAAGATGGACTATACACCACAGGTTTCACTCGCCTGCGTCCAATCCGTAGCGGAGGCCCTTGTCAAGTATTTCGGCTATCAGAACACGGCGCAGGATTGCCACCGTATGTACTATAGTATCGACGGCTGGGAGGACCTGATCTACAGCGAACTGGTCAATGGCCGGCCTGTGCTGTATGGGGGGGACAGCGATGACGGTGGACACGCCTTCGTCTGTGACGGCTACGACGGCAATGGTCTCTTCCACATCAACTGGGGTTGGGGTGGCTACGGTGATGCCTACTTCTCGCTCTCTGTGCTCAACCCCTATAATAACACCAGTGCGGGAGCCGGCTCCAGCGGCATCGGTTTCTGCATCAGTCATGAAGCCGTCATCGGCATACAGCCCGACAAAGATGGCACCAGTCCCAAGACGGTTATGCCTCTCGCATATCTTAATCCAAATTATCCTGTAAGCGTTCTAGAGCCCGACTCTGTTTTTTTCGGATACATCTTTATTTCCGATAGTTATGGCAACGAAGATGTCCGTGCGGATCACGCCATTGGTACCTGCGCAGACGACGGCACCCTCACCCCGGTGTTCATGGGTAATCCCGCCGACAGCATTGTCTGGAATCTATACTACAACCTCCATAAGGTCAAAGTCGATTCCACCGCTTTCCAGCCTGGGGAATGGATGGCGCTCTATCCAATGGTACGTTTCCGCAACATCCCAGGCTGCGACTGGCAGATGCTGGGTTCTGAGGAATTTCGTGTTATAGCAGGCCGTACAACCGACGGGCAGTTCTATCTCGTCAGGGAAAAACAAGATCTGGAGATTACCAAGGCTGAATTTACCAAGGGGCCTGGCCGTATGGGTATGCGCAACGACCTGACGAAGGTCAATCCGGCTGACCTTACGCCGGAGACACCGCGCAGCCAAGGCGCACCTATGATGGCTGGTGCCTATCTGCGGGCTGGTCAGGACACGGAGGTAACCTTCTGTTTCAAGCCGATGGCCAGCGGAACGGTCGGATTGTTGTTATTCTGGCCTGACGGTACGCTGCTGGCAGATTGCCTCATCGAGGTGAGCGACACCATCGGAAGCTATGACGACTATCTCGTGAACCAAAGTACCTACGAGCTGAAGCCTGGGCAGATTGCCTATCACGTCTGCATTGCGGATAATCCCGAGGCTATCGTCCCTCAGGGCGTACCAGCCGACAACATCTATTTATACGTCGGCATCGCTGATGACAATTTAGAGTTTACCCAAATAGCACGGTTAAACCAGGAGGCCGTCAGCTACCTGACAGCCCTGCCCGAGAAGGCTGGCGACGGCAATTATAAGCTGACGACGGATCTGACGCTCGACGTGCCCCAAAGCGGCTATTATACTGTGAAGTCGTATTTCGTAAGCGAGCTGAAAGAGAATGCTACGGATAAAGATATTATCTACTGTGTATCCCATAAAGAAAGATTCTACTTCGACATGGAGACTGGCATTGCCAGCGTAGCCCGTGAGGATGACGACAACAGCCCCTATGTCGGTCTGAACGGCGTGGTTACAAACAGCCGTCCACAGCGCAAGGGCATCTATATCCACAAAGGCCGCAAGGTCTTGATGACAAAGGAATGAAAAATATAAACTATACAATAATTATTTACTTTTAAAATATTAAGATTATGGAAGAGAAGAAAGAGAAGCGCGTGCTCACAATTGAGCTCGACAATAATGTGAAGAAGGTTTCCATCACCGGCTTAGGCGATGATAACCGCTCTCACCAGCGCAAGGTACAGGATCCTACAATCAAAAACCCATTAAATATTTAGCAATATGGCAAATTTAACAGCAGAACAGATTGAGCAGAAGAAGTTGCGGTTGAAGCAGCTTTCTGAGGAGAAGAATGCAATCATCAAGGAATTGCAGGAGGCCGGCGCATGGCCACTCGACGAAGCCGACCTCGACCAGGCGGCAGGAGGAATACCTCTATTTGATATAATCAAGAGAGACGGAGAATAAATGGTTTCTCTGGTAGATTCAACAAGTGAATGCAACAAATTCTGAAACAAACATTTAATAATTATTATTATGGCAACA
>CACWMK010000049.1 GCA_902761905.1 uncultured Prevotellaceae bacterium
TCATCTCGACTAAGCGTAGCGCATGGAGAGATCTTTACGGCAACCGAAGGAGATCTCTCGACTACGCTCGAGATGACAAGGAGGGGCTCGAGATGACAAGGAGGGGGCTCGAGATGACAAAACAAAGAGTAATTAACACTAAAACTAGACTACGACTATGACTAAAAAGGAAACAGTAAAATTCGTGATTCAGCTTATCGCATCGATAGCATCGGCGATACTGACGGCACTGGGCGCCACTAGCTGTGTAGGCGCGTAAAAGGGGAAATGAGGCTCGCAGTGATTGCGGGCCTCATTTGCTAATTTCATCCCCAATGTGGGAATTTTTTGTTTTTATCCTGCTGTATCGCCTACCCTCTTGTTTACTATAGCTGCTACGCACGAGTCGGACCATACGTTCTCGGCTGTCTCAACCATGTCGATGACAGTGTAGATGGGGAGTATTATGCCAAGCACTGCTACCGGTGCGCCAACACCCGACATAAGTGAAAGGGTGAGGAAATAGCAGCCCATAGGTACACCCGCATTGCCTACTGCCGAAACCACCGAGATGATGATCCACGTGAGAATGGTGGTAAGGGTGATGGGCGTGCCACCCTGCTGCATGACAAACAACGAGGTAACCAGGATGAACGCTGCGCAACCATTCATGTTGATGGTGGTACAGATGGGGAGCACAAATCGGGCTATGTTCTTGCGAACACCCAGTCGGTTCTCAGCCGTCTCCATGGTTACAGGCAGTGTGGCAGCACTGCTCTTGGTGAAGAGCGCCATAAGCACAGCTGGAGTCATGCGGCTCAACACATGTATTGGGTTAAGTCCGCGAGCCAGCAGGAACAATGGCAGCACCACAAAGAACTGGATGACATTGCCGCCCAGAACTACCAGCACATACTTACCGATGGAATCGGCAACCACACCTGCAGAAACCTGCGCCGACAGCTGAGCAGCAAAGGCCACGATGCCAAGAGGCAATGCCCAGATGAGTCCGCGGATAAGCAGGAACAGCAACTCCTGAAGTCCCAGCAGGCCCTTTACAACCACAGCCTTGTTTTCTGACTCAGGCAGCTTTGACAGTCCGAATCCGATGGCGAAAGCCAACAACAGCAGCGAGAGTACGTTGCCATCGAGGAATGGCTTTACGATGTTGTTGGGGATGATGCTCAGGATGTGATCTACGTATGATGTCTGAGGAGCGAGGTCGGACGCCTGTGAAGCATCGACCAACGACTCGAGGGGCAGATTGCCTGGAGCGATAATCACATACAATACAGCTCCCACAGCTGCTGCCGCAAAGGTGGTAAGCAGGGTGTAAGTGAGCGTATGGCCGAAGATACGACCTGACCCTTTAGAACCGAACGTAGCGAAAGTGGTGATGACCGCCAGCACTATCGTAGGCACAGCCAACAACTGGAACAGTCGCGTATAGACTGTAGCCACGAAGTTCATCGAGGCATCAAGCCAATCGGCTCCGAGCAATCCCAGTATGGCACCCGCTACGAGTGCTCCCAACCAAATCAGAGTTGTTTTCATATCGTGTGCAAAAGTACAAATAATATTTTAAAAGTCGGGTGCAAAGTCTAATAAAACTTCGTCACCCGACCAAACAAAGATCACAATTAACTATTTTGTTACTCTATAATCGAGTGCAGGCTTACGATCACCCAACAAAGGAACATACTTAAAATCTGGCCCTACCTCTCTATTAAACTCGTCCTTGACGGTTTGAAGCAACTTCGAATCAGTAAATAGTTCGATGGCTGAAAGAGTAAATACACGACTAGCATTAAGAAGTCCCTTTGTGCCAATAGTTGTTCCATCTGCAGCTACATTCTGCCAACTATGGCCGGCACTACCAGGTGCAAAGGTGGCAGCTCCAAAACTAGCCAAGGGCACTACCCATGATACATCACCAACATCACTCGAGCCACCACTACCTTCTTTTGGGAATTCAGCCAAGGGACGCACTTTTGCTGCATCGGCAATAATTGAGTCAGGATTACCTGTAGTACGTATCAGTTCTTCAACCAGTTTGCGTTCGCGTTCGTCATATATCACGCCACCTACTGTTTCCAGATTCTTCTGAATCAAGCGTGATAGTGTTTTGTTATGCAATCGCTCATATGTGCCAGCCACGATCTCTTTCTCCACACGCGTCTGAGTTCCTTTAGCAGCACCTACAGCAGCAGAGTCAATCCACTCTGTCAGCGTATTAAGGATATCACGCTTAGGGCTGCGGATATAGTAGCTTACACGAGCATATTCTGGTACAACATTGGGTGCGAAACCACCATCAGGTATCACATAATGGATACGTGAAGATGTAGGTACATGCTCCCTCAGCAGATTAACCATATAGTCAAGTGCTTCTACCGCATCCAGCGCCGAACGACCCTTCCAAGGATTACCAGCAGCATGGGCTGGCTTGCCGTAGAATTTATAATCAACCATTACCATGGCTGTTCCGCCATTTGTTGATACAGCATTGACCGATGACGGATGCCAATCAAGTACGGCATCAACACCTTTAAACAATCCTTCACGCACAAGGTAAACCTTACCAGCTCCACCTTCTTCTGCAGGCGATCCATAAATCTTAATGGTACCACTAAGATTGTTGGCTGCCAACCATTTGCTCAGAGCAACCGCTGCAGCTGTTGACGCTACACCTAAGGTGTTATGGCCGCATCCATGACCTGCACCATTTTCCTTGAGAGGTTTACGATAAGGAACCGTGTCTTGCGAAAGCCCAGGGAGCGCATCAAACTCTGACAAAAATCCGATAACGGGCTGACCACTACCATAAGTAGCTACATATGCTGTGGGCATACCTGCCACACCTTCCTCAATAGTAAAACCATTCTCACGAAGATGCTGCTTAAGCAAACCACTACTATTATTCTCAAGAAAGCCTAACTCAGGGTTTGCCCATATGGTTTTCTGAAGTTTGTCGTAGGTAGCAAAGTTATCGTTTAGATACTTGATGGCAACATTATTCTTTGTCTTTTTACTACCCTTTCCACCTGCCAATACACTAGGGGTAAGGAGTGTGGCAAATGCCAGCAATACAATAGTCTTTTTCATTTCTTTCTATGTTTTTTATTAATAATTCGGATTCTGTACAAGGTCTTTATCGGCCTCTATATCATTATATGGGATGGGAAACAACTGCTGGTGTTCCTTGATGCCAAGCACTGCTACGGCACGTCCTGTTCTTACCAAGTCAAACCAGCGGTGTGGTTCAATAGCAAACTCTACACGATTCTCATCTTCAATAGCTTGGATAGCAGCTTTCTGACTGAGCGACGCATCCAATGGTACTACATGTGAGCGTACGCGGACAGTGTTAATATCGGCTATAGCCCCCTCTATATCTGGATTTTGTTTTTTTGCCCTTGCCTCTGCTCGTATCAGCCAAGCCTCTGCCAATCGGAATATTATAACATTGTCATCAGCCGCAGGACGATGGTAAAGAGTTCCCACATAATAATCGGGTACCTGTGCCGAAGACTGATCAGTGAAGAATGCATTACGATCGCCACCGATGGAAGGATCAGCTAATAGCTGAACAATCTCTTTCGAAGGTCCCCACTCATGGCGTCCTCCATCGTTAGGCGAGCGCCAATAGGCACTTTGATCGTTGGTAAAAGATGATGAATAAGCAAGTTCAAACACGCTCTCTTGTGACTGCTTGCTACTCAACAGGTCGTTGATACTACCCAAAGAGTATGACTTATTATTTATAACCCTAGTAGCATATTCCTCTGCTTTATTCCATTCCGACAGATATAGATATACTCTAGCTAATAAAGCCTCTGCTACACTACGGCTTACATGTACCTTGTCGTTTGTTTCACTCAAGTCGTCCAAAACACCTGTTATGTCGTTTACCACGTCTTTGTAAACCTCCTTGGCTTCAGTCTGTTTAACCCCATCAAACTGAGTAGGTGAATGTGTAGCCGACTTAACAATGGGGATATTGCCCCAAGTGCGTGCCAGGTCAAAAAAAGCTAGTGAGCGTAAAACAGTTGCCTCTGCTATTATTCTACGACGTTCGTTATCAGGAATCGCTGTCAGTTCATGTGTTTTTTCAATCACCTGATTGGCTTGATTAACTGTAGCATAGATGCCATACCACGCATAAGAAAGAAGTTGATTCTCTGCACTATACTGATGGGTATCGAAATCGTAGTAGAAGTTCAGAGACCCAGTCCAAGTGACATTATCGGATGCGAGGTTAACTCCTGCATCGAAATAACGACCACCATAGTAGGCACTGGCACCCAAACGATGGTATACTCCATTGAGGGCAGACTTGGCTGATGACTCATCCTTGATTACTGCATCATCAGAGATGTAATTGGCAGGTTCCTGTGACAGGAAATCTGAGCAGGCCGTCAGGCTAACAAACAAACCTGAAACCAATATTGACGAAATAATATGCTGTTTCATTTTATTCATTTATTTATGTTACTTTTGTGATTAAAGCGTCAAACTAGCACCGAATACTACTTGTCTAGGCTGTGGAGGGATGGCAAAATCAAGTCCCTGAACAGTGCCATGGGTATAGTCGGCTGCGGTATTTCCTTCAGGATCAGCCCCAGAGTATCCAGTAATTGTAAAAAGATTTGTTGCATTAACATAAATGCGAAGCCTCTCAATACCAGCTTTGGCAACTAGCTTTTTGGGGAAAGTATAGCCCAACGATACATTGCGTAGGCGTAGGAACGAACCATCCTCAAGGAATCGGCTGCTTGCAAAACCATTGTTAGAACTACCATCGGCATTAGCAAGTGTTGATGCTTTAGGAATGTCGGTCACATCACCTGGTTTTTGCCAACGATCCATCTGACTCTTGAGCAAGCCCCAGTTTGTTCCGCGCATACCACCATGTTCCTGGAAGAAACGGTTCATATTGAAAACATCATTACCAACCGAGAAGTAAAAGAACAGTGACAGGTCAAAATTCTTCCATCGGAATGCATTTCTCAATCCACCAGTAAAGTCAGGCCAAGCATCGCCAACTATTTGGCGGTCAGCTACAGTGATTTTACTGTCATCATTTACATCATCGTATACAGCATTACCTGTCTGAGGATCGACATAAAGCTGCTTATAGAGCCAGAATGAATACATGGGTTTCCCCTCTTCCAATCGCACCCAATCTCTGTCGTACTGCGAGAATGACACTGGCAAACGCTCTATAAGATTTGCATTATGGGCGATATTAAATGAAGTCTCCCAGTTGAAGTCTTTCTTCTGGATATTCTTGGTGGTAATTTGGAACTCAACGCCATTATTACTCATTTCTCCAAGATTACTATAGGTAGACGAGAATCCCGTTTTACCTGGAATAGGTGTTGAGAGCAGCAAATCATAGGTATACTTGTTATACACATCGACTTCGAAACTGACACGACCATTTAGAAAAGACCCCTCAAGACCTACATTCCATTGTCGAGTTGTTTCCCACTTCAACTCAGGGTTGGCAAGTTGAGTATGCAGAACACCCGACTGGTCGTTATATACACCACCGCCATTCCAAAGTCCTAGACTAGCAAAGTCGTCGATGTTCTGGTTACCACTCCAACCGATGCTGGCCTTAATCTTCAATCCGTCGATAAACTTTGCGTTTTTAAGCCATGACTCCTCTGATATTGTCCACGAAGCTCCAATTGATGGGAAAAGTCCCCAACGGTTATTCTTGCCAAAACGCGAAGAAGCATCGGCACGCAGATTTACATCTAAGGCATATCTATTGAGCAAGCTATAGTTTGCTCCACCAAAGAACGATACAAGACTATATGACGAAAATGCTGTCTGTCCAGTGGTTATGGCTGCCGAAGCTAGTTCCTGTAAAGCATTGTCGGGGAATCCAGAGCCTTTGATATCCTGAGTTCTAAGTCCAGTGTACTGCACAGAATTGCCAAGAAAAGCAGCTATAGAATGTATTTTCTTAATATCTTTATTGAAGTTCAATAATTGTTCAGCTGTAATGGTATAGTTAATTGTAGTTGCGTCCTCAGCACTACCATTAGGTTGACCATCAGCAAGCTGCGTATTAAAATAACGTTTCTCACGATAGTTGTTGTAGTCGAGACTTACCGTCGATTTGAACTGCAACCCACTGACTATTTTCCATAGTAGCGAAACATTATCTACCGTACGCAGACCATAGGTATGGTGGTTGCTATTCTCTATCAGTGCATAAATATTGTCGAAGATACCATAGCGTGCATAGCTACCATCCTCGTTGTAAGGATTGAGAAGAGTACTATGGTGTACTGAAGCCTGTAATATACCTTTGGGGCTATTGGCAATTCTGCTCAACGATCGTCGTGTCCACTGAAGAGATGTACCAGTAGAAAGTGACACATTTTTATTAATATCATGATCCAGATTCACTCTTAGTCCCAAACGACTGAAATCCTGTGTGCGTACGATAGCCTCCTGATCGGTGTATTCTGCACCGATATAGAATCTGGTGCGCTCATTTCCACCAGAGATGGCCAGATTGTAGTTTTGGATAGCTGCCGTACGAAAGATTGCACTCTGACGGTCGTACGTATTTTGCTCTTCGGGTAATCCTAGACCACCACTCTCCTTCGAGCGGTAAGGAACCAACGAAGGGTCTTTGCCGTCGTTAATCCATGCCTCATTCAGTATCTGTGCAGTCTCAGGTCCACTGGCCAAATCCCATAATTTAGCAGCTTTGGCGAATCCGTATTCTGCATTAAAACTCACACGGGTTTTCTGTCCCTTACTACCTCGTTTAGTGGTTAACAGTACAACTCCATTCGCTCCTCTAGCACCATAAATGGCTGTAGCATTGGCATCCTTCAGCACCTCTATCTTCTCAATATCATTTGGATTGAGATCGGAAAGTGCATTGATAGTCTGACCTCCATTGGATATTGACTGCAGAGGTTGGCTATTGATGGGCACACCATCAATAATATACAGAGGGTCATTTCCTGCATTGATAGATGTGGTTCCACGCAGTCTAACAAAGACACCCGAACCAGGGGTACCAGATGAGCCCGAAATGATAACGCCTGCAGCCTGACCTTGCAACTGTTCATTGAATCCAGATGCTGCTGTAGAAGCAATATCTGCGCCCTTAACAGAAGCAACCGAGCCTGTCAAATTCTGACGTTTTACCTGAGTATAGCCTAAAACTACTACTTCGTTCAAACGATTAGAATTGTCTATCAGCTGTATCTCTACTGGCTCCTCAAAATCGTAAACATCTACATCGAGGGCACGATAGCCTACGTACTCAACTCTTAGGGTCAATGGGGCCTCAACCTTAGTCTGCAGACTGAAGTTACCATCTATATCGGTAACCACGCCCTTACCTTTCTCACTCTTTACTATAACCGAAGCTCCAATCAACGGTTCGCCTGTGCGGACATCGGTGATATGACCGGTAATCAGGCCTTGCGCAGCGGCCACTATGGGCCCTATTGCAACAATCGTTGCAATTAACAATCTCTTTACCATAAGTTTCCCTCTCCTTTTTATTTAAGATTCAACAATCCAAATTCGTGGTTGTACTTTGTTCCCTGGGCAAGTACCCAATCCAAGAACTTGTTTACTTCATCGTCGGCATTATTCACACTGATGCCTACCTTCTCGATAGCCACTTCCGACACTTTACTTTTCTCGAGTGCTGTAAGCAGATCGTCGAGTGTACCTTTGTCGCTAAAGCTTTCAGCCAGGTCCTTCTTGACATCGAGGCCCACGAGCGACAGGTTGTCTTTAATGTGGCGACTCTCAAGGTCGAAGATGTTTGGCAGAGCGTTGAACGAAACACCCAGAGGATCCTTTGCAAGAGCAGTATTCAGGAACAGATCGTCGCCCGAGATGCGCTTGCCGCGGAAACTACTGCTCTCTTCGCCGAAATTGTGGGCGAACGATGAAGCAACTGACGTGGCGTTACTGCCGCTATAAATAGTTATGGTTTCAAATGTCTTGTTCTTCTTCACATCCTCGTCGAAATCGTCGTTGAGGAAGAACAGCTGCTTTAGCTTCTTGTTGTTAAGGTGCTTACCTTCGAGCAGTCGGGCTGCCTCAGAGCTACGTGCGGTGATAGGCAGCACGGCTGTCTCTCCGAAATAAACAATCTGGCTAAAGTCCTTATCTTCGAGTACTACATTCAGGTCTGTATTAACCTGTCCCTTTGCAATCTGGAATTCTACACCCGGCTGGGTCTTGGCATATTCCTTGATCCACTTCTCAACCAGTGGACGTGCAAAGCGTGGAGCTTTAATGGTTCTTACGGTTGTGTTGTTGGTATTGTTGGTACCGTTAACTTCGTTTACTTTATTTCCCTCTGCCCAAACATTGCTGTTCAGTCCGAGACTTAAAATCAATGCTATTGTAAATACTATCTTTTTCATATTCCCTTCGTTTTGCTTGTTTATTACCTATTATTATATATACACTTCCTTTCATTGTCATTGCCATCATCTCGCAACAGCAACACTCACGCATTCGCATTCGATTCATTGTCTTCATAACTTTAAAACTCTTTTTATATGATTAATAACTTTATCTGGGTACAAAGGTACGGCGATTTTCGCAATCCCACAATCCCGCTTTATGGTCATTCCGCATACCACATTTTTGGTATTTTGGCATAAAACCTATTATTTTATGGCTAAAATTCAGCTTTTTACCTTAATTTTGCATCCGGAAATAGTTCTTTCAAGGACTTCCAATAATCAATAATTAATATACAAAACGCAATGAAAAAGGTTATCAACACAAATCAGGCACCAGCTGCCATCGGGCCATATAGTCAGGCCATTAAAGTAGGGAACCTAGTTTACACATCAGGCCAGATTCCCATCAATCCTGCTACAGGCAACTTTGTAGAGGGTGGTATCAAGGAGCAAACCCGCCAATCGCTGACAAATATTAAGGCGATTCTTGAGGAAGCAGGTTTATCAATGAACAATGTAGTAAAGACTACTGTTTTCTTAGCCGACATGAACGACTTTGCGGATATGAACTCTGTGTATGCCGAGTTTTTCTCTGAACCATACCCTGCACGTTCGGCCGTTGCAGTAAAGACACTGCCAAAAGGGGCTCTAGTAGAGATAGAGGTTGTTGCCGGAGAATAAGAAATGGGGAATCCTTCAAAAGGGTTCCCCATAATAATCATATTCCTAACCCGGCTTCGAAGTGAGCTTCGACAGCCTTTCGCTGCAGAACCCGAGAATAAGGTGCCACATCATGAGTTATCCAGATATTACCTCCTATCACAGAATGATGGCCGATGGTAATACGTCCTAAAATACTTGCGTTAGAATAGACTGTCACATAATCCTCAATAATGGGATGGCGAGGTACATTAAGTATATTACCCTGGGCATCGTACTTAAAATTCTTAGATCCCAGCGTTACTCCCTGATAAAGAGTAACATGATTGCCAATGATGCTGGTCTCGCCAATTACCACTCCCGTACCATGGTCGATAGCAAAGTATTCACCAATCTGAGCACCAGGATGAATATCTATACCAGTCTTGGAGTGTGCTAACTCTGTTATAATTCGAGGAATAACCGGAACATTTAGCTCATGGAGTTTATGAGCAAAACGATAATGCGTCATAGCATTCATCACTGGATAGCAGAAGATAACCTCACCATAGTTAGATACTGCAGGGTCACTATCGAACATTGCCTGTACATCTGTATAGAGTAGCCGTTTTATCTCCGGCAAAGAGTCGATGAACTGTAATGCCAGTTCCTCTGCATTATCATAAATCTGCTGTTTTGTGGTTTTGGAATCACAGTCTTCGCTAAACTGCAGGCCATGAGCGATCTGCTTTGTAAGCAGCTTAAGCAGTTCCTCCATCTGCACACCAATGTAGTATGAGCGAATGGTTTCATCGCACTGGCGCTTGGTGAAATAGTCTGGGAAAATAATGCTTTTAATTAAGCTGATAATCTGCTTAACCTGCTCTACAGAAGGAAGAGGTGCCTCTGTTTGAGGCATCATGCTAACCTCCAACTTAGTAAGTTGTGAGAGCAGATTGACATTATGCATCAACGTTTCGTTAGTATTCCTGCTCATATCCTTATCTCCTTATAGATGAACTTCCTTATCCACCACTTCACCATTCAATATCTTGAACGAGTTCAGATGCACGCCTTCGTATAATGACAGGATGGCGTAGCGGATATTAGGATCGTTGGCCAAACGAAGGTCTTCCTGCGAAGGACGCGAAGGCGAAGCAGGATGACTATGCCAATTGGCAAGAATCTTCAAACCATTCTGACGAGCGTACTTCAGGGCAGCAAACTGATCCTTGGGAGCAAAAGAAAAATGCTCGGGCGAATGATCAACATTCTCCATCCAATAGTTCTCAGTAACCACATCACCCTCATCAGAGGTCACGCCCAGCAGGTATCCGCACGTTTCATTGGGTGCGTCCTGCTGAGCCTGGTTAATCAATTCATCAATAATCTCTTGTGGAATTCTCATTGTTTAATGTTTTAAATCACATGCCGCCTGTTCATAATCTATCAGGTGATCGATAGTGGGATTTGTACCGCAGATAGCGCAAGAGTCGCGATGTTTCACGGCTACAGTGCGGAACTGCATGGTCTTTGCATCGAATGTTAACAGACGATTGGTAAGTAATTCGCCCACACCAGTAAAGTACTTAAGTGTCTCAGCAGCCTGAATGGTTCCAAGCATACCTGCGATGGCTCCTAAAACTCCTGCCTGCGAACACGTAGGTACTGCACCTACTGGAGGTGGCTCCTTGAACATACAGCGATAGCAGGCTGTGCCTGGCAGATGTGTAAATGTCTGACCGTTAAAGCGTAAGATACCGCCATGCGAGAATGGCTTACCGGCCATCACACAGGCATCGTTGATAAGAAACTTCACTGGGAAGTTATCAGTTCCATCAACTATGAAATCGTATTCTTTAATAATGTCAAGAGCATTTGCCGAGTCAAGAAACTCATAGTAGGTATCTACCTTCACATCAGGATTGATAGCCTCAATCTTCTCCTTTGCACTCTGCACCTTGGGCACATTCACGTCTTTGGTGAAGTGTATTATCTGACGCTGCAGATTACTGAGATCTACCACGTCGGCATCGATAATACCAATCCTACCAATACCAGCAGCAGCGAGGTAGAGCGAGACAGGAGCGCCCAGTCCACCTGCACCTACCACAAGTACCTTGGCATTCATAATCTTCTCCTGTCCCTCTACACCTACATCCTGCAAAATTATGTGGCGAGAATAGCGCTGGATTTGTTCTTCAGTGAAATTTATCATAAAGAGCCTCCTCCCATAAAGTATAGAAAATCTACTACGTCGCCTTCCTTTATCTGCAAGCCGTCCCATTCGGTACGATCCACAAAATCATCGTTCACCTGTACGCTCACCATATCTGGCTGCAATACCTTGTTCAACTTAATCAACTCTGTGAGACTGAGGGGTAACTGTACTTCCTGTGCCTCTCCGTTTACTAATATCTTTGCCATTTTTATCTACCAATTATTTTCTTAATTGCAATTACTAACTTGTCAACATCCTCGCGTGTATTATACAGCGCAAAAGTTGGACGAACACTCATTTCATACCCAAGAGCACGCAGGGCTGGTTGAGCACAGTGGTGACCGGCTCTTACTGCTATACCTTCCTTGTCGAGTAGTGTACCAACCTCGGGCACAGGAATGCCATCGAGTACAAAGCTAACAACCGAAACACGATTTTTGGGATTAGCAAGAAGCGTAAGTCCAGGAATCTGTGCAAGTTGTTCGCGTGCATACTCTGTGAGTTGGTGCTCGTGGTGCTCGATATTACGCAAACCGATCTTGCTTACATAATCAAGTGCCGCTCCCAATCCGATAGCATCGGCAACATTTGGAGTTCCTGCCTCGAAACGTGCTGGTGGCTGATTGTATTCTGTATGCTCGATGGTTACATCCTTAATCATATTACCACCACCCTGCCATGGCTGCATCTTGTCGAGCAATTCCTTACGGCCATATACCACACCGATTCCATTTGGACCATATATCTTATGACCACTAAACACAAAGAAGTCGGCACCTAACTGTTGTACATCCACTGGTGTGTGCGCAATCGACTGAGCTCCATCTATAAGCACAGGAATATTGTGTGCATGGGCAATTTCGATTATACGACGAACATCATTGATAGTACCATAGGTATTATTAACATGTCCTACTGAGACAAATCGTGTACGCGGTGTGATGAGGCGTTCGAGCTCTGAGAGTACCAGGTCGCCATTCTGATCTGTAGGGATTGCACGCAGAGTGGCACCTTTCTCCTGACATACTCGCTGCCAGGGCACAATGTTAGCGTGATGGTCAAGCTCGCTGACTATAACCTCATCACCAGGTGTGAGGAACTGGCGCCCATAGGCTTGAGCCACAAGATTAATACCCTCGGTGGTTCCACGTACAAAGATAATCTCCTCACTGGTGGCGGCATTGATAAATCGCTGCACTTTTTCGCGTGCCTCCTCATACGCATCGGTAGCACGGGCAGCCAACGTGTGTGCACCACGGTGAATATTGGAATTGTATGTACGATAATACTCCGATATCTTATCAATAACCTGATTAGGTTTCTGTGTTGTAGCTCCATTGTCAAGCCAGACCAGATCATGGCCATTCACCTTCTGCTGCAACACAGGGAAGTCGCGCTTTATCTGCTCTGAATTCAGAGTGTCAGCCTCCTCATAGTGCAGGTCGCGCAGCTTCTGTGTCTCAGGTATGCCGATACCGAAACCATCATCCTTGGGTAGCGACGAGGTGCTAGCATCTTCATCGCCGATATATGGCAGTTCGCCATATCCACTGCCACCAGCCAGCAGCGCCTTGAAGCCTGTCGCGAGTTCTTCGAGGTTCAGGGCTTCGTCAGGCAAAACGCTCTGACGAACCTCCTGTAACTCCTCAGGACAATACTTCTGTGCAGCCTGCCTCAGCAGTTCAAGCCCAGGGTCCTGTATTCCGTATCCGTTTATATTCTGAATATCTATCATTATTTCTCAACCTTATTCCTGTGCTGATAATCGTGATAATAACCTACTTCCACGTTTTCGAGCACTGCGATAGCATCGTCTGTGAGTGCTGCCAGCGAGAAGTACTTAGTAAGCAGATAAGATGCTACACCAAACTTGTCGAGTCCCATCAGTCGGGCACTCAGCGATGGTGCAATCTCACCAGGGATACCGCTCTGGTGCAAACCTACGACACCCTGGTTTTTCTCGCCTGCACGTACCAGAATTATTTTTGTAGTACCTACGCCACGACCTGTGAGATATTGTCCCTCTACTTCAACCTTATCTGATGGAATCAGAGGTACACCACGCCATAGTATCACTCTTGTACCAAACAAGTCGGTTGTTACAGGAGGTACGCCACGCCAAGTACACTCGCGCTCGAAAGCAGCAATAGCACGTGGATGAGCGATAAAGAACGAAGGCTCCTTCCATACCAGACTAAGCAACTCATCAAGATCATCGGGTGTGGGCGATCCATAACGTGTAGTAATGCGATAAGCTGGGTTGGTAGCTGACAGCAGTCCGAATTTCTTATTGTTGATCAGTTCCCATTCCTGACGTTCCTTAATGCTCTCGATGCTAAGACGCAACTGCTCTTCGAGCTGATTATAAGGATTATTATATAGATCACTCACACGAGTATGTACACGTACTACAGTCTGCAACGTATTAAGCGAGTACTCAGTAGGATTCTCCTCGTAATCAATATAAGTCTCAGGGATAATATTGTCTTCCTCGTGACCGCTTACCAGATCGATGTGCTTCTCGCCATTATCGTTTACCGAGGCTTTTAGTCGAAGTTGCTTGTCGACAGCCTTAGCAAAGGTATCACGGAAATCGGGAACCTCCTTGATAAACTTAATCAACTCCTTAAGTTTCAGACCAAGGAATACAGTAGGAGTGATGGCACGAACAGATACTGTAGATTCCTGTTCATCGAGCAGATCGGCCTCGCCGAAATACTCACCATCGCCCAATAGAGCAATCCGCAACTCCTCGCCATGCTGCCCCTTGCTGATAACCTCAGCCTGACCGCTGGCTACGATGAAGAAACGCTGTTTATCCTTGCCTTCCTCAACAAACAGTTTGTCGACATCTACCTCATTGGCTTCGAACGAACTAGCCAGTCTGTTCAGTATCTCGTCATCAAACTCAGAGAACAAAGGAATTGACTTCAGGTCCTTAGCAGCAAACGATGGTACTCCGTTAAGGAACTGAATAGGCAGACGATCGTTCTTGCGAAGTTCTACCTTAGTGCGATTAACACGGAATGTGCCGCCCGATACCTGTACCCATGGCAAGAGTTTCAACAAAAGCCTTGGAGTGATTGAACCCATCTGTGGGGCTGTCTTAGTTGTGGTCGCCAGTCTTCTGGCGGTAGCAGTTGTCACACTGCGCTGAAGATTTGATTCTGCCATAATTTTACCTATTTTTTAATTATTACTTTGTGAATTGTTCCTTCTACATGTTCTACTGAGAGAACATTGTAACCTTGCTCTTTCGCATTGCGAGGTACATTATCCAGAGGCTCACCCTCGCTCAGCAGTACTTCAAGAATGTCACCTTCATTAAGCTTCGAAAGCTCAATCTTGGTCTTAACAAATGTCATAGGACAATGTTCTTTTGTGATATCCAATGTTTTTGTTGCCATAACTTTCTGTTTTTAATTAGATGAATAATGTTTGTCCGCCTTCCGATAGGTTCAGGAACGATGCTACTCCCAGCACATCCTTCACTTCTGGTATAAAGTCTTCCTTATTTAAACCCAGCACGTGCATAGCCATCTCGCAAGCGTATAGATTGATACCCAGCACTTTTGCAGCCTCAACCAATTCTTCAAGTGTTGCTACATTATTCTTACGCATCAGATAGCGGAATATCTTTGGTCCTGCTCCAAGGAAGTTAAACCTGCTTGTTGGGGTAACCTTAAGTCCGCCCATCATAAAACCAAAGATTTTTGTAAGCCAGTTGCCACCAGTGAAGCTACGTCCCTGCTTCTTTTTAATAGCATCAAGTCCCCAGAAGGTGAAGAAGATATTCACCTCATAGCCCACTGCAGCAGCTCCAGTTCCTAATGTAAACACAGCTGTAAGCTTGTCGAAATCGCCACTAAAGGCGATAATACTCAGTTTCTTTTGTTCTGCCATATTTCTTATTTATTTGATTGCCTGTTCAATGTCTGCCACTATATCCTCAGGAGCTTCAAGACCTACGGATAAGCGGATTGTAGTCTGTCGTACATTCATCTGTTCCAACTGACGATCTGCAAATAAACCAAAGATAGTAGATGCCGGATGAATGGCCAGTGTACGACTATCGAAAAGGTTTGTTGCGCGGTGCACAAGTTTCAGTCGGTTCAGGAATCCAAAGCATGCTTCTTTCGACTCCAAGTCGATAGTTAGCATTGCACCAGCAGTTTTGCCAAACTGTTGCTGAGCAAGCGCATGATACGGATTATCGGCCAAACCAATGTAATTTACGTTAGTTATACCGTCAACATATTTCAGCTCCTTGGCGATTTTAAGCGTATTTGCTGCCTGACGCTGATAGCGGACATCCAGTGTTTCCAAGCCCAGCGTCTGCATATAGGCAACTTGTGGAGTCATATAAGCTCCAAGATTCACCAACAAATCGTACTTTATACGCTGGTTTATCTGCGGGAAAGTGCCATAGTCTATTATCAGACCACCTAATGATGTGCCGCCACCAGAAATGTACTTTGTGCTCGAAACCACTTCAATATCCACACCGAGCTCCTTCATTGATGTTTCAGTAAAGGGGATGACGGTGGAGTCGGCTATCACTGGAACGTTCTTCCTGTGAGCTATCTCTGCTATGCCCTTCAAGTCGGCCACCTCTAACTGCGGATTGGTTACAATCTCCAAGAATACGCAACAGGTCTGCTCATCAATAGCCGCCTCCACCGCCTCCAGGTTGGTCAAATCTCTCAATTTAGGTTTTACACCGAAGCGTAGCAATGTGTTGCTTATCAGCGCCAGCGAATTACCGAAAAGATGTCGTGATGTCACAATATTCTTTCCCTGTGCACCGACAGCCATCAGAGCATTGCTTATCGCCGCCATACCAGAGTTGTACGCTGTTACATGCTCGGCATTCGTCAAAGCTTTAACACGCTGCTCAAAGTTGGTTACAGTAGGATTATACATTCTACCGTAATCCGGAGCCTTTATGCGATTGCAAAAAGCATCGGCCATTACCTGTGCATCGTCAAACTCATACGACACATTACTATATATAGGCACGGACAGCGATCCGTAAACATCTGGACGCACATATGGTGTACTAATTGCTATTGTTTGTTTCTTCATAATTACATTAAATATAAAACTCTGATGAATCTATTAATCCTGCCCGTAAAGCGTATTTCACAACCTCGTGAGCCGTATTTATTTTCAGTTTACGAAAGATATTCTTGCGATGAGTATTGATTGTGTGGATACTTGAAAAGCGCTCTTCGGCTATCACCTTTGTGGTCTTGCCCTGAGCAATAGCCTTAACAATCTCTATCTCGGTTTCAGTCAATATGCTTGGACGCTCCTCTTCTTCCTGCTGCGAAATAATGGTTTCGAGTGCCTTCTGACTGAAGAAGCGCTTATGATTAGATGCGGCTTGCAGAGCCTCGCGAACACTACTCAGAGGTTCGTCCTTAAATACGATACTGAACTGATGCGACGAATATACCACCCGGCGCAAGAATGCAGGTGTCAGATCCTCGCTTATAAGTATCCATTGTGCCAATGCAAAACGCTCACCTACTATCAGCAGCTGGTCTACATCGGCAAAGTCGAATAGCGTATAGTCAAGCAGCACAATCGCATTCTCGTGCTCCTTCAGCAGTTCTACAAGTCCAGCTTTATTGCTAGTCTTGTAGACCATACCTTCTTTCTGTCTGATCAAGTTCTCCAGAGCAAATCTAGTCAGTTCCCGATTATCTGCAAGTATATATTTCGCCATAACAATATTATTTTGGGTGCAAAGGTACTATGTTTAGAAAATATATCCAAATTCTCACTTAAATTCAGAAGATATTCCTAAATATCCAATATTTACAGTCTATATATTCTTTTAACCACCAATAATAAGCCTGTTTTTAGAATATTATTCCGTCCCTTCATAAAAATGCACAAAAAATCCCCTGTAGTTCAGCTGACTACAGGGGATAAACTCTTACTGACGATTATATGAATAACCGCTTATCCTACTTCTTAACCTGCTGAGTTGCACCAGTGGTTGCATCTGTGTTCTTTGCGGGTTTTACCTCGCTGGCATCGTACTTTATCTTCTTGAAGCCCTTGATGATATTCTCAACGTTGGTCTTCTCTGCATCGTACTCGATAGTAACAGTCTTGCTGTCCAGATCGGTTTTGATACTCTTGATACCCTTTTCAAATCGGATATTGTCCTTTATCTTCTTCTCACAGTTTTCGCAATGCATCTGCGGATTGGTGGTAAGCACTACGGTTTTGATGTCTTTGGCAAAGCATACGCTTGCAATTGCCAATGCAATGAATAAAGCTTTTGTTCTCATAACGTTTTCTTATATTTTAGTCCAATTATATCTTACACCTATATAATATATAGCACCATGCATGGGGCCCCATACCATTGTGGCATCGAAATGTGACCCCCAAGGATCATCAGCTCCGACTATGGGATTCTTCTGTCGTCGACCAGTAATATTCTCACCACCAGCATATATGCTCCAATGGCGGAAGAAGCGGGTTACCTGAGCGTTTAATTGTTCATAGCCTCCGTAGTTTTTGTCCCACGAGGGAGTTCCGTTTTCGGTAGTATATGCATCGGGCATACGGCCGCCACCATTCAACTGCAGTGTAGCATCAAACTGCCACTTGCCCAGTCCTGGCTTATACTGAGCAGTAATGAGACCTTTATATCGGTTCGTAAGAGGCTTTTCACGAAGCACACCTCCATAAGTCGACTTGACATTTGTACGACGATAAGTGCCTGTAAGCGTAAAACCCTCGAACAGAGAATAACTAGCCTCTGCCTGCCATGTATGAGAGTGGCTATCACCAACAAGGTTGGTAAAGTGTATTGCATGGGGGTTACTATCCATATCTACCAGCAACTGGTGCACGAATGTAGTGTAATAATACTCAGCACTTAAATCAAGTTTCCGCTCACCTATGGGGATGCTGAATGCTGCACTCACCCCGTAGTTCCAAGCCTCTTCCTGATCCAAGTCGCTATCGATATCTATCTGCCTGCTGCTAGCTAACAGATAGTTATATTCTGCCATCACGTGGTTAGTACGATATCCCTTGCCTATGGACCCACGCAAGGTAATCAACCCGCTTGGTGAATACTTCAGATGCATACGAGGTGTAACAAACCCTCCGTAGATATTACTATGATCCCATCGCAGTCCGCCCATCAGCGTGAACTGTTCACCTATCTTATATGTATACTGAGCATATACACCAGGCGTAGTCTCGTCGAAATCAAAATGGTCATAATTCAGACTGATACCTGTCGAAATGCTACTATGCTCATCCAGATCGGTCTCGAACATCAGCGAAGCGTAGCCGTTGCGCTGGTCTGTGTTGTACAGTTTGTGACCATATACAGCATTTTGATGATGCAATGAACCTGATAATATGAGAGCTATGTTAGATGCATGCTCTGGATCGAAGAAATATGCATTCTTTGCAAAAGCCTCATAACGCTCGTTAGTAATATCAATGAGATATGGGTGACCGTTTGCTACATGATGGCCTATCTGCCCCCCTTCGCGGTGTTCTTTCAGTCCTTTGACTGCAGCCTGAAAAATATATCTGTCGCTCAAATAAGCCCATCGACTCATCAACGAACCTTGACGAACCTTTGGCAAGTCGGCAAATCCATCGTTGTTCTCATCGTGCGCTTTGTCCAGTATCTCATAGTGACCTAGCAGAGCAGTAGTCCAGCGAGAGGATAGTTGCAGGTTGGCACCTAGATTTGCCTCAAGTTTACCTTTCGTATTCAGGTACAAGTTGGCATCGGCAAAAGGTGTGGCTTGTGGTTTCTTGAACTCCACGTTAATCTGTCCTGTTATTGATTCATAACCATTCTTTACCGACGAGGCCCCTTTTGACACCTGAATGCTCTGCATCCATGGACCAGGGATATATCCTAACGAATATGGTGCTGATGCTCCACGATAGTTGGGTATGTTTTCAGTAAGCATCTGTACATACGTACCACTCAATCCCAATAGTTTAATCTGCTGGGCACCAGTGGCTGCATCTGCATAGTTCACGTCGACCGACGGGTTGGTAGTAAAGCTCTCGCCCAGATTACAACAGGCAGCTCGCAACAGATCACTACTGCTAATAAAATCGGTATTACCCAGTCCCTTAGTCTTTGCGCGTCCCAGTTTCGACGACACACTTACCTCCTGCAACTGCTCTCCATCAAGAGTCTGCAGGCTGTCAGTTTGCTGAGGAGTCTGTCCGCAAACTCCCAAAAACGACATTAATGCAATTAGTCCAGTATAGTAACGTTTTACCTTCATTTCGGCTGCAAAATTACTAAATTATTCATACACATAAGATGTAATTTGCATTTTATAACATAAATACCATGAATATGGGATAATTATTTCGTACCTTTGCAGCCGTGAAACTGGATAACAGGCGACATATTGTATCGTGGTTGCTGTTGGCCGTGTTTGTGCCAATGCTGGTTTTCTCGTGTATTCATGTGCATGAGGAAGTATCGGTTGGTGCTGATACAGAGTGTGCCGACTGCGTGCACCATAGCTGTCACGGACACCTTACTGCTACTGCATCGTGGGCACACGACTGTGTGCTCTGCCAGTTTATCTCGCTCACGTTTGTAGCCGCTGCCGTTGCTGCGGTTGCAGTAATCTTTAATGTATTATGGATTCTCTATGCCCCTAAGCAGTATGCCATCTACAGTACTACCAGGGGCTGCATCGTTACTCGCGGCCCTCCCGCAGAGTAATCTCCACCCCCTCACATTGTCATGTCGAGCACTCACCCGTTTGTCATCTCGAGCGTAGTCGAGACATCTCCTAAAGAGATCATGAGATCTCTCCATGCGCTTCGCTTAGTCGAGATGACAAGGTGGAAGGAGGTGTACTTAGTCGAGATGACAAGGTGGAAGGAGGTGTACTTAATCGAGATGACAAGATGAAGAGAGGAGCGCTTAGTCGAGATGACATCGAAACTTAATACAATAAAGAACAATATACATACAGAATGAAAACAAGATACATCATTCTGCCCCTGCTATGCCTATGCACAGCGGCGGCAGCACAAGATATAAAACATAATCATGCGGAGGATTCTACCGACGTATTCTTCCGCCATCTGCAACTCAACGAGCTCACAGTTACAGGCGTAACAGGCGATACCAAGCTGAAACACGCCACAGCACCTGTGAGCATAGTAACACCACAAGTACTGCGTGCTACAGCATCGACCAACATCATCGATGCCATTGCGCACCAACCTGGAGTAAGCCAACTAACCACTGGAGGCAGCATATCCAAGCCTATCATTCGCGGACTGGGGTATAACCGAGTAGTGGTGATGAGCGAAGGAGTGCGACAGGAAGGTCAGCAATGGGGCGACGAACATGGCGTTGAGGTCGACGGCAGCAGCGTTGGATCGGTAGAGATACTGAAAGGTCCGGCCTCGCTGATGTACGGATCCGACGCGATGGCAGGCGTAGTAATACTGCACGCCCAACCTACTCTGGCTGATGGCGAGATGCGTGCCAATGTAAGTTCGGAGTATCAGACCAACAACGGTCTCTTCAGCTACAACCTCTCGATGGCTGGTAATCAGCGTGGATTTGTGTGGGATGCACGCTTCAGCGACAAGATGGCTCATGCGTATAAGAACAAGTATGACGGATATGTGCCAGGATCGCAGTTCCGCGAACGTGCAGGTCGACTGATGCTTGGACTTAACAAATCGTGGGGTCACTCACGACTCACATGGACTGCATACCACCTTACACCAGGAATTATCGAGGGTGAGCGTGATGAGGTTACTGGCGAGTTAGTTTGTAACACCAGCGATATTAAGACCTACAGCAAGTCGCTCCCATTCCAGCAGGTAAAGCACTACAAACTGGTTTGGGACAACTCTCTTAATCTTAACAACGGATACCTCAAGGCCATCATCGGCTACCAGCAGAACCGCCGACAGGAGTTCGAGGAGGATATGGACGAGTACGAACTGTACTTCAAGTTGCACACCCTTACATACGACCTGCGATACGTCACCAACGAGTTTGACGGATGGAAACTGTCTACCGGCATAGGCGGTATGTATCAGAAGTCGGGCAACGAGGGCGAGGAGTACCTGATACCCGACTACCGATTGTTCGACTTTGGCGTATATGCTACAGCCACCAAAACACTTGGCGACCGCTGGACACTTAATGGAGGTGTGCGCTATGACCACCGCCGACTGCACGGCGATGCTCTGCAGGAGGATGACGAATGGCGCTTCACAGATTTCAGTCGCCACTTTAATGGTGTTACAGGTAGCGTGGGAGCCGTTTGCAATCTCAACGACCACCTGAACCTGCGACTCAATCTGGCTCGCGGATTCCGTACACCAAACATGAGCGAGCTGGCCTCTAACGGTGTACACGAAGGTTCTATACGTTACGAATTAGGCGAGCAGGATCTTAAAGCAGAGTATAGTCTGCAGGCCGACCTGGGACTCGATTTCACCTCGCAATACATCTCGGCACAGTTGGCGCTGTTTGCCAACCGTATAGACAATTACATCTTCACTCACCGACTTAACGAGGAGATCGAGGAGGGATATCTTACCTATGCCTACACTCAGGGCGATGCCCGACTGCTGGGTTTCGAGGCAGGTATCGATTTCCATCCAGTCCACTCAGTACATTTCTCCAACTCGTTCTCGTATGTCGATGCCCAACTGATGAATGCTTCGGCCGATACCAAGTATCTGCCCTTCACTCCAGCACCACGCTGGTCGTCAGAACTCAAGTGGGAGCTGCTGCACCACTCGCACAGCACCATCAAGCATCACCATTCCGACTACGCCTCTGCCCTATCTCATATTGCATCCCACGTCTCACGCGCCGTCTCTGGCCTTTCGTTCAACAATCTCTACGTGGCTGCCGGGCTGGACTGCTATCTTAAGCAATCGCATATCTACAGTGCCGACGATACAGAAACCGTCACACCTGGATATGCCCTGCTGAACCTCTCGGCAGGAACCGACATTCAGATAAAGGGCAAGAAGATTGCCGAACTATATGTAACAGCCGACAACCTGCTGAACAAAGCCTACCAGAATCATCTCAGCCGACTGAAATACGCCGATGAGAACACAGTAACAGGTCGCCGCGGTGTATACAACATGGGCCGCAACATCACATTCAAAGTGGTGATCCCGATAGAACTCTAGCAACTATATTCTTATAAAATATGGCTCTTAGACAAAATAATTATATAATTATTTGCTTAATACAGAAAAAGTTATTATCTTTGCACCAGCAACCATATTAATAATGAATATATAGCAATCAATAAAGATCATGCCAACCAAAGAAGAGGTACAAAAAGCCTATAGAAACTTGAACAAGTTGATTAGGGCAGTACAAGAAGACAAGAACATCCCAGAATGGAGAAAGGCGCCTATTATAGACAAGTTGTTAGACAGGAAACTTGAAATACAGAAATGGCTACTTGACTATCTGGAAGATGAAGATTTTGAGAATAAAGTTTAACGCGGATACTTTCGGGGTCCATTAAAAATATAAGGATATGAACAACATTATCGATCAGATGAAAGAACCGAGGTTTAAGCAGATGATGGTTAAACTCAGTAAGGCTACCACAGATCAGGAGGTAGATGAAATCATCAGTGAGCATAATCAGATAGAGATGTCTGATGAGGAAAAGCAGCAATACAGCGACCGTGTGATTGCTGATTTGGAGAATGTGCTGAAAGTACTCGACAGCGATATTGAAGAGTTGCGTGCAGCTCGTATTCGCGAAAAGATGGGCGACTTGGATCAGGCAGTATCTTTTGCCTACATCGCAAAACACTACTTCGGCAAGTCGTATTCGTGGTTAGTTCAACGATTAAACGGTAGTAAGGTAAATGGCAAAGAAGCTCATTTCAATAGAGAAGAAGTGCTGCAACTTCAGTCAGCATTGAATGATCTTGGAAGAAAACTATCTTCTATCGTCCTTTTATAATTGATATCGAAGAATCAGGGGAGGCTGTTTGCTCCCCTGATATTTTTTCAAATTTCTTCAAGAATCACGAGGATTACCTATCATTTTCATAAAAATCCGAACTATAAGGCAAGCCGCAAACCGTGATAGTTGTATCGGTCTGAAGGTGAATTACCACCTCGACTCGAAACACGGCTGGAGCTCGCGTCGTTGAGCCAACATCCGCCGCGCATCACCCTGTAGGATCCCGAAAGAGGCCCTTGTGGATTTGTATGTAATATTGTATCATAGGTTCCCTTATACTAGTCTTGACACAATTCCCAAACGTTGCCAGTCATGTCGTAGTATCGTTCACGGCAATGCGGGTGTCCACATCGCTTTGCGCATAAACTAGCACGCTAATCATGCAAGCAGTTATAATGGAATAGAGTCGTTTCATATTATACGGCTTAAAATTGTATACTTTATCTCACAATAATAGCATAGTGTCTTTTATTCCCACGTTGGGAATGAAATATTCCCACGTTGGGGAGAAAATGTTCCCAGCCTTGGGAATAAATTGACAACTTTATGGAACGTGTTTTGAACA
>CACWMK010000050.1 GCA_902761905.1 uncultured Prevotellaceae bacterium
TACTTACCCTGATGGCCGAACATAACGGCGCAGTGGTGTGGGTAGTGCTTCTCGATGAGGACGTGACGATAGAAGCGGCTCATGTTCTTGATACCGAAGATACCGATAGAACCGAATGAGCGTGTAGCTACAGGAATAACCTCGCCCTGAGCGATGTAAGCGCGGAGCTTGGTGTCGGCAGTAGACTGCAGACGATAAACTGTAGCCAGACCTGGCTGGATGTCACCCTCGAGGGTACCGTTAGTAACCTCAACAGGCAGAGCGCGAGCCATAATGCGCTGGAAGCACATCTGGCAGTTGCAAACCTTGCTTGAAGCGGTGTTACCACAGTGGAAGCCCATGAAGATCTCCTTCTCTGTGTATGTATCGCAAGCAAACTTCTTGCCCTTGATGCTCTCCTCGTACATATCGTTAGGAACGGTGTTGTTGATGTCGAGCAGTGTAACAGCATCCTCAGAGATACATGTTCCGATGTACTCAGACAGAGCACCATAGATATCAACCTCGCAAGCTACGGGGATACCACGGCTTGTCAAGCGGCTGTTAACGTAGCAAGGTACGAAACCGAACATGGTCTGGAAAGCAGGCCAGCACTTGTTGGCCATAGCTACGAACTGACGTGAACCCTTGTGACCCTCAATCCAGTCAGTAAGTGTGAGCTCGTACTGAGCAAGCTTAGGCAGAACTGAAGGAATCTTGTTACCAGCACCCAGCTCGGCAGCCATATCCTTAACTACATCGTCGATACGTGGGTCGCCCTGGTGCTTCTGGAAAGCCTCGAGCAAGTCGAGCTCTGAGTTCTCCTCGATCTCAACGTCGAGATCATAGAGAGCACGGATAGGAGCGTTACAAGCCAGGAAGTTGTTTGGACGAGGACCGAAGCTGATGATCTTCAGGTTCTGCAGGCCAACGATAGCACGAGCGATAGGCAGGAACTCATGAATCATCTCAGCGCACTGAGCAGCGTCGCCAACGGGCTCCTCAGGGATGTAAGCGCGAGTCTTGCGCAGAGACAGAGCCTGGCTAGCGTTCAGCATACCGCAGTAAGCGTCACCACGACCGTCGATCAGGTCGTTCTGAGTCTCCTCAGCAGCAGCGCAGAACATTGTTGGGCCCTGGAACCAGTCAGCAATCATAGTCTCTGAAATCTCAGGACCAAAGTTGCCAAGGTATACGCAGAGGGCGTTACATCCAGCCTTCTTTACGTCCTCAAGAGCCTGCTGAGCGTGAATCTCACTCTCAACGATACAGATAGGACACTCGTAGATGCCGTCCTTACCAAACTTCTTTTCATACTGGGCGATAACAGCCTTGCGGCGGTTTACTGCCAATGACTCAGGGAAACAGTCGCGAGATACAGCGACGATTCCAATCTTAATTTTAGGTACGTTGTTCATATAAAAATGAGTTTATAAAGTAATGAATTTCGTTTCAAGCCACAAAGATATAACTTAATCTCGAAATTACAAAGAAATTTAGAAAAAAAAACAGCCAATGATACATTTACAATAGATTTTTGTTACCTTTGCCGGCGTTATGGAGCAAAAAGAGATACTTAAAGAGAAATACGATAGTTTTCGTGAGTGGCAGGTTAAGCCCCATGAAGTGGCACCACTCGTCAACGACAAGCACGTATGTGCCACATGTCATACAGAGTATCAAGGCAACTTCTGTCCACGATGCGGACAGAAGGCAATAGTAGGCAGATATTCGTTTAAACAAGCCTTCCTGCTGTTCCTGGATGTGTGGGGACTGGGCAATCGTGGCATGTTTCGCACCATCCGCGACCTGTTGCTACGTCCTGGCTACATGATTCGCGACTATCTGAGTGGTATGCAGATGGCTTATTTTCCTCCATTCAAAATGTTCTTCCTGGTGGTAGCTCTGTCTGTGTTTGTAGAGTCTGGATTCAATATAAAAAATCTGAATACTATAAAAGTTGGTAAGGAAACTGCTGCTAATAATATTAAAACAGAGTTAGATGATGATTTTAAAGGCAAAGAGCTGGGAGCATCGATGGCAGATTCTATAGCTGCTATAAAGGATTCTATCGCTGAGAAAACAGATACGTTGAATAATGATGCTGTTATGAAAATAAACGGAGTAGATGTATCTGCTGAAAATGTATCAAATATATTGAAAACTATAGATCATTTAGTGGATAAATTAGCCGACTGGATTGCGGATAATGAAACTATCTTCCAGTTCCTATGGCTCATGGTGCTATCATGGCCTTTATACAGGTTTTTCCGTCATAATCCTAAAATACCAGACATGCGCTTTTCAGAATTCTTTGTGTCGATAGTTTATATTACAAATATGAAGACAATCATCGACATAATAGGAGCATTCCTAATGCCTGGAACTTCTACGGTTAAGACGATGGCTATTGTACTCTGTATCGTACCACTGAAACAACTTACGGGCTATAGCTACAAACAAATACTGCTGAAGTTGATTGGAGCAATGTGTCTGCTAGTTATTATGGCCTTAATACTGGCTATAATTGTGGCCGCTTTTGGATATTTGGCCTATATTATGATGGATTGGAAGTAATTTTTCGCTTTTCTTCTTGGTGTTCTGCATAGTAATTCGTATCTTTGCACCCGCATTTATAATGTACGGAAACAAAATAATATAAGGATACAATGGATTACAATTTCAGAGACATCGAACAGAAATGGCAGAAGCGATGGGTGGAGAATGGTACCTATCGCGTGGTTGAGGACAATAACAAGAAGAAGTTCTATGTGCTCAACATGTTCCCCTATCCATCAGGAGCAGGTCTTCACGTTGGTCACCCACTCGGCTATATCGCCAGTGATATCTATGCACGCTACAAGCGCCAGCAGGGATACAACGTGCTGAACCCAATGGGATATGATGCATACGGACTGCCCGCAGAGCAGTATGCCATCCAGACAGGTCAGCACCCTGAAAAGACAACCTTCGAGAATATCAACCGCTATCGCTCGCAGTTGGATAAGATTGGTTTCTGTTTTGATTGGGAGCGCGAGGTTCGTACTTGCGATCCTATCTACTACAAGTGGACTCGCACAAGGCTCAGCCAACTATCAAGCTGATTGAGCACTTCGAACTGATGGGTACTGAGGACTGTCACGCTCTGGGTACTGAGGAACTGCACTTTACTGCTGCTGAATGGAACGCATTCTCAGAGAAGAAAAAGCAGGAAGTGCTGATGAACTATCGTATAGCCTACCTGGCCGACACTATGGTGAACTGGTGTCCAAAACTTGGAACAGTACTGGCTAACGATGAGGTAGTAGACGGTGTATCAGTTCGTGGCGGCTATCCTGTAGTACAGAAAAAGATGCGCCAGTGGTGTCTGCGTGTATCGGCTTATGCACAGCGACTGCTCGACGGACTTGAGGATATCGACTGGACCGACTCTCTGAAAGAAACCCAGCGCAACTGGATTGGTCGCAGTGAGGGTACTGAGGTTGAGTTCAACGTTGCAGACTCTGACAAGCACTTCACCATCTTCACCACTCGTGCTGATACTATGTTTGGTGTAACATTCATGGTACTGGCTCCTGAGAGCGACTTGGTAGCAGAACTTACTACTCCTGAGCAGAAGGCTGAGGTAGATAAGTATCTGGACTATGTGAAGAAGCGTACAGAGCGCGATCGCCAGATGGACCACAAGGTAACAGGTGTGTTCTCTGGTAGCTATGCCATCAATCCATTTACTGACGAGAAGATACCCATCTGGATTGCAGAGTATGTATTGGCAGGATATGGTACTGGTGCCATCATGGCCGTACCTGCTCACGATAGTCGTGACTATGCATTTGCCAAGCACTTCAACCTGCCAATCATCCCACTGATTGAGGGTGCTGATGTATCAGAGGAGAGCTACGATGCCAAGGAGGGGATTGTCTGCAACTCTTCATCAGCTAAGTTCAGCCTGAATGGTCTTACAGTTAAGGAGGCCATCGCTGCTACAAAGAAATACGTAACTGAGCAGGGCTTGGGCCGTGTAAAGGTTAACTACCGTCTGCGCGATGCTATATTCTCTCGTCAGAGATATTGGGGTGAGCCATTCCCTGTATACTACAAGGACGACATGCCTTATATGATTCCAAAGGAGTGTCTGCCTCTGGAACTGCCTGAGATCGACGAATACAAGCCAACAGAAACAGGCGAGCCACCATTGGGTCGCGCTAAGATGTGGGCTTGGGATACTAAGACCGATAAGGTAGTATCGAAGGATGAGATCGACAACAAGACAGTATTCCCACTCGAGTTGAACACAATGCCAGGTTTCGCTGGTTCATCAGCCTACTATCTGCGCTATATGGACCCAAAGAACGAGAAGGCTCTTGTTAGCAAGGATGTAGACGAGTACTGGCGCAATGTTGACCTCTACGTAGGTGGTACAGAGCACGCTACTGGTCACCTGATCTACTCTCGATTCTGGAACAAGTTCCTCTTCGATTCAGGTTATAGCTGCGAGGACGAGCCATTCAAGAAGCTGGTTAACCAGGGTATGATTCAGGGTCGCTCTAACTTTGTATATCGTGTCGAGGATGAGGGTGCCGATAAGGGTAAGTTCGTTAGCTTCGGTCTGAAGGGTAACTACACCACAACACCTATCCACGTAGACGTAAACATCGTTTCAGCTGATATTCTGGACATTGAGGCATTCAAGGCTTGGCGCCCTGAATATAACAACGCAGAGTTCATACTGGAGAACGGTCAGTACAAGTGCGGATGGGCTATCGAAAAGATGTCGAAGTCGATGTTCAACGTGGTTAATCCAGATATGATCGTAGAGAAGTATGGTGCCGACACACTGCGTCTCTATGAGATGTTCCTGGGTCCTGTTGAGCAGAGTAAGCCTTGGGATACCAATGGTATCGACGGTTGCCACCGCTTCCTGAAGAAGTTCTGGAATCTCTTCCAGAATGGATTCGAGGGTGAGCCAACCCCAGAGAACCTGAAGAGCGTACACAAGCTCATCAAGAAGGTATCTACAGATATCGAGACATTCAGCTACAACACTTCTATCTCTGCATTTATGATCTGCGTGAACGAACTTGGACAGCAGAAGTGCAAGAACAAGGAGATGCTGAAGACACTCGTAATCCTCATCGCTCCATTTGCTCCTCATATCGCTGAAGAGCTCTGGGAGATGCTGGGCGAGCAGGGTAGTGTATGCGACTCACAGTGGCCAAAGTGGGAAGAGAAGTATCTGGTAGAGAGCGAGGCCAAGCTTGGTGTTGCCTTCAATGGTAAGACTCGCTTTGATATGACATTCCCAGCTGATGCCGACAACAAGACCATCGAGGATGCTGTACTGGCCGATGAGCGTGCTCAGAAGTATATCGAAGGTTTCCAGGTAGCAAAGGTTATCATCGTCCCTAAGCGTATGGTGAACATTGTGCTGAAAAAGTAAAATGACAATTGATCATAAGATTATCTTAAACGAGGTCAAGGACTATATGTTTATAGCCCTTGGCCTGCTTCTTTATACTATCGCCTTCACTGTATTCCTGATGCCATATCAGATAGTAGCTGGAGGTGTAACTGGTTTATCGGCTATCATTTACTACGCCACTGGTTTCCACCTTGAGAATACGTATATCATCATCAATGGTATACTGCTTGTGGTTGCCCTGAAAATTCTAGGCTTTAAGTTCCTGATGAAGACCATCTTCGCTATCTTCAGTCTATACTTTATGCTGAGGTTTGCTCAGGATATTCTGCCAAAACAGGATAATGGCTTACCATTTAAGCTGATGGGCGAGGGACAGGACTTTATGTCGATGATTATAGGATGTGTGATTACTGGTATAGCTCTGGCTACAGTATTCCTACACAACGGATCGACAGGTGGAACTGACATCATTGCTGCTTCAGTAAACAAGTATCATAACGTGTCGCTTGGTTCTGTGCTCATAGCAGCCGACTTCTGCATCATTGGTTCGTGTATGTTCTTCCCACAGTTTGGTACATACCTGGAGCGAGCCCACAAGGTGATGTTTGGTTTCTGTGTGATGGCAATGGAGAACTATGTGCTTGACTATGTGATGAATGCTCGCAGACAGTCGGTACAGTTCTTTATCTTCTCGCGCAAATGGCAGGAGATGGCCAATGCTATCGGCACACAGATGGAGCATGGTGTAACCATTCTCGACGGACACGGATGGTATACAGGTAAGGAGATGAAAGTGCTCTGTATACTGGCCAAGAAGAATGAGAGCGTAAACATGTTCCGCCTTATCAAGATGATCGATCCCAATGCCTTCGTATCGCAGTCGAGTGTAATCGGTGTATATGGCGAAGGATTCGACGAGATGAAAGTAAAAATCAAGAAGGTAGAAGACAAAAAGATGAAAATAGTATTTGCCACAAACAACCTGAATAAACTGAGCGAGGTTAAGAAGATACTTGGCAACAAGTTCCAGGTAATGTCGCTCGCAGAAATAGGTTGCCATGATGATATCCCAGAAAAGGGTCAGACACTGAAAGACAATGCTCTGATAAAGGCCCAGTGGGTATATGATAAGTATCACGTAAACTGCTTTGCTGATGATACTGGTCTTGAGGTTGACGCACTTGGAGGTGCTCCTGGCGTATATAGTGCAAGATATGCCGGAGGCGAAGGACACGACTCAGAGGCAAACATGAAAAAGCTGCTTGCAGAACTTGAGAACAACGATAATCGCAAAGCCCGTTTCCGTACTGTAATAGCACTGATTATCGACGGTAAGGTTACTACCTTCGATGGTATCGTAAATGGATCGATAACAGAAGGAAAACGTGGTGGCGAAGGATTTGGATATGACCCAATATTCATGCCAGAAGGATATAATAAGACCTTTGCAGAACTTGGATTGAATATCAAGAATAATATCAGTCATAGAGCTAAGGCAGTTCAGAAACTAGCTGATTATCTTTTAAAGATGTAATATGAAGAAGTTGTTGGCCATAGTACTCTCACTATGCTATTGCTTCATAGCAATGGCACAAGTAGGTACATGGCGCAACTACTTAGCTTACCACGATGTTCAAAACATCTGCAAGGCCGACAATAATCTCTTTGTATTAGCCTCAAACGGCTTATATCAGTACAACCTGAGCGATCTGAGTATCACTGCCTATGACAAAGTAAATGGACTAAGCGATACTCACATCACACACATAGCATGGAGTAACCAGGCTAAGCGACTGATAGCTGTATATGAAAACTCAAACATCGACCTTATAGATACAAATGGAGATATAATAAACATATCTGCACTTTATAATAAGGCTATTACTGAGGATAAAACTATAACTGACATTTCTATCGATGGTGTATATGCATATCTTACCACAGAATTTGCTATCTTAAAGGTAAATATGCAGAAAGCTGAGATTTCAGAGACTTATACCAATAATAATCCTGAGTATCCTAAGAATATTATTCCATATAAGGATGACTACGATACATATATATCAACGGTAGCAACACTGAATCCAGGAGGACCTGCATATAATCGTTTCTACGAATCAAAATATATTAATGGCAAACTATATACCACGGGAGGATATTTTCTACCTGCAAAACCCGATAATGCGATTCCAGGAACTATTCAAGTGTATGACGGCAACAATTGGACTCTATATCAGGAACAAATAAATGAGATTACTGGATATAAATATGTAGACAATTGTTGTATAGATGCTGATCCTAATGACCCAGAACATGTTTTTGTTGGTGGCAGATGCGGATTATATGAATTTAAGAACGGTAAACTTGTTACTTACTATAATAAGGATAACAGTATACTAATGGGAGCCAACGACAGAGGTAAACAACTTGGAAACGACTATGTACTCGTTTTAGGTTTAAAGTTCGATTCAAAAGGCAATCTGTGGCTACTCAATAGTCTTGGCAATGGTATTAGTCTGTTAGAATACACTACCGATAAACAATGGATAAATCATCATCATACATTATTAACTGATGATAATTCAATTACAGTACCAGGTTTATCTAAAATGATAATAGATAGTCGAGGATTACTCTGGTTTGTTAACAACAACTGGCAAAATCCAGCTGTATTCTGTTACGATATGGATAATGACATACTTCTGAAATACGACCAGATAATAAATCAGGATGATGTAAAATATCAACCTTACTCAGTTAACTGCATCACTGAAGATAAAGAAGGTAATATGTGGATAGGAACTGACATAGGACCATTTATGATACAGAAGTCGGATATAGAACAAAATAAAGTTACATTTTATCAAGTTAAAGTTCCCCGTAACGATGGAACAAACTATGCCGACTATCTGCTAAACGGAGTCAATATAAGTTGTATATCTATTGATGGAGGAAACCGAAAATGGTTTGGTACAAACGGTGCTGGCGTATTTCTTATGAGTGCCGATAACATTGTACAAGAAGAAAACTTCACTACCGAAAACTCAAATCTACTCTATAATAATGTATCATCTATATCAATAAATAATATTACAGGCGAGGTTTACTTCCTCTCTGATAACGGACTATGCTCTTATCAGAGTAATGCAATAGATCCAACCCCTGAAATGACAAAAGATGGTATCAATATATATCCAAATCCAGTTACTCCCGATTTCACAGGAATGGTAACCATTACAGGATTAAGCTACGATGCTGATGTTAAGATAACAACAGCCAATGGCACTATAGTAGTCGAAGGACGTAGCAACGGAGGAATGTTTAACTGGGACTGCTGTAATAAACAAGGTAAGCGTGTGGCAAGTGGTGTTTATATGGTTATTACAGCTACATCAGATGGCAAGAAAGGAACAGTTGGTAAGGTAGCTGTTATTAATTAAAAAAGCTGGAGTGATTAACTCAACTCCAGCATTCTGTATATAGGCTTAACAGCTTCTTTTGCTATTTCAGGATCAACTTCTATCTGAGGACTCATATTCTTAAGACAGTTATATACCTTCTCGAGTGTATTCAGCTTCATATAATTACACTCGTTACAACTGCATTCCAAGCCGCTCTCGCTTATTTCAGGTGGTACTGGTATAAATAGTCTATCAGGACATGTTCTCTGCATCTCGTGCAAAATACCAGCCTCTGTGGCCACAATAAACTGCTTCTTATCACTCTGCTGAGCATAATTAAGCATTGTAGCTGTGCTTCCCTTCACCTCGGCTACAGCCAATACTGGTGCCTTGCACTCCAAGTGAGCCATCACTACAGCATCAGGATATTGTTTCTTCAGCTCCAGAATCTTTGAAACAGAAAAACGCTCATGCACATGACATCCACCATTCCAAAGTAACATCTGGCGACCTGTTACCTCATTAATATAATTACCAAGATTATAATCAGGACCAAAAATAAGTTTTGCATCCTTTGGAAGCTGGTCTACGACCTTCTTAGCATTTCCACTTGTAACTACTACATCAGTCAATGCCTTGACAGCTGCTGTGGTGTTTACATAACTTATAACCTGATAGCCTGGATGCTCATCCTTAAACTTCTTCAAGTCTTCAGCCTTACAACTATCAGCCAATGAACAACCAGCATTAAGATCAGGACAAAGCACAATCTTATCGGGCGAAAGCAACTTACATGTTTCTGCCATAAAATGCACACCACACATAACCATTACTTTTGCATCAGTCTCTGCAGCCTTACGCGCCAAAGCAAGCGAATCACCTACAAAATCGGCAATATCCTGAATATCACCTATCGTATAATAGTGAGCCAGGATAATTGCACCCTTCTCATCACACATTCTACGAATTTCTTTTTTCAGTTCCTCTGTTGTCAACATCATATAATATTTATTTTTTATTTTATTCTTTTATTAAAAAATAGAATTAATTGTATGATATGCCGTGAATATCTTGATAACTTTTTGATGATTTTCTTGCGTATTTACTTATAAAACTAATAAGTTGGCTTTTCAACATCATTGTATAATAGTTTCTCTCTGATTATGAACCACTAAGCACATTTATCCACAATTTCTAATTTCGGTGCAAAATTAATAAGTTTATATTATTTTTCGGCAAAAACTTGTGGAAATCTGCATTTTTTTAAGTTAATAAACCTGTTGATAACCACACTTCGGCCAGTGTGGTGTATAATCCACAAGTTATTAATATCGTTTTCCACACACTTATTAACAGGTTTTTCCACAATTATTTGGTAGTTTGTTTTCTATGTAGTAATTTTGCAGGCAGAATGAAGAAGTTACGTACTATAGAAATGGAGCGCCTCACAGTTGAGGAGTTCAAAGAAGCAAAGAAGACACCATTGGTTGTGGTGATGGATGATGTGCGCTCAATGCATAATGTGGGTAGTGTGTTCCGTACTGGCGATGCGTTTCGTATCGAGGCGGTCTATCTGTGTGGTATCACCAGCACACCTCCGATGGCTGAGATTCATAAGACGGCTCTTGGGGCTGAAGATAGTGTAAACTGGAAATACTTTGATACAGCCCTTGAGGCAGTCGAAGCTTTGAAAGCTGATGGCTATGAGGTCTATTCCGTTGAACAGGCTCATGGCTCAACAATGCTTCAGGTTTTTAAACCTGTTCACCATAAGAAGTATGCTGTGGTGATGGGTAACGAGGTGAAAGGTGTTCATCAGGAGGTGATTGATGCATCTCATGGTTGCTTGGAGATACCACAGTTTGGCACCAAGCATTCTATGAACGTATCTGTAACAGCAGGTATCATCATCTGGCATTTTGCTAAAAATCTTATTCTCTGTAAAAAATCGTTCCTTTGATGTCACAAATTATATTATTGTGCGTATATAGGATAAAAGCAATAAGCAAAAGGAATGACAACAGAGGCGTTTCAACAACAAGCAGGAGAGCTTAGAAAACAGCTGGTTAGTATAGCTCATAAGTATATGGGCAATACTGACGAGGCTGAAGACATCGCACAAGATGCGATGGTAAAGCTCTGGCTGATGCGCGAACAACTGACTCTACCTATTGCAGGTATGGCCAGCATTATTACACGCAACCTTTGTATCGATGCGCTGCGAAAGAAACATCAAACTATCGATATAGCTCAGCTTCCTGACGAGGCAGATTTCAGCGATGATGGCGAGCAGATAGAACAACTATTGAAAGTAATCGACTCGCTACCATCAACCCAGAGAACCATTCTGCGTATGCGACATCTGCAGGGAATGGAGATGCGCGAGATAGCGCTGGTATTAGGATCGACAGAAGTGGCAGTTCGAAAAACGTTAAGCAGAGCCAGAAAGGTGGTAAGAAACAGACTGATAGCCATATTTGCAGCAGCTTGTATCGTAGTTGGTATCTCGATGACTGTAATACACTTTGCGAAACTTGAAACCAGCGATGAATGTGTAGCTTATATATATGGTAAGAAGTACACAGACAAGCAGACGGTTATGGCCGAGATGAAACAGTCTTTAGGAAATATAGCCGATGACGATACTCAAGATGAGATAGAACAACAGTTGAACGATTTATTCAGAAATTAAAGCGATATGAAACAAATTCTGATGATTATCATGACGTGGCTTATCACGATTGCCACTGCCCAAGCCCAGAGTGGACTGAATGTGTCGCCACTCTTCGAGGGAAAAATCATCCCCACCCAGAGGATGGTAGAAACAAGAGTAAAAGGCAAGATGCTCTCAAAGTATCAGCTTACCTTTTTCCGCAGTGTACGTTTTAAGGCTAACAACAAGCAGGAGATAAATCGTGTTCGCAATCTGATAGAACTCGATACAAAAGAGAATCCTGGTTTTGCTTATGGAGAGAATTACTCAAGCAAGAAGAGTCATTCTAAAGAGACATATATGTTGCAACTTCCAAAGCAAGGCAGTCAGAACCGTTTTCTGTGCTATAAGCGCAATAAAGAAGAGATTACGTTTATCTATATGGAAGGTACGCTCAATTCACTATCTACATTACGAGAATTAATCAAATAAAAGGTATTACGATATGAAAAAACTATTTATTCTATTGCTCTTGGCTATATCAGCCACAGCAAATGCAGTCGAAGTTTCAGAGAATGATACACTTACCATCCTTAAACCAAAGAAGGTACGAATCATCACAGGTGATTCTATCCAGAAGATAAAGGTGTATGGACGTGAAGGCGACGATAAATACACCTACGAGAGTAAGATTCTGCTGGTAGACTCTAACTACGTGAGCGAGCAGAGCATCAATAAAGAAACCTGGAGTTTCGACTTTGTAAAAAGTAAAAGTCATGGCACCGGTTATCCTTTGAAACAAAAAAACTTAAGTAGCCGTTTAGGCTTTGGTCTCTGTTATGGAGCTAATGCCGATTATAAAGGTCCCCAGTCTGTAGGTAGCTCGTGGGAAATCATGTGGACCATCGCAGAGATTGAGAAATATGGTTATGGCAAGCATAATGGATTTTCAATAGGCTTTGGTATAAATTGGCGCAATTTCCGAATGGATGGTCGCAGTAAGTTTGTAAAGCTTGATGACGGTACTATCACAGAAGAAGCCCTGCCTGCAGGATATGATAACGATTTCTCAAGAATCAAGGTGTTTAGTCTTACCATTCCTGTGATGTGGAAGTATCGTACCAAACAGGTCACTTTCGGACTTGGTCCTGTGTTCAACATCAACACCTATGCCAGCATCAAGAACCGCTGTTCAAGAAGATACACCAGCGCCCCATAACAGTAGACATAATGGCCGAGGTAAGTTTCCACAACTGGTTCAGCATCTATGGCAAGTTCTCGCCCATGACCATCCTCAACTCCACATATGCCAAGGATGTAAACTTCCAGCCCGTATCATTCGGCGTATATTTCTAAGCAAAATTAGTATTAGTCACGCAATCTCGTGACTAATACTAATGCTTTTATGGTACAAAAGCTTTAGCTCTCAGGTACAAGAGTTAAGGATATTAGGTACAAAAGCGTTAGTTTTCCATCGTTTGCCTATACCCAAACGATCGTTCGCCTATACCCAAATTGAAACGTCTGAATATTTAATGAATAATTATTTTGGTGTTTCAGAAATAAACCCTACCTTTGCAGGCGTTTTTTGCAATCAAAGAATTAATGAAGCGTATATTTTATATCATACTGATAGGTGTAATCCTTATAAGCTGTGGGGGGCGTGAGTATGCTGAAATGCAGAAACGTCTGCAGAGGCTTAATGCATACAAAAAATCGGACTCTGCCTTCACCACAGCAACAGAGGCGAAGGCCGTAGCCGACTATTTTGAAGACCACGGCACTCCTAACGAGCAGATGCTGGCCTACTATCTGTTAGGTCGCGCCTATTACGATATCCATGAAGCCCCATTGGCCCTGAATAGTTTCCAGACAGCTTCAGAAAAAGCCGACACTACCGCAGATGATTGCGACTACCGCCAACTAAGCCGAGTATATGGGCAGATGGCTGAGGTATTCTATCATCAATGTTTGTATAAAGAGGAAATAGAATGTGATAATCTTTCTGAGTATTATGGCTGGAAAGGTAAGGACAGATGGTTTATAAAGTCGTTTGGCAAAGCCTGTCAAATTATGCCAAGAAGAACTTTGTATTGAGGAGGAAGCGTGACGGCAAAGATCCGTACCGGAAATATGATGATTTCATGGAGGAATGCCTCCCCATCGTGTATCCCGAGAAGAAATTCAGCCGCCGTCCGGAGTACGACGACGCGAAGTATGCCGCGCAGGATGCCGAATTTGAAAAGCTCCTATGTTCATTATGAAAGAATTGACAATGGATGAGAAAATGGCCTTAGTGGCCGATGCCAACAAGCTACTTTTCTGATACTGTTTAGGTTTTAGATAAAATAACTGGATTTGCGATAGCCTATCATTGTCGGTAGGCTATCGCTATTTTAGAAACCAGAATTACGAGAACGATTATACTACTCTTTTTTTTCTATTTTTCCAAGCAAACATTTTGCTTATCGAAATAATATTAGTACATTTGCGCACAAATCAAATTCGGATTATAGATGAAACAAATAAAAGTATTTGAAGACGCATATAAAAAAGCAAAATTCAAACAGTTAAGGTTGATAGTCTTTGTGCTCGCTGTCATGATGCCTGTTGGTACATTTGCACAAAAGGAGAAAATAATAAAGAACTTCTGGCATGCAAAGGTTTGGTTGAAAGATGGAACTACCGATAGTGGATATATCAGGAATGGGCATAATACCGTATGTGTTTATGATGAAACAGTTGTGTTAAATAATCTGGATGGTTTATTCAGCAAAAGCAGGACACATGCAACTACAGACATAGACAGTATGTATATATGGTTTGATACTGAACCAGATGAGGTGTTGGTTAGCCACGCTGTTCCAGTACATTATTATTATGGTAACGAAACTCCTATGGAATACGGTTATCCCAGTATGTGTTATGTGCTTTATCAGAGCAAGAATATCACTATCTATGATGCATGGGACTTGTTCTTAGGGGATGTCTACTTATATAAGACACCCGATATGCAGTATGCTAAGGCATTATTTAGAAAGGGGAAGAAACTAACCGAAAAACGCAGAGCTACACTTTGTGATGAGTTCGATAACTACTCTATCATCAAGAATTATATCAGAACCATCCATAAGGATAAACTAAAAGATGATCCTTATTCATTTTTCTTAGTCATTGACAAAGCTTTGGGATCTGCAAAGAGAGATTGATAATAAATAGTACATTTGCGCCCAAATCAACAAACCATAAATATGGCAAGACAATGAAAGAATTGACAAAGGATGAGAAAATAGCATTGCTGGTTGAGGTTAATAAGCTCTTGGCTACAATCCCCGACTATCAATTGGCTTTGCATCAAAAGTGCGATAATCATACTACAAAGGCTAAGCAGATGTTCCCAAGTGGGAACATTTCATTCCCAACGTGGGAACAAATTCAGCTTAACAGGAAAAAAGCCGTGCTGCTTTACTTGCATTTATCTATTTTTTCTAGCAAACATTTTGCTTATCGAAATAATATTAGTAATTTTGCAGCCAAATAATAAATACGTATTTAAAGGAAATGGAAAACAAGAATTACAAGCGTACGACGGTGACGTCGGCGCTACCCTACGCTAATGGCGGCGTACATATCGGACACCTGGCTGGTGTATATGTACCTGCTGATATCTATGTGCGCTATCTGCGCCTGAAGAAGCGCGATGTGTTGTTTATCGGAGGTAGCGATGAGCACGGTGTGCCCATCACAGTGCGTGCCCGTAAGGAGGGTATCACACCTCAAGATGTAGTAGATCGCTATCACAAGATGATTAAGGACTCGTTCGAGGAGTTTGGTATCTCGTTCGATATCTATAGCCGTACTACCAGTGAGACTCATCATAAGTTTGCTGCCGAGTGGTTTAAGAAACTCTACGACGAGGGCAAACTTACTGAGGAGACAACAGAGCAGCTTTACGACGAGGAGGCTAAGCAGTTCCTGGCCGACCGCTATGTAACTGGTGAGTGTCCTCATTGCCACAACGAGGGCGCATATGGCGACCAGTGTGAGAAGTGCGGACGCGACCTTTCGCCTACTGAGCTTATTAATCCAAAGTCAACTATCTCTGGTTCTACTCCTGTACTTAAGAAGACCAAGAACTGGTACCTGCCTTTGAACGAGTATCAGGACTGGTTGAAGCAGTGGATTCTGGAGGAGCACAAGGAGTGGCGTCCTAACGTATACGGACAGTGTAAGAGCTGGCTCGATATGGATCTGCAGCCACGTGCTATGACTCGCGACTTGGATTGGGGTATCCCTGTGCCTGTAAAGGATGCTGAGGGTAAGGTACTCTATGTTTGGTTTGATGCACCTATCGGCTATGTATCAAACACCAAGGAGCTTTGCGAGAAGGAGCCCGAGAAATGGGGCAACTGGGAGAAGTGGTGGCAGGACGAGGATACACGTCTGGTGCACTTCATCGGTAAGGACAACATCGTGTTCCACTGTATCATCTTCCCTGTAATGATGAAGGCTCACGGCAAGTATATCATGCCTGACAACGTGCCTGCCAACGAGTTCCTGAACCTTGAGAACGATAAGATTTCAACCTCTCGCAACTGGGCTGTATGGCTCCATGAGTATTTGGTAGATATGCCTGGTAAGCAGGATGTATTGCGCTATGTACTGACAGCCAACGCTCCTGAGACTAAGGATAATAACTTTACTTGGAAGGATTTCCAGGATCGTAATAACAACGAGCTTGTAGCCGTTTATGGTAACTTTGTAAACCGTGCTCTCCAACTCACCAAGAAGTATTGGAACGGTGTAGTTCCTGCTTGTGGAGAGTTGCAGGATGTAGATAAGCAGGCTCTTGAGGAGTTCAAGGATGTAAAGACTAAGGTTGAGGCTCTGTTGGAGCAGTTCAAGTTCCGCGATGCTCAGTTCGAGGCTATGAATCTGGCTCGTATCGGTAACCGCTATATCACAGAGTGTGAGCCTTGGAAGGTTTGGAAGACTGATCCAAAGCGTTGCGAGACAATCCTGAATATCTGCTTGCAGCTTACAGCTAATCTGGCTATCGCCTTCGAGCCATTCCTGCCATTCAGCAGTAAGAAGCTTCGTGAGATGCTGAACATCAGCAACTTCGAATGGGAGCAGCTGGGTTCTACCGATCTCTTGGAGGCTGGTCATCAGTTGGGTGAGCCTGCTCTGCTGTTCGAGAAGATCGAGGACGAGGTTATCCAGAAGCAGCTCGATAAGCTCGAGGCTACTAAGAAGGCCAACGAGGCTGCTAACTATAAGGCTGCTCCTATCAAGGATACAGTAAGCTTCGAGGAGTTCGAGAAGCTTGACATCCGTGTAGGCTTGGTGAAGGACTGTCAGAAGGTGAAGAAGAGTAAGAAACTCCTGCAGTTCACTATCGATGATGGTTCAGGTACTGATCGCACTATCTGCTCTGGTATTGCTGCTTTCTATGAGAAGCCTGAGGAACTAATTGGCAAGCGAATCCTCTTCGTGGCCAACTTTGCTCCTCGTAACATGATGGGTATCGAGAGTCAGGGTATGATTCTTAGCGCTGTAGATGCTGACGAAAGCCTCAGCGTAGTAACAACAACAAAGGACGTAAAGCCTGGTAGTCAGGTAGGATAAACAAGTAACAGATATGCAAGCAATAATTCTAGCAGCAGGTATGGGTCGCAGACTTGGCGACTATACCAAGGATAATACCAAGTGTATGGTGCCAGTAAATGGTGTGCGACTCATCGACCGGCTGCTGGGACAGCTTGCTAAACAAAAGCTGCAACGAGTAGTTATCGTTGTGGGTTATAAAGGCAAGGAACTTCGCGAGTATATTGGTAATCGATATGATGGCCAATTGAATATCGAATTCGCTGAGAATCCTGTCTTCGACAAGACAAACAACATTTATTCGCTTGCTATCGTTAAGGATAAGTTGCAGGAGGATGATACATTGCTTATTGAGAGCGATCTCATCTTCAGCGATAATATTATCCCTATGATAGTAGAGAATACTAATCCAAATCTCGCACTTGTAGCTAAGTACGAGACGTGGATGGATGGTACGATGGTACGTCTGGATGACGATAATAACATCGTAAACTTCATCTCGAAAGATGCATTCGACTATAATGATGTTGACTCTTACTACAAGACTGTAAACATCTACAAGCTTAGCAAGCAGTTCTCTCAACATAAGTATGTACCATTCCTCGATGCTTATACCAAGGCTGTAGGTAATAATGAGTATTATGAAAATGTGCTGCGAATCATTTCGCTGCTCAATAGTCATGATATGAAAGCATTGCCAATAGGTAATGAGAAGTGGTACGAGATTGACGACAAGCAGGATTTGGATATCGCTGAGGCTCTGTTTGCCGATGAAAAAGATGTTCTGCGTAAGTACTACGGACGATATGGTGGTTTCTGGCGATTCCCACAAATGCTTGATTTCTGCTATTTGGTAAATCCTTATTTCCCAAGTCGTAGAATGAAGGACGAGTTGCGTAGTAATTTCGATACGTTGTTAACTGAATATCCATCAGGTATGAAGGTTAATACGTTGATAGCCAGTAAATGCTTTGGCGTGAGCGAACAGTATGTTGTTCCTGGCAATGGTGCTGCTGAGCTTATCAAGGTGTTGATGGAGGATTCGCAGGGAAAGACAGGTTTCATCCGTCCTACCTTCGAGGAATATCCCAATCGTCATGATAAGGACAGTCAGGTAACATTTGTACCACAGAATGATGATTATCGTTATACTGCTGACGACTTGATTAACTTCTTTGCAGATAAGGATATCAAGACACTTATGCTGATAAATCCAGATAACCCATCAGGTAACTTTATATCTAAGGCAGATGTGCTAAGATTGGCCCAATGGAGTGAGGATAATAATATCCGTCTAGTTGTGGATGAGAGTTTTGTTGACTTCAGCGTAGATTATGCAACTAACTCATTATTGAATGACAAGATTCTCGAAGCCTATCCCCATATGGCTGTGATGAAGAGTATATCTAAGAGTTATGGTGTACCAGGACTGCGTTTGGGTATCCTTGCTTCGGCTAACAAGGAGCTTATAGCCCGTATAAAGAAGGAAGTATCGATATGGAACATCAACTCATTTGGAGAGTTCTTTATGCAGATCTATAATAAGTACGAGAAAGACTATCAGCGAGCTTGTCAGAAATTTGTTGATGAGCGCGATCGCTTTGAGGCTTCTTTGCGTACTATTCCTTTCCTTCGTGTCATGCCGTCTCAGGCCAACTATTTCCTTTGTGAAGTATTGCCCCCATATACTGCAAGCGAGATTGTAATTAATATGCTTAAACAGCACAATATCCTTACTCGCGACTGTAGCGGAAAACCAGGATTAAACCCTGATAAACAGTATATGCGCATAGCTGTTCGCAATACAGAGGACAATACCCGTCTTGTAGAAGGTCTCAAAGGTATTAAGAAATGAAGATTTGTATTTGTGGAGGAGGAAATATAGGACATGTGGTTGCTGGCTTTGTTGCTGCACAAAACAAATACGAAGTCTGTATTTTTACCCAGCGTCCAAAACAATGGAGCAATGATTTGATTATTGATGCTCCAAACGAAACAACTTATTCAGGACACCTAAATGGTATATATAGCGATGCAAAACAAGCTGTTTCTGATGCAGATATAGTATTGTTGTGTTTGCCAGGTTATGCTATCCGCAATATCTTATTAAATATTAAAGACTATCTTAATCCTAATGCTGCAGTTGGTAGTGTGGTAAGTAGCACAGGTTTCTTTTTTCAGGCTATGGAGTTGCTACCTAGCAAGCAAGTTCTGTTTGGTTTCCAGCGTGTACCTTTTATTTCACGGGTCATCGAGTATGGTCATCGTGCTCGTTTGATGGGATATAAGGACTGTTTGCATATTGCAGTGGAACATGCTGACCATCCTGAGCAAATCTGCGATGTATTAGCTGATATGTTGCAGACGCCAATCCAGCTACTAGACAGCTATTACGAGGCAAGCATATCAAATAGCAATCCGCTTTTGCATCCATCGCGCCTTTATTCACTTTGGAAGGATTGGACTGAAGGAGATTGTTACTCTCGTATACCACTCTTCTATGAAGAATGGACAGAGGAGGCTGCTCAGTTGTATATCGATATGGACAATGAGATGCATGATCTATTGCGATTATTGCCTGTAAAAGATGGTAGTATTCCTACAGTACTGGAGTATTACGAGAGTACTGATGCCGTTTCGCTTGCCAGTAAGCTGCGTAGTATAGAAGCATTTAAGGGAATTAAAGCCCCAATGATTGAGGTTGAAGGTGGATTTATACCAGATTTTAAAAGCCGTTACTTTACAGAGGATTTCCCCTATGGATTATCTATTGTAAGAGAGCTGACTCATAAAAACAATGTACCATCGCCAACAATCGACAGAATATACGATTGGGGTATGAAAATGATAAGCAAGCAAAATGAAGCAAGGGGGTAAGATAAAGATGATTCTGAACTACCTGTGGCTTCATGGATGGAAATACAGGGCTATAGAGCGGCAGCATAAGCGGTTGGTCCGTCAGTTGATACGTGAACACAGACCAATCAATGTAGTATTTATGGCTCTTGACATATCCCTTTGGCGATATCAGGAGATATACGAATTGATGGCTGCCGACCCTAGGTTCAATCCCACAATCGTCCTTTCTCCTTGCACATTGCGTGAGAATCCTGACAAGGATGCAGATGGTTTGCGACAGTTCTTTAACGAAAAAGGCATTCCATATATCGATTATAGGCATGGTGCGCCTGCATTCGACATTCGTAAGGAGTTGAATCCTGATATAATTTTTTATACTCAGCCATATGAATATCTTTTGCAGGACGAGCACGACTGTCGCCGATTCTATGATCGTTTGATATGCTATATGCCATACGGATTCTGGTCGAGCACAGGTAAGCTTAGCTACGATTTGCATTTTCATAATCAGGCTTGGCGACTGTATTATTCTACTAGTCTGCATCTTGCTGAGGCTAGAAAGGTTGCCACTAATAAGGGCAGAAATGTATGTGTAACTGGCTATGCCAACGCCGACGAATACTTAAAGCCTAATCATCAGAATGTATGGAAGACGATAGGTGATGACAAAGTGCGTAAACGTATTATCTGGGCCCCACATTTCTCTATTATAAGTGAGAATTCTGCTTTCCCTCCAAGAGCTAACTTCCTATGGATGGCAGAACTTATGCTATCGATAGCTCGTGAATACAAAGACCAGATACAGATAGCATTCAAACCTCATCCAGCATTGCTTACCCAATTGTATCAGCATAAGGATTGGGGTAAGCAACGTGCTGATGCCTATTATCAGCAGTGGAAGGATATGGATAATGCCCAACTTGAGGAGGGACAGTTTATCGATTTGTTTATGACCAGCGACGCTATGATACATGACAGTGGTTCGTTTGCCGTAGAATATCATTATTCTAAGAATCCTGTGATGTTTGTGTCGAAGGATATTTATCCTATAACTTCAGTATTGAGCGATTTTGGTAAAAAGGCTTATGCACTACATTATATTGGTAGCGTTGAGGCTGATATCAGGAGTTTCATAGAGCAACAGGTTCTGGCTGGCGATGATCCTATGAAGGCTCAGCGCGAGGAGTTTTTCCAGAATTATCTGTTGCCGCCAAATGGTAAGAGTGTGGCACAGAATGTAATCGACGATATAGTAGAATCACTTCAATTATAATTATGGCAGAGACACTGAAAGAGAAAACAGCAAAAGGCCTGCTTTGGGGAGGATTCAGCAACGGACTACAGCAATTGCTCGGACTGTTGTTTGGTATCATTCTGGCCCGTCGTCTGTCGCAGGCCGACTATGGTATGATAGGCATGCTATCCATTTTCTCAGCTGTTGCTGCCTGTATGCAGGAAGGTGGTTTTATAGCCGCACTAAACCGTAAGAAGGAGGTGACACAACGCGACTACAATGCTGTGTTCTGGATGAGTATCATCACCAGTATCTGTTTTTATCTGCTATTCTTTTTCTCGGCTCCTCTTATTGCTGATTTCTACGATGAGCCACGACTCACTTCGTTGGCACGCTATTCGTTCCTGAGTTTCCTATTTGTAAGTTTCAGCATAGCTCCTCGTGCCTATATTTTCAGGAATATGATGGTGCGCCAGAGCAGTATCATATCGCTGGTATCGATGGCGCTTTCTGGTGTAGTTGGTATAGTGATGGCCTATCAAGGTTATGCTTATTGGGGACTGGCCACGCAGAACATAGTGTTTACACTTAGTGTGAGCTTGCTAAACTACTGGTTCTCTGGTTGGCGACCTTCATTGCATATTGACCTAAGTCCCATTCGTGAGATTTTGGGCTTCAGCAGCAGATTGATAGTAACTAATATTGTGGTGGCTGCTAATACCAACTATCTTTCTGTATTATTGGGTAAGTTCTATACTGCAGATGAGGTAGGAGATTTTACGCAGGCCAACAAATGGAATACTATGGGCCATTCGCTCATTACCAATATGCTTTATTCGATAGCTCAGCCAGTATTGACAAAGACACAAAATGAGCCAGAGCGTCAGAAACAAGTGTTCCGTAAGCTATTGCGCTTTACAGCATTCATAGCCTTCCCTGCTATGCTGTGTCTGTCGTTGATTAGCGAAGAGTTTATTGTAATACTTATCACAGAAAAGTGGCTATCCAGCGCTCAAATGCTTCGTATGCTCTGTGTGGCTGGTGCTGTTATGCCTATCAGTTATCTTTTCTCTAATCTGCTTATCACTAGTGGACGTTCATCGGCCTATATGTGGTCTACATTGGGACTATGTGTTGTACAGTTGATAGTCTTAGGTTTCTGTGTACCATTTGGTATCAACAGGATGGTGCAGGCTTATGCAGTCGTAAATATACTGTGGTTAGGCGTATGGTTCTGGCTATCGCATAACGAGATAGGACTAAGTGTATCAGAGGCTATAAAGGACATCTCGCCATATCTGATACTCTCTGTAGCTATAGTGATAGCAACATGGTTTGTAACCCGTTCTGTAACCAATCTCTATGTTTGTCTGATACTCAGGGTTGTGATGGTGGCAGTGACATATTGCTTGGCACTTTGGGTGCTGCGTTCTACTATTTTCAAGGAGGTTATCCTGTTCATTACTAAAAAGGAGATAAAATAATGGGCAGAAAGACGCGTGACAGTAATATGGAGTTGCTTCGCATCGTAGCGATGCTGCTGGTGATGATGGTTCACGCCAGCTATCGTGCTCTGCCTCGTCCAGACGATGTGGCTGTGGCTGAAAATCCATTGTCTGTATTCCTGCAGTTCCTTACTATCAGTTACACGGTTATTGGGGTAGATGTGTTTGTGATGTTGTCAGGATGGTATGGTATCCGTCCTCGCGTCATTAGATTGTCTGAACTGGTGTTCCAACTCTTGTTTTTTGGAGTTGTTTGTATGGGTATAGAATATGCTGTTACAGTTCAAGTGCCATCGAAGATATTTTCAAACCTTCTATTGCTTAATCCTGGTAATTATTGGTTTGTTAAGGTATATCTGGCTCTATATCTGTTTGCGCCTGTTCTTAATGCCTTTGCTGATACGGCTACCCATCGCCAGTTTGCATGGGTGCTGGTGGGTATATTTGGATTCCAGATAGTTTATGGATGGGTGTTCGAGGCTACTGATTGGCTTCGTGCAGGCTATTCTTTGCCATCGTTTATGGCGCTATATCTATTGGCTCGATTTATGCGTATACATCAGCCTTGGTTTACTAAGTTTAAAGGTAGCACAGATCTCTGCATATATATATGTATAGGTGCATTCCTTACGTTGTCTGTATTCATATTGCGACACTATAACCTGGGTGGATTCCTGTTCTTCTACAATAGTCCTGTTGTGGTGCTTGAGGCTATGTTCTTCCTACTTTTCTTCAGCAAACTGCACTTTAGCAGTAAGTGCGTAAACTGGGTAGCCGCCTCTGCATTGGCTGTTTATCTTACTCACTCCAACAGTTATCTTGCCAAGTACTACGATGGTACCATCCTGAGATGGACTACAGAACTACCTTACTTGCAATTTATCCTATATTGCATTACGCTTATCACAGTAGTATTCTGTGCCTCTATCTTGATAGATAAGGTACGACTGCTGTTGTGGAACCCTATACAAAAACGTTTTAATAAAAGAGAAATATGATGGAAAAGTATCCCTATAAGACAGATATTGCCGTATTGTTGCTGTTTTTTACTCGCAATGATACCTTTCAGAAGGTGTTCGACGAAGTTCGCAAGGCTCGTCCCTCAAAACTGTTTCTGTTTCAGGACGGACCTCGTGGCGAGCGCGATATGGCAGGAATAGAGGCTTGTCGGCAGATAGCCAGCGACGAGAATATCGACTGGGAATGCGAGGTGCATCGTAACTATCAAGAAAAGAATCTTGGCTGTATGATTGCTGGTCATACATCGCACAAATGGGCTTTCTCGTTGGCCGATAAGTGTATGGTTATCGAGGATGATGTAGTGCCCTCACAGTCGTTTTTCCCTTTCTGTAAGGAGATGCTCGACCGTTATGAGCATGATGAGCGTATTACGATGATATCTGGATTTAATATAGACGAGGTTACGCCTGATATTCCTTACGATTACTTCTATACTTCAGCCTTCTGCATTTGGGGTTGGGCTTCATGGCGTAGAGTTGTCGACAAGTGGGATAGTGCTTATTCCTTCCTCGACGATGATTTTAGCATGCGACAGCTCGATGCTCTTATCCGTCAGCGTGGATATCGCAAGAGTTTTATCAAGATGTGCAAGGATCATCGCGATAGCGGACATCCTCAGTTCGAGAGTGTGTTCTGGTCTACAATGCTCTTCAACTCAGGACTTGCTATCATGCCTACCAAGAATATGATAAACAATATCGGCGCAACTGATGACTCTGCTCATTACTCGCAGTTCAAGACAATGCCTCGACGCATAAAGCGATTGTTTACCATGAAGCGTTTCGAGCTGGAATTCCCATTGAAACATCCTCGCTATGTGATAGAGGAGGTGGGCTATTGGAAACGATTCTACGTGGCCAACGGATGGGATTGTCCTTGGATTAAGATAGGTCGCTCGATGGAGGAACTATGGCTTAACCTTCGATACGGCAATTTCAGATTTATCTTTAAATCTATAGCTCGCCGTATACGTATATTGACAGGTAAGGAGAAATTTATCTAGATCAGATAGTTGCTCTGATAGGCGATAACAGGAAATCTGTAAGCAGATAGCCATTATATATAAATAGGTATAGCATCAGTACTACCACACTGATGCGAAGCCATCGTGTTTGATACTCTCTCAGCAAGAATGCTGTGGCTATTGGCAACACAAACATATAGTGTGGAGCCATAATAAACACCTCGTTGAGGCCAAATCCCAGTCCAACGTGTATAAACATATCAAAGGCCATACACGACAGACAGAGCCAAAGGAAACGGCTCTTACGACCAAACCAGATGCCTGCAACAGCTAATAGAAGTATCAATCCCTCTACAACATAACTTAGTGTCCACTTGTACTTAACAAACACAGGACGACGCACCAAAGTGTCTTCTAGCAAATAATCCTGATGGAACTGTAGCGACTCGCCAAACAGATTTTCGTATGCCGACTCCCAGCGCGATGTTGAGATGTCAGTCCATTTCAAGAATCCATGGTCCTCCATAGGCTTACCAGTCTTGGCTGCCTGACGCTTCAGTCGTTGCTCACGCTTAGCTTTCTTCTCGTCATATTGTGCTTTCTCCTCGGCTGTCATTTGGGCCACACGGGCTTTCTCCTTTTCGACTAAGCGTGCTTTCAGTTCTGCACGTGCTTTTTCCTTGGGCAGCACATAGGTGCGATATTCCCATGTGGCAGTACCCCATAGCAAAGCTGCAGGCAGGATAACTGCCAACAACAGATATTTTGGGCGGAAGAAATCGCGCAGGTTTACAAAGAAACCTGACAGGAACACCTTTATGCCATTACTCAGCGTAACACCTGCTGTGATGTAGAAAAATAAAGCTGATTGCCACCACTTGAACTCTCTACGTTTCTTGATACATACGCCTGAGATATAAAGTGTTACGAGCAACAGGAACATTGATATAGTAAAGTGATCGGGCACTATGACTGACATCAGTATATATGCAAACGAGAAGAAATATGCAGTAAGTAGTGTGGCATCCCATCGCTGCAACTCTATTACCTCGCGATGTATGCGATACATAAAGATGTATGAGTAGTACGAGCAGAATATTAGCACAGCTGCTACCAGATACTGCACGCAGTTAACACCAAGCATCCATGTAAGCGCCTGGTTTATCAGCCATAGAGGCCATATCATAAACGATAGCAAAGGATGGCGATACACCTGATAAACTGCATCCCAATCTGTCACACCCATATATGTCAGCGGATCGTAGCCTGACAGATGCAACTCGCGTTCGAATGTCTTGAAATAAGGACCAAACCCTGGTTGCATAAATAGTTCGTGCATGCGATAGATAAACAGCGCATTGAGTGCTATGATAACTATCAGAGCAATAGCCGACTGGATGCGCTCCTCTGGCTTAATCTTGAATATCTTTAGTGGTGTCATCGTTATCTGAATGGTTTAAAATGTGATTCGTCTGCAAATGCCAGCATCTCCTTGTCGCCACGACTGTCGCCATAGGCTGTAAGGTGGTAATCCTGGCGATTAGGATAGAGTGAGAGTATGCGGTTTACCTTTTCCTGGCCATAGCAGTTCTTGGATAGGAATCGACCAGTCAACTTGCCGTCGATAACCTCTATCTGCGTGCCAACGACCTTTACTTGTGGAAAGAATGGTTGCACCCAGTTGTCGATAGATGCGCTTACTATCAGCACCTCTGAGCCCTCTTTGATAGCATGGTTTATCGCCTCGATAGCATTAGGGCGAAGCAGATGGCTTGATGAGGCTCCAAAAGCCTGACAGAGGGCGTTAAAATCATCAAGTGTGGTATCTTTAAAGAAATGCGCAAAAACCTTTTGTTTGGCCTTGTAATTAGGATATAGCCCAATTTTCATCAGCACAAGCAGATGGGCATAACGCATAAATCCCAATCCAAGAGCCATTGAACCTTTGGCATAACGGATAAACTCTATCAACGTATCCTTGGTTGTGAGCGTTCCGTCAAAGTCGAATGCGTATATCTTCTTCATACTCTAACCAACAGTTTTAGTACTTTCTGCAACACCCAAGCCAGAGGGATGGTTATCACGATAGTGAGTAGTGCTGTGAGCCAGTATCCCAGATGATAAGGCACTATGTATGCCATCACAAAGTGATTGTGTATCAGATATGCCTCGAGACTGAGTGCTCCAAAGAATGCGCAGAAGCGATTGAACCATTTTGGAGTGCGACGGAACACACGGTTCAGCATCAGTATTAGCGTGATGGTGAAAGGGATATATATCATGCGCTCTACAAACAGGGGGAATCGTCCGTGAGTCATCTGTTCCAGATAAACACACGAACTGAAAGTAGCCAGAAACAGTAGGAGTACCATCCATATGCCTGCACCATCTATCTTTGCCTCGCGTCGCACCAGTTCGCCGCAGTTTATGCCTATAAAGAATATAGGTACGCGACTCCAGAATATCTCGATATGTCCCACTGCCTGGTGCAATGGTGCAATCCACTGCACCCAGATGCACCACAATATCATTATCACAGGCAACCATTTGTATATAGGATGGCGCTCTATCAGTCGCATATACGGTGGCGCCCATAGGTATAGCATCATGATGGCGGGGATGTACCAGAAGGTTAACTCATCGTTCAGCCAGAAGTCCCAGTTGATAGCTATGTCGCCTATCAGGTCGATATAGTTGCCAAACTGCCAGTCGAACCTAGGCAGATAATACAGCGATGCCATCACCAGCCACGCTGGATATATGCGAAGCAGTCTGCGCTTGTAGAACTTCCATACATCAGGATTCTTGACCCACGAGAACCAAAGACCTATGCCACTAAGAAAAAGGAACATGTCTACCCCCACGTTTCCACATCTGCGCAGACCAAAAAACTCGTTGCTACGAGCCAATGGCACGTGGAAGAGTATGATGAACAGCATAGCAGCTCCCATCAACTCGCCGCGATAGCGACTAACGTTGGCCAGCTCTATATCCTTAATCTTCATAGTTTGGGCGATGGGATGCGGTCGATAATCTGCTTTACGGCCCACGACAGGGCGATAGTAGCAATGACGTAAAGCATCAGTCCGTCGTAGATGTCCTGTTTCCAGGCCACTGTTATAAAGAGTTTCCGCGCTATGGGGTGAGCCACAAACATAGCGGCAGATATTGATCCTATCCAAGTGATGACGCTAAGCATCCACTTGGGCATAATCTTTACTAGTGCGATAGTGCCAATGATGATCAGTGCAGGAATCCAGAACCAAGCTTGATACCAGAAACACATCACTACAATCAAAACAGTTGAAATCAATAAGGCCACAAAATATTCCCACGTTGGGAATGAAATGTTCCCACGTTGGGAATAAAATGTTCCCACGTTGGGAATTCTTGCCACGATTATTCCCAGTCCAAATGGAAGCATACCTCCGATGGAGTTATAACGTAGTCTGTTGAGTATTTCGCCCTCAGGATCGCAGAATGCTTGTAGCAGCCAGCAGACGGCTATCAATCCCACAACCCACCACGAATTGCGACGATATAACAGCAGTCTGTAGATGATGTACAGCTGAATCATCAGGCCAAAGAACCAATATATGCCTGGCCAGATGATGCGATCGGGCTCTGGCAACACATTGATATACATAGCCAGTTGTGCCACAACATTATACCAGTGGAACTGGAATCGTCCAGGGGTAAGCATGTCAACGATGATAAACAGCGAGAAGCCCACTATCAGCATTCTCAACAGCTTTAAATAGTTGTATCGCACAAAAGAATCAAGGGGACAGGTCGCTTGATTCGCTTCGCCGAAACGATCATGGACCTGTCCCCTTGATTCTTGCTCATACTTCTTCACAAGTCCAAAGCCGCTCAGAAACAAGAATACAGGCACACCATAATGACCAAAGTACGACAGCAAATGAACAGGCAATAGCTCGTCAGGATTAGTCAGTGCGTGCCAAAGTCGGTCGTTGTTGGATGTAAAGAACTGATACTCGTTCTCCTTCACAATCTTGCCGATAAAGTGGCAATAGTTGTGAAGCACGATGGCCAGAATAGCTATTCCTCGCATCGCTGTACACTCGGCACGCGAAAGTAGTTCCTGTTTCATTTCTTCAGCTTATTATAGTCCGTCTCGCCCTTAAGTATTCTTGGGCGTTTCTGGTTGTATTTTGGATTAACTACGTCGTATTCTGGGCGATAGAGTGGAGTAGATATTCCTCCAAAGTATAACAGCAGATGTGGCAGAACATCCGTCATCATCGGACGATTCTTGGCTGCCTGAATAGCCTCCCAACCATATGGATGCTGCTCGCGATACTTGGGCGAACCCCATATCCAGAACGGAATCTCCATCTCGTTGCGAGCCAGTCGATAATCGATGTTAGCAGAGTGTATTCGTCCGTAAGTATATGGTTTGCTGTCGAATATCTCTTCGCCATGATCGGGCATGTAGATTACCACAGCATCCTCATCTACGAATCGCTGTGTTATAGCCCAGACTATCGAGTCGTTGTATCGCAGAGAGTTGTCGTAGTGAGCCAGAATCTTCAGTTGACGGTCTGTAAGTTCTGGACGATCGTACATCGCTGGTGTAAAGTATGTATCCGTCTTCTGTGGATAGCGTCCACGATAGTCTACGTGCGAACCCTCAAGATGCAGGATAGTAAGATTGTGCTTGGTGTTATGTTTCTTCAGAACATCGTACTCCCTCAGCACTCCTTCGTCGTAGCGATGCAGGCTGGCGTTGCGTGTGTCAAACTGATATTTGCTCAGTTCAGGATTGTTCAGGAAGAAGCCTCCGCTGAAGTCGTAAACCTCTTCGCGTGCCTTCGACTGGAACTGGTTGGTGATAAACGTTACGTGATAACCAGCCTTGCGGAACACCTCTGGAAACAATGGTGTGTCGCACCACTCGCCTTCGTCGCCTACAGCGTGCATCGACATCACATTCTTAAACACAAAACTGGTAAGATTCCAAGGTGCAACCACATCGCTGAATGCCACCAGACTGCCCTCTTGAGCCATCGCCAACTGGCGTGGGGTAGTGGGTTTCTGATATCCGTATAGCTGCGAATGATGTTTGTTGTAGCTTTCGCCGATAACGAGCACTATGTTTGGCACTCGATACGAGCAACTGTCAACCACCACTTTTTCGCGTGCCGCCATCAGTTGGTCTATCTGATGCTTGGCCAGATTGTTGGCGTAAATGCCGAAGGCCAGACGATAAATAGGAATATATAACTTGGCGCACTCATCCTTCTTGGTAAGTTCATGCTCCACCTGCCCTACGGTATCGTAGCTGAACAGACGGTGCATAGCCACCTTGTTATCTTCGCATTGACCATAAGCATCTATCAGCAACCAAGCCGTAACCACACCCATTACTGCCTTACAAACTGCAGGAACCGTCTGGTTTATCTTTGGCAGAATCATCCTCTTTCGCACATTTGCCAATACCTTGCGAAGTATTGTCCACAGGATATGAACGGCTATTAGCAGTAATATCCAGCCCACGCACGATGTGATTATGTCCCAGTTAAGATATGACGACAGAAACTCCTGCGACTCCTGCTGTGTGGTTTCGCCAAACAGCATAAGCATGGTTGGTGTAAGCGTAGAGTCGAATTTTTCGTAGCAGAACATATCTACCAGAGCAATGCCGTAAAGCACCACATATAGTAATGTCCTAACCCAATAGCGAACCTTGCGGGGAATCAGCGCAAGCACCACGCAAACAGCATAGATGTCGAGGAACAGTTCTGGTGCAGAGAGTTCGTAAGGTTTGGCGTTTTTAAGATGATGATTTATCTCTAACTGCGTACAAATCCACCCTAGCGCAAACATAAACACAAAGAATGCGCCGTTCTTCTGGATTGGGGCAAACAGATACCCAAGCCATTTCAGTGGATTAAGTTTAAAACCTTTAAGCATAGAGGTTGTGTTCGTTTATGTATTCAGCCACAGCCTTTGGCACTAGTTGTTTTATGCCCTTTCCGGCCTTGATACGTTCGCGTATCTCTGTGCTCGAAATGTCGATAAGTTCTAGTCCATCGATGCCTCCTTCGCTACCGCGACGAGGATAGACGATGATCTGAAACTCATTGCGAATATCGTCAGCACGATACCATTTATCAAACAGTTGCCAGTTGTCGCCACCTATCATCAGCACAAACTCTCGGTCAGGATAGTCCTGCTTCAGGGCTTGCAGTGTGTTCCAGGTGTACGATGGTTTGGGCAGATGCATCTCGTAGTCGCTGGCGATAATGCCCTCTTCGCCTGCAACAGCCAGTCGGGCCATTTCCATTCTCGATTCGTCGTCCAGCAAATCGGCTGTAGCTTTCAGTGGATTCTGTGGCGAAACCATCAGCCACACTTCGTCGAGCCCGGCTTTCTCACGTAGCTGTCGAGCCAACGAAATGTGTCCATTGTGGATGGGATTGAATGATCCGCCAAAGATCCCTGTTCGTATCATTCTATTTCAAGAAACTCTTTGATGACTTTCAGTGCGTCGGCTTCGGCATAGTCCAACATGTCGTTGATGACAATCTTGTCGAACTTGTCGGCAAACGAGAGTTCGAACTCAGCACGGGCTATGCGCTGGTCGATAACCTCAGGTGCATCAGTAGCACGACCCACAAGTCGCTTGCGTAGTTCGCCTATCGATGGGGGCTGGATAAACAGGCTCAGAGCCTTGTCGCCATAGAATTTCTTGATGTTTACGCCACCCTTTACGTCAACGTCGAAAACCACGTTCTGTCCAGCATTAAGCTGGTTCTCAACCTGCGACTTCAATGTGCCGTAAAAGCGGTCGGTATATACCTCTTCGTATTCCAGGAACTCATCGTTATCAATGCGCTGGCGGAACTCTTCTGGTGTCAGGAAGAAATAGTCTACTCCATTCTTCTCAGTGCCGCGAGGAGCTCGCGATGTGCACGAGATAGAGTAGGCCAGATTAAGTTCCTTGTGCTCTCTCATCAGCCACGAGATGATAGTACTCTTGCCTGTGCCCGATGGAGCCGATATAATAATAAGTTTACCTCTTGCCATATTAAAGTGCGTTAAGAACCTGTTCCTTAATCTGCTCAAGCTCGTCCTTCATCTTAACCACGATGTTCTGCATCTCGGCCTGATTACTCTTCGAACCAGTAGTGTTAATCTCGCGACCCATCTCCTGAGCGATGAAGCCCAGCTTCTTGCCCTGACCAGCAGGCTCGTTCATTGTGTCGCGGAAATACTTCAGGTGGTTGGCCAGTCGCTGCTTCTCCTCGCTGATGTCCAGCTTCTCGATATAGTAAATCAGCTCCTGCTCCAAGCGGTTCTTATCATAGTCGGCTGTTGGAATCTGCTGCAGTCCGTCTACGATACGGGCCTTGATTTTCTCCACACGACTCTTCTCGAATGGTTCAATCTCGCCCATCAGTTTGGCTATATTGTCAATCTTCTCTGCAAACTTCTTCTGCAGTGCAGCACCCTCCTGGGTACGGAAGTCAACCAGGTTCTTCAGTGCCTCGGCCAGTCCGCCTTTTACTACAGCCCACTCTTCGTCGTCCAACTCTTCTACGTCAGTCTTTGTCATAACGTCTGGCATGCGGAGCAGGGTATAGAACCAGTCCTCAGGTGCGGGTATGCCTGTCTTTTCTGATATTGTCTTAATCTGCTGATAGTAGTTCTCTACCAGTTGTGCGTTGATAGGTGTTGGGTCTACTGCCATATCCTTCTCTACCCATACGCTCATATCCACCTTTCCGCGGATCAGAGCCTCGGCCACCATCTGGCGCATTTCCATCTCTTTCTCACGATAGAGTGGTGCAATACGTGTGTTCAAGTCCAACTGCTTTGAGTTCAGCGACTTGATTTCTACGTGAATCTTCTTCTCCTTAAATGCTACGACTGCCTTGCCGTAGCCTGTCATCGATTGTATCATGCTATACCTATTTAATAATATTTGGCTGCAAAATTACAACAAATTGTCGATACATCCAAACAATTATCACGAAATGATTCTATTATACTAATAGAAATCCCCGATTCAGCATTGTGAATCGGGGACTTTATGCGATTTTTAATCGTTTTCTTACCAAATATTTGCACGCTTTTCTTTAGTGATAAACATCTTGCTGTTAGGCTTGATTTTGAATGCATCATACCATGAATCGATCATAGGCAGAGCGGCCATCACACGGGCACGATTTGGCGAGTGTACATCGCTGTTCACAATCATAGCTGTATACTCTGGTGTGGCATTGCTGGCCCAAACACGTGCATAAGCCAGATAGAAGCGCTGAGCTGGGGTAAAGCCATCGGCCTTCTTCAGAGGCTCCTGCTTCATACGATTCTCGAAGGCACGATAGGCTATCTTCAGTCCACCGTTGTCGCCGATGTTCTCGCCCAGGGTCTTCTGTCCGTTTATCTTCAGTCCTGGCAGAACTTCCTGCTCGCTAAACCAGTCGGCCAGCACCTTGGTGCGCTCGTCGTATTTTGCCTTATCATCAGCTGTCCACCAGTTCTTAAGGTTTCCGTCCTTGTCAAACTGGCAACCCTGATCGTCGAATCCATGACTCATCTCGTGACCGATTACTACGCCGATAGCACCATAGTTTGCTGCGTAGTCGGCCTCTGGGTCGAAGAATGGTGGCTGCAGGATGGCTGCAGGGAAGTTGATGCTGTTGAAGAGTGGGTTGTAGAATGCGTTAACTGTCTGTGGTGTGCAAGCCATCTGGGTCTTGTCTACAGGTTGATGCCAATACTTGCGGAACATAGCTGCACGCGACTCCTGAACGATGCGGATATAGTTCTCTACCAGGTTCTCGCTTTCGCGAATGTCAACAAACTTCTCCATGTCCTGCCACTTGTCGGGATAACCCACATTGATATACATAGCGTGAAGTTTCTCCAGAGCCTTAGCCTTGGTAGAATCACTCATCCATGTGTTCTCCTTCAGACGATCTTCGAATGCCTTCTGCAAGTCCTTAACCAGACGAATCACACGCTGTTTGCTCGACTCAGGGAAGTACTCCTTAGCATACAGTTTGCCTACGGTCTCGCCCAGGTTGCCGCCGATTACGCTAACAGCGCGCTTCCATCTGGGCTGCTGCTCTTGTACACCTGTAATAACCTTGTTGGCCTCGAACTGTCGATCGCTGAATTCGTCAGAAAGAAATCCGCTAAAGGCCTTGATTACATGCAATTCCATATACGACTTCAGGTCTTCCAGACTGGTATTGGCCAGGATGTTCTCTACCTCGTGCAGAGGAGCAATCTCGCTGATGTTCACCTTGTCGATATCCTTTGGCATGCCCATAGCGTCGCGATAACCTGCCCAGTCGATGCCCTTAAAGTCCTGCAGCAACTGTTCCCAAGGCATGATGTGGATGGTAGCCATAGGATTACGGCTTTCTACCTGATTCAGGGTCTTCACGCCGATGGCATGTTCGATGGCCCATTCGGCTTCCATCTTCTTCTGGGCTTCTTCATCGCTGTAACCTACCATCTTAAAGAGGTCCTTATTCAGTGCCTTGATGGCGTTTACAGTTGCCTTCTGCTGTTCGTTGGGTTCTGTATAATACTCCTGTGCCAGCGATGCACCACCATGACCACCAGCAATCATATACTCCGATGAGTTGAATGGATTAAGCGACAGACTGATACCAAATGGAGCAGTATTGAATCCCTTGGCATCAAACTCGCACATCAGTTTCAGTGCCTCTTCGCGAGTATTCAGTTCGCGTACCTTCTTCAGATAAGGCAGAATGGGCTGATAGCCAAGTTTGTTACGGGTTATGGTGTCCATATACAGGCGATAGAGCGCACCAATCTTCTGTCCGTCAGAACCTTGTGGCAGATCTTTCTTTTCGGCGTACTTCATGATGAGCGCATTGATGCGGTCCTTGTTCAACTCCGACAGGTCAACGAATGCTCCATTGTCAGGATGCTGCTTGTCCAGAGGGTTGTTCTTAAGCCAATTACCTACGGCATACTGCCAGAAATCGTCACCAGGTTTTACGCTGGTGTCCATGTTTTGCTTGAAGTTTTGTGCCGAGCCGGCCACACTTACCAGGGCCAGAGCAACGGCTAGAAATAGTTTTTTCATCTTTTAATTATTATAGTTTAAATAATCCGTTTTTATTCTTAGACGTTTCAAGAGTGCATTTTACTACACTACATCAAGAAAAATCTACGAATTATCTTTTTTCTTTCTGTAGAAGACAGGCAATAGTATTAATACCAGAGCAATGATAAACAATGGTATCGATGCGTATATCAGCTTGTAATAGTCGCTTAGTATCACCTCGTTAGGACATACCAGAGCTATACTCCAACCCGTTTTGCGGAATGGCATATAGAATATGTAGCGCTGATTATCGTCTATCGTTATCGACTTATAGCCTGTCTCGCCTCCAATCATCTCCTTACCAAGCTTTGCCAGAGCCGAGTCGCCCAGTTCTTCGGCGGTGTCAAAGATGGTCTTGTGCAGTTGTTTTGTGCTGTCAGGATGTACTATGTATGTGCCCTTTACGCCTAGCAGCATACAGTAAGATTGCGGCATGGGGTGTTGCGACTTTACCTGACTGCTCAACCACTCTATTGGTACATCTACTGACAATACTCCTACAGTTTTTCCTTTGGCATCACTGATGGGCTGACAGTATGATGTCATCACCTCGTGTACTATGATGCCCGTGGTGTTAGTTTCTTCGAATGGCTCTATCCAGCATTTGCGTCCAAGTTTGCATGGCACCTTATACCAGTCCATCTTAAAGTAGATATACTCATCGTCACCCTCCTGCTCTGTGTCTATACGACCATTGTTTTTATATGAGTAAGGCGAGAAGTAGCGTCCCTTCTCCATAAAGAAGTATGGCTCGAATGCTACGCTGCATCCCTTGATGTCTGGGTGGTTTGACACTAGCTCACGGCTGTAGTCAAACATCATGTCGGGCTGACTCAGGTGCGATTCAATCTGTGGTATGAGACTATCGGCAGCAGCCTCTATGTGCATCATTCGCTCGTCGGCATATTTCGTCATTTTCTCCAGTGTCAGCATAGCTTCGTTCATAGCGCTCTGCTGGATGGTCTGCCTGCTGAAAAACAGCATAAGCAGCAAACCAGCAATCACCACCACGCCAAGTGCGCAAAACGGCCACTTGTGTCGAAAATAAAACTCCGTAATCTTGCTAAAATCAGGCTTTCCCATAATCCTCAGGTTAATTTAAACGGTTCTACAGGATTTAGTGTGAGTTAACTTAACGATTTTAACACAAGGAAGTCTTTATGCAACGTCAAGTCGCCATAGAAGAAGAGTACAGCAATGCGG
>CACWMK010000051.1 GCA_902761905.1 uncultured Prevotellaceae bacterium
CATTATCTCATGCTCCCACATCTTACCAGGATTATACTCCACTCCCTCAAGTCTTACATCGCGATCCTTCACCTGGTCGGCATCAGTCACCTGTTTGGCAAGCGACAGCTTTGGGGCAAACGACCCAATAGGCGTATCGATACGATACCCCTCAGCTAGGAATCTGCCCGCTGCACGCACAAAGGCATCCATCGCCCTACTCAGTTCGCCATATCGCAGGTAGTTCATCCGCTCGCAATACTCCTCGAGCTGTTTCATATTCAACTTCATCCCGCTCTTTGGCCGAACATAAACTATATTACGTCCATCCTCCCCCTTCACTGGAGTAGGATGAACCTCATACCACATTCCACTATTCTTTCTTGGCATACACTTTAGTTCCTTACGTAATTGCCTGCAAAGATACACAAATTTTGAGAATTTTGCGGTTTTGTGGCAAAAAATTTTTGAGGAGGTTATGTCTCACGCAAAAAAAATGCAAAAAAACACCTCATTCCAAAGTTTTTTTGTACTTTTGCAACTGCAAACCGCTTATGTGGCCGCGATATTCTCTGAGGAGGATTGAGCCGCTGGGTGGAGCACTACATATTGAAAGGCGTTACTGACGCTTTGTTTTTGGCTGTTCGAAACTTAGGAACTTTTGAATGGTGGTCAAAGCAAATGCAGATGTAATACCACGGGGTGTGTATATACTCTCCGTAGTGTGCTGCGAGGGCTAACCATGTCCTCACTAGCACACTTTACGGGTGTACTATATTCTCCTGCGTGGGTGTTTACTCTGTCTGTTTACCACCATAGGTTTCCTAAGACCTCGAATAGCAAACGGGCAGATGTTAAGCACCCACGTTTTTTCGTATGCAGGTATCAATAGAGTAAAATCAATCTGACTTTTGGGTGCTTATCAGAACAAATAGAATAAGAAGACAGTAAAGAGAAACTGACTAAACCATACTGACGAGCATCATTTCGCTTCTGACAAAAAGAGAACTGGAAATCTAACTTACGCAAGAAGCAGAAAAGACGCAATGTACTCGCACGGAACTGCGTGAGGGACTTGTTATGCTTTTCTTGCAGCGTTTCCAGTCGCTTCTTTTGGGCACGACAGCCCCTTGCGCTTTTCTTTCAAAGGTGCAAGGGGTTTTTCGTGTCAACAAATAAAATATGGCGAAGACTAACTTACGACCTCAGCCCCGGCAATTGGACTTGTTCCAGCTACAGGCGGAATATCCAGAACAAATTATCGACAATTCAAGTCAGAGTATCAATTTGAAAGATTTAGATTTGTCACAGAATGTTCTTGTCTGCAATGTCAAAAAAGATAATATGGAGCATTTCTTGGACGGAACTGCTAAGTTATACTATTCTGGAAAGCGATTCCCATCTACAGTCGCTCTCAACAAGCTATATTATTTCATACCCTACATTGGTAAGCAATGTGACCAAGACTTTTATGGCATCAGGGATTTATACCTTATAAAGATTGCCCGTATCGGTTCTCGTCGTGAAGGTGAACTGGATAATGACCCTAACGACCTGCGTATTGTTTTTGAGTTGCAGTTTGTAAAACATATATTTCCTGAATACAAGAAGCAACGACTCGATATTTGGCAAACATACACAGACACCACATTAGAAAAAATTGTTCAGCAGCCCAGGGCAGTAACAATGCCACTACATAGACGAATGACTTATGTAAGTCTGTTTAGTTGTGCTGGTATTGGGTGCTACGGATTCAAGCAAGAGAATTATGATTGTGTTGCAACGGTAGAGTTGATAGAACGACGTTTGAACGTGCAAAAGTACAATCACAAGTGCCGTTACGAAAGTGGTTATATTTGTGGTGACATTACCCTACAGGAAACACAGGATAAAGTGTTCGACGAAATCCAAACTTGGCACAATCAGCGAAACATGGGGGAATTGGACGTTGTTATAGCAACCCCACCATGTCAGGGAATGTCTGTTGCCAATCACAAGAAAGGCAATGAACTAAAGCGTAATTCTTTGGTGGTAGAATCCATCAAGTTGATACAGCAGATTATGCCTCGCTACTTTGTCTTTGAGAATGTTCCTGCATTTATGAAGTCTATCTGTACTGATATTGACGGACAGGATAAACCCATTCGTGAAGCTATCGAGTTAGACCTTGCAGGTCATTATAACATTGCAGCAAAAGTTATCAACTTCAAGGATTATGGCAATCCAAGCAGCAGAACGAGAACGCTTGTTATTGGTGTTCGCAAAGACCAAAAAGAAATAACTCCACTTGAGTTATTCCCAGACAGACAAGAGGAACAGACACTTCGTCAGACGATAGGCCATTTGCCTCATCTGGCATATATGGGTGAAATTTGGGACCAAGATATTTATCACACATTCCGTCCTTATGCTCCTCATATGCAAGAATGGATTGAAAATATTACGGAGGGACAATCAGCTTTTGACAATGAAGATCCCAATCGCATTCCTCATAGGGAGAAAGATGGCGAAATAATTTTTAACCAGAATAAAAATGGTGATAAATATACTCGCCAGTATTGGGACAAAGTGCCACCATGCGTACATACTCGTAATGACATCCTCGCAAGTCAGAATACCGTTCATCCTACCGACAACCGCGTATTCTCAATTCGTGAGGTTATGTTGATGATGTCTGTACCCAAGGAGTTTGAATGGAGTTCAATTCCATATCAGCAACTAAATTCATTGCCCTTGGAAGAAAAACAGAAGTATCTGAAGAAAGAGGATGTAAATATCCGTCAGAGTTTGGGTGAAGCCGTCCCCACTATCATATTCCAGCAGATTGCCCACAAGATAAAAGTGAAAGCTGCTGAGAAAGAACTGACAGAACAGGAGGCTAACGAAATCATTGAGAAAAACAATCTGACAGACGGTGAAACCATCCTGAAATATGTCAAGAAGAACAAAAAGATGGGATTCGTGCGTTTAGCAAAGATAGCTGAATATGCCAACAGCGCAAGAACAGAAACTGCAGCCTATTATACACGACAGGATATATGCTATTCAGTCGTAAAGAATTTGCCTGACTATCCAGACTCCAAGGTTCTTCATATTCTTGAGCCAGCAACTGGCGTTGGCAATTTCCTGCCATCCCTGTTCCTGAAATATGCTAATGTTGCAGAGCTGCATATTGATGTTATCGACATCAACCCAGAAAGTATAGCATTACTCCAGCAGATTTTGCAGTCAATACCACTTCCAGAGAATGTCCGTTTGAACTTCATCAATAAGGACACTCTTTTGGAACCATTCCCAAAGAGATATGATATTGTTGTAGGCAATCCTCCCTATATGAAAGTAAGAGACAAGGGATTGTTGTCTGCTTACAAAAAGTCTGTTATCAATACAGATACGAGCAACATCTTTTCGTTCTTCATCGAGAAAGCAATGCAACTTGGTGATGTTGTTTCGCTGATAGTGCCCAAGAGCCTTATCAATGCACCAGAGTTTGATAAGACTCGCCAACTGATGAATGAGAAAGCCATTACTCACATCGTTGATTTTGGCGAAAAAGGTTTTAAGGGTGTCAAGATAGAAACAATTGCTTTCACAATAAATCAGCGAGTTAAAAGGAATCAGACAAAGGTAGAATCCTACATAACTAATTCTGTAGAGGTAAAGCCACAGAACTATATAACAGACACGTCATTCCCTTATTGGCTTATCTATCGCAATAATGATTTCGATGAGACAGCAAACAAGATGACCTTTGGAATATTCAAGTCTTTCCGCGACAGGACTCTTACAAAATCGAATACTGCACAACAGGGCAAGATTCGAGTACTAAAGTCTCGCAATATTGGAGACAATACGGTTATAGACATTGAAGGCTATGACACCTATATTGATGATGTCAGCGACTTAGAAGTTGGCAAATATCTCAACCGTACTGATTGTGTCTTAGTCCCAAATCTTTCATACTATCCTCGTGCCTGCTTTATGCCACTAGGATGTATTGCAGATGGATCTGTGGCTATACTCACTACAATTAATGGTGAGCAGGTAACAAAAGAGGATTTGGCTTACTATGCCACAGAAGAATTTAGCAAGTTCTACAGTATTGCCCGCAATCGTGGAACTCGCTCTCTCAATATTGATAATAACTCCGTGTTTTTCTTTGGTAAACTAAAAACTGAATAACTATGACGAATATTGAAAACTATCTCAGTCAATTCAACGACTTCGATATTCGACAGACTCATGATGCTAGGTATGTTGACCAGAAATGTACTCCAGACATAGTCTGTTTTATTGCGGACTGTATCCTCAATACTTCCTGTGCAACAAAAACGTTCACGATAAACGACCTTTGGGATGAGAGATTCTTTATAGATAATTGTCGCGTCATTTTTGGCAAACCGTCTCCAGCAGATCCAAGTGCAAGAAATGAGTATAACAAAGTCCTATGTCAACCTTTAAAACTACTGGCTTATGCCCATATATTGAGTGTTAAAAAGGATGATAGGACACTATACTTTTCTGTTGCAGATGTGGAAATGCTTGAATACATCTCTGTTAAAGAGCGAAACGCATATAACTTTATGTTCAAGTTCTTTGGGAAAGTTATATCTGATAGTGGTCTAATGAGAATTTTTGATGAGTATAAAGAGAGTTGCAAATTTGATCCTAAAGCCGCTAAAGCAGAAATCTACGCTAAATACCATAGGTTCATTTCTGCCAACACTCCATCTCATTCAAAAACGGATGTTGACAGGATATTTCACAAAGTGTTTAATCTGTTTGCTTACAACAACATGTTGCCAGGTAGTAATGGAAAAATACTTGACTGGTATGATCTTATGTACAACAGAGTGAATTGGAGAGATAAGAAAAACAAGCAAAAAGCTCTGACAAGACAACAAGCCGTAGCGGCAGAAATAGAGCAAATTAATCAGGATTTCTACATCGAATACCAGGTCAACAAAGCTATTCGAAAAGTGCGAGACAAACAAGGGACTATTAGTGAAGTACACGATGATTTGGCAAATGGCGTTGCTACAGAAGTGCATCATATTTTTCCAAAGTCAGAGTTCCCTGAATTGGCTTCATATTTTGAGAATTTAATTCTACTCACCAGTAGCCAACATAGACAAAAGGCTCATCCAAAAAGTAACTTTCACCTAATTGATAAAGAGTATCAACTAGTGTGCCTTATGGCAAAATCGCGTACGGTTGAAGACTACATTAATACACACGGCGAAACATTCTACTCTAAAAAATCATTCTTGCTTGTTGTGAATACAGGTACTTCAACCGATGCTCTTCACGAAAGTGACTCTTTCAATACAATACGAAGGTATATTCATGACTATTACAATCAAGTTGGATAACTTAAAACTTAGAGCTTATGTACAAATCACGTTTTGGAAGAAATGGTCAGGTAAATTTCTCATGTCCTGAAGATTATTATGAACTACTTGGATATCTAGCAAAGTCAGATGGTTCGACTTCTATAACTTGGGAAAATAATGAAGACCAGGGAGCATGGGGCAGTGAGGGGAGAATATGTTTTTATTCTAGAAGACTTCCATCTGCCGGATTTTTGCGTTATACGGCAGGAAATGGTTCAATATACAAAAGAGTCAACTGTAATGATTTCGTTGAACATCTTTCTCGGTATCATGGTTTTGTGCAAGGGAGATACCAGAATATCGAATCTATTCGCAGTACTATTCCTACGCAATATTTATCTTGTTTTGAACGAGGATTGAAGAGTTAGAACCGTCTTAAGCTGATTATATTAAACTCTTTTGCAAAGTCAAACAAATACACATAATCACACCAATGGTAAAGAGCAGACTACCAATGGTGTGATTACTATATTGTATATTTGTCAGTTATTTGAAACCAAACGATTCGCTTCAGTATTGTAATCAATATGTTTATTGAAAGAAATTGCCTTTCCGTCATAGACGGCAGAGACATCAATGCCTCGGCGTTGAAATTCATCTAATAGTGCGGCATCGTGATAGGCACGCATAGAGGACCAAGCACGGCTATGTACTTGAGAATTAAAAACTCTTACTAATTCTGGAATCTGCATGTCTGCAAACTGCAAGGCATACTTTGTGTAATAAATGTTCTGTTGCATAACTTTTTGTTTTTGAAGTGAAAAATACTCTTCCGCATCGTACTGACCACCGTGGCTAAGTTTGAGCTCGGTTGGCGAGTCCATCTCAAAAGATGACTGCTCTTGATGCTTCGACTGCAAAGGTACAAATAAAAATAGAATTGACCAAACAAAATTCTCAATTCTACCAAATAGAATTAAAAAAATCACAAAACAGACTATTTCCTTATTATATTTTATCACCTACGGGGCGATATGGTTGCACTTTGCGGTACGACCTAAAGATAATCGACACAAGGTGGTGTTTATACCAAATGCGTGCAACAGCATAAAAAATAGTAAAAAAATGATGATATGCTTTGCCACCTCAGAAAAAATGCCTATCTTTGTACTTTGAAACTAGAAATGAATTATGAAACAATATCTATATCTATTACTTTTAGCTACGTTAGTCATTGTTGGCGGGGGCAGGATTAGTGCTGCCGAAATAGAGCAAGAGCTGGCACAGCGTGTACAGCAGGCTCAAGTAAGCGGCAGCGATTCCGACTTTTACAATGCCAACAAAATCTTTCTGAACCATTTGGAGCAGAACAAGGATTGGGATAAGTACTACCGCGTGTGGATGAACCGTGTGATCTACGACGTAAACCACAAGCGTTTCCATCGTGCCTTTGTCGAGATTGATCGCATCACCGATGATATCCGCGAGCGGCATCAGGAGCGCTATCTCTACATCCCCAATATGTGTCTGGGATTCTTCTATTTCGGCAGAAACCAACCAGAGATGGGCGAGACTTACTTCCGCAAGGCCCTTCAGGGAGTAGATGCCGACAAAGAACCGGTATCGGTATTCAATTGTTATCTATCTCTGGCTCAGGCGCTTAGCGGCACCCGTCCTGCCGAGGCAATGGCCTGCCTCGACAGTCTGCCCAAGCAGATGCTGGAGAACCCGATGTACGATAGTGGTGTGCTGGGATTTCGTTGTATCATCGCCAATCGCCTGGGCGATCGCAAGGCATTCAATCAGTATTTTGCCCGCTACGACAGCATCCGCCAGAACAATCCAGCAGGATTTAATCCAGCCAACCTGTTTCAGGTGATGGTGTGCCACTATATGCTGAAGAACGATTGGCAGAAGGCTCTGGCCTGGTGCGACTCTACTGATGTGCCGATGATGGCCAACGAGTTGCGTCTGGATGTCTATGAGAAGATGGGCGACTGGGAGCGTGCATACCGTGCCGCCGAACTCAAGGACAGCTTGCAACAGATAGACGAGCGCGAGGTGCTCGAGGATGATATAATGGATATCTCGCACAGCATTGACCTGCTGCAGGCTGAAGAAGAGAAGGCGGAGATGAAACACAGGCAATTGATGCTGGTAGGACTGATGGCAACTATAATTATAGCTCTGCTTATTGGAATGCTCATCTATCGCTATTTCAAGAATCTCAAACTGAAAGAACAGTTCCAGGAGTTACAGGAGGCTCGCCGCCGTACTGAGGCCGGACAAGCCATTCGTCGTGCATTCGTAACAACTATCTTTGAGAAGCTTCAATCACCTATAAACACATTGCTTAATTATGCACGCATATTCAACGACCCGGAGTTCAAGCTGAAGCCCGAAGAGCGTGGCAAACGATACAGCGACATCGTGGCCGCTGCCAAGAACATCGAGTCGCTGATGGACCCTGTGCTCGATTCGTATTCGCGTGGCGATCTGGGCATCTCCGACGAGGAGAAACGTATCTGCCAGGATGCGCTCCGCTCGCCACTCCAGACACTGATAGGCACGGCCGAGGTTATCATCGAGGCCGACGGTCAGATACCTCACGATGAATACATGCAGCTGCGCAATGCCGTATGTCGCGACTGCTACGATGTAGCTACTTCTACCCGCAAGCTGGTATTATTCAGCCTCTATGGCGATTCATATCCCATACCTAAGAACTACGAGATAGGTTTGAACGAGATGGTTCGCACTGTTCTGAGTAGTTACGACCTGCACTTCAGAACCAAGCCAAAGACGTTCGACTTCAAGTCGGATGTGACAGACGACGTTACGATATCTACAAATGCGTTGCTGCAGGAGATGCTCAATTGTCTGCTTGACAATGTGGTGAAGTATGCCACAGGCAACACTTTGACCTTGAACTGCCACGCAAATGCAAATGGCACCTATTCGATAGTTCTCAGCAACGAAGGCCCGACAATCCCTGCCGCCGATGCCGAGCGCATCTTCGTGCCGTTTGTCCGCCTGTCGCCCGATGAGCATAGCCTCGGTGTAGGTCTGCCACTGGCCCGCTGTCTGGCCATCTCGATGGGCTATACGCTTACAGTCGACACCACCTACAAACAGGGAGTAAGATACATCATTAACGGGTTGTAAGCCAAATAAAAAAGCCTCGCATCGATGTTGATGCGGGGCTTTCGTTTCTTTGGTTGTTTGCGTATTATAATGCTTCGAGCATGCGCTTGATGACTACTGAACACGAGATTTCGCGGTTGGCTGCCTCAGGGATTACAAGGCTGTTTGGGCTCTCGATAACATCGTCGGTAACGATGAGGTTGCGGCGAACAGGCAGACAGTGCATGAACTTACCATTGTTAGTCCACGACATGTGCTCGGTGTCAACCGTCCACGACATATCTTTGCTGGTAATCTTACCATAGTCGGCAGGATTGGTTACACCAGGGTTACTCCAGTTCTTGGCGTAGATAAAGTCGGCGCCCTCGAAGGCTTTCTTCTGGTCGTACTCCACACGGGCATTGCCTACGAACTTAGGATCGAGTTCATAACCCTCGGGGTGGGTGATAACCAGATCGACATCGGGGGCGGCATTCATCCACTGGGCAAATGAGTTAGGCACAGCCTGAGGCAATGCACGGCAATGGGGGGCCCAGGTGAGGACTACCTTTGGACGCTCTACCACCTTATGTTCTTCGATGGTGATGAGATCGGCAAAGGCCTGCAAGGGGTGAACGGTAGCTGTCTCCATAGCAAACACAGGGCGGCCAGAATACTTGATGAACTGCTGCAGAACGGTCTCGGCATAGTCGTACTCGCGGTCGGTGAGCCCGGCAAACGAGCGCACGCCAATCAGGTCGCAGTAGCAACCCATCACAGGGATAGCCTCGAGCAGATGTTCGCTCTTGTCGCCATCCATGATTACACCACGCTCGGTCTCCAACTTCCATGCGCCAGCATTCACATCGAGCACAATGACATTCATGCCCAGGTTCATAGCTGCCTTCTGGGTAGAAAGACGGGTGCGGAGTGAATTATTAAAGAATATCATCATCAGGGTCTTGTTCTTGCCCAGGTGCTGATACTTGTAACGATCGTTCTTAATCTCAAATGCTTCGGCCATCGCCTTATCCAATGGACCGAGGTCTTCAACGTTGATAAAACTCTTCATATCTTTATTATTTTAAATTCAATGTTTAATCTTTAATGTTTAATCTTTAATGTTTAATCTTTAATCTTTAATGTTTAATGCCTTGAGGCACATTATTGTCATGTCGTCGTTAGGTTCTGCGCCATTACGATGACGTTTTACTTCTTCTTCCATCAACTCTACTACGTGGCGGGCATCTTTGAATTTGGTATGTCGTAGTATATCGAGCATGTGGTCGTCGCCAAACTGTTCCTGTTTGATGTTCTCGGCTTCATTAAGTCCATCGGAGTAAACGAATAGAGGACGACCCTTGATGGATTCTATCTCCTCGCCGATAAACTCAAGTCCCGGCCATAGACCGATAGGTGCATTCGGCTCCATCTCGAGGAACGAACCATGCTTCTCGTCACCACCGATTACTGGAGGATTGTGACCGGCATTGCAGAAATGCAGATGGCCGCTATTGAGGTTTAGCTGACCAATGAACATGGTGACAAACATTCCATTGTCGTTTTTCTCTGTCAGTTCGTTGTTCAGGCGCGTGGCTATTGAGGCGGGCATCAGGTGCTGCTTGGCTAGAGCACGGAATAGGCGCGTGGTCTGAGCCATAAACAGTGAGGCCGGCACTCCCTTGCCTGATACATCACCCAGACAGAAATATAAGATGTCATCTTCGAGCAGATAATCATAGAGATCGCCACCAACCTCCTTGGCCGGGGTCATCGAGGCGTAAAGATCCAAGTCGGGACGCTTTGGAAATTCGTGAGGTACCATCGACATCTGGATTTCTCGGGCAATACGTAGTTCGCTCTCAATGCGCTCTTTGGCGGCGGTGGTCTGTTCCAACTGTTCGTAGGCAGTTTCCAACTTGTCGTAGGCCCCGGTCAGAGCCTTCATGTGGCGGCTGCGACGATACAGATATATGCAGAGGAAGGCGATGATAAGTGCACCCACGCCGATGGCTGTCCATAGGGTGGCGCGCTCCATGCGCTCCTTGTTCTGCTCCAACTCGAGTTTTGACTGATACTCGCTCAACTTAGACTGTTGTGCCTGACGGTCCAAACTGTCGTTCTTAAGTTTGATAGAGGCATTGCTCAGTTCTATTTCGCGGTTTTTAAGCGTAAGACTGAGTGCCTCTTCCTCCAATTGGCGCTGCTCCAGTTCGTCCTGGGCATGAGCCAGTTTCAGCGATTGGTTGTGTAGCAGCAACTCTTTTGTCTGGTTCTCGGCTCGGATAATATCCATCTGCATGGCATGCTCTGCCGCCTGCTTGCGTATGTCGGCTGTGTTGCTGGAGTCGCTGGCTTTTTTATACTCCTTGTGGTATTTCAGGGCTTCTTTCCATTTGCCCTGCCATTCGTAGGCATAAGACATCAGCTTGTATTTCTCCTGTGGCAACTTTACTCTTTGAGCCAATTCGAGCATTTTCTCGTAGTCGCCGTTTACCTGTGCATGGTAGATTTCAATATCGTCAGCAAAACTAGAGCGATAATTGTATTTCTCTGAAAGTCGTTTCCATTCCGTATAGGCTTTGTTTAGCTCTGTCTTTTGAACTTCGCCATGATAATGCATTGCTGCGATGCATCGGTAGCTCCACGCATCAACAATCGACGGCACTGAGAGATTCGGTTCTTTAAGAGCCTTGTCGGTCATCTCGAGCAATTTTTTCTGGTCTCTGCGATTATGGTAAATCTTAGCCAAACCTAAATAGACTGGTGCGGCATTGATTTGAGGGAAATATGCTTGCTTGTATTTGATGGCTTTCAGATAATACTCCTCTGCTTTTATATCCATTCTCAGCGCACCGGCTTGGTTGGCATTCGCTACTGATGAATAGTAAAAACCTAGCTTGCTGTCGTGCTTCTGGCTATATTCGTTCATGGCCTTGGCTATCTCCATGCCTTTCTCTCTACTGACTTTAGCGAATGTAAAGGAGGCTTGATTGGCCCAAGTCCTGTAAAAGAGGCCTTCGTCTTTTGCTTTTAGACAGGCTTCTTTAAGTTGGTCGGTGACATTCATGAATTGCTCAACCTCGTGTGAGGAGTACAGACGATACATCTCCTTTGTCAACCGATCGATGTCGGCTTGATGGTTTTGTGCTGCCAGTACAAGTGGCAACAAAAGGAGTAATAGGTATATAGTAATCTTCCTCTTCATATTGTTTCCTCCTTGAATGTTGACTACGGACGAATTTGTCCTTCGCCTTCGATGAGCCACTTGTAGGTGGTAATCTCTTCGAGGGCCATAGGGCCGCGTGGGCCTAGCTTCTGGGTAGAGATACCAATCTCGGCACCAAGACCGAACTGGGCACCGTCGGTGAACGATGTTGGGGCATTCCAATATACGCAGGCAGCATCAACATGAGCCTGGAACTTGCGGGCAGTCTGCTCGTTCATGGTGATGATAGCCTCGCTATGGCCAGAACCGTTGTGGTCGATATGCTCGAGGGCTTCATCAAGCGATGCAACAGTCTTGATGGCGAGCTTATAGTCCATAAACTCTGTACCGAAACTGTCGTCGGTGGCGTGCTCTAGCAGAGGGTATTTGCTATCGAGGGCTGCATAGGCTTGCTCGTCGGCATAGATAATCACCTGCTTCTCGGCCATCTTCTCGCAGAGGGCTGGCAGATCGGCCAGGCGACTCTCGTGAATCAGCAAGCAATCGAGCGCATTGCATACGGAAACGCGACGGGTCTTGGCATTGTTGATAATTGCTTTACCCATCTCGATATCGCCCTCGGCATCGAAATATGTGTTGACTACACCTGCACCTGTTTCGATGACCGGGATGCGGGCTGTATCACGAACAAAGTCGATGAGCTTGCGACCGCCACGGGGGATGCAGAGATCTACATAGCCCACAGCGTTAAGCATTTCGCCAGTAGCCTCGTGAGTGGCGGGTAGCAGGGCAACAACATCTTTTGAAACGCCATATTTTTCAAGTATCTCGTGTATCAGTGCCACCTCTTCACGGTTGCTGCAATCGGCATCCTTACCGCCCTTAAGCACACAGGCATTACCGCTCTTAAAGCAGAGTGAGAATACATCGAAAGTGACATTGGGACGAGCCTCGTAGATCATACCTATAACACCGAAGGGCACGCTGACGCGGCACAGACGCAGACCATTAGGCAGAGTCTTCTGCTTGGTGATATGTCCTAGCGGCGAGGGTAGGGTAGCTACATTACGCATGTCGGAGGCAATACCTTCAAGACGACTCTCTGTAAGCTGCAGACGGTCGTAAAGCGGATTGTCCTTTGACATCTTGGCTAAATCCTGACTATTGGCATCAAGGATACGTGACTGGTTGGCCACGATTGCATCGGCAACGGCATTTAGAATCTCGTTGCGTTGCTCATCGCTAAGCAAGGCCAAGCTCTTGCTGGCGCGCTTAACTCGTTCGAATGTATCTTTAAGTTGCATATCTACGCTATGTTAAGAATTCGGTATGTGGGATTGACTCCGGACGTTCTATCAGATCGATCAGGATGTCATCACGTGTGCCGTTGGCAATGATGACATGAATGCCTGCACACTGAACATTGCTGGCAGTGTGATATTTAGAGTGCATGCCGCCACGACCGAAAGCACTCTTCTCTGCTTGGATATACTTTGATAGGTCGGTGCATGGAGCAACGGTCTGTATCAGCTCAGAGGTCGGGTCTTCGGGGTGACCGGTATAGATACCATCGATATTTGAAAGCAGAATAAGCGAGTCGGCTTTCATCATCTGTGCGATGAGGCCGGAGAGCTCGTCGTTATCGGTAAACATCAGCTCGGTTACGCTTACGGTGTCGTTCTCGTTGACGATAGGCAGAACATCGTTCTCGAGCATCACCGTCATACATGCCTGCTGGTTGCGATACTGCTCGCCTGGCTGGAAGTTCTCTTTCATAGTGAGCACCTGTCCTACATGGATGCCAAACTCGCGGAAAAGGTCGTAGTAAAGACCAACGAGTTTTACCTGACCAACGGCGGAGAACAACTGACGCTGTTCGACAGAGTCGAGTGAATGATCGACCGTAAGTTCGCGGCGACCGCAAGCCACGGCACCCGAAGTGACAAGGATCACCTCAATATTCTGCTTGCGCAACCATGCTATCTGGTCTACTAGTGCCGACATGCGGGTGACATCCAGTTTGCCGTCGGCCCGCGTCAGAACGTTTGATCCTACTTTGACAACTATTCTTTTTTTCATCTTCTTAATATAATGGTACACCTTTGATGTGTTCAATTTCTGGCTCACTGCCTATCATACCAACTATGGAAATGATGTCGAGCCTGACGTCGCTGTTGATGTGGCGATAATTGATGTAATGGTTGATGGCCAGACGCAGACTCTGCAGCTTGTGATAGTCGACAGCCTCCTCAGGATCACCATAGAGGCGGTTGCGGCGTGTCTTAACCTCGACAAACACCACCTCGCTGCCATCAGTAGCTATGATATCAATATCGCGGCGCCCCGATTTCCAGTCGCGCTCTATTATCTGATAGCCGTTACGCTGCAGAAATGCAGTGGCTGTGTCTTCGCCCCACTTGCCTAACTCATTATGCGCCGCCATAACTATCAACTTTCAACTGTCAACTCTCAACTCTCAACTTTCAACTGTCAACTCTCAACTATTTCTCCGCGTCTTTCTTACGGATCTCCACACGACGGATCTTACCGCTGATGGTCTTTGGAAGTTCGTCGACAAACTCTACGATGCGTGGGTACTTGTAAGGAGCTGTCTCCTTCTTTACATGTTGTTGAAGTTCTTTTACGAGTTCGTCGCCGGCCTTGTCTTTCCACTCCTTGCCGAGCACTACTGTAGCCTTAACTACCATGCCACGGATGTCATCGGGTACACCGGTGATAGCACACTCTACAACTGCGGGGTGAGTCATCAGAGCACTTTCAACCTCGAACGGGCCAATGCGATATCCAGATGACTTGATGACGTCGTCGATACGACCTTCGAACCAATAGTAGCCGTCCTCGTCACGCCAAGCCATGTCGCCGGTGTGGTAGATGCCGTCGTGCCAGGCCTCACGGGTCTTCTCCTCATCGCGATAGTAACCCTTGAACAGTCCGATAGGCTTCTTGTCGCCTACGCGTACCACGATTTCTCCCTTTTCGCCATCCTCACAGCTGGTGCCATCGGCACGCAGCAGGTCGATGTCGTACTGGGCATTGGGGATACCCATCGAACCGGGTTTGGGTGTCATCCATGGGAAGGTGCCCAGCGTCATAGTGGTCTCTGTCTGGCCGAAGCCCTCCATCATACGTATGCCAGTCTTCTCATAGAATTTGTCGTAAACGGCAGGGTTCAGTGCCTCGCCTGCGGTACAGCAGTACTCAAGACTGCTGAGATCGTACTTGCTCAGATCCTCACGAATCATAAAACGATAGATGGTAGGAGGTGCACAGAATGATGTGACCTTGTATTTCTCCATCTGGCGCAGCAGGGTGTCGGCATTGAACTTCTCATGGTCGAAAACAAACACGGTAGCTCCGGCAAACCACTGGCCATAGAACTTACCCCATACAGCCTTACCCCAACCGGTATCGGCCACGGTGAGGTGGAGTGAACCCTCGTGCAGATTGTGCCAGAATACACCTGTGGTAAGGTGTCCCATAGCATAGAGGTAGTCGTGTGCTACCATCTTTGGCTCGCCACTGGTACCAGAGGTGAAGTACATTATCATCGTGTCGTCGTTCTCGTTGACGAAGGCAGGACGCTGGAACTTAGGAGCCTGCTGCCACTCAGTCTTCCAGTTGTGGAAACCCTCTTCGTCGCGCAGTGTGATATATTGCTTCACCGTAGGACTCTCAGGCATGGCCAACTTAATCTGACTGATGATATAGTCATCGTCGGCACAGATGATGGCTTTCACCGAGGCGCGTGTGTTGCGATAGACATAGTCGTGCTTGGTAAGCATGTGGGTAGCAGGAATCACGATAGCGCCAAGCTTGCACAGGGCCAGCATGATAACCCACCACTCGTAATGACGCTTCAGAATGAGCATCACGGGATCGTTCTTGCCTATGCCAAGCGACTGCAGATAGCTGGCTGCTTGGTCGCTCTGTTCTTTCAGCTCTCCATAGGTGGCACGTATCTCTTTACCCTGGTCGTTGGTCCAGAGCAGTGCTAATTTTTCGGGCGCTTCCTCTGCCCACGCGTCCATCACGTCATAGGCAAAGTTGAAGTTTTCTGGGATGATAAATTCCAGATTCTTATTGTAATCCTCTACAGACGTAAACTTGGTCTGCTTTAAAAATCTTTCTACCATAAATTCAATTCTTCAATCTTTCAATTCTTCAATTTTATTCGACTGTAAATGCAAGGAACTTCACGGGTTTGTCGCCTACGGCCAGCATGCCATGGGGCTTTGATGAGTCGAAGTAAATGCTGTCGCCCTCTTCGAGAATCATGGTCTTACCACCGATGAAGAGTTCCATCTTGCCCTCGAGCACCATATTGAACTCTTGTCCGGGGTGGGTGTTCTTGTAGATGGTGCGTGCGCCTGGCTTAGGCTCCACGGTTACGATGAACACATCGGCATGGTGGTTAACGAAACCGCCCACCAGCGACTGGTACTTATATGCCTTTGTGCGCTCGATGCTCATACCCTGACCTTTGCGAGTCACATAATATGACTTCATGTGTGGTGCTTCGGCAAAGATCAGTTCTTCGGTTGACACACCATACTTATGGGCTATCTTCATGAGGTTTGAGATGGTGATATCCAACTCTCCTTCCTCAATCTTTTCATACTTCTCTGGGTCGATGCCGATGGTTTCGGCCATCTCGCTAACTGGAATGTCGAGCACATCGCGCAGACCGCGAAGTCGCTCACCTATTTGCTTTAATTGCTCGTCCATATTATTCTGTTATTTATCGTTCGTCAATGATTTTATAATTTGGATATTTTTCTTTTGGGAATATGAAGATGCTGTCATCGATATTGCCTGCCTGAAAGTCGGAGAAGGTGATAGTTGCCCAGAATATGCTGACCTTTATGCGCAACTTCTTGGGGTAGTAGTTGCCAGGGGTGAGCAGGGCTATTATCTTCTTCATCTTTACCTTGGCTCCAGGTTTGGCCTCGAGGGTTACCTGCAGGCCTTCTGGATCCTTGGCGATAGAATAGTTATAACTATCGGGATCGAACTTGAACATCTGCAGCTTATCATTCTTCTTATTCACTTTTGGGTCGTGAATCTCTACTATGCCCTTCTTCTCGCGGAGGATGTACTTTACGTTGCCATCGTTCCACATCTTTGAGTCTTTGTATTCCGACTTTGCCTTATCGCCCTTGTTCCACGACGTGCCTTCTTCCTTATATAAATGAAGAATGTCTATCTTATAGTGGAACCTGACTCCTTCCTTGCCATAGATATGGTTCCATGCGGTGTTGAACACTCGCTTGGCTTGGCGGGAGTTAGCATTGTCCTGTGCAAATGCAGTGAGATGCGACAGGATAATCAGGCAGATGAGCAGGCCTCTCTTCATATTGGATTATTTTAATCCGGCCTTAAGTCCACGGATGACGGCTGAGGTGAAACCTGCGTGTTCCATTTCGTTGAGCCCCTTGATAGTAACTCCGCCAGGGGTGGTTACTAGGTCGATGGCAGCCTCGGGGTGCAGTCCGCTAGCTTCGAGCAACTCGACGGCTCCCTTCATAGTCTGCATTACAATCTTCTTAGCGTCATCTGCCTTGAAACCAAGTTCCACTCCGCCTTCGGCAGCAGCACGAATATAGCGCATGGCGTAGGCGATACCGCAACTGGCCAGAGTAGTGCCTGATGCAAGATGCTGCTCGTCGGTGATGAGGCTGGTGCCCATCTCGTCGAATATATTTTGTACCAATTGTGTCTGCTGCTGTGTGGTTCCGCAAGGTACGATGAATGTCATCGATGCCATCTCGGCTATGGCGATGTTGGGGATGATAAGGAAAAGTGGGGGACAATTTTCGCCCAACCATCCCTTGATACTCTCTGACGATACGCCGGCAGCGATTACTATTAGTATCTGCTTCTTAGGATCAAGCTCTGGCTTAATGTCGGTGAGTACACGCTCAACCAACCACGGCTTTACTACCACACAAACGATATCAGCGGTACCAGCTGCCAACTTGTTGTCGGTAGTTACGCTTACTCCCATCTTGGCAAACTTGTCTACCACGGCCTGTGAGGGATCGCTCACAGTGATATCCTCGTTCTTGAACTGTTGGCCCTTGATAAGACCTTCGACAGTGGCACCACCCATGGCGCCTGCTCCTATTACTGAAATTTTCATAATTCTTCAGGTTTAACTCTAATCAGTCTTTCGATAAAGTCGTCGGCCTCGGCCTTGGTGAGGCATAATGGCGGTAGCAAGCGCAGAATGTTCTGGCCAGCACAGCCGGTGAAACAGTGCTCATGCTTGATGAGTGGCTTGCGAACCATAGCGTGTGGCATGTCCAGTTCGATACCTATCATGAGTCCGCGACCGCGAACCTCCTTGATGTGTGAACTGCCGATATTACGGATACCCTCCATCAGGTAGTCGCCAATCACACGGGCATTCTCAACCAGTCCTTCTTCCTCGAAGACATCGAGAGTAGCTAGTGCTGCTGCACAAGCCAGATGATTTCCGCCGAAGGTTGTGCCCAACTGTCCGTAAACAGGCTCAAACTCAGGACTGATGAGTACACCACCCATCGGGAATCCATTGGCTATGCCCTTGGCTACGGTGATGATATCTGGCTTGATGCCTAACCACTGGTGAGCAAAGAATTTACCGCTGCGGCCGTATCCGCACTGGATTTCGTCACAGATAAGTACTGCACCATAGCGTTTACAAGCGTAGGCCAGTCCCTGTGCAAACTCTGGTGTGGCCATTTGGATACCGCCTACACCCTGAATGCACTCCAGAATGACTGCTGCTACGCCACCTTTAGACAACTCGCGAACCCATGGCTCGAGATCGTTGAGCGGCAGGAAACGAACATGGTGGTTGTCGTTGATAGGAGCCACAATCTTTGGATTGTTGGTTACCTCAACAGCCAGTGAAGTACGTCCGTGGAAGGCTTTTTCGCAAGAAAGCACTCGTGTGTTGCCAGTCTTGAATGATGCAAGCTTAAGTGCATTCTCATTGGCCTCTGCTCCTGAGTTGATTAAGAAAAGCTGGTAATCGTCGTAGCCAGAAATCTTGCCAAGACGCTCGGCCAGTTCTACTTGCAGTTTGTTGATGACAGAATTAGAGTAGAAGCCGATGTTCTGCAGTTGTTCTGTCACCTTATTAATATAATGGGGATGTGAATGGCCGATGCTGATAACAGCATGTCCACCATAGAGGTCTAGATACTCCTGGCCCTTGTCGTCCCACACTTTACAACCTTTTCCCTTTACGATGTTAACATCGAACAATGGATAAACGTCGAATAGTTTCATGTCGTTTCCTTTCTTTTAATTGTTAGAAAGCTGATGCTTTAAGTTTCAGTCCGGCGGTCTCGTCGATGCCGAACATGATATTCATGTTTTGTACAGCCTGACCAACAGCACCCTTCAACAGGTTGTCGATGGCAGAGGTTACAAGCAGTTTATTGCCGTATTTCTCTACGTGTACCAGCGCCTTGTTGGTGTTTACTACCTGTTTCAGGTCTATCGACTTGTCGCTGTAGTGGGTAAAGGCAGCATCCTTATAGAAGTCCTTGTATGCCTCGATTACATCCTCAACAGGTGCGGGAGTCTTGATGACTGCAGTACAGAAGATACCGCGGGCAAAGTCGCCACGGTAGGGGATGAAGTCGATATCTGCATCAAGATAGCCCTGTGTCTGCTTCAGACTCTGACGGATCTCGGCAATATGCTGATGCTGGAAGGGCTTGTAGATGCTCAGATTATTGTTGCGCCATGAGAAGTGAGTGGTAGCACCGGGCTTCTGACCTGCTCCTGTCGAGCCGGTAATGGCGTTAACGGCCACATCTTCCTTTAGCAGATTAAGATAGGCTGCTGGTAGCAATGCTATCTGGATACAAGTAGCAAAACATCCGGGATTTGCTACGTGCTGGGCCTTCATGATTTCTTCCTTGTTGATTTCGGGCAGACCATATACATAGTCATGGTCGCCCTTGATGCGGAAGTCCTGAGCAAGGTCGATAATCTTTACGTTCTCAGGGATGGTGTGCTCCTTAAGAAACGCCTCGCTCTTGCCATGGCCGAAACAGAAGAATACCACATCCACCTTGTCGAAAGGCATCTCGTCGGTAAACTTCAGATCGGTATCGCCAATCAGACCTTCATGCACATCTGATACCAGATTACCGGCATTACTCTCTGAGTTGGCAAACACAATCTCCGCCTCAGGATGGTTTAGCAGCAGACGGATAAGCTCTCCGCCTGTATAACCTGCTGCGCCTAATATTCCTACTTTTATCATAGTCGTGATAGTCCTGTAGTCTGTTGATTATAATTATCTCTTCTCATCCTTGTGGATGCCGTAGTAAACACGAAGTGGGGTAGAGCTAACCTTGATGAAGCCCTTGGCTTCGTCGGCTGTCCAACCTGTCTGAGTTTCACCATACTCGCCCAGCTTGCTCTTGGTAAGGTCGTTGGCTGAGTCGATACCAACAGTCTCGAATCCGTAAGGACGGAGCTTCAGAATGGCTGTTCCTGTAACATTGCGCTGGCTGCTGGTGAGCATAGCCTCGATATCTGGCATAACTGGCTCCAGATACTGGCTCTCGTGCAGGAACATACCATACCAGTTGGCTACCTGGTCCTTCCAGTACTGCTGCCACTTAGAAAGGGTAGACTTCTCAAGCAGGCGGTGTGCCTCGATAATCAGCTTTGGAGCTGCGGCCTCGAAACCTACACGGCCCTTGATACCGATGATGGTATCACCCACGTTGGCATCGCGTCCGATAGCGTAAGAGGCACCAATCTCCTCAATCTTCTGTATAGCCTTCACCTTATCGTCGAACTTCTCGCCGTTTACGGCTACAATCTCGCCCTTGTCGAACTGAATCTTCAGCAGCGCCTCCTGCTCCTTGGCAGTGACGTGCTTCAGATAAGCCTCTTCGGGCAGTCCCTGTGTTGGGTCGAGCAGCTCGCCGCCACAGATACTTGTTCCCCAGATACCTACGTTATATGAGTATTTCAGCTTAGTGAAGTCTGCAAAGAATCCGTGCTCGTTCAGGTAGTCAACCTCCTCTTTACGAGTCAGCTTCTTATCGCGGGTCAGTGTGATAATCTCTACACCTGGCGCCATTACCAGAAATGTCATGTCGAAACGAATCTGGTCGTTACCTGCTCCGGTTGATCCGTGTGCGATAGCGTCAGCACCAATCTCTTTGGCATAACGGGCGATGGCGATAGCTTGGAAGATACGCTCACTTGATACGGAAATGGGGTAGCAGTTGTTGCGCAGTACATTTCCGAAAATCATATACTTAAGCGATTTCTCGTAATACTCGTGAGTTACATCGAGGGTGACATAAGCCTTAGCGCCAAGCTTAAAGGCGTTCTCCTCGTTCTTCTTCAACTGCTCGTCGCTAAAGCCACCTGTGTTTGCGCAGGCTGCATATACATCCCAGCCGTCCTGGGTAAGTTTCATAACTGTATAAGAGGTGTCGAGACCTCCAGAAAATGCGACTACTACTTTCTTGTTTGCCATATCTTTGTTGCTTTATTCGTTTATACCTTTAATATATTACTCTTCTTTTCCGTCTATCTTACGGATACGCTCCAGCACTTCGTCTGATATCTTGGCTGGCAGATGCTCTGTAGGATCGTAGAGCATGGCTGTGCAGATGCAATATTTGCGACCTGTGCGATGCAGGACATCGACATTGCAACAGCCCTCGCAACCTTTCCAGAAAGCCTCGTCGTCTGTCAAGTCGGCAAAAGTTACTGGTTGATAACCTAGTGCTGTGTTCATGGCCATCACTGCGGCTCCGCTAGTGAGCGAGAAAATCTTGGCGTGCGGCCAACGGGTTCTCGCTAGCGTGAAGGTCATATCCTTAATGCGTTTGGCTATGTGCTGACCTCTGAAGTCGGGGTGAACAATAAGTCCGGAGGTCGTTACGTATTGCTGGTTTTCCCAAGTTTCGATATAACTGAAACCGGCAAATCTCCCGTCCTTGGTGAGGGCGATGACTGCTTTCGCCTCCATCATCTTTTTGGCCAGGTACTCATGGGTACGCTTGGCAATACCAGTACCGCGTACCTTCGCTGCTTCGGCGATGGTGTCGAGAATCGTGTCTACGTATTTCTCGTGTTCGGGTCCTGCTACTAAGACTTCAATTTCTTCTTCCTTTTCCATCTTTATTATTTCATGTTTGGCACAACATCGCTCAGTGCTTCTACCACATCCTTATGTTTTACGCCTTCTTTAATTACAATGAATATTGTGTCGTCACCAGCAATAGTACCTAGAATCTCGGGCACGTCGCTATTGTCAATGTTCCAGGCTATTGAGCTGGCGTAACCTGGACGGGTTTTAATAATACCCATGTTTCCCGAGAAATTGATGCTGATAAAGCCAGGCACCCTCATCATTTCGCGGATACTGTTTGGAGTACTTACTCGTTTGTACATCGTCTCGTTAGGCAATACATATACGTAATTACCACTCATCGATGCGGCTTTGGCTACCTTTAACTGCTTCAGATCACGACTCAATGTGGCTTGGGTTAACTTGAACCCCTCCTTCTGTAGGGCGTTCAATAACTCATCCTGGCTTCCTAACTGTTGACTGGATATAATCAGTCTCAGCGCTTCTAATCTGTTAGTCTTTACTTTCATCTCAGTATATTTATTCAGAAATCGGTTGCAAAATTATACAAAAATTCGCAACCGACCAAATATTTCTGCATATATTTGCATATTTTACCGTTTCATATCGAATCCAACGCGTACTCCATCGTAATTTTTGCTTAAATCGCCTATAGTTTGCAGATCTTTGTTGCCACTCATTGCCGACATTGTCTGGAGGACTGTAAGCAGTTTTTTAGCTTCGAATAGGATCGAGATACCATTCAATTCCTTCTTGGCATAGCAGTTTACTGACAACAGCAGTCCCTTCAAAGTGATTTTCTGAGTGGCTTCGTCGAAAGTGTATTTGCCGCTAAATGGTGTTCCGGCAATCTTTGATGTGAAAGTTCCGTCTTCGTTGAATGTAATGAAGGTGTTGCCAGATGTTATTCCAACTTGCTTGTAATAGGGAAGAAGTTTCTCTTCGATCTGTACAGCGGCAACTTCACCACCTGCCTTTGCAAGCAGATTCTCGCTGGTGAATGCGCAACCTGGAGCGGAGTAGCTCCATGTCGCAATCAGATTCTGAGCTTTTACTTTATCCAGTCCGATTACACTACTTATTGCGTTTACTACACCTGTACCGTTAGTCATGGCGCTGAGCACCTGACTCATGTTGCCGCAACTTGTCATAGCGATACAAGCTAATGCGGCTAGTCCAATCATAACTTTTTTCATATGTATTCTTTTTCTTTATGATTATTATCTTTTATTGCTGCAAAGTTACGCTAAATATCTCTAATCACAAAACAATTATCAGAAATTAACGTAGCTAGGGGGTAGCTAGGGGGTAGCAAGGAGGTAGCTAGGAGGTAGCGAGGGGGTAGCTAGGAGGTAGCGAGGGGGTAGCGAGGAGGTAGCTAGGAGGTAGGTATGCCAAGTAATACGGGGGATTAATTTAGTGGGCTCCTTTATATAAATATATAATAAGGTGTACGTGTTTTTGAGATTGATGATAATCAAGAGTAGCATAAAATTTGCATTAAAAATGAAATTTTCTCTCGAAAAGTTTTGGTAGTTCGAAAAAATGTCGTACCTTTGCACCCGCAAATCAGGAACACCACCTGACAAGCAAACAAAAGAAAGAGTTCTTTGAAAGATTTACATAGACAGAAGTAGTACAAGAAGCGAGTACTTTTCGAAGTACTTGGGTAAATGAACAAACCGTTTAATTTCT
>CACWMK010000052.1 GCA_902761905.1 uncultured Prevotellaceae bacterium
ATGATATTGCGAGTGTGGAATTGCTTGGAAATAAACGATTTATGTCATATCTTGTAATATCGAGTGATGACCGTTAATCGTATTCTACTTTCCCACGCAGAAGTTTTTAAAGATATTTCCTAAAACTTCGTTGGGGGTGATTTGGCCGCCTGTGATTTCGGCGAGAGTGTCAAGTGCTTGGCGGAGGTCTTCACTGAGAAGGTCGCCGCTAAGTTGTATCTGGAGACCATCGATGACACGCTGGATGCTATCGTGAGCACGAACCAGAGCATCGTAATGACGAGCATTTGTCACGATGATATCGTTCTCTGTCAGGGCTGGGATGTCGGCCGCCTCGTAGATGGCTTGCTCTAATTCGTCGATACCTGTACCAAACTTGGCACTGATGGTGATAAATGGGAGTTTTAACGAATTGTAACTATTGTTATCGGCCTTGTCGGCTTTGTTTTTGATAACAATAAGTTTCTTATTTTCAGTACGTTGCAGTATATCGTTGATGTCTTCGGTTGAAGGCTCTTCATCTATGAGCCATAACACAATGCGGGCCTTGTCGATAGCGGCGTAAGTGCGGGTGATACCTATCTGTTCTACCTCATCTTGCGTCTGGCGTATGCCTGCTGTATCGATAAAACGGAAGGTGATACCGTTGATGTCGATAGTATCTTCGATAGTGTCGCGGGTGGTGCCGTGAACATCGCTCACGATGGCTCGATCGTCTTTGAGTAGACGATTAAGCAGGGTGGATTTTCCCACGTTGGTCTTGCCCACAATGGCTACGGGGATACCTTGTTTTAAGGCTTGGCCAGTTTGGAAAGAGTAGGCCAGACGGTTGACGTGATTGTCAATAGTTTTTGAGAGTTCGAGCAACTCGCTACGATCAGCAAACTCTAGGTCTTCGTGGTCAGAAAAATCGAGCTCCAGTTCCAGGAGAGACGTGAGTTTAAGCAACTGTTCGCGAAGCTGAGCCAGTTTGGAAGAGAAGTGACCTCTCAGCTGACTCATTGCTATCTGGTGTGTAGCCTGATTGGTTGAGGCTATAAGATCGGCCACAGCTTCGGCTTGACTCAGGTCCATCTTACCATTTAGGTAAGCACGCTGGGTAAACTCTCCAGGACCAGCCTGTCGGCATCCATTTGCTATCAGCAGAGCCAAAACCTTGTTCAATATATAACGCGATCCGTGACACGAAATCTCTACAGAGTCTTCGCCCGTGTAAGAGTGGGGGGCGCGGAATACACTCACCAGTACCTCATCTACCACCTTGGTGCCATCCTTGATATTTCCATAGTGTATGGTGTTGGGCTGGGCGTTAGAGATTTCTTTGGAAAATACGTGAGAAAGAATCTCAAGCGACTTCGGGCCTGAGATTCTTATTATTCCTATTGCGCCACCTGTGGCTGTGGCGAGAGCACAGATCGTTTCAACCGACATTAAACATTAAAGATTAAACATTAAACATTCTTGGCAGAGCCAAGCGGCGAAGCCGAGCGAAAGATTAAACATTAAATGCGGTCGAGTACTTTTTCGATAAGTGTATCGATGCTGTTCTTATACTCAGTGTTCATCTTCTGGGCATAACGGTTGGCGATGACCATACAACAGGTCATAGCGCGATGACCAAGCAGAGAAGCCATACCTGCGAGGGCTGACGACTCCATCTCGAAGTTGCATATCTTCAAGCCGTCGTACTCGAAACTCTCAATCTTCTCGTTCTGCTTAGGATCCTCGATGTCGGCACGTAGCACACGACCCTGAGGTCCATAGAATCCACCACACGAAATGGTATATCCACGAACCATATCGTCCTTAGCAATGCGGTCGATAAGCTCGGCATCGGCTACTGACACGTATGGCGCACCCTTGATGGGGTTCCAGTTCATGTGCTTCTTGAATGCCTCTTCAAGCTTAAGGTCGCATACCTTGTTACGATCGGCATAGTAGTTGAGCAATCCGTCGAAACCAATGCTCTTGACGCTGGCAACAAAACATCCGGTAGGAGTGTTAGGCTGAAGTCCGCCACAGGTTCCGATACGAACCATAGTGAGTGTGCGATGTTCGGCTTTCTCCTCGCGGGTGTTATAATCGATATTTGCAAGAGTGTCGAGCTCGTTGGCTACGATGTCGATATTGTCGCAACCTATACCATGACTCTGACAAGTGATGCGCTTGCCCTTATACGTACCAGTGATGGTGTGGAACTCGCGGCTTGAAACCTCGCACTCCTTTGAGTCGAAGTGAGCTGCTACTGTGTCTACTCGGGCTGGATCGCCTACCAGCACCACCTTATCAGCCAGCTGTTCTGGCTTAAGATGCAGATGGAAACAAGAACCATCGGCATTGATAATCAATTCTGATTCTGGAAAATTCTTCTTCATAGACTGATTGTATTATTGTTTTTTACTTTTTATTTCTGCATTACGTGTAGCCTTGTCCAATCGCTTTACGTTAGCATAAAGCTTGATGGCGTCTTCTTCTAGTTTCAGTATCTCGCTCTTCATCTGGCGTCGCTCATTGGCGTTGGCCATGTGATACTTCTGGCGCAACTGCTCTAGGCGCGAGTTTACGATGTCGAGTGAGTTCTGCTCCTTTAACAGGCTCTGGTACAGCGACTTAGCTTCTATAGAGTGGTATTCTACAGCCGATGCCTCGTCGCCTGTGCTTACCATCTGTCCGGGCACATCGATTGCTGAGTATCTTGACTTTATTCTGTCGAGTGCGGCTTTCCTTTCGGCTCCATTGCCCCAGGTGTCAGCGATGCTTGTGATATCGGCAAAGCTACGAATCTGTTCCTCGGTAAATTTAGCCGCATTGTAAGTCTTACGGGTTTCTGATGGGATGAATATGTAGATACATACCTTGCCCTCAGGCTGGCGACGATCGCTCACGAAGTAACCTATGCGGTTGGCTTCGTCGATAGCGTACATATAGTCGTTGGCCTCAGAGTTGAAAGGCATTCCGATATTCTCGGGTTTCAGGAAACTTCCACTACGCGAGTCGTAGCGAGTCATAAAGATGTCGTATCCACCAATACTCTCTTCGCCCTTGCCGGCAAAGTAGAATGTCACACCGTCATTAAGCATAAAGGGGTAGGAGGCTTCGTCTATACCCTCGCTGATGCCTTCGAGACGTTGTGGACGGCTCCACTCATTGCCCAGTTTGTCGGCAGTAAAGAGTTGAAGCTGATGGCCGTCGGGCTGACTGAAGTAAACCTTGTTGCCCATCTCGTTCAGGTGCAGGATACCATTCTGATTGTTACGGTAGAACGAGCCAGTGGTCATCAGTTTGCCAGATTCCGTCGACATACGGATCGAAGCAAGAAACTGATCCTTGCTGGTTACGATACTATCGATGATGATAATCTGCTGAGTCATCTCACGCATGTTAGTGATGCGTGGATCCTCCTGTGGCTCTTCTACTACAGGAGCGGGTTTGGGTCGCGTTATGCGTTTACGCTTTTGTGCCGCCATCGGCATCGACAGCAGTACGGCCATAGTGAGTATCGTAATCTTCCTTAGGTTCATATATTATTCTTCTATCAGTTTGTTGTCTGAATTAAGCGCATTCCACATGCTATATCGTGCTTCAGGGTTCATCCGCTCGATGGCATCGTAGATTTGCTTTATCTCTGCTCTGTGCGAGTTTGTCTCGTAGGGACAGAGTTTCTGTTGTTTCTGATATCCCTGCAACTCGGCATAGGTCTTGATGTCCTTCTCCTCGATCATACATAGCGGACGGATGATGGATAGTGGCATCTTTCGCATCTTGAGTAGTGCCGGCATCGTGTCAAAGCGTCCCTGAAAGGTGAGATTCATCAGTGCCGTGTGCAACAGGTCGTCCTGGTGATGACCTAGGGCTATCTTATTGCATCCCAGTTCTTGTGCCAGGTTGAACATCTGCTTGCGCCTGTTCCATGAGCAGAGAAAACACGGAGTCTTCTGCTTGTGCAATCGGGCGGCATCTCCCTCAGAGTTGTTGTCAACCTCAAAACTCGTTGTCATAACGTGGAGTTTTACTCCCAGATCGTCGCAGAAGTTCTGCAGATAAGAGGTGTCGGTCTCGTAGTGGATGTTGGTCATCCTTACGTGTAGTGCTTCTACCTCGAATCGTGGATGCTGGATGCGCGAACGCCTGGCCAGCAATTCCAGCAGACAGAGCGAATCCTTGCCGCCTGATAATCCCACGAGTATGCGGTCATCATCCTCTATAAGATGATAAGTAGCCATCGCCTTGACAAAACGTTCGTTCAAACGGTGCCACAGGCGACGGCTCTCTTTATCTTGATTAAGCTTCTCCACGCAGATGCTTATCCATATTCAATGCGGCACGACGACCATCGCCCATGGCGAGGATTACCGTTGCACCACCACGCACGATATCACCACCAGCAAAGATCTCCTGTCGGCTAGACTGCATCTCTTCGCTCACGGCAATAGTGTTCTTGCGACCAAGCTCCAAGCCCTCGATACTCTTTGGTACGAGTGGGTTAGGCGATACGCCTACGGCCACGATAACCTGGTCGACATCGAGTGTAACTGTCTTGCCCTCAACGGGAACAGGACTACGACGACCAGATGCATCAGGCTCGCCAAGCTCCATTACCTGCAGAACAGCCTGCTTAACAGCACCTGTCTCATCGGCGATATACTCGATAGGATTGTGCAGGGTGAAGAACTTGATTCCCTCTTCCTTGGCATGCTTAACCTCCTCGAGACGAGCTGGCATCTCAACCTCAGAGCGGCGATAAACCAGTGTAACGTCGGCACCTAGACGCTTGGCTGTACGACAAGAGTCCATAGCTGTGTTACCACCACCCACTACGAGCACGCTCTTAGCAGGGTTAAGTGGAGTATCTGTGGTTGGGTTGGCGGCATCCATCAGGTTTACACGAGTTAGATACTCGTTACTTGACATGATGTTGATGCTATTCTCGCCAGGGATATTCATGAAGTTAGGCAGACCAGCGCCAGAACCCACGAAGATGCCCTTAAAGCCCTGAGCCTCAAGCTGTTCTACGCTGATGGTCTTACCTACGATAACGTCGGTCTGGAAGTGAACGCCCATCTTGGCAAGGTTCTCGATTTCTACGTCGACAATCTTGTTGGGCAGACGGAACTCGGGGATACCATACTTAAGCACACCACCGATTTCGTGCAGAGCCTCGAATACGTAAACATCGTAGCCCTTCTTCACCATATCGCCAGCAAACGAGAGTCCGGCAGGACCAGAACCTACAACAGCGATCTTGATGCCGTTGGCAGGAGCAATCTCTGGCAGAGAGATGTTTCCGCTCTCGCGCTCAAAGTCGGCTGCGAAGCGCTCCAGATATCCGATGGCTACGGCTGGCTCGTTCATCTTCAGGTGGATACACTTGCTCTCACACTGCTTTTCCTGAGGACAAACACGTCCGCAGACTGCGGGTAGGGCAGAAGTGTTCTTGAGCACCTTAGCTGCGGCCAGGAACTGTCCGCGCTCGATGTTCTTGATGAACGAAGGAATATTAATGTTTACAGGGCAACCCTCAACACAAGTTGGCTTGGCGCAATCCAGACAACGCTTGGCTTCTGTCATTGCCATCTCCTTGGTAAGTCCGATGTTAACCTCCTCGGTGCGGGTGGTTGCACGATATACAGGATCGAGCTCAGGCATGATAACACGCTCTATCTGAGTGCGCTCCTTTGGCTTCATGCTCTTTCTGAGCTCATCGCGCCAAGGTGCATTGCGGTCTGTCAGTACCTCGATGCTGTCGTCGGTAGGATCGCTGTCCATCTTGATGTCTGTGCCTTTTGCTTCGGCCTTCGCCTCGGCGTTGAGGCTGTCTAGATGCTCCTCGTAGTGAGCCAGCTCTTCCTGCTCCTCGCGCTTGAATGTACCCATACGTTTGAACATCTCGTCCCAATCTACCAATGCTCCGTCGAACTCAGGACCATCGATGCACACAAACTTGGTCTTGCCTCCGATGGAGAGTCGGCAAGCTCCGCACATACCCGTTCCGTCCACCATGATGGTGTTGAGCGATACCTCACAAGGGATATTGTGCTTCTGAGCTGTAAGGTTAGAGAACTTCATCATGATTGGAGGGCCGATGGCGAACACCTTGTCCACGTGTGGCTCCTGTTCGATAAACTTCTCGATACCAACGGTTACTACGCCTTTTTCGCCGTAGCTTCCGTCGTCGGTCATGATGATCACCTCGTCTGAGCTCTCGCGTACCTTATCTTCCAGGATGATGAGATCCTTAGAGCGACCTGCCATTACTGAGAGTACACGGTTGCCAGCAGCCTTGAGTGCCTGGATTATGGGCAGCATAGGTGCAACACCCAGTCCACCACCAGCACAAACTACTGTTCCGTAGTTCTCGATTTTGGTAGGATTGCCCAGAGGGCCTACCACATCCGTTACGTAGTCGCCTACGTTGAGGGCGCAGAGTTTTTTCGACGAGAGTCCAACCATCTGGACCACCAGTGTGATGGTGCCTTTGTCGATGTCAGCGGCAGCTATGGTCAGCGGCATGCGCTCACCCTTTTTGCCTATACGCACTATCACAAAGTTGCCAGCCTTACGGCTCTTGGCGATCAGTGGAGCTTCGATCTCAAAGAGAAATACCTTCTCAGAGAATTGCTCCTTTCTAACGATTTTGTTCATAAGTATTTGTTCAATTGTTGATTAATCAATGATGTCGCAACCCATGTAAGGTACAAGTGCTGCTGGAATCTTGATGCCATTCTCGGTCTGGTTGTTCTCCAGCAGAGCGGCAACGATTCTTGGCAGGGCAAGAGCCGAACCATTCAGTGTGTGGCAGAGTTCTGGCTTCTTGGTGTCCTCGCGGCGATAGCGGCACTTCAAGCGGTTGGCCTGATATGTGTCGAAGTTAGATACCGATGATACCTCGAGCCAACGGCCCTGAGCCTCAGAGTAAACCTCGAAGTCGTAGCAGATGGCGCTTGTAAAGCTCTGGTCGCCACCACACAACAACAGTATACGATATGGGAGCTCCAGCTTCTTGAGCAGTCCCTCTACGTGCTCCAGCATCTCCTTGTGGCTCTCCTTAGAGTGCTCAGGCTTGTCGATGCGTACTATCTCAATCTTTGAGAACTCGTGCAGACGGTTCAGACCGCGAACGTCCTTACCGTATGAACCAGCCTCACGACGGAAACACTCTGTGTAGGCACAGTTCTTGATAGGCAGATCCTTCTCGTCCAGGATTACGTCGCGATAGATGTTGGTTACAGGTACCTCGGCTGTTGGGATGAGATAGAAATCGTCTACCTCGCAATGATACATCTGGCCCTCCTTATCAGGCAGCTGACCTGTGCCATAACCCGAAGCAGCATTAACTACTGTAGGAGGCATGATCTCTGTGTACCCACTCTTGCGAGCCTCGTCGAGGAAGAAGTTGATGAGTGCGCGCTGGAGACGTGCTCCCTTACCTATATATACAGGGAATCCTGCACCGGTAATCTTCACACCCAGATCAAAGTCGATGAGGTTGTATTTCTTTGCCAGCTCCCAGTGGGGCAGGGGATTAGCGATACCCAGCTTTGGGTTAACGTCCCAGTTGCCTACTGTATCGTTGGCTGTGCACTCCTTCAGGTTGCTCTTCACCACGTGGTTATCCTCGGCTGCTTTACCCTCGGGCACCTCGTCGTAAGGGATGTTAGGGATGGTGCAAAGCAGAGTAGTCATCTCGTCCTGAGCCTTGGCCATAGCCTCGTCGAGCTCCTTCGACTTGTCCTTAAGCTGTGCTACCTGTGCCTTTACCTGCTCGGCCTCGTCCTTCTTGCCTTCCTTCATCAGTCGGCCTATCTGACCTGAGAGCTGCTTCTGCTCGTTCAGACATTTATCAAGTTCCTGCTGAGCCTCGCGACGACGCTTGTCGATAGCCAAAACGTTATCGATTGCCTCTTTAGCGCCGGCGAAGTGCTTCTTCTCCAATCCGCGAATTACGCGTTCTGTTTCCTCATTGATGAGTTTCAGTGTTAACATTTTAAATACGTATTTATTAGTTTATATTCTTTTCTAAGGCGCAAAGGTACAAATAATCGCGCAATTAGCCAAGAAAATAGCCGTAAAAATGCAGAAATCCCGCTACTCCTTGCGGAGTGCGGGAATCTGTTGTTTGTTTGGAATAAGTGTTTCTTTAAAATTTTACCTTAGGCTTCAGCGTTTGGAATTACTGAAACAACGCTCTTGTTGTACTTGCCTTTGTGGAAGTTTACGGTACCGTCTACAAGAGCGTAGAGAGTGTCGTCCTTACCGATGGCAACGTTGTTACCTGGGTTGTGCTTTGTACCGCGCTGGCGAACGATGATGTTACCAGCTACGCACTGCTGACCGCCGAAGATCTTAATGCCAAGTCGCTGAGCTGCGCTCTCACGACCGTTCTTAGAACTACCTACACCTTTCTTATGTGCCATAATGTTGTTCCTCCTACGTTTTTAAGCGATTACCGACTTGATTACTACTTCTGTGAACTGCTCACGATGACCGTTGCGAACGCGATAGTCCTTGCGACGCTTCATCTTGAAAACGATGACCTTGTCACCCTTTACGAGTGGGTTCACTACTTCACACACTACTTTTGCTCCGTCTACGGTGGGAGCGCCTACCTTAACTGCACCGTCAGCATCTACGAGCAGTACCTTGTCAAATTCAACAGTCTTGCCTGCCTCAACATCCTTGATGTGGTGCACGAAGAGCTTCTTGCCCTGCTCGGCCTTGAACTGCTGACCCTGAATTTCTACAATTGCGTACATTTTGCTTTAATTTGTATTTAGGGTTTTTTCCGCGAGGCGGCATACGTTCGTACACACTTAACTCTGCCCCAACGGACTCTAACGGGGTGCAAAGGTACTAATTATTATTGAATATTGAACATTGAACATGGAACTTTGGTAATTATTTAGTAAAGTTTAACAGTTGAGGTAGGGGCAAAAAATAAAGCGATGACTTTCGCAAGCGATCGCTCCATATCTTCAATAGGTATTAGTTTTCTAAGGTAAAAAGATTGTTTTCAGGATAACGGTGGCAAAGGTAAGGCTTTTTTTGGAAACTCACAAATTTTTTGGCGTTTTTTTTTGATGAATTGCCGATGTGTGCCTACACAACGTCACTATTTAAATAAAATTAACATAAGATGCCATGCAAACGATTGCAATTTGGTATTATTCTTTGCAAAAATAGCATCAGTTTATTTCTGTAGTTTTTTCAGTCTTCGTTTAGCGTCACCTGCATCTGGATATAGCTCCAGAGCCTTCTGATAATTTCTGATTGCGGCCTCGGGCATGTGTTCGCGTTCGCACTCGCGGCCCAGTATGGTATATTCTGCGGCCAGACGCTTCAGTTGTTCATTCTTGGCGTCCAGTTCCTCTCTTAGTTTGATTATCTCCTTTTTGTCGCGCTCTTGTATCTCGATGATGGCTCGCTTCTGTCGATTGATAATCTCCAGTTTGCTACGTATGTAGCGCTTGATGTGTGGTTTCTCGATATCATAGCGCGAGTGGATGGCCTTGAAGAACGAGTCGAGGAATGCTCCGAAGTCGCCTTTGTCGAATGCTCTTACGGCATCGCGATATTCGCGGTCGGCCTTTCCCTCCTGCAGGGCCTTGTTTATCAGTTGCTGATCGTTGTACTGATTGGCAAATCTCACCACCTCGGCTCTTACGAAGATATCACTTTGGCGCAAGGGCTCCTTTAGCGATATCCCCTCGAGCGATGTGCATCGCGAAAGTGCCACATAGGTCTGTCCTCCGGCAAAGGCTCCGCCACCGCCAAAGTCGATAGATACCTGTTTGAAGGTCAGACCCTGACTCTTGTGTACGGTTATCGCCCAAGCCAATCGTATGGGGAACTGGGTGTAAGTGCCCAGCAGTGTCTCGTCTATCTTCTGTTCCTTCTCGTTGAAGGTGTATTTCATGTTCTCCCAGATGTCGCGCTCCACGTCGAACTCCAGTCCCGACTCGGTGATGATGCCGATTACGCCTTCCTCTTCGTCGATATACTCGATGGTGCCAAGCGTTCCGTTCACCCATCGCTTCTCTTTATCGTTCTTGATAAAGATGATCTGGGCTCCAGGTTTCAGTTGCAGTTCCATCGGGGTGGGAAGCGAACTCTCGGGAAAGTCGCCTTGTATCTTGCCCACAAATGTTATCGGGTCGCCATCCAGGGCCGATAGATGTTGCTCGTTGATAAAGTCTACCGTATCGCGACGTGCGGCCAGGGTTATTTTTAGAGTTGAAAGTTGAGAGTTGATAGTTGAAAGTTGATAGTTGGGAGATGTCTCTACGCGGCTGTTGAGGGCTGATAAATCGGCCTGGGTAGCGGTGTTGTTGCGGATGCGATCCAGGATAGCGATGAAGCTATCGTCAGTCTGGCGATAAACCTTTCGTAGTTCGATTGATACTATCGGCATCACCTGCCACACCTTTGCATTGAAGAAGTAGGGTGAGGGATAGAACGGTTGTAGCAGTTGTCGGTCCTCATCCTTAAGCACGGGCTCCAACTGGTAGATATCGCCCACCAACAGCAGTTGTTTTCCACCGAACGGTTCGGGGTTACGCGTGTACGCGCGTAATACCTTATCTATAAAGTCGATGATATCGGCACGCACCATCGATATCTCGTCGATGATTATCAGCTCAACCTCGCGTATCAGTTTGCGTTGAGCGCCGGTATACTTAAGGGTTTTCTTCAGATTGCGCCAATCATACTGAGTGTCGTTGGGCAACAAGGGATGGAATGGCAGTTTGAAGAAACTGTGCAGAGTCGATCCACCAGCATTGATAGCCGCGATACCAGTCGGAGCCAGTATCACGTGCTTCTTCTTGGTGTTCTTCGACACATAGCGCAGGAAAGTTGATTTACCTGTGCCCGCCTTTCCTGTAAGGAAAAGCGAGCGACGGGTATAGTTTATGATTTGCAGAGCGTCTTGCCACTCTTTATTGTCCAGATCCAGTTGCTGTTGTTGTTCTTGCATCAGTCTTTCTTCTCAGTAGCTTCGCCGTTATTGTTTGGTGTTGGTGTCTGGTTAGCATCCTCGTTCTCGTGGTGCTCAGCTGCCTTCTGCAGAGGATTGCCATCTGCGTCGAGCTCAATCATATCGTCGACTCCGCCCATGCGCAGAGAGTCTACGGCCAGCGAGTCAGAATCTGATGGAAGTGCCAGATATCCACCGCAACCATACATCGACTGATTAAGAGCGGCATCGCGTGGAGCACCGAACTTGGTGCGATATTTCTTGAATGCGGGATCCTTGAGCACACTACCCAGGAAGTATCCACAGATAGGCAGAGCCGTGCGGTTACCCTGACCCAGCTGACCTGTGCGGAAGTGGATACAACGATACTCGCCACCTACCCATGCGCCACAAACCAGATTTGGTGTTGTGCCGATGAACCAAGCGTCGGAGTGGTTGTTTGATGTACCGGTCTTACCACCGAAGTCGGTGTCGGTGATGTCGTAGCCCACGAAACCTCTCAGTCTTGAACTTGTTCCGCTCATACCTCCCATCAGCAACTGCTGAACCAGGAATGCACTACGATATGGTATAGCCTGCTTGCCCTCTGATGGAGCTTCGTATATCACGTTTCCATCTCGGTCCTCAATCTTGCTTACCAGTACAGGATCGTGCTGGATACCATCGCTACAAGGTGTGCAATATGCGTTCACCATCTCAAGCAGATTCACGTCGCTCGAACCCAGAGCCAGAGCAGGTGTTGCGTCCAGCTTGCTCTTGATACCCATGGCGTGAGCGGTGTTCACGATGTTGTCGATTCCGCACTCCTGACCCAGGCGTACTGCTACCGAGTTGATACTCATGGCGAAAGCCTGCTTCAGTGTGATGTCCGAATTGGTGAATCGTCCGTCGGCATTGGTTGGTGCCCATGTCACCTCCTGGCCGTGGTCCATCACCTTCATCGAGAAGAACTCGTCCTTACGTGTGTCGCAAGGAGTGATTCCCTGATTCATAGCCTCGGTATATACGAAGAGCTTGAATGTAGAACCAGGTTGGCGCATAGCCGTAACCTTGTCGTACTTCCAAGTCTTGAAGTCGATGTCGCCCACCCATGCCTTTACGTGTCCGGTCTGTGGCTCGATGGCTACAAATCCGCAATGCATAAAGCGCTCCATATAGCGTAGTGAGTCGAGGGTAGATATCTCCTTCTCGATATAGCCCGTCTTGCTATCATAGTCGAACAAGCGTACCTTATGAGGCAGGTTCAGATAGTAATTGATAGAGTCCTGATTATCATCGAACTTGCGGCTCAGATATTTATAATAAGGAGTCTTCTTGGCCAGATCCTCGATGAAGTGAGGTATCTCTATGTGGCGCTCGTCCTGCCATGGGTTAGTGCTTCCCCAGTGAGAGTTGAAGGTCTTCTGCACCTGCTTCATCTGCTTCACAGCTGCCTCCTCGGCATACTTCTGCATGCGGGTGTCGAGAGTGGTGTAAATCTTCAGTCCCTCGGTGTAGTAAGCATATTTCTTATTCTCGCCATAGTAGTCGGCACACCAGCCCTTCATCCAGTCGGCCACAGCCTCGCGGAAGTAGTTGGCCTCGCCGTCGTAGGCATTCTCCACGCTATAGTCAAGCTTTATCTCCAGCTTCTTCAGCGAGTCACACTCCTCTGGAGTCAGGTCGCCGTGCTGTTTCATCAGATCGAGCACTATGTTACGACGCTTCAGCGAGTTCTCGGGATTGATAAGCGGGTTGTAATATGTGGTAGCCTTAAGCATACCCACCAACACGGCGGCCTGCTCGGTAGTGATGTCTTTTGGCGAACAGCCGAAGTAAGTCTTACAAGCGGTCTTGATGCCGAATGCGTTAGAACCGAAGTCGACGGTGTTGGCATATTGGGTAAGTATCTCGTTCTTGCTGAAGAACAGCTCCAGCTTGTAGGCTGTAATCCACTCCTTGCTCTTGAGTATAAGCATCTTCACTCCTGGAATATTGCCCAGCAGTCCGGTAGAATACTCCGAACGTGTGCGGAACAGGTTCTTGGCCAACTGCTGAGTGATGGTAGATGCTCCACGTGCGTCGTGATGCAGGGCGTAGTCCTTCAGAGCAGCTGCAAATGCCTGATAGTCGATACCATTATGACTATAGAAACGCTCATCCTCGGTGTCTATGAGTGCCTTCCAGAATGCCGGATTCACATCATCGTAGCCCACGGGTGTACGGTTTTCGCTGAAGAACTTTCCTATCTGCTTGCCGTCGGCGCTATATATCATCGAAGCCTCGGCAGGGCGCTTGTTCTTGATGGTCGACATCGACGGACTCTTACCGAAGAGCCACAGGAAGTTCATGTCGACAGCTCCCAGATACAGGAAGAATGCCACTATCAGCGATGCTATTGCCACCAGAGTCTTGATGTACCAGGCACGTCCCTTATACAATCCTTTATACCAAGGCCAAACGCCCTTGATTTTCTGCATGGCCATGCCCAGCATGCCCGTGTATTTGTTAGATGTTTTGTTGCTCATAGTCTTGAGATATGTAACTTATTATTTGATCTTTTTCGTTTGGGTGAAACCACCTTATCTGTTCATCTTTCTTATACCAAGTTAATTGTTTGCGCGCATACCTACGCGTGTTACCCTTGATTCTCTCCACCGCTTCGTCCAGAGTCCATGTACCATCGATATAGGCAAACATCTCCTTATATCCCACGGTGTTGAGTGCATTCATCTGTCGCATAGGGTAGAGTGCTCTTGCCTCGTCCAGCAGTCCGTTGGCCATCATCTGGTCCACTCGCTGGTTTATGCGGTTGTATAGTTCCTCGCGCTCGCGGTTCAGTCCGATCTTTACTATGCGGAATGGTCGCTGTTTCTTTTCGCGCTTGCGGAACGATGTGTATGTCTTGCCCGTCATCAGGCATATTTCCAGTCCGTGAACCACTCGTCGGGGGTTCTGCTTGTCCACTATCTTGTAGTATTCGGGGTCCAGCTGTCTCAGCTCTTCCACCAGCACTTCCAGTCCCTCGGTGGCCAGTCGGCGTTTCAGCGTCTCGCGCGTCACGTCGTCCACGGTGGGTATGTCGTCAATCCCGTTGCACACGGCGTCGATATACATCATGCTTCCACCCGCCATCAGTGCGTAGTCGCTAGTCTGAAACTCGCGCTCCAGTATCTCCATTGTCTGTTGTTCAAAGAGCGATGCACTATAGTAGTCGTTCAGCGACAGAGTGCCTACGTGGTAGTGTTTTACCTGTGCCAACTGTTCGTCTGTCGGACTTGCCGTGCCTATCTTCAGTTCCTTGTATATCTGCCTTGAGTCGGCATTTATAATGGGGATGTCAAAATGTCGGGCTATATCCAGGCACAAGGCAGTTTTTCCAACTGCCGTTGGCCCGGTGATAACGATCAGCGTCTTAGCGGATGACACCTCTCTTAGAGTTTTCGATAAACGAGCAGATGTAGTCTACCTCCTTAGAGTCGGGGTACTTGGCGCGAGCCTCGGCCACACCTTCTTTCATCACACCCTTAGAGTAGATGATACGATAGGCATCATGGATGGCCTCGATGGTCTCGTTAGAGAATCCGCGACGACGTAGTCCGATAAGGTTCACACCGGCATAGCGCACGGGCTCCTTACCTGCGATCACGTATGGAGGAATGTCCTGGCTGGTACGTGTACCGCCCTGGAACATTATGTATCCGCCCACGTGCAGGAACTGGTGGAACAGACAGCATGCCGAGATGATAGCGTTGTCGTCGACGATTACCTCGCCGGCAAACTTGGTGGTGTTGCCGATGATACAACCGTTACCTATCTCACAGTCGTGTCCGATGTGCATATTCTCCATCAGCAGATTGTTGTTGCCCACGGTGGTCTTGCCCTTCGAGGCAGTTCCACGACTGATGGTAACGTTCTCGCGGATAGAGTTGTTGTCGCCGATCTCGCAAGTGGTCTCCTCGCCCTGGAACTTCAGGTCCTGAGGCTTGGTAGAGATCGATGCTCCCGGGAAAATCTCGTTGTTGTTGCCCAGACGTGTACCGAAGTGCAGGGTAACGCTGTTATACAACTTGTTGTTGTCGCCGATTACTACGTTCTTGTCGATCACGCAGAATGGGCCTATTATATTGTTGTCGCCCAACTTTGCCTCGGGATCGACAACTGCTAGTGGATGTATCTGATTTGCCATATCTTTTACTTGTTCTTTACAATCTGTGCGGTGAATGTAGCTTCGCTTACTACGTGGTCGCCCACGAATACGTATCCCTTCATCGATGAGATGCCGTGGCGTACGGGTGCCAGCAGCTCTACCTTGAATATCAGTGTGTCGCCTGGAACCACCTTCTGGCGGAACTTCACGTCGTCTATCTTCATGAAGTAAGTGCTCCAGCGCTCGGGCTCCTCCAGTGTGTTCAGCACCAGCAGTCCGCCACACTGGGCCATAGCCTCAATCTGCAATACACCTGGCATTACAGGCTCCTGTGGGAAGTGTCCTTGGAAGAAAGGCTCATTCGATGTGATGTTCTTTACACCAACAATAGTTGTTGCTCCCAACTCAATAACCTTGTCTACCAACTGCATGGGGTAGCGGTGTGGCAGGAGCTCGCGAATGCGGTTCACGTCCATTATCGGCTCCTCGTTCGGATCATAGATGGGCGCCTGGATCTCGTGCTTACGAATCTCCTTGCGCATCATGCGCGCAAACTTATTGTTGATGGTGTGTCCGGGACGTGTAGCGATGATGCGGCCCTTGATGGGTTTGCCTATCAGCGCCATGTCGCCGATGATGTCGAGCAGCTTGTGGCGTGTGCACTCGTTCTCCCACTGTAGTGGCTTGTGCTGGATGTATCCCAGGTCGGTAGCATCGCGATGCTCTACGTGTAGCATGTCGGCCAGCATGTCCAGACGCTCCTGAGTGGTCTGGCGCTCGTAGATTACGATAGCGTTGTCCAGGTCGCCACCCTTAATCAGGTTGGCCTGGAGCAGAGGCTCGATGTCGCGTACGAATACGAATGTACGTGCGCTCGCAATCTCTGTGGGGTATTTCTTAGGATCGTCGAGAGTAGCAAACTGGCTGTTGATGAACTTACTCTCAAACGAGCACATGGCTGTGATGGTAAATGCATCGTCGGGCAGGATGGTAATGCACGATCCGCTCTGCTCGTCCTTAATCTCAATCTTCTTGCGGATTATGTAGTAGTCCTTGGGTGCGTTCTGCTCCTCGATACCTATCTCCTGAATTTTGTTCACGTAGAGAATGGCCGAACCGTCGAGGATAGGGAACTCAGGACCGTTCACCTGTATCAGACAGTTGTCGATGCCCAGAGCGTAGAGGGCCGAAAGTCCGTGTTCTACTGTCGAAACTCTTGCATCGCCCTTGCCCAGTACGGTACCTCGCTGGGTATCGATCACGTTCTCGGCAATAGCGTCGATTATTGGTTGTCCCTCCAGGTCGATACGCTGGATTTTGTAACCTGTGTTCTCTGGTGCAGGGTTAAATGTAACAGTCAGGTTCAAACCTGTATGCAGTCCTTTTCCGAACAGAGAAAAACTACCTTTCAAAGTTTTCTGTTTCATATCATTCACTTTTTGTTTTACCTACGGATTATACGGATTTTACTGATTTGTAAAATCCGTAGGCCATAATTATTTCAATCTTTCAATTTCTCTTTCAGGGCGTCGATTTCACGCTGGAGAGCGGCTATCTGGCGATACATCTCGGGCAACTTAGCGTCGATGGCGCGTGCCTTGAAGTACATCTTCGGGTTAACCGCAGGCGAACCTATCAGCTGCTCGCCGTCGCCCTTGGTGTTGCTGATTACGCCACACTGTGCACCAACGAATGTCTTGTCGGCCACCTGGATATGTCCTGCAAATCCGGCCTGACCGCCTACCATACACCAGGCACCGATCTTGGTCGAACCGGCCAGACCTACCTGAGCACTCATCACGGTGTTCTCGCCGATCTCGCAGTTGTGAGCCACCTGTATCAGGTTGTCCAGCTTCACACCCTTGCGTATCACGGTCTGTCCCATGGTGCTACGGTCTACACAGGTGTTGGCACCTATCTCTACATTGTCCTCGATCACCACGATACCTATCTGTGGAATCTTGTCGTAGCCCTCGGTGTTTGGAGCAAATCCAAATCCGTCGGCACCTATCACGCTACCTGCGTGGATTGTAACATTATTTCCAAGTTTACATCCCTGATAGATGGTTACGTGGGGGTAGAGCAGACATTTTTCGCCTACCTGCACTCCTTCGCCTATCACTGTGTGGGCATATATCTGTGTGCCATTGCCTATCACGGCACCGTCGGCGATCACCGCAAATGGGCCCACATACACGTTTTCGCCGACCTTTGCCTTAGGCGAAATCGATGCCAATGGGTCGATGCCGGTCTTGGCTGGTTTCATCGAGTCGTATATCTGTAGCAGCTTGGCCACGCACTCGTAGGCGTTCTTCACGCGAATCAGCGTGCAGCTCACGGGTTTCTCCAGTTCCACGTCCTCATTGATGAGTACTACGCTCGACTTAGTATCATAGATATAATGTGTATATTTGGGGTTCGACAGGAACGAGATTGCTCCCTCTGTGCCCTCTTCAATCTTAGCGAATGTGCGAACGGCAGCGTTCTCGTTGCCTTCAACTCTTCCCTGAATCAGGTCTGCAATTTGTTTGGCTGTAAATTCCATTTTTTGCTTTTTAATCGATTAAACTTTGCAAAGATAACTAATTTTCTTGAAATCTTTGATAACAAAGATAATATTTTCGTATTTTTTTTGAAAGTAGCTGAACATTTAGCAGTTCAGAAGCTTCCGAAATATCCTTAATTTCGCCGTTTTTGTAAAGTATTTGTATCTTATCGTCGTCCACATTATACATATCCTTTTGAATCGTGTTCACGCTCATCATGTAGTGTGCGTCGTCGTATGCGATGTCCATCTGCTGGGCTATGTGGCGCTTCAGTTCGTCGATACGTTCGGGCGATGGCTCGTCCTCCAGCACCTCTACCTTGAATATGTGGCGGTCAAGCATGTCGGTGGCCAGTGTGGCCAGTATCTTGTCGTCGTGGTGTTTCCACGCCTTCATAGCGCTCCATATGTCGCTATCGTCGAGCTCGCTATAGTTCTGCAGAGCCTCCGGATGCGATCCGAACCACTCGGCGTCGATGTCGTTCTCGAGGAAGTAGAGTAGGGCAGGCGATGCAAACACCTGCTGGCCGTGGCGTATCAGCCACTTGGCTCGGTTCAGCATGTTTACCAGCACCTTTTCGTAGGCCACACACGTGCGGTGCAGATACACCTGCCAGTACATCAGTCGGCGTGTGGTCAGGTAGTTTTCGAGCGAGTAGATACCCTTCTGTTCTACTACAAGCGAATCGTCTATCACGTTGAGCATCTTGATGATACGCGCGCTACCGATGTTGCCTTCGGTCACGCCTGTATAGAACGAGTCGCGACGCAGATAGTCCAGTCGGTCCATGTCCAGCTGACTCGAAATCAGCTGGTGCAGGAAGTTCTTGGGATACTCGCCCTTGAATATGGATATGGCCAGATTCAGCTGTCCGTTCATATCCCGGTTTATCTGCTCCATCATCATCAGCGATATCTCCTCGTGGTCTATCCCGTGTATCAGCGTGTTCTCGAGCACGTGCGAGAATGGACCGTGACCGATGTCGTGCATCAGTATCGCGGCCTGTACCGCCTCGGCCTCCGAGTCGAAGATAAACTGCCCCTTCTGTTGCAGGTTCTGTATAGCCTCGCTCATCAGGTGGAATGCGCCCAGCGAGTGTTGGAATCGGGTGTGCCTGGCCCCAGGATACACCACAGAGGCCAACCCCAACTGATTGATGCGGTTAAGCCTCTGAAATAGCGGGTGCTCTACTATCCCGTAGAGTATGCCGCGTGGTATCTTAATAAACCCGAATACCGGGTCGTTGATGATCTTTACTTCGCTCACAACTGTCAACTATCAACTATCAACTATCAACTGTCAACTGTCACCTGTCAACTCTGGGCATCCAGAATCGCTGCCATCTGCTGTTGTAGTTCCTTAGCTTTTTCGCCGGCCACTTCGGCAAAGTCCTTCTCGTTGCTGGCGTAGATTATGCCGCGGCTAGAGTTTACCAGCAGTCCGCAGTCGTCTATCATGCCGTACTTGCAAACCTCCTCCAGACTACCGCCCTGAGCGCCTACGCCTGGAACCAGCAGGAAGTGTGTGGGAGCCACCTTGCGGATATCCTCAAACATCTTGCCCTGGGTAGCACCTACCACATACATCATGTTCTCGTCGTTACCCCATTCCTGACTCTTTTTCAGCACCTTCTCAAACAGTCGCTCGCCGTTCTTGTCCTCCATCAGCTGGAAGTCGTGGCTACCCTTGTTGCTGGTCAGTGCCAACAGCACCACCCACTTGCCGTCGTAACCCAGGAATGGTGTCACTGAGTCCTCGCCCATGTATGGGGCTACGGTCAGAGCGTCCACATCATACTCCTCGAAGAAAGTCTTGGCATACATCTTTGATGTATTTCCGATGTCACCGCGCTTAGCGTCGGCGATGATCAGGTGGTTAGGATAGTTCTCCTGCAGATATTCGATTATGCCCTCGAAGGCTGCCATTCCTTCCAGACCGTAAGCCTCGTAGAATGCCAGGTTGGGCTTGTAGGCCACGCAGTAGGGAGCAGTAGCATCGATGATGCGTGTGCTAAACTCGAAGAGCATACCGAAGGTCATTTCCTCCTCTTCATACTCCTTCTTCACAATCTCCTTCAGGCCCTTGGGCATCTTGTCCAGGTCTGTGTCCAGTCCCACGCACAGAAAACTCTTCTTCTCGCGAATCTGTTCAATCAGTTCTTTTCTGGTCATTGCTTTATTATTTTTGTTTTACCTACGGATTATACGGATTTTACTGATTTTTTTCGTTGGGATTAAATTCGTATAATCCGTAAAATCCGTAGGCCATATTATCTTCAATTTTTAATGTTTAATCTTTATTATTTTTGTTTTACCTACGGATTATACGGATTTTACTGATTTTTTCTTTGGGATTAAATTCGTATAATCCGTAAAATCCGTAGGCCATATTATCTTCATTTTTAATGTTTAATCTTTAATGTATTAAAGCTCGTTCTCCTTCATTCTCTCGGCGTTCTCGGCCACGGTCAGCGCATCGATCATTGCCTGAATGTCGCCACCCAGGAATCCCTGCAGGTCGTGAGTGGTGTAGCCGATACGATGGTCGGTCACACGGCCCTGTGGGAAGTTGTATGTACGGATCTTAGCCGAGCGGTCGCCGGTCGAAACCAGACTCTTACGACGGTTGGCGATATCGTCAACATACTTCTGGTGCTCCTTATCATATATAAAGGTGTACAGACGGCTCAGTGCGCGCTCCTTGTTCTTAGGCTGGTCGCGGGTCTCGGTACACTCAATCAGTATCTCCTCGGTCTCGCCCGTGTTAGGGTTCTTCCACATATAGCGCAGACGAACACCCGATTCAACCTTGTTTACGTTCTGACCACCGGCACCAGAGCTTCGGAAGGTATCCCACTTGATTTCGCCTTCGTTCACGTGCACCTCAAACTTGTCAGCCTCGGGCAGTACGGCTACTGTAGCGGCACTGGTCTGCATACGTCCGTTACTCTCGGTCACGGGCACACGCTGTACACGGTGCACACCGCTCTCGTACTTCAGTGTGCCATACACGTCGGCACCCGACACAGAGAAGTCTACCTCCTTGAATCCGCCTACGGCACCCTCCGAAACGTATGTGATAGCCACCTGCCAGCCCTTCGACTCGCAGAAGTTCTTGTACATCTTAAACAGGTCGCCGGCAAACAAGGCAGCCTCGTCGCCACCGGTTCCGGCGCGAATCTCCATCTCCACGTTCTTGGCGTCCTCGGGGTCCTTTGGTATCAGTGCTATCTTTATCTCCTCCTCCAGCTGTGGCTGCAGCTCCTCGTTGGCTGCCAGCTCCTCGCGTGCCATCTCCTTCATCTCCGGATCGCTCTCGTTGGCCAATATGTCCTTAGCCTCCTTGATACCGTTCAGGCATGCGATATAACGCTTACGGGCGTCCATAATGTCGCCCAGATCCTTGTATTCCTTAGTAAGTTTTACGAATCTCTGCTGGTCGGCTATCACGTCGGGGTCGGTAATCAGTGTCGATACCTCCTCAAAACGAGCCTCCAGACCGTCTAATTTCTGTAGAATGCTGTTGCTTGTATCTGCCATTTTAATTATATATATTATTTCGGGCGGCAAAGTTACGAAAAATCGGGCACATTTCCAAATTTTCTTCACTTTTTTACTAAAAACATTTTGTGGTTTCAAAATTTTATGTAAATTTGCCGCCGATTAATCAAGGATTTATTAACCAATAATTTAAAAATCAAAAAGTTATGAAGAAAGCATTTATTGTTATGATTGCGTTCGTGCTGGGCTTGGCAGTCACATCGTGCAAACAGGGTCAGAAGGCTGCTCCTACAGCCGAGGAAGTTGCAGCTAATCCTGTAGAAATATTGAATCAGCTGATAGAGAATGCTCAGACAGAGGGTGCTAACTGGAGCATTGACGAGTGGAAAGAGGCTTATCACACAGTATTCCTCGCTATGTCGCCTGCCATGAAGGGTATGTATGAGGTTATGCAGATCATCCAGACCGAGGGTGCTGCTACCGACACCGTCGCTATCAATAAGGCTATGGCTAAGGCTAAGGACATCGAGGCCCAGTTTGGTAAGCTGGGTGGCATCGTCGAGAAGTTCGACAGCATCGGTAAGCTTTATCCTAACGGCAAGACCGTAAGCGAGGACAAGGAGTTCGAGAAGCAGTGTCTCAAGGAGATCGGACTTCCTGAGGACTTCAGCCTATAATCCACGGGATATTATGAGAACAAAATTTTCCCGATACGAAAAATAAAGAGGTTCGCAACTCAATGCGAACCTCTTCTGTTGTTACGCCCCTACACACGATGTGGCGCCCAGTGCCGTCAGTATCGCCGAAGCAATCGATGCGATAAGCTGAATCACAAACTTAATGGTCTCTTTTTTGCTCATAATGGTTAATTAGGTTATTAAGGTTAATTACTCTTTGTTTTGTCATCTCGACTAAGCGTAGCGCATGGAGAGATCTCTCGACTACGCTCGAGATGACGATGGGCGTTAGGAGAGGGGTGGGGCGCTAGGCCCCAGCCCCGTGGTTTAATCGTAAGTGACGTCATCATCATCGCCACCGCCTCCGGAGTTGCCTCCACCGCTATTACCGCCTCCGGAGTTTCCACCGGTATTTCCACCGCTATTGCCGCTCTGGCTAGAACTTGAACCTGAGCCTGAGCCTGAACCTGAGCCGTTGCTAGGCTCGTCCTCGGTCAGCATTCCGGCGAACGCCTCGGCATTAACGAACTCCGCCTTCTTGATGAACTCACGACTCGAGATATTGGTCTCGGCCTCCTGGTCGGGCATGAATCTGATGTGGAGAGCCTTCAGATTCTTCTGGGGCGAGAAGTCCTCCTTCTTAGCCGCTCCGCCGGGCTCGTTCTCGATGGTGGTGAAGAAGGTACCCAGACCGTCTATCTTCACACGGCGCGAATTCAGCAACATCTCCAGTAGGCAGCTGCGGAACTTTTCCAGCACTCCAAACACCACGTCGGGTGTATATATGCTACCGTGCTCACTGATGTGGTTCGCCATCTTGCGGGTGTTCATCACTTCAATGGTCTTACCGTGAGCAAACCACTTGCCGTTGATCTTCGAATCTTTCACTTTGTTCTGCTTAAGCAGATAAATAATCTTTGCCATAATTGTAATGTGTTTTGATAGTTTTAAATTACTTGTTAATTACTCTCTGTGTCTTTCATACTCTGCGTGCGCACTTGTCTTTTCTGATTGACTTGTAATGCATTTCTTAAATGCGCTACAAAGGTACAACAATTTTATGAAACTACCAAATATTTCTGTAATTATTTTGCTAAAATATGTAAAAATATTAGTACAACCACCACTCGGGAAGATTCCCGTAACTTTTCATCAGAAAAACCGTAAATTATCACCTAGATTAGTGCCGCTTTCCTCGCAGACCAAAAATTCCATGATCGCGGGTACGCAGAAACGCAGGGTCGCAGGTCCATTAGATTTTTGCTATATATGAGCAAATATCTATGCTTATTACTATATTATTATATATATTATAATATATATAATAATATAAACATAACCATATCTTTCATCCCATTCATTACCACCAATCATAATTCCTAATGCCCCCGCGACCCCGCGTCCCCACGTGTCTTTCCCTGTATAGTGTTGACTCCCTCAGAGCCTTGATTTGTTACTGTTTTGTTAATTACTGTTTATTATACTGATTTTGTTGACTTATCTCTC
>CACWMK010000053.1 GCA_902761905.1 uncultured Prevotellaceae bacterium
CGAGAAGCACTACCCACACCACTGCGCCGTTATGTTCGGCCATCAGGGTAAGTATCTCTGGGAGGTTCTCAAGTACATGGGTATCCCCGTTGACGAGATCGACTACAACTTCCCCAAGGGCAATTTCTACCCAACAGAGAATCCATTCGCATAAACAACGAAAGATGATCTCAATAAACAAGCCGCAGTCCTCACAAAGGGCTGCGGCTTAGTTTTTTATAACTGATACAATTAAAGTCCGAGCTTATAACCAATTGTGAATTGGATAACACTGTTCTTGGTTCCATCTCCTCCTGGTACAGACAATATCTTTGTTAAACCTGCATTATAACGGAGCTCCAATTCCACGTTATTGAAATCGTACGAGATACCAACGGGAATAGACAGATCGAACTTGTGAAGTGTTACATCCATTCCTGCTGCTTTGTACGACTCCTCAAGTCCTACTTCTGCATCAACACCATTGCTACTAATCTTCACCTTGTCGTTGATCAGGAATCCAGGCTGCAAACCTACCTTTACCGATAGGTTATCAGTAACGCGACAGGCTGCAATTACAGGCACGTTGATATAGTCCATCTTGATGGTGCCATCGATACCTTGAAATTTAGCCTTACAACCCTGTTGAGAATACATAGCGCCAAACGACAGTGCCACCTTGGGTGAAGCTACATAGCCAAATTCTCCTCCTACTGTGAATGCTGTACGTGTTTTCGCATCGTTGTCATTCGTCATTGTAGTAAAGTTAATACCAACTTTGGGCATGAAGCTCCATTCGCCCACACCATTCTGTGCAAAACTGCACAACGAGGTTGACATCAAGACAACCATCGATAGAATTTTCTTTTTCATCTTTAGCTTTTTTTTGAGTAATTAATATTGTTGTGATAAACCATTAAGTTCGCACATTTCATGGTGCAAAGGTAACTATTATTTTCTAAAAGATGTTATACTATTCCAAAAAATTGATTTTATAAAAAAATCCCTCATCTCTCACATAATCTCTCGAAACCCGCATAAACACAGGTGTTTCAGGATGTGAGAGATTATTTTTATCCCTCACATATCCCTCACATATCTCTCACATCATCCCTCACTTTTGTTGTCTGTCATTGAATTAGTACGTGAGAGATCGGGTGAGAGATAAGTGAGGGATCAAGTGAGGGATCAAGTGAGGGATGATTTTTCAAGAAGTCCCTGTTTATGCGGGTTTCGAGTGGTTTAAGTGAGGGATTGAGAGATTTTTGAAAAACTCTATAAAAATAAGAATCGTCTTTCTTGTTCGAACTATGTCTTTGAATGGTTCGAATTATGTCTTCAGGTTGTTCGACCTATTCCTTATAGTGTATTCCCTTAGGTGGAATAGTTTATTCCCAACTTGGGAACGATTCATTCCCAACGTGGGAACATTTCATTCCCAGGCTGGGAATTTACACCAAAACACTATTAATAATGTAGCGTTACCCCATCGCTTCCCACTTCTAGCGTAGCTTTTGCACCCGTTAGTAGTGGGAAGTTTTTTAGGTGAGCATGACCTACTGGGAAGTCGTTGCATACAGGTATGTGCCAATGCTGTAGGTATTCGTGCAGGATGGCATACATATCGTCAAAGCCATTCTCTGGGTGCTTGTACTTATTGAATTGACCAGCGATAACGGCACGGACATGGGATTGTAAGCCACGAACCTCGATATTGTGCAGCATGCGGTCTACTTTGCTCATCCCTTCGCCTGTATCCTCAATAAACAGAATGATGTCATTCAGCATTATTGGATCGAAATCAGATCCGGCCAGATCGTTGAACACACTCATATTGCCACCAACGATAGTTCCCTCAGCCTTACCTGTTATATTAAGGGGATGGGGAGCTACACGATAGGTTGGCAGATCACCAACAAGCATACGACGCAAAGCCTGACTAACGGTATCTGTTCCCTCGTAAGTATTCAGTGCATAGCACATCGAACCATGAATGCCCTTCACGCCAGCCCTAGCTTCTGCACATAGCAAGGCTGTAACGTCGCTAAAGCCGATAATCATCTTGGGGTATTGTCTGAGTGTATCAAGCGATAGACGCGAAAGAAGATGAGCCGCACCATCACCACCTCTCGAACACATAATTGCCTTGACAGATGGCTCGCGTAAGGCCCATAATAAATCACTTAGTCGGTCATCGATAGTGCCTGCAAAACCATGATAAACATTTAGTGCATTAGGCGCTACCACGCAATGATAGCCCCACTTTTCTAGCGTGCGGATTCCACCATTAATCGTTGTGGTATCAGTAGCGCTCGATGGTGATATGATAGCGATTGTATCGCCTGGATGCAGATATTGTGCTGAAAGCGAAAGCATCCAGCAGAGCATCAGCGATATCAGGCAACACTTCTTCATATTGCTGGCAAAAGTAGCAAATTATTTTGGGATAACAATTATTTAAGTCGAAAATTTTGCTGCAACACAACAAATACGACATCCCTGCCAATATGATTATTTGTGATTAGTCTTATTTAGATTGGAATAGTTGATCCTTAAAGAATTGGATTGCATTCTTCAATGGTTCAAGATCGTTCTTGATAATATCAAAGACGGCATCTGGGTCAACTTCGAAATAATGATGGGCTATAACATCTCTAACACCCATAACACCTTTCCAATCTATCGAAGGATAAGTCTTAAGAAGTTCTTTGTTTGTGAGTTTATCAAGCGTCTTAACGCCTTCTCCTAATGCTATTAATACCATACAAGCTGCATCAAGCTTCTCCATCCCTGAGGGTGATGTCAAATAATCGTTAACAGAATGAATCTCTAAAGAACGTTCTTGTAATCTTGTTATGGCTGTATCAATATTCTTGAGGGTCTCGTAGACCATCGCAATATTATCAGTAGACTCGAACTCCATATTTTTGAATTTGCTGTTTAAACAATTGGTTCATGCTTTCTCTCATACGTACTACGTCAACAGAACAACCTAATAGTTCTTGCAAATAGACTTTTACACCAGCCTGTTTAAAAAGGTTGGGCTTCATTTCTACGCACACATCAACATCGCTGCCTTCTTTTTGTTCGTTTCTGGCAACGGAACCAAATAGAAGCATCGAACTTACCCCGTAGTGCTCACTAAGATACTGACGAGTGGACTTCAGTTTTTCAATCGTCTGTGCTCTGTCTAACATAAGCGATGTTTTATTTCTGTGGGCAAAGATAGGAAATAATTCCTTAACTTCCAAACTTTATTTGAAAAAAGCAAGAAATTTATTAGTAGCCTATGAAACTGAACATCTGTTGGTAGGCCTGGGCTTTCTTGTCGAAGGCCAAGGGATAGGCCCTGGAGGATGATGGAAGGCGGTAGAGCACTAGCTGACGGGTGTTGGGGATAGGTACGTAGGTGTTAACTTTGGGGGGTGTTGGGATATTGAGCGAGGCACAGATGGTGTCTGTGGCTTTTTCGCCAGTGGTGACAATGGCTCGCAGATGTGGTAGTTGAGCGATGAGAGCAGGAATATCCGTTGGTTCTACCACTTCGAGGAATTTGTCGGAAGCATTATCTTTAAGTCTACGGACGGCTGAGGAGGTATCGAAGAAGGCGAGACCCTTCTCTTGGCAGAATGCTACGATATCATCTATCTTGAAACGTTTTTCGGCAAGATCGACAAAGTGGTTGCGATCGCCAAAGAACACTTGTCCCTCGATGCGCCAATGATCGTTGATGAAGTTGGGATAGTAAAAATCGATGCACCATCGCTTGCGTTGTGGTGGGAAACTGCCCAGGAACAGCACTTTTGCATTTGTTGGCAGAAAGGGTATCAACGGATGATACTCCACGTCACTGCTACTGCGACGTATATTCTCTGTGTTAAGATAACTCTTTGTCATAGCTGAAAAGGTTACTTTCCGCTAACTATCTTCTTGATGTCGTTGAGTTTGTTCAGGGCCTCGATTGGTGTTAGGTTGTTTACGTCGAGGCCTAGGATTTCATCTCGGACCTGGCAAAGCACAGGGTCATCGAGCTGGAAGAACGATAGCTGCATGCCTTCGCGAGAGTTGGCGATTTCTGTGGTGGGCTTGCCTACGGCACCTACTTGGGCGTTGTCGCTCTCCAGTTGCTTCAGGATGACGTTAGCACGCTTTACTATCGAGCGGGGCATACCAGCGATTTCGGCTACGTGTATACCAAACGAGTGCTCAGAGCCACCACGCTCCAGTTTGCGAAGGAAGATAACCTTGCCATCAACCTCTTTTACTGAGACGTTGTAATTCTTGATACGATTGAAGTTCTTCTCCATTTCGTTCAACTCGTGGTAGTGGGTGGCGAACAGTGTGCGAGGATGGCCTTTGGCATTCTCGTGCAGATATTCTACGATGGCCCAAGCTATCGAGATACCATCGTAAGTACTTGTACCACGACCTAACTCATCGAAGAGTACCAACGAGCGCGATGATACATTATTCAGAATGTTAGAAGCCTCAGTCATCTCGACCATAAAGGTTGATTCGCCCAGCGAAATGTTATCGCTGGCACCTACACGAGTGAATATTTTATCCACCAGACCGATTCTGGCGGCCTCTGCGGGCACAAAGCATCCTATCTGGGCCAACAGTACTATCAAAGCCGTTTGACGCAACAGCGCCGATTTACCAGCCATGTTTGGACCAGTGATGATGATAATCTGCTGACGCTCATTGTCGAGCAGGATATCATTTGGTACATAATATTCGCCAAGTGGCAACTCCTGTTCGATAACAGGGTGGCGGCCTTGCTTGATATCGATAACCTCTGACGAGTCGATGACAGGACGGATATACTTGTTTTCCTCAGCTGCCTTAGCAAAGCTGAGCAAACAGTCCAGACGGGCAACGATATTGGCATTGATCTGAATCTGAGGTATAAACTCCTGCATGCTCATAATCAGGTCGTTGAAGAGCTTAGCCTCGAGCGAGAGGATCTTATCCTCTGCACCAAGAATCTTCTCTTCGTACTCCTTCAGCTCCTGAGTGATATAGCGCTCGGCCTGAGCCAGTGTCTGTTTGCGGACCCACTCTGGTGGAACAAGTTCCTTATAGGTGTTGCGAACCTCAAGATAGTAGCCGAACACATTGTTGTAGCCTATCTTAAGACTCTGGATACCAGTCTCTTGCGCCTCGCGCTCTTGTATCTTTAGCAGATAGTCCTTACCTGAATAAGCTATCTGGCGCAGCTCGTCGAGTTCCTGATTAACCCCGTCGCGAATCACGCCTCCCTTAGCTACCAGCTGTGGCGGATCGTTCTGTATCTCTTTCTCGATGCGGTCGCGCAACGATTCGCAGAGGTTCAATTGCTCACCAATGCGATTAAGCGACTCGTTCTTGGCATATAGACAAGCAGTCTTTATTGGCTGGATGGCCTGCAGAGCAGTCTTTAGCTGTACCACTTCGCGAGGCGATACACGACCTACGGCAGCCTTAGATATGATACGCTCAAGGTCGCCAATGCGATGTATCTGATCGTCGATGCACTCGCGGAACTCAGGCTCGCGATAGTAATACTCTACCACATCCAGTCGCTCGTTGATGGGCTTTTCGTCCTTGAGTGGGAACACCAGCCAGCGGCGCAGCAATCGGCCACCCATAGGACTCACCGTCTTGTCGATGACATCCAGCAGCGACTTTCCATCCTCCTGCATGGGATAAACCAACTCCAGGCTACGGATGGTGAACTTATCCAGTCGTACATACTTATCTTCCTCGATGCGTGAGATAGATGTGATATGACCTATCTGGGTGTGCTGAGTCTGCTCGAGATATTGCAGAATGGCTCCAGCAGCGATGATTCCTGATTGCAGATGGTCAACACCAAAGCCCTTAAGATTCTTCACGTTGAAGTGATGAAGCAGCTTCTGCTTACCTGTCTGATCGGTAAACACCCAGTCGTCCAACTGGAATGTGAAGTATTTAGTGCCGAAGTTGCGCTCAAAGTCCTGTTTGCGATTGCGGTCGAAGAGCACCTCCTTTGGCGAGAAGTTGCCTAGTAGTTTCTCTACGTAGTCAGCCGTTCCCTCACCTGTAAGGAACTCACCCGTAGAGATATCGAGGAAGGCCACACCCATACTCGACTTGCCAAAGTGGATAGCCGCAAGAAAGTTGTTCTCCTTGTAGTTAAGCACATTGTCGCTCATGGCCACACCTGGTGTTACCAGTTCTGTGATGCCACGCTTAACAAGTTTTTTGGTGAGTTTGGGATCTTCCAGCTGGTCGCAGATGGCCACACGTTTGCCAGCACGAATCAGCTTAGGTAAATAGGTGTCCAGCGCGTGATGTGGAAATCCTGCCATCTCGTCGCCTTTATTGTAACCGTTGTTACGATGCGTCAGCGTGATACCAAGAATCTTCGAGGCAGTTATAGCATCTTCGCAATAAGTTTCATAGAAGTCGCCACACCTGAACAGCATTACTGCATCAGGATGTTTCGCCTTCAAATCGAAGAACTGTTTCATCATAGGAGTAAGTTCCTTGCCTTCTTTTGCCATATCTACCTATAATATTTTTATGCTTGTTTCTTGGCTTTTATCATACAATAAGCGCCTAAGATGATAAAGGGAATACTGAGTATCTGACCCATATCTATAGGCAATGATGCTTCGAAGGCTTCTTGTATCTCCTTGGTGTATTCGATGAAGAAGCGGAAGGTGAAGATATACGTAAGGCAGAAGCCGAAATACCAACCTGTGCCGATCTTCTCTGGCATCTTTTTATGCAGATACCACATGATGGCAAACAGAATAGCATAGGCAATAGCCTCGTAAAGCTGTCCTGGATGACGTGGTACGGCATCTACATTCTCGAAGATGAATGCCCAGGGCACATCTGTTATCTTACCGATAATCTCAGAGTTCATCAGGTTGCCCAAGCGGATAAAGCAGGCTGTGGTACCTGTGGCGATGGCGATATTATCTAGAACCGTCCATATGCCAAGCTTGGTTTTTCGCACATACATCCACAGGGCAATCATAAGTCCAAGTGTTCCTCCATGCGAAGCAAGTCCTGCATAGCCTATAAGCTTCCAACCGCCTTCAGGCAGTATGCGTATAGGCAGTATCATCTCTATCAAACCCTTGCCTGAGGTCAGGAAATAATCGGGTTCGTAGAAGATACAATGCCCCAGACGGGCACCAATCAGTATGCCAAAGAAGCAATAGATGAAGAGTGGATCGAAGTATTCGTCCTTAATCTTCTGCTCCTTGTATAGGCGCTGAACCACGAAGTAGGCCAGAGCCAAGCCGATGATCCACATCAGTCCGTACCAACGAACAGCGATGGGACCTAAACGGAATGCCTCGAGGTCGGGCTGCCAGACGATATAGTTGAGAAGGTTCATCATACGTTAAAGCGGAAATGCATAATGTCGCCATCCTGTACAACGTACTCCTTACCCTCAACGGCCAGCTTACCAGCCTCGCGTACAGCAGCCTCAGAGCCATACTGGATATAGTCGTCGTACTTGATAACCTCTGCACGGATAAAGCCCTTCTCGAAGTCGGTATGTATAACTCCAGCGCACTGAGGAGCCTTCCAACCCTTCTTATATGTCCATGCCTTAACCTCCATCTCGCCAGCGGTGATAAAGGTCTCGAGGTTAAGCAGAGCGTAGGCCTTCTTAATCAGACGGTTTACACCACTCTCTTCCAAGCCGAGTTCCTCAAGGAACATCTGCTTGTCCTCATAGCTCTCCAGCTCAGCGATATCCTCTTCGGTCTTAGCTGCGATAACCATTGTTTCAGCACCTTCCTCCTTGGCGAGTTCTTCAACTTTCTTGGTGAAGTCGTTACCGCTCTTAGCGTCAGCTTCGCCTACGTTGCAAACGTAGAGAACTGGCTTTGATGTGAGCAGGAAGAGGTTGCGAGCACAATCCTGCTCGTCCTTGCTCTCAAACTCTACGATACGGGCATTCTTACCCTGCTCGAGCACCTCTTTATAGGCGTGCAGCACGGTAGCCTCAATCTTAGCGTCCTTATTACCAGCAGCTGCAGCCTTCTCTGTCTTAGCCAGTCGGCTCTCGATAGTCTCGAGGTCCTTAAGTTGGAGCTCTGTATCAATAATCTCCTTATCGCGGATGGGGTCGATAGTACCATCAACGTGTGTGATATTCTCATCCTCGAAGCAACGGAGCACATGGATGATAGCATCAGTCTCACGGATGTTGCCAAGGAATTTGTTGCCCAGTCCCTCGCCCTTAGAGGCGCCTTTAACGAGACCAGCGATGTCTACAATCTCACATGTAGCAGGAACGATGCGTCCTGGGTGAACCAACTCTGCGAGTTTGGTCAGTCTTTCATCAGGTACAGTGATTACACCCACATTGGGTTCGATCGTACAAAAGGGAAAGTTTGCTGCCTGAGCCTTTGCGCTCGACAGACAATTAAACAAGGTAGACTTGCCCACATTTGGCAGTCCTACAATACCACATTTTAATGCCATTTTCTTCTATAAACGTTTATTTCGGGTGCAAAGGTACGATTAAGTGAGCAAAAAACCAAATTTATTTGAGTTTTTTAGAACGTGAGTACCTTCGAACATCGTTCAAAGGTACTGTAAATTAAGGAAAAACCAAATTTATTTGTTTTTTTTATACTTCTGGGCCGTCAGGGTTACGCTTCAAGCTCTCAATCATCTCATCGATCTTAGCCAACTCGCGTGGAATGTGAATGCTCTGCGGACAATGAGGCTCGCACTGACCACACTGGATGCAATGATCAGGCTGACGGTCGCGTGGAACAACTCTATCGAGCGAGATGAGATACTGGCGACGATGCTTGCGATACTCGCTATCCCCTACTCCCATTGGCAGTGAGCCCTCGTTCTTGCACTTGTTGTAGTGTACAAAGATGGCAGGGATATCCACACCGTAAGGACATGGCATACAGTATTTACAGTCGTTGCACGGAATATTCTCAAGGCCTACAATCTTCTGAGCAATATCCTTATCGAGGAATCGCATCTCATCCTCTGATAGCGGTTTGAGTGGACAATAACTCAAGAGGTTATCCTTAAGGTGCTCCATATAGGTCATACCACTAAGTACGGTGAGCACACCCTCAGGAGTGCCAGCATAGCGGAAAGCCCATGAGGCTACACTACGCTCAGGATCGCGACTCTTTAGTTCTGTCATCAAGTACTGGGGCAGATTGGCCAGTCGGCCACCCAGCAGTGGCTCCATAATGACTGCAGGAATACCAAGCTTCTGCAGTTCGGCATACAGATAGCTGGCATCTACATTGCTTTTGCTTATCTCGTTGGCGTAGTTCCAGTCAAGATAGTTAAGCTCTATCTGCACAAAATCCCAGTGGTACTTATCGTTCAAGGCCAATACCTCATCGAAGACCTCCTGTTTGCCATGGAACGAGAATCCAAGATTGCGAATACGTCCGGCCTCGCGCTCTTTCAGCAGATAGTCCATAATGCCATTATCCACATAGCGGCCATTAAACTCCTCCATACTACCACCAACGGCGTGAAGCAGGTAGTAGTCGAGATAATCTACCTGAAGTTCCTTCATAGAGTTGAGGTACATCTCCTTCGACTTTTCGAATGTCCAGTAGTCGTGGTTGAAGTTGGATAGCTTTGTGGCAACAAAGTACTCGCTACGCTTGTGGCGACTCAGGGCAATACCTGTGCAATGCTCTGACTTACCCTGACAATATACGGGTGATGTATCAATATAGTTTAGTCCATGCGCCAAGGCATAATCTATCTGCTTGTTGATCATATCCTGATCGAACTCATCGCTATTGTCAACCTTAGTCGGCAGGCGCATCATACCATAGCCAAGAATAGAAACTTTATCTTTGGTTTTGGGGTTTACGCGATAGGTCATCTGTCCTACTGGTGGTTCAACTTGATTCTTATATTCATCTTTAGCCTGACTACCAGCCTTGTTTCCACTCTTACATCCTGCAAGTGTGGCTGCTGTAGCTACTGATCCTGCTCCAAAGAGCTTTAGGAACGAACGGCGTGATATATTCTTCTTTTCCATAATCTATCCTCCTTAAATCTTCTTGTGTACTTCGTGTCCCTCGACGTAGATTGCCGAGAAAGGACGAGACGGACAAACATATTCGCAGGCTCCACAGCCGATACAAGCAGCATCGTTGATGGCAGGAATCATTGGCGATTCCTCGTTGTTCTCATCGAGTGGAACCATCTCGATAGCACCCGAAGGACAATGGCGGGCACAGTTGCCGCACTCCACCTCGTCTGTCAGTACCACGCAGTTTTTCTTGATCCATACAGCATGACCTATCTGGACAGATGTCTTCTCGTCCTTGTCAATAGGTTGGATAGCTCCTGCAGGACAAACCTGAGAGCAACGATTACATTCAGGGCGGCAATAGCCATGCTCGTACGACATTGTAGGCTGCATCAGATGCATAAGATCGCTGCTAGGACGGAGAACCTGGTTAGGACACTCTGATACACAGAGTTGACAACCTGTGCAACGTGTAGCCAGATTCTGGAATGAGAGTGAACCTGGAGGGGTGAGCGGTGTCTGGCGCTCAGGCATGACCTTATCCTCGATTTCTGCCAATCCGCCATCCATCAGCTTCTCCTTCTTCTTCTGTGCCAGAGCTGCTGTTGAAACTAAGGCTGTTGCCAATAGGAATGAACGCTTTGAGGTGTCGATAGTGCTGGCATCATTGGTCTTCTCGACCTTCTTTGCTGGACGAGTAGCAGTGTACTTGAGTGCACCAAACTTACAGCTGTAGATACAGTTGCCACAAACCACGCAACGGCTATAGTCTACTGTATGCGTCTTGAAGTCGATACAAGCAGCCTTACAGTTCTTTGAGCAGAGCGAACAATTCTTGCACTTGTTCTCGTCGAAATGAATCTTGAGCCAAGAGAAACGGGCAAAGAACGACAGGATGGTTCCTACTGGGCAGATGGTGTTGCAATATGTACGTCCACCTCGCCAAGCCAAAACTATCAGCAATACAAGTGTAACAGCTGCGATAATGAATACTGGCAGTGAGCGCATCCATGTATCTACGCTGTAGAATGCATAGCTATCGGCCCGTTCGGCCAATACAGCCAGCAGGTTGTTGCCCATCTTCCACAGGGGCTGGAATATCATTGTGCCGATACGTCCAAAGCTGCTATAAGGAGCCAGCAACTGGAATATCGATCCTATGCCGGCTACACCTGCGATGATGAACACCACCAGCATGGGATAGCGCAACCAGCGTACTTCTTTAGAGTAGCTGTACTTATTCTTCTTTCTGCGCAATCGGGCCAGCAGATCCTGGAAGATACCAAGCGGACAGATAATCGAACAGTAAATACGTCCAAATACAAGTGTGACCACAACGAGTGCTATCACAACTACCACATTGAGTGCCATCACAGCTGGCAAGAACTGAATCTTGGCACACCATGATAGCCAACGGTGTAATGTCCCTGTGAAGTCGAGGAACAGCAGCGTGATAAGTACTAACATCACTGCCGCAAGGGTGGTTCTGATTTTACGTAGCATAAGTCTATTATATAAGTTCTGTTTCTTAATGAGTTAATCTTACTATGAGGATGCTCAGTTCGTAGAGCAGCCATATTGGTAGTGCCACCACAAAGAGCGTAAAGGCATCAGTAGTTGGAGTGATGATCGCTGCCACAATAAGTATCGCTACCACGGCGTGCTTTCGCATCGACTGCATCATAGCGGCATTGATAAGTCCCATCTTGCCCAACAGCCAACTGACCACAGGTAGCTCGAACACTATACCCATCACCATATTCATCATCAGCAGTGTATCCATATACGACTGAAGGGTGAGCATATTTGCCACATCGGGACTAACCTGATAAGTGCCAAGGAACTTGACCGTTAGTGGGAAAATCAGCAGATAGTTGAGTGCTGTGCCCAGCATAAACATCAGGTAGCCGCTAAAGCAGAGCAGAGTGGCATATTTTCTCTCGTTGTCATAGAGCGCTGGTGATACAAAGCGGAAGAGCTGGTAGATGATGTAGGGCGAAGCTATCAGAATGCCCGCATAGAATGCCGTCTTAAGGTGGATCATAAACTGCTCAGTAAGTCCGATATTCATCAGATGAATGCTGAACGGCTCTACTCCCATCAGTCGGTAGGTGATGAAATCGCTAGAGCGTGGTGCAAGCACGATGGCAAAGAGTTCGTCCTTAAAACAGAAGGCAATCGAGGCACCTATTATCGCTACCACCAACACACGGATAATCATCCCACGCAGTTCATCGAGATGATCCCAAAACGTCATGCTGGATGTATCACTCATCCTTCTTCTCGTCCTGTTCTACCTCTTTCTTCAGGTCTGTAACCTCGTTCATTCCTTCCTTGAAGCTTTTTACGCCTTTGCCAAGGCCATGCATCAGTTCTGGAATCTTCTTGCCGCCCCAAAGCAGCAATACTATCAGTGCAATAACCAGTATCTCCTGGAATCCTAATCCAAACATTTCTATTTCGTTTTTTAGTTTATTCTGCAAATATACAACATTTCCACGAATCAACTATCATTCGCTATGATTTATTAACAAATCAGTACTCAACATAGGGCGTAAGGCGCTTTATGACATCTGGAGTGAAGTCTTTATTCAGTCGCAGATCGTTGAGCGACTTGATGGCTCCATGCAGTCGGCGATAGTCTGTAATTGCCTTTGCCTGATAGAAGTTGATATAAGGATGTCGTTTCAGTTCGTTGAGTGATAGTTGGTTTACGTTAAGTTTCTTTGGCGCAGGGTTGATTATGACCAAGTATTTCTTTGCTTCTGTGGGGAAATCCTCTATTTCGTCAAGTTGGTCTACACTTACGTATCCCCCAAGCCTGATGCCATACTGCACTATCTTGCGGGCATAGTATGGACCAATGCCAGGAATGGTAACGAGAGATGTGGTGTCGGCTGTGTTAAGAACGATGTGCTCTGTTTCCTTTATCTTAACAGGTCGTTGATAGGTTGTAGAGTCTTTTGTATGATTCTGACTATTGTTATAATAGTTCTCGTGTCCCTTTACTAATGTAGATGCTGGCAGATAGTCACTGGATATACGGATGTATGGCTCAAGTTCGCGATACTGCTTGACTGTGAGTCCATAGAGTTTTGCAAAGTCGAGTGGTTTACGATATATGCCCCCAGCAGCTCTGTATCGATATATGTTCTTAACCTGCCAAGGTTGGAGCCCCAGACGAAGCAGTTGTGTACTATCGGCAGTATTTGGGTCGAAAACAAATCGTTCCACCTTCTTTGGTGTATAACTGGCATAGTTATAGTTTTTATTGGTTGACGATTTATTGACGCCCGTTTGCGTTTTGTTTGTATCTGCCTCATCTCCCCCTGCCAGGTATATGACAGTAAATGCAGATACTATTAAAACTAATAATACGATTAATGATTTACGGTCTGACTTGTTATAATAGTAAAAATGGTTGTTCATATAATGTGGAACTGATGTAGGAATATTAGTAAGATACAGAGAGGAACGATGAACTTCACTGAGAAAATATAGGCTTTCAGGAACGTGTCTTTAAGTGTCCCATTGTTTGTAAACTCGTTGGCTATGAGTTGCTTCTCGACAAACCATCCAACTAAAATGCTAGTTAAGAATGCGCCAGCGGGAAGCATGAGCTGAGCTGTGAGGAAATCGCAGAAGTCCATCAGCGACATTCCAAACAGTTGCAGTTGGCTATAAGCGCCCACTGATAGCGAGCAGAACACTGCTATCAGTCCACATACTGTGGTAAGTATCCATGCTGCTTTGTTTCTAGGCAGATGTAATTCTTCGTGGAAGAATGCCGTACCTATCTCGTGCATAGAGATGGTAGATGTGAGTGCCGCAAAAACCAATAGGGCATAAAACAATATGGATATGATAAAGCCAACTATCGGCATAGTCTCGAAAGCTTGACGGAACACATTTGGAAGTGTGATGAATATCAGTGATGGTCCGCTATCTGGTTGTACGCCTACGGAGAATGCTGCTGGGAATATTATCAGTCCTGCCAGAATGGCTATAAATGAATCGAGCAGCGCTATCTGTGTGGCCGACTTGAGTATATTGCTGTCTTTCTTGAAGTATGAAGCATATGTACACAAGCATGCTGTACCAAGACTTAACGAGAAGAATGCCTGACCTAAAGCTTCGAGGAATACTTCGCTGCTAACCTTAGTGAAGTCTGGTTTTAACAAGAAATCGATACCCTTTGATGCGCCAGGAAGTAGGCATGATGCAATAACCAGGATAATCAAAAGAACCAGTAATAGAGGCATCAACAGTTTAGAGGCTCGCTCTATACCATCGTTCACGCCTTTTGCCACTACATAGTGGGTAATCAGCACAAAACCAACTCCCCACAAGCATGGTTGTATGGGATCGCTTGAGAAGGTCTTGAAGTATTCTATGATATAGTTGGTATCGCCAATCAGTTTGCCTGATATCGATGCAAACAGATATTGCAAACACCAACCAGCTACTACGGCATAGAAACCAAGAATGATGGTAGATGTAAGAATACCTAAGTAACCAATATATTTTGCACGCTTGAAACCTACGCTACCATAAGCTCTAGCGGCATTGGATTGTGAATATCGTCCTACGATAAATTCACTAATCATACCAGGTATGCCCAATATAAAGACGCATCCTAAATAAATAAGAATAAATGCTGCCCCACCATTCTGACCTGTCATGAATGGAAAGCGCCAGATATTACCTAGTCCTACTGCAGAACCTGCTGTAGTAAGAATTATCGCCAGTTTGCTGCCAAATGTTCCTCTCTTATACATTTACAAAAGTTTGAATTGGTGAAGGAATATAAACAGTATGCAGATAGGACAAACATACTTCACAAGGAAAATGTAGAAGTGGAACAGACGACCATTTCGCAGTGTACCCATATTGGTAAACTCATCGCGTACTATCTTATGTGGTACTGACCATCCTATAAAGATGCATGTAAGGAATCCTACGATAGGAAGGAACAGCTGACCTGTGACAAAGTCGAATAGGTCGAAAATGTTCATGCCAAACAAGTGGAATCCTTCCCACGGTCCTAATGACAACGAACAGATGGTTCCAACGATTATACATCCTATTGTTACAAATATTGCAGCACGTTTACGGGTAGTACCCAGTTCCTCTTCAAGGAATGCTGTGCTAACCTCATGGAGTGACATCAGTGAAGTAAGTGCTGCCATTGACAGCAATGCATAGAACAGTACAGAGATAATGTAACCTAATCCTGCGATACTATCAAAAGCCTGTTGGAATACATTAGGCAATGTGATGAATATAAGCGATGGGCCGCTATCAGGATTAACTCCCACTGAGAATGCTGCAGGGAAGATGATGAGGCCTGCCAATAGCGCAACCATAAAGTCGATAACACTAATGTTTACTGCTGCCGATGTAAGATTGGTTTGCTTTGAGAAGTAGCTGGCATAGGTGCAGATGCATCCCATAGCAATACTCAGCGAGTAGAATGATTGTCCAAGAGCCCCAAGGAACACATCACTATTAAGTTTTGACAAGTCAGGCTTAAACATAAACTCAATACCCTTCTCTGCATTAGGCAGCATACACGATGCCACAACGATTATAAGCAGCAGAATAAACAATATAGGCATAAGCAGTTTCGAAGCCTTTTCGATGCCGTTACGCACACCATTTTCAATAATAAGATATGTGGCAATAAGAATGATAAGCGTCCAGAAAACAGGTTTGATAGGGTCCTGAGAGAATGTAGTGAAGTATTCTTTGATGTATTCAGGATTGCCTAATAGCTTGCCTGAAACTGAAGCCCATACATATTCTAGACACCAACCTGAAACTACTGCGTAGTAACCTGAAATAAGGAATCCGGTAAGTACTCCCATATATCCAATCAACGACCATATGGTATCGCCCGACATGATGCGGAAAGCGCGAGCTGTGTTGGCCTGACCATGGCGACCAATGATAAATTCGCTGATCATGCAAGGAAGACCAAGTAGTAGAACGCAGAACACATATATAATAATGAAAATGGCTCCACCGTTCTGGCCTGTCATATAAGGAAAGCGCCATATGTTACCTAATCCGACAGCAGAACCTGCTGTTGCTAATATGACGCCTAATTTGCTACCGAAACTTGCCCTTTCAAGTTGTGACATATACACATTTCTTTTAAATTGGTTGCAAAAATATAAATAATTTCTTAATTTTGCACCGAAATTGCAAGTAAATATGAGTTTTTTGTTTCATTTCTTAAGAAAATACCCGTTTTCGATGATCTGTATCGCAATGATATGGATACTTTCGCTTATGCCCATTTTTCCAGAGATGCCACTTACTGATGTGGAGTTTGCTGACAAGTGGGTACATATAGTTATGTATGGTTGTACGTTTATTGTAGTGTGGATAGAATATACCCGCAAGCATAAACAGGCGGATTTTGAGAAGCTGTTTTTTTGGGCTTGGGTAGCTCCAATTATAATGAGTGGAGTTCTGGAGCTTTTACAGGAATATTGTACTGGTGGACGTCGCAGTGGTGATTGGCTTGATTTGGCAGCCAATGCTACTGGTGTTACGCTAGCAGCTGTTGTTGGATTGATTATTTGGAGTCTTCGCCCCAAGAGGTAAATGGATTTTTTAGCAGGCACGAGTTATAGTATCTGCGATCGCCTGTAACTTCCTGGCCAATAAAGTCAGGTTTCTCAAAGGCTTCGTCTTCTGAACCAAGCTCAACTTCTGCCATTACCAAGCCTTCGTTTTCGCCATAAAACTCATCAACTTCGAATGTATGTTTGCCGCAGGGTACCAGATAGCGAGTCTTGTCTATCTTGCCTGGTTCGCAGATATCCATCAGGTGTTGTGCTTCATCTAGCGAAATCTCCTTTTCGAATTCATAGCGTGCAAGTCCTCCTATACCTGAAGGGCCTTTAATAGTTAAATATCCGCGGCTATCACGGATACGTACCCTAACGGTACGTCCGCGATCGCTGCAGATATAACCTTGACAAATACGACTGCTACTGGTAGCAAGTCGCTTGTAGTCGTTGTTCTTTACAAGAAATTTGCGTTCTATCTCCAGTCCGCTCATTTATTTACATGATAATAAATGAATAAACTACAAATAGAATAGCAAGAATGATTAATGCGCCGAAGATATACTCTAACACTTTCTTGCCACCTTCTTCTTGTTTCTTCTGAAAAGCTACCTTTTTTTCGGTAGATTTTGATGCTTTTGCAATTTTGGCCATAGTTTTAATGATTTTTATTTGTTATTCGTTATTGTTCGTCGTCGTTTACAGGGAACTCCATCAGGTATGCCTTGATGAAATCGTCAATCTTTCCGTCCATCACACCATCCACATCTGTAGTCTGATAGTTGGTACGATGGTCTTTTACGCGGCGGTCGTCAAACACATAGCTGCGTATCTGACTACCCCACTCTATCTTCTTCTTGCCAGCCTCAATCTTAGCCTGAGCCTCCAAACGCTTCTTCATCGCACGATCGTAGAGTTGCGATTTGAGCAACGTCATGGCACGCTCCTTATTCTTAGGCTGGTCGCGAGTCTCTGTATTCTCGATGAGGATCTCTTCTTCCTCGCCGGTATCTGGGTCTGTATACCAATAGCGCAGACGTACACCTGATTCAACCTTGTTTACGTTCTGACCACCAGCACCACTACTGCGGAAGGTATCCCATGAGAGTTTTGCAGGATCAACATATACCTCGATGGTATCGTCGACCAATGGCGAAACAAATACTGAAGCGAAAGATGTCATACGCTTACCTTGAGCATTGAATGGAGATACACGAACCAAGCGGTGAACACCATTCTCGCTCTTCAGATAGCCATAAGCATAGTCGCCACCTTCAAGCTGCATGGTTACACTCTTGATACCAGCTTCATCACCATCTAGCAGGTTTGATATGGTTACCTTATATCCATGAGCTTCGGCCCAGCGCATATACATTCGCATCAGCATCGAAGCCCAGTCTTGAGCCTCAGTGCCGCCGGCTCCACTATTAATCTTCAGAACAGCCTCCATTGGGTCTTCCTTCTGGCGGAGCATGTTCTTAAGCTCCAGGTCTTCGATTGCCTTGATGGCTTTGCCGTAGGTGTCTTCCACCTCTTCTTCAGTTACCATCTCGTCTTTGTAGAAGTCGAAAGCCAGTTGCAACTCGTCGGCCAGAGTGCGAACCTCTTTATAGCCGTCGAGCCACTTCTTAATGCCCTTCACCTTCTTCATCTGTTCTTCAGCACGCTTACGATCCTCCCAAAAGTCAGGAGCCTGGGTGCGAAGATCTTCTTCTTCGAATTCTATCTTCTTCTTATCTATTTCCAAGTAGCGGTGAAGTGCATCCGCTCTTTCTAATACATCTTTCAGCTGTTCCTGAGTAATCATATCTTATTCTTCGTACATCGCGTCTATTTCCTTCTTGTAATTCTCGTTAAGTACGCGACGCTTAATTTTTAATGTATTTGTAAGCTCTCCCTTTTCCATAGAGAAGTGATAAGGAAGCAGGGTGAAGCGCTTAATCTGCTCGTAGTGAGCCAGCGACTGCTGAAGTGTGTCGATACGCTCCTTCATCATCTCATTGATCTTGGGATCTTTGCACAACTGCTCTCTGTTTTCGAATTCTATATGATGTTCGCGGGCATATTCCTCCAGAAGTGAATATACAGGGATAATCAGAGCAGAGACAAACTTACGCTGATCGGCGATGATGGCAATCTGGTCGATATACTTGTCTACCAACAGCTTCGACTCTATCATCTGTGGAGCAATATACTTTCCGTTAGAGGTCTTAAACAGGTCCTTGATACGTTCTTTGAGAAACAGTTCGCCACCTTCCAGATAGCCGGAATCGCCTGTCTTGAAGTAGCCGTCTTCTGTAAATGCAGCCTTGGTGAGATCCTCACGATTGTAATATCCTCTGGTGATGGTTGGACCCTTGAGTAGTACTTCGCCCTCTTCGCTGATCTTGATGTCGATGCCCTCGATGGGGATACCTACTCCGCCTACTGTGTAAGGCTTGCCAAGATGGTTACAGCTTACTGTAGCAAGACTCTCTGTCAAGCCATAACCTACAATCATATTCAGGCCGATAGAATGTACAAACTCCTCGACCTTAGGATTAACTGTAGCGCCTGCTGTTGGGAAGAAGTGAGCATTCTCCAGTCCAAGTTCCTTGCGAACCAGCGAGAATACAGTCTTGTTCAGCATCTCGTATTCCAGATGAAGTGCCAATGGTGGACGCTTGCCCTTTGATACATAGTCAATGTTATGCTTCTTGCCAACGGCCTCTGCGTGGCGGAACAGTTTGCGTTTTGCCATACTTGACTTCTCGATCTGTTCCTGTACGCCCATATATACCTTCTCCCAGAAACGTGGAACAGACGACATACATGTGGGATGAGTTTCCTTCATTGACTGCTGCACCTCCTGTGGATAGGTGTTTACGATGAGTGTGGCGCCCTCTGTCAAACAAAGAATCTTCCAGCCCTTCTCAAAGATATGTGTGAATGGCAGGAAGTTAAGTACTCTATCATTCTCACCAACAGGCACACACTTGTCGTTGGCTATCATTGCGGCATTATATTGTCCGCAGGTAAGTATTACACCCTTTGAATCGCCAGTGGTTCCGCTGGTATACAGGATGTTTGCAATATCGTCCATCGAAGCCTGAGCCTGAAGCGACTCCACTTCGGTCTGACGTGGATAGTTCTCGCCCAATTTCAGGAAATCGTCGAAATACATCGAGCTGAGGTCGAGTGACGAGATATGTACGTTCTTATCGAATACGATGATGCGCTCGAGTGTAGGACAGGTAGAGAAGATCCGACGCGCCTTGTCGTACTGCTCCTGTTCGCCTACAAAGAGGAAACGAATCTTTGCATCGCTGATCATGAACTGGATTTGCTGCTCTGAGCTGGTGGCGTAGAATGGGATGGTTACTGCACGAACTCCCCACGCACCAAAGTCGCAAAACAGATACTGTACAGAGTTCTGAGAGAATAATCCCAGATTTTCCTGTACTTTTACACCCAGATTGAGTAAGGCATTGGACACCTTCTTGACCATATCCGAGAACTGATTCCACGAATATGATTTCCACTCTGACCCGCCAAAGTCTTTGTAGATCAAAACCTCACGGTCGCCATACTTCTTGGCCTGGTCATGAATTAATCGCGATAAATGACTGTTCGTCTGCATAAGCATTCTGAATTATAAATTCGCTGCAAAAGTACGAAAAATGCTGCAGACAGCCAAATTATCTAAGGATTATTTTTATTTTAAGGCAGTCTCCTTAGCCTGATAGGTGCGATATACTAGATAAAGCCCGTCACCTTTCAGCGTAAAAGAGTCGCCTGCCGACTCGTTCAGGGTGCCTTGCCACCACTGTCGATAAGGATAAGCCTCCCAAAGAAGATTCTCTGAAGAAAGCGCGCTGCAAGTCATGTTAAAGATGCTTACCTGCTGCCCTCTGAACGACTTGAATTCCGAGTCCCCTTTCGCAACGACAAACCATCCGTAATCTGTCGCCATGAGAGGCTCGACCTCCATCTCCTGCATATATCTGACAATCAGCGAGATATTCCCCAACGTATGATCCTCGCGCTGGCCTGTGGCACCCAGATAGACGATACGCCTCATGCCCTTCGAAAGACAATAACGCGTTGCCTTTGTCAGATCATTATCCTCCTGTTCATTAATCTGGATCAGACGATTCCTCTGATCCTCTGGCACAGAGTCGCCGTCGCCTACGATGGCATCAGCCTGGGAATAGTGGTTGACAGCACCATCACAGGCACAGACAAATGGAGCCCGACTCAACAGGTTCAAAGGCATCTCAGCATGAGGAAAATCGCCATGAGCCAGAATTACAGCGTCGAAATCGTAGATCTTATGTATGAGCGGATAACTTTTCATCTTGCATCAACTTTTTCCATTTATAATAACCCATCACGGCAATCATGACATATAGCCCGTAGAGAGCTGCCTTGAAGGGGATGCCCTTCTGCACATAAAGGACTGTACACACCACATCGACTACAATCCAGAAAAACCACTGTTCGATATATTTCCTTGCCAGAGCCCAGAGACCCACAAACGACAGGGCATTCGTGAAGGAGTCGAGCACTGGAACTGTAGAGTTAGTCCAAGTAATCAGCACATAATACGTCAGTCCCCACGCCACGAAGAAAAACACGGCAATAGGCAGATAAAGCCGCACTGGGGTATGGGTGATAGGCATCACCGATGTCGCCTGATTCTTCTTGCGTCCGAATTTCCAAACTGCATAGCCATAGACAGCAGCTAAGGTGTAATAGACCGCCATACCTGCATCGCCATAGAGTCCGTGACTCCAATAGAGCCAGACATCAAGAGCGGGCATAATGATGCCAACAACCCAGAGGGCTATAGACGCACGATACTCGAGCCAGATGTAGATCAGGCCGAGTACCGTAGTCAATATGTCGAGCCAATGCTCGTTTAATAATTCCTCCATTTAGAAATTGATTGATAAATGTGCCATCATATTGAATGGTGCCGAAGGTGCGAAACCAGCCTCATACTGGTCGGATTTGTCCCAGCTCGTAGCAATCAACTTGCCATTCTCTTTCGTAAAGGCTGGAGCTGCCCAACCGTTATTATCGAATTTGGCAGAGAAGATATTATAGAGAGTGATACCTGCTGTTATTTCCTTCACCCCTAACTGTTTTAGGCTGAACGTATAGCTGAGGTCGATATTGGTGGTAATGTGTCCGTCGAGCATCATACTGACATCGATGGGTTTGCCATTATCGTCAAGGGTCTGATAACTCTTGAAGCCTGTGTTCGTCAGATACTGATCGCCTACATACTGACTTTGGATGCTGGCATTTATACCTTTATACTTGAAGTTGAAGATATTGTTGAATATGAAGTCTGGCGAGAACGACAGCGGGGTATTACCCAGACTCTCTACAGAGCCATCCATCAGCGTCACCTCCCAGTCCTGCGCACGATTCTTCGAGAAGGTGGCGTTAGCATCCCAGTGGAACCAGTCGACAGGTTTCCATGCAGCCTCCAGCTCTACACCCAGCCGATAGCTCTTACCCACATTCTTGGCGATGGCCTCACCGATATGATTCAACTCACCTGTCAGCACAAACTGATCACGATAGCTCATCCAATAGAGATTAGCGCCAGCAGAGAATGTCGCACTCAGGAACTTATAACCAACCTCCAGATCGTTCAGACGCTCTGCTTTCAGTTCTGTTCCGACATTATCCTCATAGTCATTACGTGTAGGCTCCTTGTGGGCGATGGCATATGAAGCATAGACTTTATGATGCGGCGTGATGTCGTAGTTCTTGAAGAAGTTGAAAGTGTCGTCGATCACATATTTGCCGTCAGGATTAGCTCCTTGCCAATTGCCTGGATTCTGCATCTTATAGCCGATATGACGATATTGCAAGTCGAGGAAGCCATTCAGGCCCTTCACGAATTCATAGTTCACCTTACCATAGATATTCCAATCTGTCTTCTTGGCATTGTTACGATAATACTCGTAGTCAGGCTGCAGGTCGAGCCCCTCTGGAACATGCTTCACCCATTTCACCAAGCCGAAGTGATTGCCATTATATTTGTTCCATCCGCCACCTAAGACTGCCTCTACATTATCCCGATTATTATAGATCAGCGAGGCCACAACGGCAAAGAAGTCGTTGTCCATCTTCTGCTGACGGACCAGGTCGCTCTTCAGCATCGGATTTCCAAAAACAGAATCAAACCAATGCCCATAGGGGAGATACTCTATCAGCTTGCGACCTGTCTTGTACTCCTCATAGTAGCCATTTCCCTTCGTGTAATGTCCTGTCACATTCAGAGACAGATGGTTTAAGAGGTTCTGGTTCCACAGCAACTGATAGTTCTGCTGGTGGTAGTTGTCTGTCTGATTATCATAGTAATGAACATTACCTTGCTCGTCGTAGTATTCACCACAGGAGTTGTAGGTGCGCCCATAGAGGCTCTGCTCATACTTTGATGTGTAGTTCCAGGCGTGATAGGTCTCCTCGACGCCATTCCATGTAATGAACTTCACGACGGTATTGTCAGAGAAGTAACCACCCTGTATCAGATAACTGTTCAACTTTGTAGAGGCGCGATCGAGATACCCATTCGAGCCGATGTTCGAGAGTCGTCCCTGAATGCCCCAGTGGTCTTTGATAAGTCCCGTTCCGAAGCGTAGCGTCTCCTTATGCGAATAGTAAGAGCCACCAGAGAGGTCGAGTCCGAAGTAGGGCTCCATACCGATATTCTCCGTCTGCATATTCAGCGTTGCGCCAAAGGCACCAGCACCATTTGTCGAAGTACCTACACCACGCTGTATCTGCATTGTCTGCACACTACTGGCAAAGTCGCCCATATTCACCCAATAGAGCTGGGCACTCTCCGCATCGTTCATTGGGATACCGTTGGCAGTAATGTTGATACGGCTCGGATCAGTACCACGTACTCGCAGCGAGGTGTAGCCGATACCATTACCTGCATCAGAGGTCATCGTGATACTGGGAGTCAGTGAGAGCAGATAAGGTACATCCTGTCCGAAGTTCACGGCTTTTATCTCTTCCTTCGACAAGTTGGTGTAAGCCACAGGTGTCTTCTTCGACGCACGGGTAGATACCACCTGCACACCCTGCAACTCTATTGATGTGAGTGTATCCAGATCGTTCTTATCATTCTCTAGTAACGCCAATGGTTTCTTAGATTGCATACTCACAGTGCACAACAGCGCAGTCAATCCTAAAATTAATCTTTTCATACTTCTTTGTTCCTTTATAAATTAAAGGGGATATAAGTCTGCTATCCATCCCTACGCTGGCATAATCCAGATCAGGTTTTAGGGTATCATCTCAGCCTACACCCGTAGGCACCCCTTGATAAGAAACAGCCAAACTTTAAGCCTATAAATTATTCCCACGTTGGGAACAAAACATTCCCACACTGGGAACATTTTATTCCCAAGGTGGGAATATTTTTGGTAGGATAGGGGATTATCTCAATCCCATACGAGCCTCAACCACGTTTACTACGTAGTCGCCCAGTTTCTCGCACTCGTTTATCAGGTCCATATAGATGGTACCAACAGCGTAAGTGTACTCGCGATTGTTTACATCGTTGATGTTCTGCGACTTAAGCTGGTCGCGGAAGTTGTTGATTTCGTGCTCGATGTTGAAGGTACGATTCACATCGAATGTCTCCTTACGACCCATCATCAGGCGATTCATCTGCGATAGCGACTGGTCTGTAAGTTCCATCATCTGGTGTATGTGGTCGTACTGCTTGTCGTTGAAGTGATCCTGCTTGCCGTTATACTTTCTCGAGATTGTACGAGCCATATTGAAACAAGCATCTCCAATACTCTCTAACTCGCTGATTTCGCGCAACATAGCACGAATCTTGGCCTTAGAGTCGTCTGACAGGTGAGCATCACTTACGTTATTAAGATAGTTGGCTATCTCAAGCTCCATGTTGTCGCTGATGCCTTCGTATTTCTCTATACGCGAGTATAGCTTGTTGAACTCGCCGTCGCGATTATCCTTCTTATTGCTAGAGCTCGACGAGAGGTTGAGCAACTCGCGAACCATGTTGAACATTCGCTGCATACGTTCTGAGAACGACTGGATTTCCTTCTGAGCCTCGAGTACAGAAAGTTCTGGAGTCTTCATGAAGCCAGCGGTGATAAAGTGCAGACGGAAGTCCTCTTCCTCGTCCACCTTCTTGGGCTTGATAACCCAGCACACAAATCGCTCTATCTGTGGGATAAACCATATCAGGATAAAGGTGTTTGCTACGTTGAAGCATGTGTGGAATGCGGCCAGTACAAAGCTTAGTTTTGCTGCATTTGCCAGGAACACGCTGGTTTCAACGGTACCCTTGGTCATCGTCACGTCATAACCTACCATGCCGCAAACTGCATCGATGAATGGACGGAACACAAACAGAATCCAAATCACACCAAACACATTGAAGAACATGTGGGCTAGGGCAGCTCTACGGGCCTGAGTGTTGGCCGAGAGGGCTGCGAGGTTTGAGGTAACGGTGGTTCCGATGTTCTCACCCATAACCAGTGCGATACCCTGATAGATAGGAAGTGCTCCGCTAGAGCACAGTATCATGGTGATGGCCATAACGGCTGCAGATGACTGTACGCAGAAGGTCATCACACCTCCAAGGAACAGGAATATCAGCGTGGTAAGGAACGATTCTGGGTCGAACGATGCAAAGAAGTCGAGTAGGGCTTGATTTTCGCCTAGATGCATCTCTGTACCCGTCATTCGCAGTGTTCCCAAACCTAATAACAGGAACGACAGACCAAACAGGAAGTCGCCTATATAGCGGTATTTCTTTAGGTAAATCAGTATGATTCCCAGAAAGAATGCCGGATATACAGCGCTTGTGATGTCGAACGACATACCTGCCGACATAATCCAGGCGGTGAGTGTGGTTCCGATGTTGGCACCCATGATGACCGAGATGGCTTGGGCCAAGGTGAGCAAGCCTGCATTAACAAACGAAACAGTCATCACAGTGGTGGCTGTTGATGACTGTACGGAGGCTGTAACAAGCATACCTGTAAGCATACCAGTAAAGCGATTGGTAGTCATCGCACCTAACACATGGCGTAGTTGTGGACCCGCCATCTTCTGCAATGCCTCACTCATTGATTTCATACCGAACATCAACAATGCAAGCGATCCCAGAAGTTTGAAAATAATCCAGATTGACATAAAATACGTATCTATATTTAGTAATTCGGGTACAAAGTTAAAAAAAAACTTTGAAATGTCAGTTAAGATTTCAGAAAAATGTTATCTTTGCAGAGAAATTTTAGCTTAAACATTAAATATTGCATATGGAAAAATTGATAAAAGTTCATGTTTTAAACAATGATAAGGTAGTAGAGGTGCCTATTGGTTCTACTATCGAGGATGTATATGCTTTGTCGGGCGTTGAGATAGAACACGGCCCAATCTCTGCGCATGTTAATAATAAGGTAGAGGGTATGCACTATCGTGTGTACAAACAGAAGCAGGTGGAGTTTCTGGATATCTGCTCTTCTAGTGGTTCGCGTGCTTATACACGTAGCCTGTTCTTTGTGCTTTGCAAGGCCGTTCACGACCTGTTTACGCCTTGTAAGGTGTCTATCGACATACCTGTTAGTAATGGTTACTATGTAAATCTGAATATCGGGCGCCCTGTAACACTCGATGATGCTGGTGCTATCCGTCGTCGCATGCAGGAGATTATCGATGCTGGTTATCCCATCCATCGCCACGAAACAACTACTAAAGAGGCTATCGAGCTCTTTGATAGTCTGCATAATCGCTCTAAGGTTAAACTGCTGCAGAGTACTGGCAGACTTTTTACCACCTATTATGATATAGATGGTTACGTGGATTATTACTACGGATCGCTGCTTACAAATACCAGGCAGATTTATCTGTTTGGAGTGGAGAAATACTTTGATGGTTTGCTCTTGAGACTACCTTCGCGTGAGCATCCTAACGAACTGGGTGAGATGACTCATCAAGACAAGATGTTCGGTATCTTCAAGGAGCATCACCAGTGGCAGGATATCCTGGGATTGCGAACCATCGGCGATCTCAATGAGACTATTATGAATGGACATTCGTCGGAGCTCATACAGATAAGTGAAGCTCTGCAGGAAAAGAAGATTGCAAATATTGCCGACGAGATTGCTCAGCGCAAGGGCGTAAAACTTGTGCTTATAGCTGGTCCCTCGTCATCAGGTAAGACTACCACTTGCAAGCGTCTTAGCGTGCAGTTGGCTGTCAACGGCATCCACCCGGTAGGTATCTCGCTCGATGATTATTTCTTGGATCGCGACAAGACGCCTAAGGACGAGAAGGGTGATTATGATTTTGAACACCTACATGCCTTGAATCTTCCCTTGCTAAATGAGCAGTTGACGGCTCTGTTCAGGGGTGATGAGGTGGAACTGCCTCGCTACAATTTCCAGAAAGGTATGAGCGAGTGGAGTGGTAAGAAACTACAGCTTAAGGGCAACGAAGTGCTGGTGGTTGAGGGGATTCACGCCTTGAATCCTGAACTTACTTCAGAGATTCCTAACGATCAGATTTTCCGCGTCTACGCTTCGGCTCTGACTACCATCTTGCTCGATAATCATAACTATGTACCCACCACAGATAATCGTCTGCTTCGCCGCATTATCCGCGACTATAAGTATCGTGGTGTTAATGCTCAGGAAACTATCCGTCGATGGCCAAGCGTTAGGGCAGGGGAGAACAAGTGGATTTTCCCGTTCCAGGAGAATGCCGATGCGATGTTTAACACCGCTATGCTGTTCGAGTTGGCTGTGATAAAGAGTCAGGCAGAACCACTTTTAGAGCAGGTTCCAGAAGACTCGAAGGAATATTCAGAGGCTTATCGCCTGCTGAAATTCCTTCGATATATCCGTCCCATTCCTGAGACACAGATTCCACCAACATCGCTGCTTCGCGAGTTCCTTGGCGGATCGTCGTTCAATTACTAATTAGTGGGCTTCTAGCCAGTTCTGGCCAAATCCAGAGTCGGCTACCAAGGGCACACTCAGGTTGAGAGCATTCTGCATTTCTTCGAGCACGATGCTCTCAACTTTTTCTTTCTCCTCTGGGAATACAGAGAAGTTCAATTCGTCGTGTACCTGCAGAATCATTTTAGAGCGTATTCCCTCGGCTTTAAAGCGATTAAAGATGCGAATCATAGCCACCTTTATTATATCAGCAGCAGTGCCCTGAATCGGGGCGTTGATGGCATTTCGCTCTGCAAATCCACGTACGGTAGCGTTGTGGCTGTTGATGTCTGGCAGATAGCGGCGACGGCCGAATAGGGTAGTAACGTAACCCTTCTGGCGTGCCACTTCTTTAGATTTTTCCATATAGTCGTGCACCTGTGGGAAGGTGTCAAAGTATCCGTCTATCAGCATCTTAGCCTCGTCGCGAGGGATGTCAAGTCGTTCTGCCAAACCAAATACTGTGATACCATATATGATACCAAAGTTGGCTCGTTTTGACTTGGTACGCTCATCGCGTGTAACCTCCTCTATTGGCTTCTTGTAAATGTTTGCAGCTGTTGCTGCGTGCAGATCCTTGCCCTCGCTAAACACTTTTATCATCTCTGCATCCTGCGACAGATGGGCCATCACGCGCAACTCTATCTGACTATAGTCTGCTGAAAAGAACAGACAACCTGGCTCTGGAACAAATGCCTTACGAATCTCCTTGCCATCCTCGCCTCTGATGGGGATGTTCTGCAGGTTAGGATCAGATGACGACAGTCGTCCTGTTGCTGTAATCGTCTGGTTAAACGAAGTGTGGATATGACCTGTTTTAGGGTTGATAAGCTTGGGTAGGGCATCGATATAGGTGCCTATCAACTTCTTTAAACCTCTGTGTTCCAATATATCAGCAACGATTTCGTGCTTGTTCTTAAGCTGTTGCAGAACCTCTTCGGATGTTACGTACTGACCAGTCTTGGTCTTTTTGGCCTTCTCTACTATCTTAAGTTTGTCGAAGAGTATTTCACCAACTTGTTTTGGCGAAGCGATGTTGAATCTCTCGCCTGCAAGTTCGTAGATACGTGCCTCTATCTCGTTCATGCGGTTGGTAAACTGTTTTGACGTTTCGGCTAGCGATTCTGTATCCAGACATACACCGTTCATCTCCATTTCGGCCAAAACAGGCATCAGTGGCATCTCGATATTATAGAATAGGTCTTCGCACTCGGCCTTTTTCAGTTCAGGTTCCAGCTTGTTCTTCAGTCTCAGAGTTATGTCCGCATCCTCAGCTGCGTACTCGTATACTTGCGAGGGTGGGAGAGAGCGCATCGATTTTTGGTTCTTACCCTTTGGTCCGATGAGTTCATCAATGTGGATGGTTTGGTAGTTGAGATAAATCTCAGCCATGTAGTCCATGTTGTGATGAAGTTCGGGTTGGATGAGATAGTGAGCTATCATTGTGTCCCACATCTTACCTTTGAGTTCGATGCCGTAATTTCTTAATACCTCGAGGTCGTACTTCAGATTCTGTCCGATTTTGAGGATTTCTGGGTTCTCGTATACTGGTTTAAAGATATTAACAATTTGCAACGCTTCTTCACGATTGGCAGGTATAGGGACATAAAACGCCTCAAATTCCTTCACGGCGAAGCTCAAACCTACCAATTCTGCGTCGATTGCAGAGGTTGAAGTGGTTTCTGTGTCTAGACTGAGAATTTTGTTTGTCAAGAAATAGTCACATAATTTCTTTAAATCCTCCTGATTTTCAACTAGTTGGTAGTTGTGAGGTGTGGTTTTTAATGTCTCAAAACTCGCGTTTTCGCACACAGCTTGCCCGTCGGGCGTGAATTCTGCAAAGAGATCGAGTTGCTGATTTACGACTTTTTGCGGTTTTTGGCTTTTTTTAAGAACTCTGTCTGCGAAGCTCTTCATCTCCAGTTCGAGCAGTAATTTGCCAAGTTCGTCCTCGTTTGGTTCCACGAGTTTCAAACTTTCCAAATCCAGCTCGATGGGCACATCAGTTTTGATGGTTGCCAGGAAGTAACTCATCTTTATGTCGTCGACATGCTCTTCAACTTTTTCACGTAGTTTACCTTTGATTTCTGATGAACGTGCCAGCAACTGCTCGATGCTTCCAAACTCATCGATAAGTTTGGCGGCAGTCTTTTCTCCCACACCAGGACAGCCAGGGAAGTTATCGGCTGAGTCGCCCATCAGTGCCAACAGGTCGATAACGGCCATAGGGGAGGGGATGTTGTATTTTTCGCAAACCTCCTTTGGTCCCATCGTCTCATATCCGCCTCCATGACGTGGGCGATAGATGAAAACATTGTCGCGCACCAACTGTCCGTAGTCCTTATCAGGCGTAAGCATATACGTCTCAACTCCGATGGAACCGGCTTTTTCTGCCAGTGTTCCTATCACGTCGTCAGCCTCATATCCGTCTACTTGAAGTATAGGGATACGATATGCTTTCAGCAGATCCTTGATGATAGGTACGGCCTTGCGTATATCCTCAGGAGTCTCTTCGCGTTGAGCTTTGTAGGCAGGAAATGCCTCGCTACGGAAGGTGGGTCCGTGTGGATCAAATGCTACTCCTATGTGGGTTGGCTTCTCCTTGGTGAGTACCTCGTTAAGGGTGTTCAGGAATCCCATAATGGCACTCGTATTCAGTCCCTTAGAGTTGATTCTTGGGTTTTTGATGAACGCATAATAACTGCGATAAATTAGCGCATAAGCGTCTAAAAGAAATAATTTCTGCATAACTTTCTTAATTTTCGGCTCAAAATTACCAAATTATTTCTTAATAACGGAATTATTTCTTATTTTTGTGCCAAAATTTCTGTTTGTTATGGATTATTTATCAACTATAAGAAGGCCTATTGCAACTGAGTTGAACGACTTTTTGGCGTTGTTTCAACAGTGTTTGTCGCAAGGTGAGGGATTGCTCGAGTCGGTATTGTCGCATATCCGTCAACGAGGCGGAAAGCGTATGCGCCCGATACTGATAATGCTGGCTGCTAAGAATTTTGGTGATGTTAATGATACGACCCAGAATGCAGCCCTTGGTCTGGAGTTATTGCATACAGCCAGTTTGGTTCACGACGATGTGGTAGACGAAAGTTCTGAACGTCGCGGCCAGCCATCAGTTAACGCTGAGTATAATAATAAGGTGGCCGTTTTGGTGGGCGATTATATTCTGTCTACAGCCCTTCTTCGAGTCGCTCTTTCTAATAATCATGAAATCGTACAAGAATTAGCCGAGCTCGGTCGTACTCTTGCTGCTGGCGAGATCCTCCAGTTGTCGAACATTTCGAATCAGAAAATCTCGGAAGATGTTTATTATCAGGTAATTGACAAGAAGACTGCCGTGCTTTTCGAGGCTTGTTGTAAGCTTGGTGCCATCTCTGTTGGTGCTTCTCGTGATGTAGTAGAAAAAGCTGCAAAATTCGGACATAATATTGGTATGATTTTCCAGATTCGTGATGACATCTTTGATTATTACGACTCTAAGGAGATAGGTAAGCCTACAGGTAATGATATGCTTGAGGGTAAGCTTACTTTGCCTATCATATATTCGCTTACTCACTATGAGTCATCGGCTATGATGACTCTTGCGAAGAAGGTAAAGAATGGCTCGATTAATTCGGATGAAATCGCAGTTTTAATCGAGTTTGCTAAGCAGTATGGAGGTATAAAGTATGCCGAGAAGAAGATGGGAGAGTTTGCCAAGGAGGCTCAGACGTTTATCGATGAATGCGTGAAACCTGAGCTGAAAGAAGCATTCACAGCTTATCTGGAATATGTAGCCCAGCGTAATATTTAGTCTGATTTCGCATTAGTATATATATGAAAGTACTCCAGTCCTTACGTTAAAGGACTGGAGTACTGCTATTAAAGGACTGCAGTCCTCTTACTGGAGGACTGAGCCTAGTATTAATCAAAAGAATTTAACTTCTTCGCCGATTACCTCGCTTAGCAGTAGGTTGGCCAGGCGTGATGTACCCATGCGGAACATCTGGTTAGTTAGCCATTTTTCGCCCAGAACCTCTTTTACGATGGTGTAGTATATTAGTGCATCCATCACGCTGTTAAGGCCTCCAGCGGGCTTAAAACCAATCATAATGCCCGTTTCATCGTAGTACTCCTTGATGGCCTGACACATCACGTATGCAGCCTCTGGTGTAGCAGCTGGTTCGAGCTTACCAGTAGATGTCTTGATGTAGTCGGCTCCTGAGTACATTGCCAGGATAGAAGCTGTCTTGATGTTGGCTGCTGTCTTCAGGCAACCAGTTTCCAGTATAACCTTAAGTTTAGCATCGCCGCAAGCCTCTTTAATCTGCTGGATTTCATCGATACAAGTCTCGTAATCGCCTGAGAGGAATGCACCTACGCTCAGCACCATATCTATCTCTGTAGCACCATCTTTTACAGCCAAGCCAGTCTCAATAGTCTTAACTTCGATAAGGGCCTGAGACGAGGGGAATGAGCCTGATACGCAAGCTACCTCTACGCCTTCGATTTCGAGAGTCTCTGATACCACTTTTGCAAAACGTGGATACACGCAGATAGTAGCTACGTGGGGTAGGTGAGGGTAGTTCTCCTCGAACTGGTTTACACGCTCTGTAAAGGCCAGTACGCTCTCGTCGCTATCGGTGGTCTTCAGGGTAGTAAGCTCAACGCTACCCATCAGGAATTTCTTTACCTCCAGAGTATCGTTCTCGGCTACTTTGTTGGCAATAATATCCTTTACTGCTTCCTTTACTTCCTCGTCTGTTATTTCGAGGTTGTACTTACTTAGAACCTCTTCCATGCGGCTCTTCTGTGGCATCTCAAAGTGATGATGATGCTCGTGTTCGTGATTGTGTTCTGCCATTTCTGCCATAATTGCTTGTTGTTATATTGTTAAAACTGTTATGCCATAAGTTTCTTGTTCTGTATATGTCTCAGCGAGTCGCGCTGGGTCTTTTTCTCGATAGATTTCTCGAGTTCTGTGGTCAAATCTACGCCTGTTTGATTGGCCAAGCAAAGCAGTACCCATAGGATATCGGCCATCTCTTCGCCTAGGTTGTCTTTCTCGCCTGGCTTAAAGCTCTGATCGCCGTATTTGCGGGCCATCACGCGGGCTAGTTCGCCTACTTCTTCAGTTAGAACTGCCATATTCGTCAGCTCCGAAAAGTAGCGTACACCATATTCCTTTATCCAGCGGTCAACCGCCTCTTGTGCTTCTTTTATTGTCATTTTATGATGTATTGAATCTTTTCTAATAGTAACAACATCGGTAAACAAGCGAGATAGATTATTATAGCAATCCATCCCTCTAGTCCTTCAAGTTTTCTAATTTCATATCCTCCATAAACTATTAAAGCTGTTATGAATGGTATAGCAATGATCGTTAGATGAAATAAGGTTAAAATATAGGTCACTAGTAGGCATCCCGAGATGAATAGAATAAATCTTTTCATTCGTTCGCTGGCAATATCCGACCATTCTTCCTTTATTTCTTTTGTAAGCCACTTCAATGCTCTCATTTGTGAAATATCATTTGGGTGATAAGTATGAAAATGCAAATCAGTAGTATTACGATGTACTGCTTGTTTTCGCGCTCGTATTGCTTCCAATGGAATGCTTTGTAGAGGAAAACGATGAGGAACATCAGCAAGCCTACACCACATGGCCATACGCCGATGGCATAGCTTTTCACCATCGACAGCACCACGCCGATTATCAGGAGTAGGGCACTTGCCAGTTCTAATTCCTTGAGATACTTTTTCATCGTTTTATTCCTTGTTTTTTGTGTCCATGCAGATAGTTACAGGACCGTCGTTCAGTAGTTCTACTTTCATATCGGCGCCAAATTCGCCTGTGGCAACTTGCTTGCCGATTGCTTCAGAAAGCTGTTTGCAGAAAGCTTCGTAGAGTGGGATAGAGTGCTCATGACTTCCTGCACGGAACCATGAAGGACGGTTGCCTTTCTTGTATGATGCAAATAGTGTGAACTGACTGATTACCAGACAGTTACCATCGACATCTAGTATCGAACGGTTCATTACATCGTTCTCATCACCAAACACACGCAGATTGGCTATCTTCTTAACTAGCCACTCTACATCTTCCATCGAATCCTCCTCGCAAACGCCTAATAGGATAAGGTATCCATTGTCTATCTTGCCTTTAATCTGGCCCTCGATAGTAACGCTGGCGTGGGTGACTCTTTGTATAACTGCTCTCATCTTGTTTCCTTAATTTGCCGCAAAGATACGACATTATTTTGAAACTACCAAATATTTTCCTCTAAGAGTGGAAATGCTCGTATACTATCTTTGCTTTCGCTGGGCCTATTATATCTGATAGGGTAGACAGTTCTGCTTCGCGTATCTTCTTGACCGATTTGAGGGTATCTATAAGCTCGTCACGAGTCTTTGGACCTATACCCTTGATATCATCCAGCTCAGAGTGTAAAGCACGCTTAGAACGCTTGTCTCGATGGAAAGTTATGGCAAAGCGATGTACCTCGTCCTGTATCTGAGTGAGCACATGGAATAGCTCTGATTCTACCTTTAGTGCTATCTTCATTGGTGGGAATCCGTACAACAGTTCGTTCGTTCGATGACGATCGTCTTTGGCCAGTCCGGCAATGGGGATATCCAGGTTCAATTCGTCTTGAATTACCTCGCGGATTACCTCCATCTGGCCCTTTCCACCATCGGCTATAATCAGGTCGGGTAGGGGTTGTTCTTCTTCTATCAGTCTTGTGTATCTCCGATGTACTACTTCCTTCATCGATGCATAGTCATCTGGACCAACTACGGTCTTGATATTGTAACGTTTATAGTCTTTTTTAGATGGCTTCATCTTCTTGAAAACTATGCATGCTGCTACGGCATCTGTACCAGAAATATTCGAGTTGTCGAAGCACTCAATCTGGTAGGGTAGTGAGGGTAGATGTAGTTTGTCTTGCAACTCCTTCATCAGTCGTGTTTGTTTCTGTTCAGGATTCAGTTTTTCGGCCTGTTTCAAGCGGTCGAATTTGTACTCCTTACAGTTCATTATCGACAGATCCAGAAGCTTCTTTTTATCTCCCAGTTTGGGTATAGTAAACTTCACTCCGTCCAGTTCTACATCTACCTCTTCCTGCACGATTATTTCCTTAGAATCGCTCTTAAAACGTTCTCGCAGTTCTACTATACCTAGTTGCAATAGTTCTGCGTCAGTCTCGTTAAGCTTCTTCTTATATTCTATGGTAAAGCTTTGGTTTATAGTTCCGTTGGATACGTGAATATAGTTGATGAAAGCCATCTTTTCATCCGAAGTTATCGAGAAAACATCCACCTTATCGATGGTCTGACTTACTATCTGACTCTTACTTACAAACCCATCCAGAGCAAGATACTTACGTTTTACTTCTTCGGCTTCTTCGAATCTTAGTTCTTCTGATAGCTTGAGCATTTCATCTTTTAGATCTCTAAGCACCTCGCGAGTGTTTCCTTTAAGAATTTCGCGTGCTTGAGATATATTCTTTTGATAGTCTTCGTAGCTCTGTTTTCCTACGCACGGCCCCATACATTTCTTTATATGATAGTCCAGACAAACGCGATACTTGCCGCTCTCTATTCCCTCCTTTGTGATTGGCTGGCTACAGGTTCGTGGATTATATAGTTCTTTTATCAGATTGAGTACGTCGTACATTGCGCTCACCTTAGCGTATGGGCCGTAGTATGATCCCCATTTCTTGTTGATGGTTCGTGTTTTGAATATACGAGGGAAGAATTCGTTGGTGATACAGATGCTAGGGTAGGTCTTACCATCTTTTAGCAGTACGTTGTATCTAGGGTTGTATTTCTTGATGAGCGAGTTCTCTAGTAGCAGGGCGTCCTCTTCTGTATTAACTACGGTGTAGCTAATGTCGAATATCTTGCTTACCAATACTTTCGTTTTGAATCTATCGACTTCCGTATGGAAGTAGCTCGATACTCTGTTCTTCAGACTCTTTGCCTTGCCTACATATATAATAGTATGCTCTTCGTCATAGAACTGATAGCTACCAGGTTTGTCTGGCAACCGTCTTACTATTCCTTTCAGATACTCAAGTCTTTTCTCGTTTTCTTCCTTCGTCATCTTGTGCCTTTTTTAATTGTCAATCTCGCGAAAGCCCCTAAACGAAAGCGTTTCGCGAGATTGTGTTTCACGTGGAACATCTTTTAGATAGTGAGTAACGTAGTCAGGTCGATACCCTCAAACTCGTCTCTGCCGTGCAGTCCCTCGTCTTTTATTTCTATGATAAAGTTGATGTATACCTTCTTGGGGTGGAAGTGCTGAACTAAGTTGTAAGCAGCCTTGGCTGTTCCTCCTGTTGCCAACAAGTCGTCATGTATCAATACTACATCGTTCTCATCGATAGAATCGATATGCATCTCGATGGTATCTACACCATATTCTTTAGAGAATGATTCCTTGATTACTGTCGAGGGCAACTTTCCTGGTTTGCGAGCCATCACCATTCCGCAACCTAATCTTGCGGCTAGGGCAGCAGCCATGATGAAACCTCGACTCTCGATTCCAACGATCTTAGTTATGCCCTTGTCTTTGTAGAGCGCTTCCATCTCGTCGAGCATAATCTGTAAGCACTCGGCATTCTTGTAGAGAGTTGTCACGTCTCTGAAGTTGATGCCCTTCTTTGGGAAATCTGGTATGCAACGCAGATTGTCAAGCAGTGTTTTGTTGTTCATAATCAGTGAGTTATAAAGTTTGTTACTTGCTTCATGTTTCACGTGGAACATTATCTTCCTAATAGTACCAGCAACACGTTGATGTCGCTAGGGGATACGCCAGGGATGCGACTTGCCTGTGCCAGTGTCTCTGGTTGAATCTTTGTCAACTTCTGGCGACATTCTGTCGAAAGGCCTTGCAGGTTTTCATAATGGAATCTTCCGCGAATACGTATGTTCTCCAGACGATGCATCTTTTCGGCTACCAAGCGTTCGCGATCGATATAACCTTTATATTTCATTCTAATCTCTGCAGCCTCTGTTATTTCCTCCTTACGATTATTCGGACGATCTAATACCTCTTTTAATGATGGAATCGCCTCTGAGAGGTTTTTAAGATTCAGCTGTGGACGATTAACAAGGTCGATCAGTTTGCAGCCAAACTGGAGTGGGGTAGTGCCCAGAGCCTCGAGAGTTGGATTAATCAGTCTTGGTTTTATCGCGAAGTTCTGGCAGAAAGTTTCGATTTCTTCGATAGCTTGTTTCTTTTCCATCCACCAGTCGTAGCGGTCTTTCTTTACGATACCCAGCTCGTAGCCCTTTTCTGTCAGTCGTGCGTCGGCATCATCCTGACGGAGAAGTATGCGATACTCTGCGCGCGATGTGAACATACGATATGGCTCGTCGACACCTTTTGTTACCAAATCATCGATCAATACGCCGATATATGCTTCATCGCGATGCAGTATGAACTCTCTGTTGGCAGCATCTGTGTCGCTGGCAGCACAGCCGGCTTTCAGTGCGGCATTGATTCCTGCCAGTGTTCCTTGTCCGCCAGCTTCCTCGTATCCAGTGGTACCATTTACCTGTCCGGCCATAAACAGACCTTCAATAATCTTCGATTCCAACGAATGATTAAGCTGTGTTGGGTCGAAGAAATCGTATTCTATTGCATAGCCCGGTCGATACACTTTCACGTCTCTGAATGCAGGCATTTTCTTCAGAGCCTCAATCTGCACGTCCATTGGCAGCGACGATGAGAAGCCGTTAAGATACATCTCGTTGGTATCCTCGCCCTCAGGTTCCAAGAATAGTGGATGCTTGTCTCTGTCTGGGAAGGTAACAAGCTTGGTCTCGATAGATGGACAATAACGCGGACCTATCGATTGAATCTGACCATTATATAGTGGTGAATCCTCCAGTCCGCTTTTCAGCATTTCATGCACTTCGGCGTTGGTGTTTACTGTCCAGCAGGGCAACTGCTTCAGCGCGCCACCTTTATTCATATAGCTGAACTGGTACGGACGACTCTCGCCTGGCTGCTCTTCCAGATCCTCAAAGTGTACTGAACGCTTATCGATGCGTACAGGAGTGCCTGTCTTCATTCTAGCCGAAACCACACTATGACGGGTGATACTCTCGGTGAAATGGGCAACTGCTGGTTCGGCTATACGTCCACCTGGTACCATCTTACGGCCTATATGCATCAGTCCGTTGAGGAAAGTACCAGCGGTGATAACTATGCTCTTGGCATATATCTCTGTGCCCCAGATGGTGCGCACGCCGATAGCACGAACATTGCCGCTCTCAGAGCCTGAAATGGGCTCTGTAAGTAGTTCGTCGGCCTGGTCCTGCCACACATCCAAATTATCGGTTTCATCGATATGTTTGCGCCATTCCCAAATAAACTTGCCGCGATCGCACTGGGCACGAGGACTCCATACGGCAGGCCCCTTGCCCACGTTGAGCATACGGAACTGGATGGATGTGGCATCAGTTACCAGTCCCATCTGTCCGCCTAGTGCGTCAATCTCTCTTACTATCTGACCTTTAGCTATTCCGCCAATAGCAGGATTGCACGACATCTGTGCAATCTTGTTCATATCCATCGTCACCAAACAAGTTTTGGCGCCCATGTTGGCCGAAGCACAAGCTGCCTCACAACCAGCATGACCGCCACCGATGACGATTACATCATACTTTAATATCACTTCACAGTCTCCTTTCCTGCTTCTTTCCAAGCCACTATGCCGCCTTCCAGATTGAATACAAAGTATCCCTCTGCAGCCAGCTTGCCTGCAGCCATAGCACTACGGCGCCCTGTGCGGCAGTAAACCATCACGGTCTTGTCCTTTGGCAGCATCTCTTTGGCTTTGCTCATAAATGTCAGGCTGTCCTTTACATCGATGTTGATTGCGCCCTTCAGATGTCCCTCCTTGTATTCTGCTGGTGTGCGGACATCTACCAGCACGCAGTCATCGCCACTGTTTTCTAGTGTGTGATGGAAACCATCTACTTCGATCGTCATAAACGCATCGTTAGCATTTTGTGCCCAGCCCATAGTGAATGCGGCTGACAGCAACATAGTCAAAAACAGTTTCTTCATAATCTTTTTCCTTTTTTTATTATTACGGTTGCAAAGATACGAATATTTTTGTATTTTTGCACCGATTTAAACAAAAAAGTAAGTTATTAACCTATGAAACGAATTGTTTTCTCAATCGCTGCAGTGCTGGTTGCAACCACAGCTGCGGCGCAGTTGGAAGTTAAAGAACTAAAGTTGAGCAACGGCATGTCCGTTTGGCTTAACGAAGACCACTCACAACCCAAGGTTTTTGGTGCAGTTGTTGTAAGGGCTGGTGCAAAGGACTGCCCCAATACAGGTATTGCCCACTACTTTGAGCACATCATGTTTAAAGGAACTGACCGCTTGGGCACCATTGATTACGCTGCCGAAAAGCCTCTGCTGGATAGCATCTCTGCCCAGTACGACCTGCTATCGCAGACTAAGGATGATGCCGAGCGCAGTCGTATTCAGTTGAAAATCAACGAGTTAAGTGTTAAAGCGGCTGATTTCTCTATCCCCAACGAGTTCAATCGATTGATATCAAAGTATGGTGGTAGTGGTCTGAATGCGGGCACTGGTTATGATATGACCTACTATCACAATGAGTTTTTGCCCCATTTCATCGAGCAATGGTGCTGGCTTAACTCTGAGCGACTGATGACCCCTGTGTATCGTGGATTCCAGGGCGAGCTTGAGAATGTGTACGAAGAAAAGAACCGTTCGGCCGATGGTATGGGCGATGCCATGGAGAAGGTTATGGGTGCTGTGTTCAAGACTCAGCCTTATGGCTACCCCATCATTGGTTCTACTGAGAGCCTGAAGAACCCACGCTTGTCGGATATGGCCGAATTCTACAAGAAGTACTATGTGGCCTCGAATATGTGCTTGGTGCTTTGTGGCGATATTACTCCCAGCGACGAACTTACTGCCCTGCTCGAGAAAACATTCGGTCGCGTGCAGACGGGCCCTGTGCCACAGCGTGGATATAGTCCGATGCCAGAGATTCAGGCTGGCGAGCGACAGGAAATTACACTCCCTATTCCGCTTATTGGTGCGGAGGTATTGGTATTCAAGGGTGCAACCGACTATGAGCCCGATGCTAATGCTCTGGAACTGGCCAACGGACTGCTCTCTAACGGCAAGGCAGGTCTGCTCGACTCGCTGATGAACGAACATAAGGTGATGGCTTCGCTCGCTCTGAACGTAGGTTTTGACGATGCCGCGGGTACAGCTGTGCTCATCATTCCAAAGCTTTTGGGAAAGATTAAGACTGCTGAGGAACGCGTGATGGAGCAGGTTAAGCAGGTGATGGAGGGCAACTTTAGCGACAGCCAGCTTGAGGCTCTGAAACAAGAGATGGTGATGAGTGCAGAGAAGAAACTGGAGACCATCGACGATCGCTCTGAACTGCTGATAGATCTGTTCTCGAAAGGTAAGACCTGGCAGGATGCACTCGATAAGATTGAGAGCATTAAACGTCTGACCAAGGCTGATGTAGTAGCTGCTGCCAAGAAGTACTATGGCGCCAACTACATTACTCTGGTAAAGAAGTACGGCACACCTAATAAGGAGACACTGAAACAGCCTGGCTACAAGCCCATTTCGCCAAAGAATACCGATGCTAAGTCTGACTTTGCCCGCCAGCTGGAGCAAATACCTGTAAATCAGGTAGATATACGCACCGTTGACTTGCAGACAGCAGCAGATACCAAGCAACTTAACGACCACGTCACCTTATATTATAAGAAGAATCCTATCAACGATATCTTCACGTTTAATCTGCGGTTCAAGGATGGCAAGCTGCACACACCAGCACTCGATGTTCTGAGCTCGTATCTCTCGTCGCTAGGCACCGATTCGCTCAAGAAACAGCAGCTGGAGAAGGCTTGGCAGCAGATAAACACCACGATGGGTATTAACGCTGGTAACAATACATTTGTGTTCACTCTCACTGGTCCTGACAAGCAGTTCGTGCCTACCCTCCGCCTGCTGGCCCACTTCCTGCGCTCGGCCAAGGGCGACGACGAGGCACTTAAGGATGCCAAGGATGCCGATAAGGTAGACCGCAAAAGCTTTGGCAAACAGAAGGACGATGTGCTTGCTCCGATGCGCGAACTCGTGATGTATGGCAGCAAATCTACGTTTCTGAACCAGCTTAGCAAGAAGGAGATTAAGGCGCTTAAGAACGAAGATCTGCTCAGCTTGTTCCGCGAGTTGCAGCAGTATGATTGCGAGTTGCTGTATTGTGGCACAAAATCTATCGACGACGTTGCAGCGGCCGCACAGCAGGCATTACCACTCAGTCAGTGCTCACGCAAGGCGGCCGATACCTTCCGCCCATTGCAGCAGTATAGTGAGCCTACGGTTTACTTCTACAACGTGCCCAAATCGCGCCAGAACTACGTGGTAAGCTACGATGCTATCGGCGCTCTGCCCACAGCAGAGGATCGTGCCAAACTATCGCTCTTCGACGAGTATTTCGGCGGCAGCATGTCGTCAGTACTCTTCCAGAACGTACGTGAGTTCCGCTCGCTGGCCTACAGCACTGGTGGTCGCGCTTATGGCGCCAGTCTGGCACAGCATCCTGAGGCCGTTCTGGGCTACATCACAGCCACTGGCACCCAGGCCGACAAGACTATGGAAGCACTCGCCACAGTAGACTCGCTGCTGCGCCAGATGCCTATGAAGGAGAACAATCTGGATGCCGCCCGCCAGACCGTGCTCAATGAGATACAAAACGGTTATCCTACTTTCCGCAATATGCCCGCCTTCGTGGCCAATCAGCGCATGCTGGGCAACACTGTCGACCCCAATGCCGCTAAAGCCCGACTGCTGCCAGGCATTAGTGCTCAAGACGTAATCCTGTTCCACCAGCAGCGCATCGCAGGCAACAGCAACCGCGTGTGGATTATCATCGGCGACAAGAAACTCACCGACCTGAAAGCCCTCGCTCGCTACGGCAAGGTGGTAGAACTTAAGAAGGAAGATGTGGTAAGATAAACACCTGCTATCGGCTCCAGGCGCGCTTGGTTTGCAGCAGCACGCTAAGCAGTATCAAGCCTATGCCGATGTAGAACGAGAAGTTAATCTCTCGGCCCTCGCCGAAGATGAGGAAAGCCAGAATAATCGTGTAACACGGTTCGAGGTTGTAACTCAGATTCACGGTGAAGGCCGAGAGGCGTTTAAGTGCCTGAATCTGAAGCAGATACATTCCCACTGTGCAGAACAGCGAGTGGCAAAGCATCAGCCAGAGGTTCGATCCGCTGGGTATCACCACCACAGGTTGTTGCGATGGGAAAACCAGCAGATACAGGGGGATGATCATCGATACCAGCACCAGTCCACCCGACATCTGATACATCAGCACCGTGCGACTGCGCACGCCCACGCTCACCTTCTTGTTGCAGATGGCATAGAGCGCACACACAGCGCTCGACACCACGCCTATCATTATGCCGTAGCGATAGCGAGCGTCAAATGAAAAAATACACAATACGCCAGCCACCGTTATCAGCGAGAACAGCAGCTCCGTCCACGAAAGTCGACGCTTGTAAATAAGCGGTTCCAGTAAGGCCGTAAAGAATCCTATCAGCGAGAAACAGATTACGCCTATCGACACGTTCGAGGCCTTGATGCTGCCGTAAAACAGTATCCAGTGGAATCCCAGCAGCGCTCCACAACCGCACAACTGCAGAAACTTGCGCCAACCCACCTTGGGCAGACCAGTAAACACCAGCAGAATAGCACTGGTAAACACCATGCGATACCACACTATATCCACCTCGTTCAGCGTTATCAGTCGGCCAAACAAGCCCGTAAAGCCCGCCAGCATCACACTCAAGTGCAGCTGTATAAATCCCTTGTTAGTCTCGTTCATATCATCAAATTTTCGGCTGCAAAGATAATAAAAATCCTTGTCCCAATTGTCCCATTTGTCACAAATCTGCGCCTTTTGCCCCAAAAATGTTTGGTGGTTTCATCGGCAATCACTATCTTTGCAGCGCAGAAAGTATAGATAGAAACGATGAAACAAGAAGTAAACCCTAATGAAACCAGCCGCGCGTGGGCGTTCCAGATGTGGATGAAGTCGCCTGTGCCTATGGTTACACTTACTAAGACGTTTGATGTTACCCCTCTGTGCAAGATGAGCAAGCGCAAGGGCTTGAAATTCAACAAGTTGCTGTGCTGGTGCATGGGGCGGGCGGCTAGCAGGATAGACGAGTTCTACCTGTTGCCAAAGGATGGAAAACTATACAAGTTCGACCGTCTGGCCATCAACGTGATAGTAGACAATGCCAAAGGCGGCATAAGCACGTGCGACGTGCCCTATAGCGATGATTTCCAGCAGTTTAGCCGCGACTACGATGCCATCACACTCGAGTGCAGCACCACCTGTCAGGAGATTGCCGACGACGAGGCGATGATACTTGGCACATCGGCCGTAACAGGCACAGAGCTCGACAGCCTTGTAAACCAATACAATGGCATATACAACAATCCCTTCCTGGCCTGGGGCCGCTATCGCAAGCATTGGTTCAGCGTAAAGCTCCCCATCTCAATGCAGTTCCACCACGCCCAGATGGACGGTGGCCACGCCGCCCGATTCCTGGAGTCGCTACAACATACGATTAACGACTTTAAGTAAATTAGCGATGGGATCGGCATTTTTATGTTGCAATCTTTGGCCATTTCTATTATTTTTACTACCTTTGCATAGGTAAAACAGGTTTAGTACGAAAAAAAGTACTAAAAAGATGGGCACTTAGAGGGATGCTTGAAGACTTGCTCGAAGAACCACTTGAAGAATAAATCACCTGTTTTGTCCCTCAAAAGGGCAGACATTAAAAATAATATGACTATGGCAGTAATGACATTGAAAGAAACCCAAACAGACACAGTAAAAGCACGCTTGGCCGATATACTGATGCACGTATCATGGGGCGATATCTCAAGAGAGTATTTTGGTAAGTCAGGTTCATGGCTGTACCACAAGTTGAATGGTATCGACGGCAACAAAAAGCCTACGGATTTCACAATCGAAGAGCGTTATCAGTTGAAAGGAGCACTCATCGACTTGGCAGATCGCATCCGCCGGGCAGCTGATTCAATTGAATAAATCTTTACATAATTAAATATCGGAACAATGAGCATTCATTGCCCCGTTTTTGCTCCCCCGTGAGGGAAATTTTGCGCCCTCACGAGGGAAATATTTTTTCTATTAATAGTAGCAAATCGCGGGGGTCAGATAGTCGGCATCTGTCTGGTAAATAATTGTAACATATCTGGTAGATTGCCGTAATACACCAAGGAGATTGCCGTAATACACCAGGCGACGATCCGTAACTTCGTGGCTTGAGAAGTTACGCTTCGTGGGCGATGAAGTACCGGTTGTGACAAATGGGACAATTGGGACAACGTTTTTTTCGCTATCGGCTGTAATGATGGTGGGGTAGATGATTGTATTGGATATGATTTTATTGAATGATATTATTTTCAATTTATAAACATAGTATTCACACTATCTAAACATATTGTTCACTGTCTTTTGTCCTAATTGTCACACACGCTTGGTTATTCGCCAGTAATTTAGTACCTTTGTCCCCCGTATGAAGAAAATCAGAATCGACGTGGTGGGACTATCGCACGAGGATGTGCGCCACCGCTGGGAAGAGTATATAAAGGATAGTATTGGCCACCGACTGACTCTGCAGCCGCAGCCCGATAACATAGTAGATAGTTACGCCGTAAGAGCAAGAGAGCGGCAACTGAACATCGGCCATGTAGCTGTGACCGACCTGGATGTGGTGTATCAGGCCTTGAAAGGCTCTGGCCGCGAGCGATTGCAGAGCACGGTAGTGGAGTTTGTAGAACAGCCGCCAGTGATGACCGTTGAGGCGGAAGTGGACCAGATAGACAGCAACTACGACCCATACGACGATAGTGCCTACGCCGATTGGCACTACGACGGAATGTCGCTGTTGCCGCGCAAACTGGAACAGATGAACGATCTTACGCTCGACCTGGAAGATGCACTGTATAGCGATGCGCCTAAGGATGAGATTATAGAACTGGCACAGACTCTGCTGAACGAGCATATGTACGACGCCAGTCGCGAGATGACTCGCAAGCGTTATTGGCTTGAGCAGCAGCTGTCGCAGCGCAGCGAGCCAGAACTGCAGGCCATAGCCCGCCAACTGCGCGAGCAGAAGGGCATGCTAATGCGATACGCGAGTCGCGAAAAGGTAGCTCAGCACCTGTTTATCGAGTGGCCTACACAACTTAAACACAAGGGACTAGACGAGTATCACTACACTTACGACAATCGTTTGGACGAACTGGAAGAGCAACTGCGAGCATTCCCACACCATCTTTACGACAAGTTCCTGACCGACCCTGTAGACTTTCTGCGCGAGGTTTACTACAAGCATGTGTCGCGTAGATATATGTTCCCGTTGCTGTCAGGTATAGTACTTATGATATTAAAAGGTCGCGTAAGCATAGAGCGATGGGGCCGCGAGGGCGACACAGAGCCCATCAAGAAGATAAAGCGTCTGGCTCCAAAGCTGACACCATCAGAGCGCGAACAAGTGATGAAAGATGCCATCAAGGCCCTATTATTAAAGAAGTACGCAGACGGGAAACCTATTATTAGTCAGAAGAACCAGTGGGCAGGCTTTGCCAGCGTATTAATGTGCGATTACAGTCTGCTGGGTGATGCTGGTTGCGACATGAAAGCCTTTTGCAAGAAGATGAACGATTGGGGATTTGGCGCAGATAGCAGCTACGAGATATTCTGCGACTACGACAATATCAGCAAGGATAGCAATTATGCTCAAATACCCTTTCACAAATGGAGCGGCAATGGTGCAAAACACCAGCGGATGCAGAAGGCAGCAACAGAGCTCAGAGCCATTTTGAGGCCCAAAATAGGGTATAAATAACAAGGGCGCAAAATTGCGCTCTTGTTACTTTCCAACAAAAACATTCCAACGCGATTCGAACGTTCCAACAGGTGCAAATCTGCTGGCAGAACGTTTCGTTCGCTTAGCTTTTTATCGTAATTTTGCAGCGTCTTTCGGCCGAAGACACAATGTAAAATATCGACAAAAAAGTAACAAGTATGACAACAATTAGATTTTCCATTTGCAAGTCAGTAATGACACCCGCTCAGATGCAGCCATGCACTCCTGAGCTCCTGAATGCTGCGTTCGATAACCAGCTTGTATCTAACACCTGCCGAGAGATTGCTACTAATCTCCAGAAGGTAAAAGAAGGTACGCTCACGCGCGATGCCTTCGAGACTCTCAAGGGTGAGCTCAAAGCTCAGAATCTGCCCGTGGCTTGTTTCCACGCAAACTTTACCGACGGCTATCGTCACAACGAGTCGGCTGTTCCAAGCGGACTATCAATCTACGATGTCGACCATCTCACTATCGATCCACGCACCTATTATAATACTAAGGTGGCAGGTCGCGAGGCCGAACTACAAATTCCTCTGGCGCATATTTCACCAAGTAACGAGGGTGTTCGCCTGGTGTTCGTAATGCCCAAAGGTATGTCGCTGGCTGAGGCTCAGCAGTGGATGGCTGACCAGCTGGGCGATGAGACCTACGATGGTAAAGTTAAGGATATGGCCCGCTGCTCGTTCATTGTCTGCCGCGACTATCTGCTGCACTACGACGAGGAGATGCTGTTTGCAGAGCGCGAGGTGGATGTGCCAGAGAACGGTGTGACAACTGGGACAAATGAGACAACCGTTTTGCCACCATCAGCCGACGATGAAACGGCAGTTTTCGAGGACAATTTCCTTGGCGTAAGCTATCCACAGATAGTACACGCGATGGAAGAGTTGCTGGGTGGTGTGCCTGCTCAGGGTGCTCGCAACAACTTTATCTTCGCGATGGCTTGCCATCTGCGTTATGTTTGCAACGACGATCCACGCTGGATAGCCCAAGTGATGCCACGCTATGGAGAGGAAGAGGCTAAGTTCATCTCTACCGTGCGTTCAGCCTGCAATCGTCCACAGACTAAGACCGTGCCCGATCTGGTGAATCGTGCCATCGAGATGGCTCGCAAACAGCAGCAGGTAGACGAACTCATCCAGCAGAACGGCATCAATGCGCCCAAGCCACCTGTAATGCCACAGAAGCTTACCAAGTTTATGCGCCTCATCACCAAGAATGTGCCTGAGCACCTCAAGCCATCTGTAGCCATGAGTGTGTTCCCATCGCTTGGAGCACACTGCAAGGGCGTGAAGTTCCGCTACAACGACAACGCTTTGGTTGAGCCTACATTTATGAATGTAAATGTGGCAGAGATGTCGAGCGGTAAGTCGGCCGTTAATAAGCCCATCGATGCCATCATGGCCGACATTAAAGAGCAGGACACCAAGAACCGCAAGCTGATGCAGGAGTACAAGGAGCAGTATGATGCCTGCCCTGCCGACGAGCAGAAGCCAGAACGACCAAAAGGCTTGGCTGTGCAGTGGGTGAAGAGCGATATGACTCCAGCTGCATTTGTACAGCTGATGGCCGATGCAGGCGGTCGATTCCTCTACACACGCATGGACGAGATAGGTATGCTGAACCAGCTTAAGACCAACGGCAAAGGCAACAACGTGACAGAGATTCTGCGCTTGGCCTACGACTGCGGCGAGTACGGACAGGAACGTGTTGGCACCAAGTCGGTATCAGAGTGCGTAGAAGTTCGCTGGAACTGGAACGCATCAACCACCCCAGGCAAGTGTCGCCGATTCTTTGCTGACTCTATGCTCGATGGAACCCTCTCGCGCATGTCGTTCTGCACCATCTATACCGACGACGATCGTATGCCACTCTACGGCATCTACGACGACAAGTACACCAAGCAGGTACAGGATATGGTGGCTCAGCTCAACGATGCCAAAGGCCTCGTCGTATGCAAGAAGGCAAATGCTTTGATAGCCGAGATGCTAGAGGAGAATCGCCAGTATTCGGCTCTGGCCGACGACGATGTGTATCGCGATCTTTCCTATCGCGCCACACTCTCAGCTTTCAAGCGTGGTATGGTGCTCTACATTATGAACGGACAGAAGTGGAGCAAGGAGATTGAGGAGTTTGTGCGTTGGTCGTTCCACTACGACATGTGGTGTAAGATGTGGATTTTTGGCGAGAAGATGCGCCGTGCGATGGACCTCGACAAGGCCGCATTGGTCCCAGGTCGCCGCAATCTGATGGAGTTCCTGGCCGATGATTTCACCCTCGACGACCTGAACACCGTTCGTCGCGCCCAGGGCATGCGAGGCGACGGCCAGGCTCAGCTACGCAAGTGGCTCCAGCGCGGCTACTGCACCTTCAATCCCGCCACCCAGCAGTACACCAAGAGCCAGCAGTTCATATCCAAGCACCAAAAGCAGGCTGCGTAACAGCGATGAAGGGGTGAACATCTCGTTCACTCCTTCTTTATATCTTGAATTCTTATTTACCACATCATCATGCGAAGGTTGCGTTGGGCATCGGAACGCATAGACTTTATCTTATCGTTATACTCTTTGTTTTCGGTGGCTTCCAAGAATCGGTTAAAACAATCTTTAGCCTTGTCGCGTTGCTTTAACTGGAAGTAACATTGTCCCATCAGGAAAGTCAACTCATTTACATCTTTCTCCTCGGCATAACGCATACACTCCTGCAACTCCTCCAAACGGAAATCGGGTTCTGACTTTAGTTTAAAAGCCTCGGCCAATTCCTTGTGCAAACGGAATAGGGTCTGACGATCGGGCATAAGTAGTTTCTTAGCCTCATCGAGATACGACAAAGCCTCAGCACCAAGGCCTACCCTGTTGCTGACAATGCCCAACATAAACAGACAATAGGGATGATGGTCGTTCTTATCGTAGGCACGATACAGATAATCGTAGGCTGTAGAGTTATCGCCCATGCGCTGATAAGTTAAGCCTAAGGTATAGAGCGTACCAAAACAGGTATCGCCAACCGCCTCGAGTTTTTTCAGCTCCTGTAGGGCAAGGTCGTAATTACCTATGTTATAATAGGCCTCGGCCAGTTGACGGTTAATCAGAATATGAGTTGAATCGCGTTCAACGTACTTCTTGCAGATGTCGATAACCTTCTTAGGAAAACTCTTGCGCCCCATATCGCCCTGCCAACCGTTGTTTAGTCTTGGCGTATAATCTACAATCAACTGTGCATCGTAAGGATTGCTCTTCAGCATCTCATCAGCCCAATAGGCCAAGGAATCGTTCTGGCCAAGCTGAGCAAAATTGTTGTAGTAAAGGTGCATATCCTCTGCGTTAAGACTATCAACTGCTATCTGCCGCAGACAATCCAGACTTTTGTTAAAGTACCCACGCGATGCCAAGCGTACAGCATCAGCACGAAGAGTTGTTGGCGTTTGTGCAAAGGCAGACAGGCCGATGAAGAGGGCAAGAATGACTAGTGATATCTGTTTCATTGTTGTTTCTCCTTTTCTAATAATGTTTTAAGTTTATCGATAGCCAGCGTGATGCTGATATTCTTAGCTATGATGCGACCAGAGCGGTCAACCAGATAATTATGGGGAATGGTTTGGATATCAAGAGCCTGATACTCGGGATACATTGCTCTCTTCTTATCATCGTAGGCATAATAATTGTAAATCTTGTAGGGACGATCGGTTTGGGTGGCATCTTTGTTGCGCAGATCTTTCTCCTTTACGGTGCTCCACCACTGTTTGCGATTCTCGTCTATACCTATCAGGCACACAGCCAAGTCATCGCTAAACTCCTGTGCAGCATAGCGGATATTGGGCATCTGAGCCATACAAGGCTGGCACCACGATGCCCAGAAATCTACCAAAACGTATTTCCCACGAAATTCATTAACGTTAGGCTTCGCCCCGTTATAAAGGCGCAAGTTCATGTAGTCGCCTACCTTCAAAGGCCTTACTTTTACTTTATCTTCTTCTTTCTGGAATCGCTCACTGTATGCACGTAGCTGCATACCAGCCCATATCTCAAAACTCTGTGCCGACATATATGTCCCCATCGTGCTATCGTTTACAAAGGCTTTCATAGGTGGATAATCAGGGAATCGCACTAACAGCGAGTTCATCATATCATCAACTTCCTTTTCGGTATAGGGATAAAGCGTTGGATTCCTGCGGAAAGAGTAGAATACATCACTTGCAGCTTCAATCACACTATACGGACTTTTACCTGTACAGGCATAATCCAGGATATAGCGTTCAAGCTTATTCTTCTCCTGTTTGGCTATGGCGCGGATAGAATCACGCTGGGCGTCGGAAAGGTTATAGAGCTGCGACATGTTATTCTGATTGAGATATACCTGACGAAGACTATCGTACCTACATTGATAATGCACCATTTCGAGTGTTGATGGTGAGCCCTGCACCTTATCGATATAGCGAAGACCAAATCCATCATCTTCATCACCAATGCGAATACTCAGACTATCGCCACCCTTTACAACGATAGGCACACACTGCGGCCCGCGCCGTTGAAGCATCAGGTTTACGTTATACTCATAAGGCACATAGCCGTGCATGGTGCCCTCGCGATGCAACGAGTCGAAACTGATAGAATCGTGCAGTTGCATCTCGCGTTCAATCATCGAGTACATATACATCTTTTGTGGTTCGCTGGCAATGGCCGAATCAATCTTCACCGTTACCGCAAACCTGAAACGCCTATGGCCTCAAATGCCATCAATGTCACTAATACAAACTTTTTCATACACTTCTATTTAATCAGTTCTTCGAGTTTCTTGACGAGTTCCTCGCCATAGATATTGATGGCTATAACTTTGCCTTCGCGGTCAAGGAGGTAGTTCTGGGGGATGGACTTGAAACCTAATGTCTCGATATCAGGATATATTTTGCCCGTGTTAAAATCCACTCCGATAAAATGATTGAAATTCTGCATACCTATAGATTCTATTCTACGTTTCCACGCACCTGGCAGTTTGTCGAGTGTAATAGCACAAATCTCGAAGTCGTTTGCATATTTCTTTTGGAGGGCAATCAATGGTCGCATATTATCTATACACGGTTTGCACCAACTGGCCCAAAAGTCTACGAGCACATATTTCCCCCTAAACTTACCCAGACTCTGTGTCTCTCCATTCATCCTATGAAGATTTATATCCAGTTTCTTGCCAGTTTTGATATTCTGTTTCTTTGTATCGTTTGAGAATCGGATTACAGAAGCACGGTCTTTCTTTATCTTCTGCATTTTTGCATAGATGCGCTTGGACTCAGGCGTTTCCATGGCTGATGCTTCTAAACCATAATGCAGTCTGAAGGGGCGATAATCAGGAAACTTCTTGAGCAAGGTGTCCTTATATAGATAGTCCTCATGATAATCGATATTCAGAAAGATAAGTGAATGATCCACAAGAAACGGATTGTCTGAGTTTGCCAAGCCAGCATACATATCATGAATAGCAAGACTATCTGTATCAAACTGCAGTTGTAATGCTTGTAACCGCAAGGTGTCGGCCTTAGGAGTATGAACTATCAGCGAAATTAGCGAATCTCTCTTGCTACGCAAAATACGGTTCTGATGCAAATAACGATTCCACTCTGTCTGGGCACTCAATTGTGGAATATCAACCTCGTTTTTAAAGGCAATCTCGCTTTCTGCAGGAGCATCAAAAGATATACTGTCGCCAGGAGAAAGTATCAAACTTATCTCTCGTGCACCTCTTTTCTCGAAAGTCAGCATTACCTTGTTTTGAAAGGGGATATATCCCTTTAGCTCCAAAGTTGTGCTACCGGCAGTACGAATAGAATCCAGAAGATAGGTGTTACAATCATAATGTGTATACAGAAATACATCTTGCGGTGTAGAGGCTATAGCGGGTTCTACATTAACTCTGATATGTATGTTAGATGTTGAGTCTAAGACAGATTGTTCTTGTGCTACAGACAATACATTCTGAGCATCGAAAGCAGGCTTTGTCGCTTGGCAGCTGATAAAGGCTACTATCAGCATAAGTTCACAGATAGATAGAATAGTTTTCTTCATTATAATTTGATTTTGTTTCTGCGGCAAAGGTATACAAAAACTCCGATAGTATCAGGCTACCGGAGTTTGCAATTAGTTCGCATTTGAGGCCTGAAGATAGATTTCGTCTGCTAACTTCTGTTTTTCCTCTTTTCTGAGCGTTACTATTCTCTGTTCAGGCTGATAGCCCTTCCTTGATACTTTAATAATGTATTGACTCGCACGAGGAACAGATGCTACATAACGATACATCTTTGAGTTTTTGGAAACCTCTTGAATAGTTGGCTTACCCAACTTCATGCCATCGATATTGGTGATTGTTACATCAGCATCGTTAAGATACGTCTTCGATTTTGCGTCTCGAACGTACGCGCCGATAAGCACTTTCTCTTCTTGTGAAGTATATGTATTTTCAAGAGCTGACTCACCAACAATGGAATCGGTATAGAACTCAGAGATTTTATCGAATTTTACTCTGATAAAGGTACAGCACTTAACGGCTTGGAGCCATCCTCGTTGATAACTGCACAAACGGTGACAGGATACAACTTCTCTTTTTTGTCGGCCGATGACAACTGAACGTGTTCGGCAAACCATTTGTCGGCATCGCCCTCGAACTTTGGTTGTTCCTTCACATCAATAGAGTTATAGATATATTCGCCAGGTCTGTTCATACAAAATGTATAACCTTGCAGATCTTGACCAAATAATGCTTCTACCTTATATGTTTTACTCGTAAGACCAGGATAGGTGGCCTTAACGGTGGTACCGAGTGCAATCTTCATTTCGCACCACCCCTCGCTATTGGTAAAGGCTTTGTGGCCAGTTTCTTCCACAGATACCTCTGCGCCACTAAGTGGTTGGCCTGTTGCGATGTTCACTACTTTGAAGAACATCCAGCGCTTGTCGGTGTTTTTATACTTTTCTGGCCATTCGTATTTCTCTGTTCGATTGAATCCAGAGACGTATGTGGTGTAGAGTTCGATAACTCTGGGCTTATCGCCCTGCAACAACTTTACTTCTTTGATGCTTTCTACTGGTATGTAGGGGATATTATCCTTTGTAATCTCTTTGCCATCAAGTTTTACAACATGATTTTCCACATCGAAATAGCTTCTTGTATTCCATCCTCTTTCTTCCTTCACGTCGCCATGTTCTGCTAGATGACCACTTTCTAACCAAGTGTAGAAGGCTCCAACAGGAGCTTTTACGCCAAAGCATTCTCTGCCATCCTTCACTTCGAAGGTGATGGCATACTTATCGAGATTGCGATAATCAACCTTTGTTGCACACGAGGTATATAGAGATATAGCCACGATTGGCAGAATGTAGGCTAATCGCCACCATTGCAGGCGGCTTGATTTTGTTTTTGTTATCATTGTTATTCGCTTTTTAAGGGTACTCTTATTACTGATACCATTAACCAGAGAGTACCCACCCTGGTTGGCGGCCATACGGACTAACAAGTTTAGATACTGAATGTCGTTGAATCCGTGAGAGAGTACCTGCTGATCGGCCTCGTACTCATGAATGGTGCGCAAGTCGCGTCGCAACATCCACATGGCGGGGTTAAACCATTGCAGGGCAGTAAAGAGTTCTATCAATACCACATCCATAGAGTGATGCAACCGGATGTGACCCAATTCGTGTGTGAGAAGGGCTGATGTGCCTTCCTCAAAATCATTTCGATTAAGAAATACCGTATTCCACCAGCTGAAAGGCTGACTTGCCGTCTCGCAAACAGCGAGTTTATGGCCTTCTGACATTGGATGAATCTCGCTAGGCTGTTTCAGTTTGTTAAGTTGGTGTAGTGATAACGACAATCTTGCTATCATTAATACCACACCTATTATAAAAATAGCAACCAGCACAAGCGTCCAGGCGTGATAATCATTCCCCGTATTGTTTGATACAATCTGAGCAGCATCCATATCACCTGTAATGTCGACGGTTTTATGGATGGTTATCCTACAGAGTGGGAGTATAAACGAGGCTATCACTGATAATATTAGTATCATGCGATTTTGTTTATGGCAAGTCTGGCTTGCCAAAAATAATCGCCAGCATGCATAAAATGCAGTTATCAGTAGGGCAACTTTCAGCTCGTAAATTAGGAATGCGGTCATCTTTCTTGTGATTTTAGTTCTTCTACTTGGCTTAGGAGTTCGCGTAGATCATCGGTAGAAAGCTTTTCTTCTTTCAGAAAAGCAGAAACAAGCCCTTTGTACGAGTCTTTTACATAACTTTCTACCAGACGGAAAATGTTGCTTTGGGCATAATCTTGCTCAGTAATCAGTGCTTGATACTGATAAGTAGATCCATATTGCTTATGTCCCAAGAAACCTTGCAGTTCCAGTCGGCGCACGATGCGTACAAACAACGGACCATGCTGCCAGAACAGCTCCATCACTTCACGTTCCTTATTCGTAAGTTTCTTCATTTTGGGTTACCTTTTTAATTGTTGAATTATTCACTACATTCAGTATCTGGCGGCAAAGGTAACTATTTATTTATAAAGATACAACTATTTTTTGTAGTTAGTCACTGCCGTTAACTTCATTAAATAGTTGTTTACACCGCTTAACTTTATATCTTAAAACCTGCGGGTGTGGCGGCGGTAGGTGTCGTATTCCTGGCCGAAGTCGCGATGAAGGCGACGTTCTTCGCTGATAACCTGTACCATCATAATAGCTATGAAGATTAGCCAAACGAGTGCTGACTGCCAAGTGCATAGCAGAACGACAAAGCCTGCAAGATAGAGCAGCGTGCCATTAAGCATTGGATTGCGGTTGATGCGATAAGGGCCATCAGTCATCAGATGTTGGGTGCGTGGGGCAACTTCGTGGCCGAAAGCATCCATAGGATTGCCCTTGCCACGTTGGCGCATATATACGATAGTCCAAACGCTCATAGCCAGTCCGCCAAGCATCATCAGAACGGCTACAGACGTCCTCAAAACGCTAACATGCGCTATCGCAGGTCTGCCCGATGCAAACCACATAACAGCAGGTATAAGCAGCACAAACAGCAATCCGCCTAACACATAACCCAAGATATCTCTTAACTTCTTCATCTTTCTCCTAGTTATTATATATGATTGACGCTACAAAGATAGTGATTGCAGATGAAACCACCAAATAATTGGAATAAAACGGATAAAGAACAAAAAAATTCGTTTAAAATTTGGTAAATGTTCATTTATTGATTAACTTTGCGGCGGAAATAGAAATAGGAGAAGACAAAATGGCAACAGCAATTAAAGCAATACCAACACTATATGGTGACGAAGCACGTCGTTTCCGCGAGATGGCAGACGAGACCGAGCGCAAGTTCGATCTTCGTCCAATGCGAGATTACACTAAGGATCCTCGCTTTCAAGCCATGCGTCGAATTCTGAAACGATCTAAGATAAGTTACTAATTAAGAAATGGCGTTTTTAGAAGATAACTGTATACTCGATATACTTTCAGATGGCATTCTAGAAGAGTGCCATCCTTTTGTGTGTGGCGATGACGATATGGATGAGTTTTTTCATAAAGATGCGCTCGACTACACTCGATACAGGATGGGTAAATCATATTGTTTCCGTTTGAAGGATGATGAGAAAACCATCGTTGCATGCTTTACTGTTTCTAACGATAGCATCCGTATATATGACTTGCCAAGCACTCGTCGTAATGCTATGTGGGGCATCACTAACCGTGAGAAGATATTAACTAGATATCCTGGAGTACTAATTGGCAGACTTGCTGTTTCTTCGCAATTTGCTGGCAAAGGTGTTGGTTCTGAGATTCTTGACTTTATCAGAATGTGGTTTCTCGATGAATCAAACAAGACGGGATGTAGATTTGCAATAGTTGATGCAAAAAACGAACCGAAAATACTTAGGTTTTATGAGCGAAAAGGATTTAAGTCGCTTTTCCCTCGTGAAATAGATGAAGATTTCTACACAAAACCTCCTAAGGATGAAGACGAGAAAACTGAGCGATTGAAAAATCCTAGAAAACTCAGAACTCGACTTATGTTCTGTGACTTGTTAGAGGAATAATTGAAGGATTACCATTCACACTTAATAAAAGCAAAATCTTTGCTGATTATTTGGAGTGTAGCAATTTTATGATTACTTTTGCAGAAAAAAGATGGCGTATGACATTTCTAAATCAATTCCATAAGGAGGCAACGGAGAGGAAACTGAGGAAAATCGCAGAATCCTTGAAGTCGCCAATGAACTCCATCGACGCTGCGAATTATATGAAGCGCAACTTCGAGATGGCCAAGCAAATGGAAGCCAGTTCGAAGTAGAGCAACGTGCAATACTTTGGTGGGCCCTTTATTATAAGGCTTTAATCACATTTTGGATATGGCGTAAAGCGGAACTATCCCAACATGGCGTACAGCATTGTCGGCTTTGGGGTCGATATAATCGAGATTGCAAGGAATCGTGGTATCTAACCTATCTTTTGATTAACGATGGATTATTGTGGCCAATAGCAGTTAAAGAACTCTTCAGGTTCTAACAATTGCATGGCCTCTTGTGGGAAGTGCTTTTGATAAAAACTTTCATAATCCGTATTTCTCCTTAAGATAATCCATACGTGCCTTATCGCCGTTGATATCATCAGCATCAAGCTGCCCAACCATAGGCATGCTTAAAATCTCTTGAATTTCTGGTGACAGCTTTTCTATAGGTTGCATTTTATACTTTTTCCTTTTCTTACAATACTTAGTTAATTATACATTTAATCGTCTGAAAATCAATGAGTTATATTAACAAAATATAACTAATAAAATTTGGTCAAGTGCCTGATTTTCAGT